>JAZKYU010000050.1:0-9081 GCA_045612305.1 Bacteroidaceae bacterium
TTAACGAAAAACATAGTTGAAGTTTTTGGGGCTCCGGAATTAAGCTCTGCTTAATCGACAATGCTTGCAGCAAATGGTAGCGCGTAGCGCGGGTTGCGAATAGCAAGCATTGTCAATGCGTCTTTGGTAGCATCATCTAATCGCGACCCGCACTATGTGCGACTTATCACTGATGATGCTACCGATTTTGCAAGCAAAATTCGCTTTTCCCCAAAAAAAAATGACACTTGTTTTTCTAAAAGCTTTAATGCGCACCTCTGGACTGCGCTGATGAGGGTAATTTTTAACCATTGCAGCACCCTGTAAATGCGAGAAAGAGGCACGCGGCAAGTGACCGACGAACGAGTTATATTGCCCCTCCGAGGCAATTCACGAGCAGGAGGAGGGAGCGACTAATCTTACTCGCGTGCTGCGCCTTTTGTTTCTTTTCGTCGCACGAAAAGAAGGAGAGAAGAACAAGTGTATTGAGAGAAAGGCTCGCGGGTCACCGAGGAGCTTAAAGCAAGATTATACAAACTCTTGCCGTGCAATTAAGCAAAGAGTATATCGAGCTTTTAAGAGGGGATAAGTGTCAAGGAATAAATTAACCTAACCTAACTTTTCGCATATCCCCTAGACTTTGCAGGTGAGCCGCTTTTAAAAAGCTCCTTTTAATCGATGATTTCTCCCAACAAGGTGGCGGCTGTAGCGTCGTTTATCTTCACCTTTACAAAGTCGCCTATCTTGTATCCCTTGCGGTCGAATACTGCGGTGCGGTTTTGCTCGGTGCGGCCGAAGAATTGCTCTTTTGAGCGCTTGGAAACGCCCTCTATGAGCACCTCGTATGTGTGTCCTATGCACTTTTTGTTATTTGCTGCCGAACATTCTTGTTGCAGGTTTATAATCTCGGTGAGGCGGCGCACCTTCTCTCTATCTTCGATGTCGTCTTTCATGTGTCGGCTGGCAAAGGTGCCGGGGCGTTCGGAGTATTTAAACATGAAAGCTGCGTCGTAGGAACAGTAACGCATGAGCGAGAGGGTTTCTTGGTGGTCTTCCTCGGTTTCGCCACAAAAGCCGGCGATGATGTCGGTCGAAAGGCCGCAGTCGGGTACTATGGTACGTATGGCCTCTATGCGGTCGAGATACCACTCGCGGGTGTATTTGCGATTCATAGCCTTGAGCATAGTGTTGCTGCCGCTCTGCACGGGCAAGTGTATGCTGCGGCACACGTTGGGCTCCTCGGCTATAACGCGCAGGGTGTCGTCGCTCATATCTTTGGGGTGCGAGGTGGTGAAACGTATGCGGGTGGAGGGTGCACGCTGTGCTACGCGGCGCAAAAGTTCGGGGAAGGTTATGTGGCGGCCGTCGCTCTCCTCGAAGTTGTAGGAGTTTACGTTCTGGCCAAGTAGAATAATCTCTTTAAAACCTTTTGCCACAAGGTCGTCCACCTCGTTTAGTATGCTTTGTATGTCGCGGCTGCGTTCTCGGCCTCTTGTGTAGGGCACGACGCAGTAGTGGCAGAAATTGTTGCAACCGCGCATAATCGATATGTAGCCCGATATGTTACCGCTGCAGATGCGCATAGGTATTATGTCGCGATAGGTCTCGGTGGTCGATAGCTCTATGTTCATAGCGGGGTGCCCCATCTCGGCTTCGGCTATGAGCTGGGGGAGCGAGAGGTAGGTGTCGGGGCCGGCAACAATATTCACTTTGTGCTTCTCTATGAGTTCCTCTTTTACTCTCTCGGCCATACAGCCAACCACGCCCACAAGGGTTTCCTTGCCGCGTCGCATAGCGTTGAGCTGGTCGAGGCGGCTATATATCTTCTGCTCGGCGTTGTCGCGTATGGAGCAGGTGTTCAGGAGTATGAGGTCGGCAGCTTTTATATCGTCTATAACTTCGTAGCCGGCCACCTTTAGTATGGAGCCGATGACTTCGCTGTCGGCTACGTTCATCTGGCAGCCGTATGTTTCTATGAATAGTTTTTTGCTATCTTCCATAAAAATTGTGCGTAATTTGAATTTCACGGCGAAGATAGTGATAAAAAACGAGATTATAGGCAAAAATCTTTGTGCTCTTCGGCAAAAACCTCGCAGAATAATATTTTAAATAATATTATAGCGTTTGTTTTGAATTTATTTAGGATTTGCGCTATCTTTGTCTCTCGAGTAATTATGTGCGCCATTTTTCGACGCAAAGCAAACAGAGAGTATATGAAAAGCGATTGTGTAATTATTATACCCACATACAACGAGAAAGAGAACATTGAGAAGATGATTCGTGTGCTCATGGGGCTTGAACACTCTTTCGATGTTCTTGTTGTCGACGACGGCTCGCCCGACGGCACAGCAACTATAGTGAAAACCCTGCAGCAAGAGTTTGTAGGTCGTGTACACCTGATTGAACGCGAAGGCAAGCTGGGGCTTGGCACAGCCTATATCACAGGTTTTAAATGGGCGTTGCAGCAGGGCTATGAGTATGTATTTGAGATGGATGCCGACTTTTCGCACAACCCTGCCGACGTGCCCTTGCTCTACGATGCTTGTGCAAAGGATGGGTACGACTTGTCGATAGGTAGTCGCTACGTTACAGGTGTGAACGTGGTTAATTGGCCTATGGGGCGCGTGCTTATGTCTTATTTTGCGTCGAAGTATGTGCGTTTCATAACCCGCCTGCCGGTCTACGATACAACAGCTGGTTTTAACTGTTACCGTCGCAAGGTGCTCGAGACCATCGATCTCGACTCTATACGCTTCAAGGGCTATGCCTTCCAGATAGAGATGAAGTTTACAACACATATGTGTGGTTTCAAGATAAAGGAGGTGCCTGTAATCTTTGTAAACCGCGTGTTGGGAACATCGAAGATGAGCGGTGGCATATTCAGCGAGGCTCTCTTTGGTGTCATAAGGCTGAAGGTGGGTAGCTGGTTTAAAAAATATCCTAAAGCATAAAGAATAAGTTATGGCAAACGATACAAATAAAGAGTTTGAGAAGGTGTTGGCGGTGTGCCGCGAGTTGTTTGGCAAGAAACTCTACGACTATGGTGCGTCGTGGCGCATAATGCGCCCCGAGTCGCTTACCGACCAAATCTTCATAAAGGCAAAGCGTATACGCACCCTTGAGACTGGTGCCGAAAACCTTGTAGGCGAGGATATAAACTCCGAGCTTATAGGTATTGTGAACTATGGTATAATTGCTCTTGTGCAGCTCGACCTTGGCTTTGCCGACCACTGCGACATAACCCCCGACGAGGCTATGGCGCTCTACGACAAAAGGGCGCAGTCGACCTTGGAACTTATGAAGAAGAAAAACCACGACTACAACGAGGCGTGGAGGGGTATGCGCACAACATCCTACACCGACCTCATCCTCACCAAAATATGGCGTACAAAGCAGATTGAGGAGCTTGGTGGTGCCACAAAGGTGTCGGAGGGCGTTGATGCAAATTATATGGATATGATAAATTATGCAGTTTTCGGGCTCATAAAGAATGGTATCGCCGACTAAAAAAATATTGCTCACCACGTTGCTCACAAACGCCTGCAGGGTTATGCTGGCAATTGTGTTTATGGTGTCGGGCTTTGTTAAGGCTGTCGACCCGGTGGGCTTTATGTACAAGATGAAGGAGTATGCCGCAAGTTTTGCGGTTGTGGAGCTCGCCGATGCGTGGTGGCTCTTTGGAGCCTTCCTCTTGAGTGCGGCCGAGTTTGTGGTGGGCTTTTTCCTTCTTGTAGGTGTGTGGCGCAAAGTTGTGGCCTTACTCTCTTTTGTGATGCTGCTTTTCTACGCCCCCTTAACGCTCTATGTGGCGATGGAAAACCCTGTGCCCGACTGTGGTTGCTTTGGCGATGCGTTGCGGCTCACAAACTGGGAAACATTTGTAAAAAATATACTCCTCCTGCCTATGTCGGCGGTGGTTTGTTTTAAAACCTCGCTCTATAGGGGTTGTATAGGGCGTGCAAGCAGTTGGATGGCGGTGCTTTTTGCTATCTCTTATGTGTGTGCCGTGGAGGCTATAGGTGTGTGGCATCTGCCGGTGATAGATTTTCGCCCCTATGCGATAGGTGTCAACCTGCGTGAGGCGGTCGAGGATGTTCCCTCGCTGTACGAGGTTGTTTCGGTGTATGAGAAAGATGGTGAGCAACGTTCCTTCTCGGCCGATGCGTTGCCCGACAGCACTTGGAACTACATAGGCAGCACCAACAAACTGGTGAGGGAGGCGCGTCCTGCGTCGGTGAGCGATTTTTCTTTTCTGCATCGCTCGACAGGCTACGATGTTGCCGAGGATATACTTGCCGACACGGGTTATGTAGCCCTTGTGGTGATGGAGTCTATAGAGAAGGCCGACGAAAACCGCGTAGACAAGATAAACGACCTCTACGACTATAGCTGCGAGAACGCTATGGCGTTCTATGTTGTAACCTCCTCGTCCGACGATGTGGTGGCTACGTGGTGCAAACGCACAGGTGCAGAGTATCCCATATATTGGGGCGACGATATTGCGCTTAAGACTATGATACGTGCCAACCCGGGGCTTTTGCTCATAAAAGATGGGCGTGTGGTGGAAAAGTGGAATATAACCGATGCTCCCGATGTTGACGTCTTTGCTTCGGGCGCGCAGCTTGCTTCGGCGGGCGGTTATTTAGAGGCTATGCGTGGGTGGGGCTTTTGGTTGCTACTCTTTGCTGTGCCCGTGGCTGTAATCCTCTTTTTGGATATGTTTGCCTCGGCACCCGCTAAAAAAGAAGAAAACGAAGAATAAGTGATATATAACGAATTATAAACCTTTAAATTTAAATTAAAATGAGAAAAAACATTGTTGCCGGAAACTGGAAGATGAATATGAATCTCCAGGAAGGTATCGCTCTCGCAAAAGAGCTTAACGAGGCTTTGACTGCCGACAAACCCAACTGCGATGTAGTAATCTGCACTCCTTTCATCCACCTTGCATCGGTAGCTCCCATTGTTGATGAGGCTATCATCGGTGTTGGTGCCGAGAACTGCGCCGACAAAGTATCGGGTGCATACACAGGTGAGGTTTCTGCCTCTATGGTTGCTTCTACAGGTGCTAAGTATGTTATCCTTGGCCACTCTGAGCGTCGTGCATACTATGGCGAGACTGCTGAGATTCTTAAAGAGAAAGTTCAGCTTGCTCTTGCAAACGGTCTTACCCCCATCTTCTGCATCGGTGAGGTTAAAGAGGAGCGCGAGCAGGGTATCCAGAACAAGGTAGTTTACGAGCAGTTGGCTGGTTCTTTGTACGACCTCTCTGCCGAGGACTTCTCAAAGATTATCTTGGCTTACGAGCCTGTTTGGGCTATTGGTACAGGCCTTACTGCAACTCCCGAGCAAGCTGAGGAGATTCACGCTTACATCCGTTCTACCATTGCCGACAAATATGGCGACGAGATTGCTGACAACACATCTATCCTCTATGGTGGTAGCTGCAAACCCAGCAACGCTAAAGAACTTTTTGCTAACCCCAATGTTGATGGTGGTCTCATCGGTGGTGCAGCCCTCAAGGTTGCCGACTTCAAAGGCATCATCGACGCTTTCAAATAATGAAGCGAGGTTTAATACTTCTGTCAATAATGTTCTGCGCTCTTTGTGTGAGAGCGCAGAGCACTATTGTGCAGGAACTGCAGCGTAGCGTGGCAGGCCACGGCGTTGTGTCTATAAATCAGCCGGAAAAACTCGACAGCCTTATGGGCCGGATCTCTATGAAAACCACACAGGTCGAGGGTTACCGCGTTATGGTTTATTCGGGCAATAACTCTCGCACCGCGCGCGAGGAGGCTAACAAGTGGGCGCAGTATATGCGCGAAAACTTCCCCGGTGCCGAGGTTTATGTTGTTTTTGAGTCGCCCATACGCTCTTGTCAGTATGGCGATTATCGCACCCGTGAGGAGGCTGAGGCTGTTATGTATAAGCTGAAAGCGACACGCAAGTTCAAAGAGATATCGGTGCGTAAAACTTTGATAAATCTACCTTATTAGTATAATACACACATATATACACGGGCAATTATGTTACACGATACAGAGAAGGCTAAAGAGATGCTTGCCGCAAGTTGCAGTAATATGCTCTCTGCGATAGGTGAAGATGTTACGCGCGAGGGGCTCTTGAATACTCCCGACAGGGTGGCGCGAGCTATGCTCGAGGCTACAGCCGGTTACAGCGAAAACCCCGAAGAGATTTTGCGCAAGGCTATGTTCAAGGAGGATTATAGCCAGATGGTGATTGTGAAGGATATAGACTTTTACTCTCTTTGTGAGCACCACATACTGCCGTTTTTTGGCAAGGTGCACGTGGCTTATATCCCTAACGGTTACATCACGGGTTTGAGCAAGATTGCTCGCGTGGTCGATGCGTTTGCCCGTCGTTTGCAGGTGCAGGAGCGCCTGACTCTGCAGATAAAAGAGTGTATACAAAACACGCTTAACCCGCTTGGTGTTATGGTGGTTGTGGAGGCCCAGCACCTGTGTATGCAGATGCGTGGTATAAAGAAACAGAACTCTATAACTACAACGTCGGACTTTTGTGGTGCGTTCAACCAAGCAAAGACTCGCGAGGAGTTTATGAATCTCTTGCGCAACAAGTAAGCAGTGTGCGTTTTTAACTAATGTGTAGATTGCCCTTTGGGGCAATCTTTTTTTTGTTCGTTGTTTGTGGGGTTACACGTTCAGCGCAGCAGAGCCGAATCCGTAGTGTCCTAGGAGGTTGTTCAGGGCTTGCTGTGTCTCCTTTAGGAATTTGAAGTTTTCCATAAGTTCCATCGCTTTGTCGGGGTCGCCGGCGATAGCGGGGTTTTTGAGCTGTGCCATAGTCTCCTTGAGCATCTCGTCTATTATGCAGTGCTTGTAGGCGATAGAGAGGCGGGTGGTTTGCTCAAAGAGTATTGCCATCTCGTTGCGTTCTTCGTTGCTTGCTTGCTCGGCAAAAAACTTGCTCAGCATGTAGCGCTCGCCGCAGAGGTCGGCTGCAAGGCGCGAAATTTCGCTGTCGGGGTGGGATATAAAGTGTCTTTCGGGGTTGAAATTTATGTCGCCAGCGTGCTCCGACGCTTCGTCGAAGATGCGTTTGTAGAGCGGGTGGCTAAACTCTATGCCATCTTCGTTGAACGAGTAATAAAGATGCGATATTACCGTTTCGGTGAAGGAGGGCGTGTTGTCTAGAGTGCTCTCGGGTACTTGCAACAGCTTGCTGCCGTTGCGCAGGAGAAATTGTATTATAGCTTTTTCTTTGTTGTGCAGCGGGCTGCTGGCATAGCTCTCTATGATGTTTTTCTGGAACTCTGTTGTTTCGTTTGCTCTTGTTGCTTGCTCGTCGGCGGGGATGTTTTCTCCGTTTGCTCGTTTTTGCATCTCTTCGTTGTGCTTGTGGCGCAGCTTTGCGGTCTCTTTCACAAGTAGGGCTTCGCCCACGTTGAGCATCTCGCTGCACTTTTTTATGTACTCGCTGCGCAAGATGTCGTTGGGTATGACGGCTATGCTTTTTACTATGTCGCCCACAAGGCCGGCGCGAGCTACGGGGTCTTCGCCCACTTCGTCGAGCAAGAGGTTGGTCTTGAAACGTATAAAGTCTACTTTGTTGCGCTCGATAAATTCTTCAACCTCCTCGCTGCTGTGGCTCTGTGCGTAGCTGTCGGGGTCTTCGCCTTGGGGTAGCAACACCACGTTTATGTTCATGCCCTCTTCGAGCAACATATCTGTTCCGCGTAGCGAGGCTTTTATGCCGGCCTTGTCGCCGTCGTAGAGCAGGGTTACGTTGTTGGTGAAGCGGTGTATAAGTCTTATCTGCCCTGTGGTGAGCGATGTGCCCGATGATGCTACTACGTTCTTTATGCCTGCCTGGTACATCGATATAACATCGAGGTAGCCCTCGACGAGGATGCAGCGGTCCTTTTGCATAATGGCTTGCTTGGCAAAATAGAGGCCATACAGGTGGTCGCTCTTGTGGTAGATGTCCGACTCGGGGGAGTTTACATATTTTGCGGCTTTGGGGTTGTTTTGCAGTATGCGCCCACCAAAAGCAACTACCTTGCCCGACACGGTGTGCACGGGGAAGATGCATCGCCCCCAGAAGCGGTCCTTTAGCTTGCCGTCGTCGCTTTTGTAGCACACGCCTGTTTGCGCCACAAGGTCGGGGTTGTAGCCTGCTGTGGTGGCTGTTATTGCCAAGGCGTCGCGGCGTTCGGGAGCGTAGCCCAGGCCAAACTTCTCTATGGTTTCGTCGCGCAAGCCGCGGTGGCGAAAATAGTTTAGTCCTATGCTTTTGCCCTCTTCGCTGTTGTGTAGCGTGTGGGTGAAAAACTGTTGTGCGTATTGGTTTATCACAAAAAGGCTCTCACGCAGGCTCTCTTTTTCTTTCTCCTCGCTCGAAAGTTCGCGCTCCTTAACCTCTATATTGTATTTCTTGGCCAGCCAGCGCAGGGCGTCGTAGTAGTTGAGTTGCTCGTGCTCCATAATAAAGTGCACGGGCTTGCCGCCTTTGCCGCAACCAAAGCACTTCCATAGGTTTTTTGATGGCGACACAGTGAATGAGGGGGTTTTTTCGTTGTGGAACGGGCAGAGCCCAATCATATTTACACCGCGTTTGCGCAATGCTACAAAATCTCCCACAACCTCCTCAACTTTGGCTGTGTCCATAATGAGTTCTATGGTGCTTCTGTCTATCATATATATAATAAGGTATAGGATGTTTCTTTTTCGAGCGGTTTTTCTACTGCGAAGATACGTTAAGTTGTGTACAGAAAAAAAGGTTGCGCAAAATAAATTTTCGGGGGTGGGTAAAAAACATTCTTTGCGTTGCAAAAGTTTTTATTTTGTGCATTTAAGCCTTGCGGCCTATTTTGTGCAAAATACTTTTAAAAACTTTAAAAACTGCTCAAAATGTTTTAAAAATAACACTCAAAAAAGTTGTTTTTTAAAATTATTGAAATTTTTGCAAATTTTCTTCTCAAAAAGTTTTGTAGTTCAGAAAAAGTGCTTACCTTTGCACTCGCTTTCGGCAAGCAACTGAGTTGTGACGCTGAAACGCACGATGATCCTTGAAAACATTCCATACAGACAAGCAGTACAACGAAGACTCATTTTATATGAG
>JAZKYU010000051.1:0-86913 GCA_045612305.1 Bacteroidaceae bacterium
GAACGAGAACAGAACTGTCCTTATGGAGTGCATCAACTACTGTATAGCAAACAAGGTTAACTATATCCTACTGTCGGAGTTGAGTCGTTTAGGTCGTTCCACCTTACAAGTTTTGAAATCCCTTGAAATGTTGCACGAAGCAGGAGTATCTGTATATATCCAAAACCTCGGTATTTATACCCTGAACGCCACAGGAGAGGCGAATCCAATCGCCAGCATAATGGTAACTGTTCTTGCTGAAATGGCGAATATCGAACGTTCTAACATCGTTTACAGACTCAATTCGGGGCGTGAGAGTTACATCGCCAATGGTGGCAAGTTAGGTCGCAAGAAAGGCAGTGTAAAAACCACAGAACAGAAGAAAGAGGAATACAAAGAGGTTATTTCATTCTTGAAGCGTGGTTACTCTGTAAGAAACACAGCGACACTCGCAAATGTAAGCGTTAGCACAGTACAGAGGGTAAAGAGAGAGTTCTTAATTTAAGTGTTAAGAATAATTTCTATAATGAATGTATCAACGCCAAGACCAAAGTCGATATCAAACCTATTATAATACAAGTTATACAACCAAACTTTTCCTCACTCTCTTTTTTAGCTTCATCTTCTACACCACAAAAGAAATACCAAATTGCAGCTGTAACCAAAGTGCCAACCACGATAAATATAAACAATTCCATTTCCTACACCATAATGTTATTAATGCAAAAGTAGTTTATTTAATTCATATAAATCATAAAATTACTATTTTTGCATTAACAGTTAAAAAGTAAATCATAATTGTTATGAAAGTAGCAATATTCATAAATATAGATGATATGTCTATAACAGAAGAAATCATCGCAAACAAGCTTAGTAAAATGTTACATGGTGGAAGATTACATAAATCACCAGACAAAAGATGTTGCTGGATTGTGAATACAACATTTAGCGATGAATTCAAAAATAATTATACACAAAGTCATTGGAACTTTATAGGAGATAATATACATAAATTATTTGATGTCCCTATTTATGTAAGTATATACGCAAATAACATTTCAGTTTATCCAAATTATCAAAAGAAAAATAAAACCGAAAGAGTAAGTAAAGTCAAAGAAACTCTATTTGATTTCTCTGGTGATGACATTAGTACAGACCCTAGATTTTGGTAATAGTTATTCAATGGTAATATTATGTTATACAAATATACACTTATGTTCGACGAGCAAGAATTTGTTGCAGTCTGCCGTAAAACAGACTATGAGAACAACAACATTGGCGAGGATATATTTCTTGTATATAGAAACGAATGGGAAGATATAGGCGAGTATTCCACAGAAGAAATTGATTTGCTTTTAACCAAGATAGAAAACAACACCATTGAATTATATCCAGCACCAAACAATGGAGTTGTCATTGTAAAATCTATACCTTATTCAAGAAAATCGGAATACATCGAATTACCCAAAATCTTTTTTTCGACACCAGTTCTTGACACCAGTTCGATGAATTAAGGAGAAAATCCCGTGTTAAAGTATTGATAATTAAGTTAAAATATTTAGCAATAATTTAACAGTTCTAGTCGAGTGGGAGTAACAAAAAAGAGCTTCGGATCTCTTTTTTGTTACTACTTCCGAAGCAATCACAAAGCTATAGTCGCGTGCTGCACAGGCGAAGCTTGTGCCACGCGGGATGCGGTCGCGTAGCGATTGTGATTGATTCAATGGGATGGCCCCGAAGGGGACAACTATTTTGCTACAAGAAAAAGAGAGCTTCGGCTCTCTTTTTTGTTACTCCTTCCGAAGCAATCACAAAGCTATAGGCGCGTGCAGCACAGGCGAAGTTTGTGCCACGCGGGATGCGGTCGCGTAGCGATTGTGATTGATTCAATGGGATGGCCCCGAAGGGGGCAACTATTTTACAACAAGACTACAAATAGTCGCGTGCAGCACAGGCGAAGTTTGTGCCACGCGGGATGCGGTCGCGTAGCGATTGTGATTGCGTCAATTATTTTGCTTACAAAATGATAGAAAACGTACATGAGTAACAGTCACACGTTGCACGGCTAAAAGTCGTGCAACGTGTGGGATACGTTTATCGAAGATAACATGGACGTTTTCAATGGGAGAGCTGCAAAGCGACTAAGCGAGAGTAAAAATTCTCGGTTAATTTTGTTTTTTATATACTTTATCATATCTTCGCATTGTAGTCGGGCAACCGAATACAGACATTTGAAACAATTTGCTCAATCGCTCTCGAATCACCACCTCGAAATAGAAACGAGCAAAAGAATATACAATTGGGTTTGTACCATACAGGTGCAGACTGAACCATTGTATATTCGGCTTGTGGTGAGCCTGAGAGCGTTGGCGAAAGTCTGCGCTTTTCTTTTTATAGTTAAGCGTGGGAAATAAAAAACAACTTATGTTTAACTATAAAATTTATTATTATGAAAAAGTTTATTTGTATTTTTATTTTACTATTAGCAGTCATTGGTTGTGTTAACAGCACAACAGACAAAGCGGACAACACATACAATTATGAAAGGGAACCCGAATATAAAGGAAATGACAGAATGATCACATATTATGTAATTGGCGGTATGAATGCTTTCTACAAAGCAATTAATGCAGGAGCTGGAGAGGATCCTCAATACACTACTGACGACCTTATAGAGAGTTCAAAATTACTAGTGACAGAAGGTGGAATAATAAAAGAGATAGAAATTGGCCAATGGTATAAAGTTGATAATTATTACATTCGTACGGCATGTGAAGGCTGGAAAAGAATTATAATTAAATACACTGATAAATTGTATGGAAAACGAGAATTTGAAATATACCTTCCTGAACATTGTTTATAAAATTACAACTAGCATTCCATAAAACAAGTTCTCGCTGAATTATGGGCAAAATTTTGCGTTAGCTACTAAAAAGAAAAACAAACAAAACAACTACAAAACTCAAAGACTATGAATGCAAAAGTACAAGAGTTCATCAACAAGATGATAGAGGAGCAAAAAACAAAGGAGTTAAAACAAAGAGAAGAACACCTTATTTCACTTGGGTTAATAGATGAAGAAAAGACTAAACGTGGAATAGTATATCTAGATAATTGGGACGGTACAAGAGGTTGGAAATTTGATAATGAGAAAAACAAGTACTACAAGGAGGATTATGTACCAGCAGCTATGGAAGTAACCGATGAAGAATACGAGGAAATACTTAAATATGCTCCAGTTACAACAAAAAAACAAGAAGAAACAGTTGCACAAAAAGGAGTGGCCAATACTATTAAAACTGTTGCTATAATTTTTGCAATTATAAACACAATTGACATACTAGTATTAGTCTTTGGAACAGAATGGAGCGAGTTGACAAATTATTATAGTTCTCAAGTAACAGGTATGATTGTTGCCCGATGCACATACTTTCTTATTATTCCTATAATAATTGGCTTATCCAAAATTGTAGCTGCGGCTGAAAAATATCTGCAAAAATAACCCTTTCCACCCCTATAGGTAACAAAAACTCATTATCAATAAAGAGGGGAGCAATCTTTACTCCCTAGCCTATGTAGCACATAAAAAGCGCACACCACAAGCCGCCCTGCGGGGCGGCTTGTTTCTTTTAAGCGTTTTGATTATTTTTGCAAGCCAAAGAGGTTTTTGCAACAAAAACAAAGAAAAAGGATGAAATATATAATACAATTCGAAATAATACTTGCAATATCGCTCATAGGGGAGATACTTAATTGGGCGATACCCCTGCCCATACCTGCAAGCATATACGGCATGGTTATTTTGTTTACCGCGCTATGCACGGGGCTTGTAAAGCTGTCGGCAGTGAAGGAAACGGGCAAGTTTCTCATATTCCTTATGCCGTTGATGTTTATTGCTCCTGCGGTGGGGCTTATAGACAGCTGGGTGCAGATGAAGAGTTTTCTTGTTGCCACTGTTGCTATTATTTTTGTGAGCACTATAGTGGTTATGGCGGCGGCGGGGCACGTGACACAATTTATTATGAACAAACGCGGGAAGGAGGGGAAGAAAGGATGATTGAGATGATAAAAGAGTCGCTCTTTTTTGGCGTTGCAGTGAGCGTGGGAGCGTTTATCGTGGGTGTTTATTTGAAGAAGAGGTTTAAGCTTTTTCTCTTTAACCCTGTGCTCATAGCTATAGTGTCGACTATAGCAACGTTGCTGTTGCTCGACATAGATTACACAACATACAACAACGGTGCAAAATACATAACCTACCTGCTCACCCCGGCTACGGTGGCGCTTGCGATACCCTTGTATGAGCAAGTTACGCTGCTAAAGAGAAACCTTGCCGCCATACTGGCGGGCATAGCGTCGGGGGTATTTGCAAGTTTTTTCTCTATATTTGCTATGGCGCTTCTTTTTGCGCTCGACCACACACAGTATGTCACCTTGCTGCCTAAATCTATAACCACAGCCATAGGTATAGGCCTTGCCGAGGAGCTTCACGGGTATGTTGCCATAACGGTGTCGGCAATTATCATTACAGGACTGTTTGGTAACATCGCAGGCGAGCGTTTGTGTCGCTTGCTGGGCATAAAGCACCCTGTGGCAAAGGGAATAGCTATAGGCACAGCCACACACGTTATGGGCACAGCGCGCGCTATGGAGATGGGGCAAGTTGAGGGGGCTATGAGCAGCCTCTCGGTTGCCGTGGCAGGAGCTATGACTGTGGGAGCTGCCATATTCTTTGAGAATTTAATATAAAATAAAGGAATAAAGGAGGGTCGCTTTTGCATAAATAAAAGATTATTCATAACTTAGCGCTCCGTAAAACAAACCCTTAACTATGATTATTGCAGTAGATTTCGACGGCACAATAGTGGAACATTGCTACCCCGAGATTGGGAAAGAGGTGCCCTTTGCAACAACAACACTAAAGATGCTCATTAAAGAGCGTCACCAGCTCATTTTGTGGACAGTGCGCCGCGGCGAACTTTTACAAGAGGCTGTAGACTGGTGCAAGGAGCGCGGTGTGGAATTTTATGCTGTAAACAAGAACTTTCCCGAAGAGCAGGTGGACAACGATGGTGGCTACTGCAAAGTTAACGCCGAACTTTTTATCGACGACCGCAACCTGGGAGGCTTGCCCGACTGGGGTAAAATATACCAGATGATAACCGAAAACAAAACCTGGGACGAGGTGTGCAACGGAAGCGAGGATGAGCGCTCCTTGCCAAAGAAAAAGAAGAAACGCTGGTTTTGTTGGTGAACAAGAAATAGATAAACAGCCCCTTAGAGGGCTGTTTATCTGCATAAAAGCACCTTGTTATGGACTATTTAGTGGTGCAAAAGAGGAAAAATAAAAAAAATATGTAAAAAAAGAGCTACAAATGTTGTTTGCAATGTTTTTCTCACTATATTTGCGGAAAGGCGCGAGGGTTTTTGCTTCGTGCGCCAAAAAGCAGAAAACAAACTGCAACATACAAATGAACGAATACTATCTATACACAACAACGTCCCGAGGTACCACCGTAGGCTTCACTACCGGCGGCACTCATTGTTGTACATCTACCGGTACTACCCTTAGGGGGTAGGGATAGTATTTTTGTTTCTGCGTGAAACATTTTTTCAGCAACATTTTCACTAAAAGACGACAAGCAACCAAAAAGGTTGGTCGCACAAACAATGAAATTCATTCTTAATGAGTTTCAAGGTTTTTAAGATTTTTTTAAAAGGGAAGTTTTTAAAGCTTTCCCGGTAGAACAAAGAGCAATATATATGAAACATATAATAATATTGGGAGATGGAATGGCCGACTGGCCTGTTGAGGAACTAGGAGGAAAAACTTTATTACAAGCAGCCCACACGCCCTATATGGACAAGCTGGCAAAGATGGGACGATGTGGAAAGCTAGTAACCGTGGCACCCGGTTTTCACCCCGGCAGCGAGGTGGCAAATATGTCGGTACTGGGTTACGACCTGCCCAAGGTGTACGAAGGCCGTGGCCCGCTTGAGGCTGCGAGCATAGGTGTGGAGCTTGCACCCGGAGAGCTTGCAATGCGTTGTAACATCGTGTGCATAGAGGGCGACACACTCAAAAACCACTCATCGGGGCACATAACCACCGAAGAGGCCGACATCTTGGTTAAATATCTGCAAGAAAAGCTTGGCGACGAACGCGTGCGTTTCCACACAGGCGTGCAATATCGCCACCTGCTCGTTATAAAAGGCGGCGACAAACGCATAAGCTGCACCCCACCCCACGACATACCGGGAAAAGAGTTCCGCCCCTTCCTTGTGAAGGCCGATGTGCCCGAAGCCGAGGAGACTGCACAACTCATAAACGAGCTTATATTTAAGTCGCAAGAGTTGCTCAAAGAGCACCCTCTTAACAAGAAACGCGCAAGCGAGGGCAAGGACCCCGCAAACAGCATATGGCCTTGGGGTGGCGGTTACCGCCCACAGATGGAGCTGCTGGGCAACAAGTTCCCCCAGATAAAAAGCGGCTCTGTAATATCGGCTGTAGACCTCATACGCGGTATAGGACACTATGCCGGGCTCAAAGTTCTGGAAGTTGAGGGCGCAACAGGCCTCTACGACACAAATTACGAGAACAAGGCTAACGCCCTGCTCGATGCGCTGAAGCACGACGACTTTGTGTACCTGCACATAGAGGCCAGCGACGAAGCCGGCCACGAGGGCGACATAGCACTAAAAATAAAAACCATAGAAAACCTCGACAGCCGCGCCGTGGGCCCCATATACGAGGCAGTGAAGGAGTGGAACGAGCCTGTAGCCATAGCCGTGCTGCCCGACCACCCCACCCCCTGCAAATACCGCACACACACAGCCGAGCCTGTGCCCTTCCTCGTGTGGTACCCGGGCATCACCCCCGACAGCGTGCAAACCTTTGACGAGGTTGCCGCAGCCGACGGAAGCTACGGACTTATGAAAGAAGATGAATTTATAAATGCTTTTATGCAAGAATAAACATATAACAGCAGAAACACTATGAAATATTATAGCACAAACAAAATAGTAAGCGAGATAAGCCTCGAGGAGGCTGTAATTAAAGGCCTCGCACCCGACAAAGGCCTTTATATGCCCAACAAGATAAAGAAACTACCTGCAGAGTTCTTTGAGAACATCGACAAGATGAGTTTCCAAGAGATGTCCTTCCACGTTGCCGAGGCCTTCTTTGGCGAGGATATACCCGCCGAGGATCTCAAGGCTATAGTATATGACACACTCTCCTTCGACACCCCTGTAGTCAGCGTCAAGGACAACATATACTCCCTAGAGCTCTTCCATGGCCCCACCCTCGCATTTAAAGATGTTGGTGGACGTTTTATGGCGCGCCTCCTGGGTTATTTTGTAAAAAACAGCCACGACAAAAAGGTTAACGTGCTTGTAGCCACATCGGGCGACACGGGTAGCGCCGTAGCAAACGGTTTCTTGGGCGTTCCCGGCGTGCACGTGTATGTGCTATACCCCAAAGGCAAGGTGAGCGAGATACAAGAGAAGCAGTTTACCACACTCGGGAAAAACATCACAGCCCTCGAGATTGAGGGTTGCTTCGACGACTGCCAAGCGCTCGTGAAACGCGCCTTCCTCGACGAGGAACTGAACGAAAAGATGTTCCTCACAAGTGCAAACTCTATAAACCTTGCACGCTTCCTCCCGCAGTCGTTCTACTACTTCCACGCCTACGCTCAACTCAAGAAGATGGGCAAAGCCGACAACGTAGTAATATCGGTACCCAGCGGGAACTTCGGACACATCACAGCCGGTCTCTTTGCACAGGAGATGGGGTTGCCCATAAAGCGCTTCATCGCAGCAAACAACCACAACGACATATTCTGCAACTACCTGCGCACAGGAAACTTTGAGCCCAAAGCATCGGTATGCACCATAGCCAACGCGATGGATGTTGGCAACCCCAGCAACTTCGCTCGCATACTCGACCTCTACGGGCACAACCACGCAAACATATGCGCCCACATATCGGGAGCCACATACACAGACGAGGAGATTGCACAAGGCGTTAAAGACTGCCGCAAAGAGTGCAACTACCTGCTCGACCCCCACGGAGCTTGCGGTTACCTCGCCCTCAAAGAGCAGCTGCAGAGCGACGAGGTGGGTGTTTTCTTGGAGACAGCACACCCTGCAAAGTTCAAAGACACCATAGACAACATACTTGGCGAGGACATTGAAATTCCCCTCCCATTGCAAGAGTTTATGAAAGGCAAGAAAGACACTGTGGAGATGAGCAAAGAGTTTGACGACCTAAAGAGCTTCCTCCTTAAAGACCAAATATACACATCGAAAGAAATATTCTATTAAAAACCCATACAGATGAGCTGCCGCACCCCGCGACAGCTCATATTTTTTACACAGCACAAGAAAACCTTGTTTTATTAGTTTTCAACAACTTGCCTAAAATAACAAAAAAATATATTATTTTTTCCTCAAAAAGATTTGCTAAGTAAAAATAAAATCGTACCTTTGCAACGCTTTAAGGCACAAGAGTTGCGCTGTTAGCTCAGTTGGTAGAGCAATTGACTCTTAATCAATGGGTCCAGGGTTCGAGTCCCTGACGGCGTACAAAGAGAGGTTTTTAAAAACCTCTCTTTTTTTTGCACGCTACTCCCCCCTGTAAAATCTTTCAAAAAAAGAGAAAGTTTTTTTTGCACAGAAAACGAAATATTGTAATTTTGCACACGGAAAGATGCCAGAGTGATCGAATGGACCGGACTCGAAATCCGGCGTACGCTTTTTAGTGTACCGTGGGTTTGAATCCCACTCTTTCCGCACTTAAAAGGACTAGTACAAACCCACGGTACAAGTCCTTATTTTTTTTGCGGGTTTGAAGCCAACTCTTTCCGCACTTAAAAGGACTAGTACAAACCCACGGTACAAGTCCTTATTTTTTTGCGAGTTTGAAGCCAACTCTTTCCGCACTTAAAAGGACTAGTACAAACCCACGGTACAAGTCCTTATTTTTTTGCGGGTTTGAAGCCTACTCTTTCCGCACTTAAAAGGACTAGTACAAACCCACGGTACAAGTCCTTATTTTTTTGCGGGTTTGAAGCCTACTCAAACTTTCTATCGCATAGATTTGTTATCGGCTATACCCAAGCAAGCTAAATAAGAGTTTAAAGATTTTATATTTTTTCATCGCCACGCGCAATCTTGCCTTCAATAAAACATCATATTCTTGCCGACACCGGCAAAAAAATGCTATATTTGCAACAAAACAGGCGAGTAAAACTTGCCGATAAATTAAAAACAGATGGAGTATATTTCGGTTGCTGAATTTGCAAAGAAGCACAGCGTTTCGGAAAGAACAGTGCGCAACTATTGCGCTGTGGGTAAAATTGAAGGTGCAAAACTCATTGGTAAAACATGGAGCCTGCCTTGTAACACTGAATTACCGGCACGCAAAGGGCGTGAGCGCAAGACTATGCCATTACTCCAAGTGCTTCGCCAAGAAAAGGAGGCAAGGCTAAAAGGGGGTATATACCACCGCACACAAATTGACCTCACCTACAATTCTAACCATATTGAAGGCAGTCGCTTAACTCACGAACAGACCCGTTTTATTTTTGAGACTAATACTATAGGCGTTGAGGGTGATAGCCTCCGCATCGATGATATTATAGAAACCACTAACCACTTTCATTGCATAGACCTCGTTATTGACAATGCCGAGGAGAAGCTATCCGAAGGGTTTATAAAAGAGTTGCACGCTGCATTAAAACAAGGCACAACAGACAGCCGCAAGGATTGGTTTGCAGTGGGAGAATACAAACGATTGCCCAACGAAGTTGGCGGCAATGAGACAACAACGCCTGCTGATGTCCGCATCGAAATGAAGGCCTTGCTTAAAGAATACAATGCCATAAAGAAAAAGACCTTTGAAAATATTATTGACCTACACCAACGCTTTGAAGCAATACACCCTTTCCAAGATGGTAACGGGCGTGTGGGGCGTCTTGTAATATTCAAAGAGTGCCTTGCCAATAGCATTGTGCCGTTTATTATTACCGAAGATTTAAAGATATTCTACTACCGTGGTTTGCGCGAATGGAATAGCGTGCGTGGTTACCTACTTGATACTTGCCTCACGGCACAGGACAATTACAAAGCGTTGCTCGATTATTTCAAGATTAAGTATAAAGAATAGGTCTGCAGAATTTTCAAGAAACAGCTATAACAAAAAAGCCTCCACGGAGGACGCGGAGGCATAGGCTTTTCAACCTTCGGCATTTAGCCTTATTGTGGTTTGATGTAGAATCTTTAGTAAAAACAACAATCGCTATGTCGAGAATGACCACAAGACGTTGTGGTTTGATGTAGAATTTAACTCTAACGCTGAAAGAGATAATAAAACAACAACAAAGAGAGCAACTCTTGCAAGAGTTGCTCTCTTTGTTTCTTCTTACTATGAAAGACACAAGCGCAGTAATAATTCTTTACAAAAGAAAAGAATTAGGAGCACATAAATTTATGTGCTCCTAATTTACTATATATGCGTTCTTTGCTGCCGATTAGCTATACATAAAACGGCGGATGCTCTGTTTGGGAGTTTTCTCAAACGGGTCGCGACGCATCTCGGTGTAGCCGATTTTACTGTAAGCGGCAAGCTCGTTGTTAAGTGCGAGAACATTGGTATCGATGAGTTTGTTGAGTTCCTCTTCGGTAAGGCCATCTTTTTTGCCTGCTTCGTAGTCGGGAACAACTATTGCAACGAGTGCGTTCTTGCGACCAACTACAAGCGACTCTATAACATAGGGGAGGTTGTTTATTTTGTCCTCAATCTCCTCGGGGTAGATGTTTTGACCACTACCGGTAAGTATCATATTCTTGCAACGGCCTTTAATAAAGAGGTTTTCTTTATTATCGAGCAAGCCCATATCGCCGGTACGCAACCAGCCGTCGGCTGTGAAGGCGGCCTTTGTAGCCTCTTCGTTGTTATAGTAGCCAAGCATAACAGCGGCACCTTTTACTTGTATCTCTCCAAGAACACGGCGGGGATTAGAAGAGTCGATGCGCAACTCCATAGGCTTAACCACGGTACCGCAAGAGTATTTTACATACTCGCTCTTGTCGCGATAAGAGATGATGGGGCCGCACTCTGTCATACCATAACCCACAACGTAGGGGAAGTTCATTCTCTTGAGCAGGTTTTCTACCTCGCGGTTCAACGCTGCACCACCAATAATCAAGCCCACTGTGAAATTGTTACCAAAGGCGTTGAGAAGCGCTTTGCGCACTTTATTGAGCACCAACTTGTCGAGCCCGGGTATTTTAATAAGGTATTTTGCAGGGAACTTGCGCAATTGAGGGAACACCTTCGATTTAAATATCTTCTCAATCACCATAGGCACGGTGAGGAACATAAAGGGCTTAACAATTGCAAGGCCGCCCAAGAGGCGTGCGGGTGTAGGCTTGCCTGGCATTACATAGACGTGGCAACCGCTAGATATGGGGAAGAGAATGTCGAATGTTTGACCGAACATATGCGCCATAGGAAGGATAGCGAAGATGTGGCCTCCGACACAAGCAGGCACCTCGCGACGGCCAAACTCCAAGTTGGCCGACAAAGAACGAGCAGGCAAAACAACACCTTTAGAGCTCGCACTTGTTGTTCCCGATGTGAAGCTAATCTCAACCACAGCCTCCATATCTTTCTCCTCTTTATAGTAGTTTACAAGCTCGGGAGAAAGGCCGTCGGGGTAGCGCGAAGAGAAGTGTGATGCAATATTTTCGGCAGCCTTCGCAAGAGTTTCATTACTTGCGTGTACTACACTGATATTCTTTACGTTAATAACACCAGCAAAACCTTTTATTGTCTCTAATTGGGGGATTAGTTTTTCGTCGGCAGTAATACCCTTTATTGCTATGTCGTCGGCAATGAGAAGCTTGCACTCCGAGAAGCAAGAAAGCTCCACAACTGCCGCAGGAAGAAAGTCGGGAAGGAAGGGAACGGTTACTGCATCATAGGTAAGGGTTGCAAAATAAGCTATAGCCCACTCTGCCGAGTTGCGTGCATAGAGAGCAATCTTGTCGCCCTTTTCAACACCCGCTTCTTCAAAGAAAATGTGATACTTTTCAATACCTTCGGCCAACTGAGCATAGGTGTATGTTTCACCACCAAAGTTTGTCACCGCAGGCAGGTTCCAATTACTCTTAATTGAGTCGTTGATGTAACTTAAAAAGTGTTTCATATTGTTTTTGATTGTATGATTGATTATTTAATTTCGCAAATTAACAAAACCTATTTACTAAAGCCAAATTTATTGCAAAATTTGTTCTAAAAACGCACAAAATTGCGCACAAAATTGCTTTCTGTCTCTAAAACACGGTGCAAATATCTCTATTTTTTCTTAAAAGACAAAAATTTTCTGCACAAATTAACACCATTTGTGCAATTTTCCCAAAATAAATGGGCTTTCTTGTACCAAATTTTAACAGTTGTTTACAAATAGAGATAAAAAAGGCGAGCAGACAAAATGCCTACCCGCCTCACAATTAAACAATCTACAATCAAATATTTTACTTGTACATAAATCTCTTTATGCTCAACTTGGGAGTTTTCTCGAAGGGCTCCGATTTTATCTCACAAATTGTGAGTTTGCTGTAAACAGGGAGCTTGTCGTTGAGAGCAAAGAGGTTTTCCTCCATAGTCTTCTGCAACTCCTCGGGAGAGAGACCAGCCTCTTTAACAGCCTCGGGGTTGGGAACGACGAGCGCAGCAAGACCGTGCTTGCGACCTACAACGAGCGACTCGAGAACGTAGGGAAGCTGGTTTACAAGCTCCTCAATCTCCTCGGGGTACACGTTCTGGCCGTTAGTTGTGAGAATCATATTCTTGCAACGACCTTTTATAAATATATTATCGTTCTTGTTAATGGTACCCATATCACCGGTCTTCAACCAGCCATCGGCTGTGAAGGTAGCCTTTGTAGCCTCTTCGTTTTTGTAATAACCGTTCATAACCGAGATACCCTTAACCTGAATTTCGCCAGGTATTCTAGCGGGATCCTCAGAGTCGATGCGCACCTCAACACCGGGGCGTGCAATAACACCACAAGAGCGAGCAACGCACTTTGTCCAGGGCTGGTAGCTGATGAGGGGACCAACCTCGGTCATACCATAGCCTACTGTGTAAGGGAACTTCATCTTGCGCATAAGCATCTCAACATCTTTGCTGATAGCAGCTCCACCGATGATGATACCACCACCATTAGCAAGTTTGCCACCGAAGGTTGCAACGAGTTTGTCGCGCACCTTACCCAAAATGAGAGAGCTGATACCGGGGATAGCCAAGAGAACGCGCATAACAGGCTTTCTCAACTGGGGCATAACGCGCAGACGGAAAATCTTCTCGACCAACAAAGGCACGGTGAGAAACATAAAGGGCTGCACATCGGCAAGAGCCTTCAAAAGACGTGCGGGGATAGGTTTCTCGGTGTAGATGTTTACGTGCACTCCCGATGTGATGGGGAAAAGGAAGTCGAACACCTGGCCGAAGATGTGTGCCAAGGGCAAGATAGAGAGGAGAGCATCCTCGCTTGTAGCACCGATATTAGTGCGTGCATACTCTACGTTGGACGATATTGAACGAGCCGAGAGCATAACACCCTTGGGAGAGCTGCTTGTACCCGATGTATAGCTGATAACCGAGAGAGCATCGAAATCGGTCTTTGTGTAATCAATATCTTTTGCGGTTACACCGTTGGGGAAACGTTTTGCAAAAGCAGCATCGATCTTCTCGTTAACACCGTCGAGAGTGCCACCGCAGCTAAGGCGCACCTGCATACCTATAACATCTACTATACCGCAGAAGTTATCGATATCGTTGAATTGAGGTGTTATGTTGTCGCGATCGAGATTACCCATAATAGTTTTGTCGACAAACAATATACGGCTGTCCGACAAACGGGTGAGGTCGGCTATATTTTGAGGCAAGAAGTCGGGCAAGAGGGGAACAATCACAGCATCGTATGCAACAGCAGCAAGGTAAACAACGCACCACTCTGCCTGGTTACGGGCACAGAGAGCTATTTTTTCGCCTTTTTTAATACCACACTCCTCGAAGAGCAAGTGTATTTTTTCTATACCTACAGCGATGTCGCCATAACTCAAAGTGTTTGCACCATAGTTAGTCAAAGCAGGACGGCTCCAATTGGCTTTGATTGTCTCATCAATGTATGACAAAAAGTGTTTCATATAAAAAAATGTTTCTAAATTAGATTAAACATTATAAATAATCAATTATACATAAAGCGTTTGATGCTCAACTTAGGAGTCTTCTCGAAGGGCTCCTTGCGCAGCTCGCAACGGCTCAACTGGCTGTAAACGGGAAGTTTTTCGTTAAGCGCAAGAACGCTCTTCTCCACAATCTCCTGCGCTTCGGCCTCGCTCAAGCCTGCTGCCTTCACTGCATCGGCGTTAAGCACCACCAGAGCTATGATAGAGTGTTTGCGGCCCACTACGAGCGACTCAAGCACATAGGGCAACTGGTTTATAAGATCCTCTATCTCCTCGGGGTATATATTCTGGCCGCTTCCTGTGAGAATCATATTCTTGCAACGACCTTTTATATAGACGATGCCCGAGTTGTCACGGATACCCATATCGCCGGTCTTCAACCAACCGTCGGAGGTGAAAGAACTCTTTGTTGCCTCCTCATTCTTGTAGTAACCTGTTGTGACAACATCGCCACGCACCTGAATTTCACCAGGCACACGCGAGGGAGCATCGGAGTCTATGCGGAACTCCAAAGTGGGAGAGGTTATACCGCCAATGTTTTTCATAGTAGGGTGCGCCCAACCTTTATAGCTGATAAGGGGGCCACACTCGGTCATACCATAACCCACAGCATAGGGGATTTTAATTTTCTGCATCACAGTATCCACATCGCGGCTTATGGCTGCTCCACCAATAAAGAAACCAAACTTGCCCAAGTTGCCACCAAAGACATCGAGTATCTTTGAGCGCACCTTCTTATATATGGCTTGGCGCACAAAAGGCAAGGCTGTAAGGAACCTCATAACCGGCTTGTTAAGGGTGGGTATAATCTTCGATCTAAAGATTTTCTCGACAAGCAAAGGCACGGTGAGGAAAATTACAGGCTTAACATCGGAAAGAGCCTTCAACAACCTCACGGGCACAGGGCGCTCTGTGAAAATATGTATGTGACAAGCGCTGCAGAAGAGGAAGATGAAGTCGAAAGCAAGGCCGAAGATGTGGGCCAGAGGCAAGATTGAGAGAGTGTTATTCTCCTCGTCCTCGTTTATGGGCACCAGCTTGCGCGCAACCTCCAAGTTACCCGAAAGCGACTTTGCGTTAAGCATAACACCCTTGGGAGAGCTGCTTGTACCCGATGTGTAGCTGATAACATTTATTGCATCGAGGTCACCAGCCTTGAAATCGACGTCGGCCACAGTGAAACCTTTGGGGAAACGGGCTGCAAACTCGGTATCCACAGCTTCGCGAGAAACTTTAACATCGCCACCGCAAGTATCTATAGTTTCGTAGCTTACAATATCGAGCACAGCATCTAGCTTCTCAAACGAAGCAAACTGCTCCATAAGTTTATCTCTTGTGAGACCACCGAGAATGTTCTTATCGACAAAAAGCAAACGGCTGTCGGACAACTTAACGAGGTCTACAATATTTTGGGGCAAAAAGTCGGGCAAGAGAGGGACTGCTACAGCGCCATAAGATGTGATGGCAAAGAAAGCGATGCACCACTCTGCTGAGTTACGTGCACAAATGGCAACGTGCTCGCCCTTTTCTATTTTATATTGCTCGAAAACTATATGCAGTTTAGAGATTTGTTCTGCTATTTGAGCATAAGTGTAGGTGTTGGCCCCATAGTTTGAGATAGCAGGCTCACTCCAGTGCTTTTTGATTGTCTCTTGGACGTAGTTAAGATAATGTTTCATAACAGATTTTTTTATTAACACCCTTACCCCCTCAAAAGCGTGACACCGCTAAAAGCCGCAAGCATCTATCGACAGTGAGAAACGGGCTCAAGTATTATAGGTTTTTACTTAAATCCGACGCAAATTTCGCTCAACGTTTTCTTTTTTTCTAATTTCAGTGAAACAGAGGTGTGTTTTTTGACAAAAACCGGCATTTTGGGGTGAAATTCTATATTTTGGGGTAAAATTTATACCACAAACCCTGCAAAACTTGCAAAAAAACACCGAAAACAAAAAGCGAAGCCACAACTGCGAAAATAGAATAAAGAGTCGATAAAAAGCAATAATTAAGGAAAGAAAATAAAAAAAATGCAAATAAATAGTTTATTTGAATAAACCTATTAACTTTGCGGTAGAGGTAAATAGAAAGTACAAAAAAGCCTTAAACTATACAACTATGGGAAAAAAGATAAAATTCAGTTTGGTTTACCGCGATATGTTTCAATCGTCGGGTAAATTCCAACCCTTGGCCGAACAATTACAAAAGATTGCTCCCGTAATAATTGAGATGGGGTGTTTTGCCCGTGTAGAGACAAACGGCGGTGCGTTTGAGCAAGTAAACTTGATGGCAGGCGAAAACCCCAACAAAGCTGTGCGTGCCTTCACAAAGCCGTTTAACGAGGCTGGCATACAGACACACATGCTCGACCGCGCTTTGAACGCACTGCGTATGTTCCCCGTACCTGCCGACGTGCGTCGCATGATGTACAAGGTGAAAAAGGCACAGGGAGTGGACATAACACGTATATTCTGCGGCCTTAACGACACACGCAACATTATACCTTCTATAAAATACGCGTTAGAGGCGGGCATGATACCGCAAGCAACGCTCTGCATCACAAGTTCCCCTGTTCACACCGTGGAGTACTACAGCAATATGGCCGACGAACTTGTAGCTGCAGGTGCACAGGAAATTTGCTTGAAAGATATGGCCGGTATAGGCCGCCCCGACTTTCTAGGACGCTTGGTTAAAAGTATTAAAGACAAGCACCCCGAAATTGTGATACAGTACCACGGGCACAGCGGCCCCGGCCTCTCTATGGCCTCTATATTGGAGGTGTGCAAGAACGGATGCGATATAATAGACACAGCTATAGAGCCACTATCGTGGGGCAAAGTGCACCCTGACGTAATAAGCGTGCAAGCAATGCTGAAAGACGCAGGTTTCGATGTTCCCGAGATAAACATGAACGCTTATATGAAGGCACGCAGCCTGACACAAGAGTTTATAGACGAGTGGTTGGGCCTCTTTATGGACAACAACAACAAACTGATGAGCTCGCTCCTGCTCACAAGCGGACTACCCGGCGGTATGATGGGCTCTATGATGTCGGACCTTGCCGGTGTTCACAAAGGTATAAACGGTATTTTGCAGAGCAAAGGCAAGCCCACATACACTCTCGACGAGCTTATGGTTGAGCTCTTTAACGAGGTTGCCTATGTGTGGCCGCGCGTTGGTTACCCCCCACTCGTTACCCCATTCAGCCAATATGTTAAGAACATTGCGCTTATGAACCTCTTGAGCCGTGCACAAGACGAACCTCGTTTCAGCCGTATGGACGAGAGCATGTGGGGTATGATACTTGGCAAGAGCGGTCGCCTGCCCGGCGAGCTTGCCCCCGAGATTATAGAGCTTGCAAAAGAGAAGGGTTACGAATTTACAACAGCCGACCCGCAAAGTTTCTACCCCGACGCGCTCGACAAATATCGCAAAGAGATGGAAGAACTTGGTTGGGATGCAGGCGAGAACGATGAAGAACTCTGGGAGTTTGCTATGCACGAGCGTCAGTATCGCGACTACAAGAGCGGCGTTGCCAAGGAGCGCTTCCTTGCCGATATAGAAAAAGCAAAAGAGGGCGAGATGGCAAAACAAGGCATAACCCCCGAGGAGATAAAAGCTATAAAGCACGCAAAGGCCGACCCCATAACTGCACCTGCGAAAGGCCAGATTATTTGGGAGATTGCAACAGAGGGCGAGTCGCTCGCGCCGGCTATAGGCCGTCGCTACGAAGCCGACGAAGTTTTCTGCAGCATCATAACTCCGTGGGGCGAGCTGCAGCCCGTAGCTACAGGCCTGGGTGGCCGTGTGGTAGAGGTGTGCGCCGCGCAAGGCAAGCACGTTAACCGCGGAGAGGTTATAGCCTACATACAACGCGACGAGCTTTTTGCATAAGACATTTTTAAAATAGTATTCATAGAACGAGCGCGGGAGCCCCCGCGCTCGTTTTGTATACAGCCCACTCTCTTGTAACAGAAAAAGCAAAGCAGTTGTGTGGTAAATTTATTTTACAAAAAAAACACAAAGGAGGGAGTTGAAAAACCTACAACGATGTAAAAAGCACCTCCCGCTCACTTTCCTCGGTGAGCGGGAGGTGCTTTTTATTCACTTATTACCACTTGCATTACTCACACACAGGACGGACAGCAAGACCAAAACAACGCACTCTAGTATTCAGTTCACGGGAAACACCAGTACCAGAGCCTATCTTGTAGAAGTAAAAGCTATTGGAAAGACCAACGCCACTTTTAAACAACGTACTCGTCCAATAACAGCCATCGACATCTTTGTCACAAATTTCTGCTTCGTCGCGGTAGCCTGTAATAGGCAAAAAGATACTTTTACCGTTAGGACCGGTTACATAGGCCCCTTTAACACCATTAAGAATTATCCACGTCCACTCACATTCCTCTTTCAACTCTCTCATCTCCATCACCGTGGGCATACGCCAAGAACCACCCAACTGAACGTGAGCTACATCGTCGTCGGGCTCGAGAAGAGTGTCTTTGCGATCAACATCATTGTAGTGAGTCCAACCGGAAAAGTTATATTTAGTTATTGAATTTCTGCTTCCCTTGCAATGCTTATAGGTACTCCAGGCATAATTACTTTTTTCTTCTGTTTCGCCCCAAGCGTAGTAGTCACCGCACTCTTCGGGCGAGGCGGCTCCTAAATTGTGGCTTGCCCACTTAATACCACTTGGCAAGCCAAGGTCGACTGCGCGAATTTCACTTTTAATTTTTGCAAAAAGTTCCACATCGTTGCTTACTATAAACGTATACGAAGCCTCGGTGCTCACAAGAGTTGTACCACCATCGCTATACCAACCGATAAATTCTTCATTATTGCGGGGAGTAGCGGAAACAGTTACACTGCTACCTTCGACAAAGATTGCAGTGGTGCAACTTGCACCATCTATAGACGCAACACCTTCTCGATAACTTGAAACGGAAACGTTGCAAAATGTTGTATCAGCTTCGTTGTAACATACAGGGCGGATGAGCAGACCGTGGAAACGAAGACAGGGATTCAAACTAAAGCGAGCACTGTCGAAGCACAAGGCGTAGGCGCTCATATCATCATTGCCACAATACAACGACCTAGACCAATAGCGACCGCAAGAGCCACTATTAAATTTTTCGGAAGAGTAACGGTAGCCCGCTGCAGGCAGAAAGATGCTGTTACCATTGGGACCGGTTATGTGGTAACCGTTAACACCATTATAGGTTGTCCACACCCAAGTGCAGTTGTTGCATAATTCTTCTTGCTCGGCAGGTGTGGGTATACGCCAGGAGGCACCCCACTCTTCCTCTGCCACATCGTCAGAGTTTTCAAGAGAGGTTTTGTAATCAACTCGGCCGAAAGAGCCATTGGTACAATATTTCTCCAGCGTTTTCCAGCCATCCTCAATCCTTCCAGAATTATATTTGTAGTACTTCAAAGAGTATTCGCTCGACCCACTTTTTTCTCCCCAAGCATAGTAAATACCGCACTCTTCGGGCGAAGAAGCTCCCACGTTATAACTTGCCCATTCAACAGAGAGACCAAGATCGATGGAGAGTCCTTCTGTAACTATTGTATTGAATTTTGCGACAAGTTCCACATTGCTACTTACGGTAAAGGTGTAGGCAGAGTCGGTGCTCGCAAGGGTTGCACCACCATCTCTGTACCAGCCGACAAATTCCTGAACACAACCTGGAGTAGCTATAATAGTTGCGCTACTACCCTCAACAAATATTGCAGAGGTGCCGTTTGCACCATTTATAGAAACAGAGCCACTGCCATCGTTAGAAACGGTAACACAGTATTTTATTGCATCGGTTGCATCGCGATATACAGGGCGAACAGGTAGACCGTAGTAACGTTTGCTGTTATTACTATCATTACTATCGCTATCGAAGTTCCAAACAGAGGCGTTGTCACTACTATGCGAAGAGGCCGACCAATAGACGCCATAAGAGCCATCGTTAACTATTTCTTGCCCGTCGAGGTAGCCCGCTGCCGGCAGGAAAATGCTATTTCCATTGGGGCCGGTTATGCGGTAACCGAAAACATCGTTAACAGCTGTCCACTCCCAGGTGCAGAGTTTTTTCAGCTCGTTCATTTCGGCAGATGTAGGCATATGCCAAGATTTACCCCACTTAACAGTGGCTACATCATATTTTGTACCAGAGATATCGTCGCCAATACTTGTGTAACTATCATTATTATAGTAAAGGTAATTACTTTCGACAAAACTTTTTTTGCTCCTTAATTCTCCCCAGGCATAGTAATTGCCATACTCCTCGGGAGAGGTTGCCCCCACATTATAACTTGCCCATTTTACCGAAAGACCAAGGTCGATAGCTTCGCCTGTAGCAACAGGTTCTTTGAGCATAAAGACAAGGAGAGCAATCAACAGCACAAAAACTAATAATAAGACCTTTTTCATTGTCGTTTTTTATTTAATTTAATCACTTGCGAGCTGTTATGTGGAAACAAGCTTGCTTAACCTCGAACTTCACATAGCAGCGCCCTTGCTTTTTAAGGTCGTACAGTACCTCGCCCAGCACGGCTTGCAGTTTCGCCTGCGAGGTTTCGGGCGCGTCCTCGTCGAGACGAAGAAAGCGTTTGTAGGTTATGTCGAAGGTTGTTCCGTAGCAGTGTACCGAACGTTTAGAGGCGTTGATGTTGCGACGAGAGAGCTTTTTCACATCATCGTTTGTGCGCAATACCGAAGATACTATTATTCTATAAGGTGAATAGTGATGCATCACCAAAGAGTCTTGAAAGCTCTCGCCTATCTCTTTGAGCAACGCCGCAGCCTCGGGAACAAGAAGCGGCGAGGAGTGTGTGAGTTCGTCGAGGTGGTATGCTTTTTCGTCGCTCAGATAGACAAGTTCGCGGGTAGCCTTGTCTACATCGTCGCGCGACTCGAGCGGCTCTATACCTATGCTTTGCGCGGCCTGGAGATGGGTATCGTTCATATCGTTGAAGTCTCGTTTAAATTTCACATATTTCAAACGATGAGGTTTTTCGGGACGTTGAACGCGAGGCTCATATTTAGGCAGACCCTCGCTGCAAGAGGCTAAGAGCGCAAGCAGGGCTACAAGAATGAGTAGTGTTTTTTTCATAAATAATAATCAGTAAACAACTTTGTGCAAAATACCGGTGAGGGCAGCTATAGCTATGCCGTAGTTTGTTACAGGCACGCCCTGTGCCTTTGCTTGACGCACGCGCGACATAACGTGGCGGCGGGTGAACATGCAAGCACCGCAATGTATAACTATGTCGTAGGGGGTGAGGTCGGCCGGAAAGTCGTTACCCGACACGACATCGACGCTAATGCCCTCGCCAAAGTGTTTGCGTAGCAAGCGTGGCAACTTTACACGCCCTATATCTTCGTTCTGCGGTATATGGGAGCAAGCCTCTGCTATGAGTATGCGCGCGTTTGCGGGGAGGGAGAGCAACGCGTCGGCCCCTTTACGGAAGGTGTCTATATCGCCCTTATGACGCGCCATAAGCACCGAGAAGGATGTGAGGCGGCTTTGCAGTGGTATCACTCTTTCAACCTGCGCAAAGACCTGCGAGTCGGTTATCACAAGCGACGGGGGCTCTTTGAGCGCAGAAAGCATCTGCGGAAGCTCCTCGGGGGCACAGCAGAAAGAGAGGCAGTGCTTGTCGAGAAGGCTGCGCAGGGTTTGTACTTGTGGCATAATTAGACGCCCTTGTGGTGCCTGAGCATCCTGTGGCATCACAAGCAGCACAGTGTCGCCGGCCTTCACAAGCGTGTGGGTTATATCATCTATATTATCGTCTTTTTTATAATGTTCGGCCATAAGGGCAAGAAGTCTCTCTTTACCCTCGCCCGTTACTGCAGAGAAGGTGCTAATATCGCGCCCAAGCTCACCCGCCCACGCTGCAACATCTGCGGCCGAAGCATCGCTCTTGCCAAGAAGGCAGATAACAGGCACGGCAGCCTTGTCGAGCATAAAGAGCCACTCTTTTTCAAGGGTTGCATCGCCTGCAAACGAGGGAAGAAGCAACAGAGCCAGGTCTATGCGAGCGATGGCCTTGCGGCTGCTATCCACGCGCATAGCGCCCAGGGCACCTTCGTCGTCGTAACCAGCCGTGTCGCCTATCACCGCCGCACCTATACCGGGCAGCTCTATGTTTTTCCACACAACATCGGTGGTGGTGCCGGCCACATCGCTAACGATAGAGACCTGCTGCCCTGCCAGCGCATTGACAAGAGAGGATTTTCCGGCGTTGCGGCGGCCAAAAACCCCTATATGGTATCTGTTTGAACGTGCTACGGTTGTCATAGATTTAAAAATGGAAATCTCGTTGGCCCTCCTCTATCGCATCGAGATGTTTTGCAGCCGTGGCACGCGCTTTTTCGTTGGGAACGGTGGGCAGGAGACGTTTTATCATAGCCTCTCCTTTTTCGCGCGTCTCGGGCGATGCGTAGTCTTTGAGATACTCTTTGAGAGTGAAAAGAGCGTTGGGCAAACAGCAGTTTGATATTTGGCCGTTTTTCAAAAGGGACATAAAGCGGTCGCCGGTGCGCCCCTCGCGATAACAAGCGGTGCAGAAACTGGGGATGTGGTCGAGGTCGAGCAACCAACCCACAACCTCGTCGAGGGTGCGGTTGTCCGATATGTCGAACTGCGCCGAGTTATCCTCCTCGCTCTCCTCGGTAACATAACCGCCCACACTTGTGCGAGAGCCTCCGCTTATTTGCGACACGCCAAGCTCTAAAACCTTCTCGCGGCTCTTAACGCTTTCGCGGGTAGAAATTATCATACCTGTATAGGGCACTGCTATGCGTATTATGGCCACAATCTTGTGGAAAATTTCGTCGGGCACAGCATTTTTAAAGTCGGCAGTGTCTATATCGTCGGCGGGGCAAAGACGGGGCACGCTTATGGTGTGAGGGCCCACGCCGTATGCAGCCTCGAGGTGCTCGGCGTGCATAAGAAGGCCTATAAAGTCGTAGCGATAGGTCTCCAAGCCAAAGAGCACACCTATGCCCACATCGTCTATACCGCCCTGCATAGCGCGGTCCATAGCCTCGGTGTGGTAGGCATAATTGCTTTTAGGGCCTGTGGGGTGCAACATCTCGTAGTTGGCCTTGTTGTAAGTTTCCTGGAAAAGGATGTATGTTCCTATGCCGGCCTCCTTGAGACGGCGATAGTTTTCAACCGTGGTGGCGGGGATATTTACATTTACGCGGCGTACGGCACCCTTTTTGTGTTTTATGGAATATATGGTTTTTATACTCTCGAGGATATACTCGATGGGGTTCATAAGAGGATGCTCGCCAGCCTCAAGTGCAAGGCGTTTGTGCCCCATATCCTGGAGGGCTATCACCTCGGCACGTATCTCGTCTTGCGAGAGTTTCTTGCGGCGTATGGTTTTGTTTTTTGCGTGGTAAGGGCAATATACACAGCCGTTTACGCAGTAGTTCGACAGATAAAGGGGAGCAAACATCACTATGCGGTTGCCGTAGAATTTATGTTTTATCTCGCGTGCAAGCGCATACATCTCCTCGAGCAGAGCTTGGTCGGTACACTCGAGCAAAACGGCAGCCTCGCGGTGTGTTATACCCTTGCAGGCACGCGCCTTCTCTATAATCTCCTTTATATATTCTTTGTCGGCCGAACGTTCTGCTGCCCACGCCATAGTTTCGCGTATCTCGGCATCACAGATAAATTCTTCGGCTTTCTGTGATTTAATGTCGTACATAACTTTTTCTTCTTAAATCGCACCATCGGGCAAAGAGCCCTAATATTCACTCAAAACTTGTGCAAGTTACAAGTTTTTTTCCGAATAAGGAGTATTTTAAAAGGAAAAAGTAATTAAAAAGGATAATCGCCACGGCTGTAGTCTATGTGGTAGCCTATAGCCTGAAGGCGTTTTTCGAGCAGAGCAAGCTGCTGCGCCGACTCGCTACCGTGGCTCTTTTTATTATTATATATGGAATACTTGTCGCGCACGGCAAGAGGCGAGAGGTTGGGCATAACCACGTTGGCGCCGGCAAGTATGCCACGCTCCACGCCGTCGGGCAAGAGTGTGGAGAGAGCGGTTGTAGCAGGGAGCAACACCTTGGGAAAGAGCAAACGCAAGAGGGAGTAAAGAAAAAGGGTGAGATGGGCGCTGCCTGCCGGTTGCTGCTCAAAAGGCGTGCCTGCAGCGGGGATAAAAGGCCCCACGCCTATCATCTGCGGCCGAAGTTCCTGCAAAAAAAGTATATCCTCTACAATATTTTCTATAGTCTGCCCGGGAGAGCCTATCATCATACCGCTACCCACTTGATAGCCAAATTCGCGCAATGTAAAAAGAGAAGCGCGGCGATTTTCGGCACTCATAGTCGAGGGGTGCAGGTGGGCATAGTGGGCGTCGTTGCGCGTTTCGTGACGCAGAAGATAACGCGTGGCACCCGCCTCGAGAAAAGCCTTGTAGGCCTCTTTACTACGCTCGCCCACCGAGAGGGTTATAGCTTTGTGGGGGAACTCGGCGTGAATGGCGGCAACAACATCGGCTATGAAGGCGTCGTTTTGCTGCGGGTCTTCGCCACCCTGCAACACAAAGGTGTTAAACCCTAGCGACGCGCCCTCGCGACAAGAGGAGAGGATATCGTCTTTCGAGAGTCGGTAGCGACTAGCTGCTTTGTTGGCACAGCGCAAACCACAATATAAACAGTTGTTGCGGCAAAACGAGCTTATCTCAACAAGGCCGCGCACATACACCCCCTTGCCAAAAATGCGAGCCGATGTTTCACGAGCTTTTTCGGCAAGTAAACTTTGCTCCTCCTCGCCGTAAGAAGAGAGGAGAGTGTACAAGGCCTGCCGTTCCACTTTTTCACCCGAAATTATGCGGCTCACAAGTGATGAAAACTCGTTTTTATTCATTTTTTTGTCGTTCGCAGTAAACATTAGTGCAAAATTACAAGAAAGTATATTTTTTTTAGCTATTTTTACGGCAAATTTGCAAATAACTAATTCTTTGCCGGCAAAAGAGGTAAAGAGAACACGAAATAAACAATACGGAATTAAAACAAAAACAGATATACTATGGCATATAATAACAATGTTATGTTTGTAAGATACCGTCTATTGGCAGAGTTGGTAGCTATGTGGAAAAACAACGAGTTGGTTGAAAAAATCGACCGTCTCCCCTACCTTCTGCACCCACGTAATCAAAAGCCTCAAGGTCGTTGTTGCGTCCACAAGGAGCGCGCAGTGACCAAGTACAAAACCATGGCAATGCTCGGCTTTTCGATGAAAGACGAGGTTGACGAGATTGACACGCTGAAAACATACGCCGAGCGTATGATGGAGCGTGAGAACATCTCAACCGACAAGGACATCTTGCACGTGATGGACGAGGCTTGCTCTTCTTGTATCAAGACAAACTACGAGGTTTCTAACCTTTGTAGAGGTTGTGCAGCACGCCCTTGTTACACAAACTGCCCCAAAGATGCCATAACATATGACAACGATGGCAAGGCGCACATCGACCACACAAAGTGTATAAGCTGCGGTAAGTGTCACCAGGTGTGCCCCTACCACGCAATTATATATATGCCCGTGCCCTGCGAGGAGGCGTGCCCCGTGAAAGCTATCTCGAAAGACGAGTACGGCGTGGAGCACATCGACCCTGAAAAGTGTATCTACTGCGGTAAGTGCTTGAACGCCTGCCCCTTCGGTGCTATCTTCGACAAGTGCGAGGTTTTCGACGTGCTGAAGCGTATACGTGGCGGCGAGAAAGTTATAGCTATGGTAGCTCCCTCGGTGCTCGCACAATTTGGACAGCCCAGCGAGCAAGTTTACGGCGCGCTCAAAGCTATCGGCTTTAGCGATGTTATCGAGGTTGCCTACGGTGCCGAAGAGACTATACGCCGCGAGAGCGAGGAGCTCAAAGAGAAGATTGAGGAAGGCGCTGCATTTATGACAACAAGTTGCTGCCCCGCATATGTAAACCTTGCACGCAAACACATACCCGACCTCGTGAAGTATGTATCGTCTACAGGCTCACCTATGCACTACACTGCAAAATATGCCAAAGAGAAGTACCCCAACTGTGTAACAGTATTTGTTTCTCCCTGTGCTTCGAAGAAAGCCGAGGGTATGGGCGACGATAACGTAGACTTTGTATGGACCTTCCGTGAGCTCGACGCAGTTATTCAAGGTATGGGTGTCGACATAGAGACCTCTATGCCCTACACACCCGCCGAGAGCGCTTGCAAGGATGCACACAACTTTGCAAAAACAGCAGGTGTGTTCACTGCGGTTAAGAACTATATTGGCGAGGCCGACCTCGAGGGTACTGTCATCGCCGACCTCAACAAGAAGAACATCGCCCTGTTGAGAGCATACGCAAAAACCGGCAAGTGCCCCACAAAGATGGTGGAGGTTATGTCGTGCCCCGGCGGTTGCATCACAGGCCCCTGCTCTTGCAGCGAGGGTGGCGAGGCTTCGAGAAGATTTGAGGCTGAGGTTAAACGCAAGTAACACAAAACCCGAAGAGGACAAGAGGAGAAGATGATAGAGCGTCACATAATACTCGAAGGGCTCGACCCCGTTGGTTTCTACGGAGCCAACAACATACACCTGCAGATGCTCAAGCGCCTGCACCCCAAGCTCCGTATCGTGGCACGCGACAACGTGATAAAGGCCATAGGAGACGAGGAAGAGCTCGAGCGCTTCTACAAAATTGTGGAGTTGCTCATAGAGTATTGCATAAAATATAACAGCCTTAACGAAGAGGCCATAATAGACGCCGTTAACGGCAAAAAGGCCAGCAAAGGCAACGACAGCAACGTCATCGTCTACAACATAAACGGCAAGCCCATCTACCCCCGCAGCGAAAACCAGTGTCGCTTGGTCGAGGAGTTCAAGAAGAACGACATGCTCTTTGCGGTGGGCCCCGCCGGTACAGGTAAAACCTACACGGCTATAGCCCTTGCCGTGCGCGCGCTAAAGAACAAGGAGATAAGAAAAATAATATTGAGCCGCCCCGCAGTTGAGGCCGGCGAAAAACTAGGTTTCTTGCCCGGAGATATGCGCGACAAGATAGACCCCTACCTGCAACCACTCTACGATGCTCTGGAAGATATGGTACCTATGGCCAAACTTAAAGAGTATATGGAGATGAACGTGATACAGATAGCACCTCTTGCCTTTATGCGTGGCCGCACGCTGAACGACGCTATAGTAATACTCGACGAGGCGCAGAACACTACCCCGCAGCAAATCAAGATGTTCCTCACCCGCATGGGCAACAACACCAAGATGATTATAACGGGCGACCTCACACAGATAGACCTGCCCCAACAACAGACATCGGGCCTTGTGCAAGCAACAAAGATATTGAAAGATGTAAAAGGTATAGGTTTTGTTAACTTGTGCAAAAAGGATATCGTGCGCCACAAGTTGGTTACACGCATAGTTGACGCGTACGAGAGTTACGAAAAGAAGATAAAAGAGGAAAAACAGAACAAATAAACATATAAATTATGGCAAAAGCATTAACAAACACCGAATTTCATTTTAAGAAACAAAAAAGCGTATACCACGGTAAAGTACGCGATGTATACGATATAGACAACGACAAGCTCATTATGGTTGCAACAGACCGTATATCGGCTTTCGACGTGGTGTTGCCCAAAGGCATCCCCTTCAAAGGACAGGTGCTCAACCAGATTGCATCGACCTTCCTCGACGCTACCGCCGATATAGTACCCAACTGGAAGCTTGCCACACCCGACCCTATGGTTACAGTGGGCCTAAAGTGCGAGGGTTTCAAGGTAGAGATGATTATACGTGGTTACCTCACAGGTAGCGCGTGGAGAGAGTACAAGAACGGTTGTCGCTCGCTCTGCGGTGTTGCCCTCCCCGAGGGTATGCGCGAGAACGAGAAGTTCCCCACTCCCATCATAACCCCCACAACAAAAGCCGATGCAGGTCACGACGAAAACATTTCGAAAGAGGAGATTATAGCTCAAGGTATCGTGAGCAAGGAAGACTATGAGTTGATGGAAAAATACACCTACGCACTCTTTGAGCGCGGCACACAGATGGCTGCCGAGAAGGGCCTTATCCTCGTAGACACTAAATACGAGTTTGGCAAGCGCGACGGAAAAATCTACCTCATCGACGAAATTCACACTCCCGACTCTTCGCGTTACTTCTACGCCGAGGGTTACGAGGAGAAGTTCGAGAAGGGAGAGCCCCAGAAACAGTTGTCGAAAGAATTTGTGCGTCAGTGGCTCATAGAGAACGGTTTTATGGGACGCGAGGGCGAGCAGGTGCCCGAGATGACCGACGAGTATGTAAACAGCGTTTCGGAGCGTTACATAGAGCTTTACGAGCACATCGTGGGCAAGCCCTTTGTAAAGGGAGAAACCGACCACATAGACGACCGCATTAAGCAGAACATTAAAGATTACCTCGGTTGCTAAAAAGCCCCGCAGTAAATTATAAAAAAGAAAAGAGGTTGTGCCCGGATTACTTTCGGCACAACCTCTTGAAATTTACAAAACATATTTATGGAGAAAAAAGAGTACGGAATAATTGGCTTCCCTTTAGGGCAATCGGCCTCACCCGCCTTCTTCAACAAGAAATTTGCCAACGAAGGGATAAACGCCGAGTACCTACCTTTTGAGATTAAGAGCATTGAGGAGCTGCCCGAGATTATAAAAAAGCACCCAACCTTGCAAGGCTTCAACGTAACTATCCCCTACAAATTGCAGGTTATGAAGTACCTAGAGGCTTTGAGCCCCGCTGCGCAGGAGATACAAGCTGTGAATGTGGTGAAGGTGCAACGCGACGCCGACGGCACCCCTCGCCTCTACGGGCACAACAGCGACGTTATAGGCTTTACCCGCTCGCTTGAGCCGCTTGTGAAAGGCCGACACACAAAAGCCCTCATCTTGGGCACAGGAGGTGTTTCTAAAGCCGTGGCCTACTCGCTCGCACAACTTGGTATTGAGTATATCTTTGTATCGCGCAAAGCAAGCAAGAACGCTATAGCCTATGAGCAGCTCACCGAAGAGATTATGCGCACACACACGCTCATCGTCAACTGCACACCGCTTGGGATGGTTGGGCACGGTGTAGACCTATGCCCCGATATACCCTATGAGCGACTAAGCGACAAGCACCTCCTCTACGACATAGTGTATAACCCCGAGAACACCCTCTTCCTGCAAAAAGGGGCAGCGCAAGGTGCTGCCACAAAAAGCGGTTACGAGATGTGGTACCTGCAAGCGCTTGCGTCGTGGGAGATTTGGAATAAGTAAAAAAGGAATACTTATATTAAAGGCCGAAGCAAGAAATGCTTCGGCCTTTAATATAAGCAGGAAATTTGCACTCACTACTCTATTCTCTGGCTCACCTCGTCAACGCCCTCTATTTGAGAAACGCTTGCGATAACCTCTTGCAACTCGGCCGAAGAGTGCACCGAGAATACAACCGAGCAGTTAACAATCTCGTCGTGGCACTCGGTGTGCAAGTGTAGCAAAGAGAGTTTGAGTTTGTTTGTTATGCAATCGATGAGGTCTATGAGCAGGTGATAGCGGTCTACAGCTACGATGTTCACATTTACGGGGTAGAGAAAATCGGCATCTTCCTCAAAATTTACAGCCACGATATCGTCGCCACGTTGCGAAGCGAGGCGTATGGCCGACTTACAGTCGCGACGGTGCACCTTTATGTTGCCTTTATCGTCGACAAAACCTATAACCTCGTCACCGGGCAAGGGGTGGCAATTCTCGCAGCGCTCATAAGGAAGCTTGCGTTGCTTGTTGAGCAAGCGGTTGAGGTGAGACTTTGCTTTGTATGTCGAAACGTGCTGCAACCAGTCGGCCTTGGGCTCTACGCTTGGGTTGTGGCCTATCTCCACACAGTCGCCGCGCTTGAGCACGGTTTTCACAGAGCTGAGAGTACCGTTTATGCGAGCATACTGGGCGTGAGCACCAAGCTCGCTATGTATCTCAAAGGCAAAATCGAGAGCAGTGGCACCTGTGGGGAGTATTATGCAGTTACCTTTGGGGGTGAAGACCATAATATCGTCGTTATAGAAAGACGATGTTACACCCTCCATAAACTCTACCTCTTTGCCGTGGTGAGCTATATCCTGCAGGAGCAACTTGAACTTTTCGAGCCAATTAGTGATGTTTGTTTCAGAACTTTCGGCTACGCAACCAAATTGCGACTTACGCACCATGCGCTCCGATGATATGTGTACCTCTTCCCACACACCCTGCTCGGTGAGCAGCTTGAGGTGGAAACTTTGATAGCCGTTTTCCTTGGGAGAGTCTATAAAGTTGGCCACAGAGCCCGGTTTCTCCTTGAAGCGGTCGGTGAGCATAGAGTATATTTTAAGGCTCATATCCTTCTCGGAGTAGTCGTGTGTGTTGGGGTATATTATGCGCAAGTAGAACTTACCCTCGACGTGGCGAAAGTCGCAGCCCGACGCGTGCATCTTTTTCCATGTGCTGTAAGGGCCACGGCAACAAATCTCGGTGCGTCCCATATAAATTCCGTTATTTTGCAACATCTCCTCTATGGTTTGCATAAAGGTTTTGAGTGCTGCTTCTTTTTTTGTCTGCTCCTCAAGGAGTAGATTGTCGAGCAAGGCATATTCTCGGGGACAACGATAGCGGAACGATAGGTTTTCGAGCTCGCGTTTTATGTGATAGAGCCCCAAGCGATGGGCAAGAGGGGCATAAAAGTAATCGGTTTCTCCGGCTATCTTCATCTGCTTGTCGGGGCGCATACTGTTGAGCGTACGCATATTGTGCAAACGGTCGGATAGTTTTATGAGCAGAGCGCGTATGTCGTAGTGAATAGAGTCGAGCATCTGCTTGTAGTTGTCTATCTGCTTAGACGCATCGTAGTGTTGTTTCTTTTTCTTTGTGATTACATTCACAAGAAAAGCCACATCGGCACCATAACGCGCCTCTATGTCCTCTATGGTTGTGGGGGTATCCTCTACCACGTCGTGCAAAAAGGCGGCAATAATGGGGTTGGCTCCCAGGCGCAACTCCTCGGCCACAATGCGCGCAACAGCTATGGGGTGCACTATGTATGGCTCGCCCGACTTGCGCTGTTGCTCCTTGTGGGCCTCTTTTGCAAACTCGTAGGCATCTTTTATGCGTGCAATATCTTCGTTCGAAAGACGGCGCGACAGCGTGGTGAGCAACTCTTCAACACCTTTATCTATTTCGACATATTCCATATTCTTTCCTTATATTTGTTGCAACTATTGAACAAACATCGCTGCCTTGTTTATTGCTTGCGTGTTTGTCAAATGCAAATTTTGTGAATTTTTGTCAATATGCAAATAGTTTTATCCTTTTTTATCGGTTGCTTTTTCAAAAAAAGAGAAGTATGGCACCAACTATTAAATAATTTAAGCCTCTCGCTTCGCTTTTTCGCTATAATTTATTAACTTTGCAATCTTCGATTGCGAAAAAACAAGCAATTAAAATTTTAGAACAGGAAAACAACAAAAACAACTATGATAGAACAGATAAATTCACTGCTCGAAGAGATTAAAGGAACAACCGCCACCAACGCCGAGGAGCTTGAGGGGTTGCGCTTGAAATATTTGAGCAAAAAAGGTTTGCTTAACAGCCTTATGGCGCAGTTCCGCGAGGTACCTGCCGAGCAAAAGAAAGAGGTTGGTATGAAGTTGAACGAGCTCAAGAATGCCGTTCAGGAGCACATCAACGCATTGAAAGAGGCCCTGGAGACAAGCGACGAGGAGCAATGCGAGATAGACCTCACACGCCCCTCATACCCTGCTACACTTGGTACACGTCACCCCTTGACTATAGTTAAAAACGAGATTGTGGATATTTTTGCACGCCTCGGTTTTTCTATCGCAAACGGCCCCGAGGTTGAGGACGACTGGCACGTGTTCTCGTCGATGAACTTTGCCGACGACCACCCCGCACGCGATATGCAGGACACCTTCTTCATAGAAGCACACCCCGATATCATTCTGCGCACACACACCAGCAGCGTACAAAGCCGCGTGATGGAGACAAGCAAGCCCCCTATCCGCATTATAGCTCCCGGACGCGTTTACCGCAACGAGGCTATAAGCTACCGTGCGCACTGTTTCTTCCACCAATTAGAAGGTTTGTACATCGACAAAAACGTGTCGTTTACCGACCTCAAGCAGGTGTTGTTGCTTTTTGCACAAGAGATGTTTGGAAAAGATACAAAGATACGCTTGCGCCCCTCGTACTTCCCCTTCACCGAGCCTAGCGCCGAGATGGACATAAGCTGTAACATCTGCGGTGGTAAGGGTTGCCCCTTCTGCAAGAACACCGGTTGGGTAGAAATTTTGGGTTGCGGTATGGTAGACCCCAATGTGCTCGAACTTTGCGGCATAGACAGCAAAGAGTATTCGGGTTACGCATTCGGTATGGGTATCGAGCGCATCACAAACCTCAAATACCAAGTAAAAGACTTGCGTCTCTTCAGCGAGAACGATGTTAGGTTCCTCAAGTTGTTCGAGAGCGCAAACTAATAAAGAGAAAAAGAGTAAAAGTCGGCAATCGAGCATCGGTCGCCGGCTTTTTTACCAAATAAACACCTAATATATATTTATGAGCACTACTATTCATCTTGTACGCCACGGCGAAACCGAAGAGAACGCACAAGGCTTGTTCCAAGGACAAACACCCGGACATCTGTCGGCAAAAGGAAAAGAGGAGGCTGCATCGTTGCGCCCCAGGCTTGCCGGTATGACGTTCGACGTCGTGCTGTGTAGCGACCTGCAGCGCTGCCTAGACACAGCAGCTATAGCCCTCGAGGGTATCGACTGCACGCTCATAAAAGAGCCTTTGTTGCGCGAGCGCGACTTGGGCAACCTCGCAGGCACTCCCATAAAAGGCGCCGTGCTCAACGAGACCGTGGAGACCGAGGATGCTATGAAAGAGAGAATACACCTTTTCATAGAGAAGGTGAAAGCAACATACCCTGGCAAGAGAGTGCTCGCCTTCAGTCACGGGTTTTTATGCCGCATTATGCAGGCCGAGATTGAGGGGGTTACACACCGCGATGTAACGCTCATGGGCAACTGCGAGATAAGAACTTTTGTTGTATAAGCAAAGATGAAAACGGCCGAACGATACAGGCTTATGGTTGAGTATTTCGAAAAAGCTATGCCCATAGCCGAAACAGAGCTCAACTACACCACCCCTTTTGAGTTGTTGGTAGCCGTGATACTTTCGGCACAGTGCACCGACAAGAGGGTAAATATGGTGACACCCGATCTTTTCGCCCGCTACGACACACCCCAGGAGATGGCCGCCGCTCACCCCGACGAGGTTTTCAACTATATTAAAAGCATATCCTACCCCAACAACAAGGCCAAGCACCTTGTGGGCATGGCACAGAAACTTTGCAGCGACTTTGGGGGCGAGGTGCCCGACACGCTCGAGGAGCTCGTGACGCTACCGGGTGTGGGGCGCAAAACAGCAAACGTTATTCAGGCCGTAGTTTTCGATAAATCGGCGATGCCTGTAGACACGCACGTCTTCCGCGTGAGCCACAGGATAGGGCTTGTCCCCAAGCGATGCACCACGCCCTACAGCGTAGAAAAAGAGCTTGTAAAAAACCTGCCTGCGAAGCTTTTGCCCAAGGCGCATCACTGGCTCATATTGCACGGCAGATATACCTGCAAAGCCCGCACACCCGAGTGCCACAACTGCGGACTGCGAGATTTTTGCAAAGAGCAGGGAAAAACCAACCAAAAAAAGTAAAATTTCACAAAAGATTGCACTTATTTTTATTTAAAACATTATATTTGCAAGAGCATGGCGCTGTGTGCGCCACAAGAGTTAAAGGAAACATCAATACTAATTTATATTTAAAATCGAACAACTATGACAATTGACAATTTCAAGTTTGCCGGTAAAAAGGCAATCGTTCGCGTAGACTTCAACGTTCCCTTGAACGAAGAGGGCAAAATCACAGACGACACCCGCATCAGAGGTGCTCTCCCCACACTTAAGAAAGTTTTGGCCGATGGCGGCGCGCTCATCATCATGTCACACATGGGTAAACCCAAAGGCAAGGTGAACGCAAAATACTCTTTGAGCCAGATTGTTGATGCTGTATCGGAGAAGTTGGGCGTTGCTGTTCAGTTTGCTCCCGACTGCGCAAAAGCAGCCGAGGCTGCTGCAGCTTTGAAGGCTGGCGAGGTGCTTATGCTCGAAAACCTTCGTTTCTATCCCGAAGAGGAGGGCAAGCCCGTTGGTATCGACAAAGAGGATCCCGCATACAACGATGCAAAGAAAGCTATGAAAGAGTCACAGAAAGAGTTCTCAAAGACTCTCGCTTCATATGCCGACTGCTACATCAACGACGCTTTCGGTACAGCACACCGTCGACACGCTTCTACAGCTGTTATCACCGACTACTTTGACGCAGACAACAAGATGCTCGGTTACTTGATGGAGAAAGAGGTTCAAGCTGTCGACAACATCCTCAAAGACATCAAACGCCCCTTCACAGCTATCATGGGTGGTTCAAAGGTTTCTACAAAGATTGGTATCATCGAAAACCTTATGGACAAGGTAGACAACCTCATCCTCTGTGGTGGTATGACATACACCTTCGCCAAAGCACAAGGCGGACAGATTGGCCGTTCTATCGTTGAGGACGACAAGCTCCAACTCGCTCTCGACATCATGGAGCAGGCTAAAGCAAAGGGTGTAAACCTTGTACTTGCAACAGACTGCGTTGCAGCCGATGACTTCTCTAACGAGGCTAACTCACAGGTTGTTCCCGTAAACGCAATCCCCGAGGGTTGGGAAGGCTTGGATGCAGGTCCCGAGGCTCGCAAAGCTTTTGCAGCTGCTATCGAGGATGCAAAAACTATCCTTTGGAACGGCCCCGCAGGCGTGTTCGAGTTTGACAACTTCACAGGCGGCTCACTCGCTATCGCCGAGGCTATCGCAAAAGCAACAGCAAACGGTGCTTTCTCACTCGTAGGTGGTGGCGACTCTGTGGCTTGCGTTAACAAGTTCAACATGGCCGACAAGGTATCTTACATCTCAACAGGTGGTGGTGCTCTTCTTGAGGCTATCGAGGGTAAAGTTCTCCCCGGCGTTGCAGCTATCAAAGGTGAATAATTAACACCCTTAATATAATTTATCATAAACAGCGTGGGCAGCCGCGCTGTTTATGTTTATAAAAAGGCTATGGAAGAGAGACGCATAAAAGAGATAAGAGAAAAAACAGTAGCACTACTTGCCGAAGAAAGGCTCAAGGAAGCTATCGCCACCCTATCGACCGACATCGACGAGTTGCAAGAGTGGGCGCTACGCACACGCTTTACACAGATGAAGAGTGCCTACGACTATCTCTTAGAATATATGCGTGGTGGCACCCCCGACCCAGGCCGAGAGAGTATGCACAACACCCTTATGGGAGAGTGTTACATGCTCAACGACCAAATAGCTCTCACCCGCAAAGCCGAAAATCGAGCCACATACACCAAAACAATATCTATAGAAGAGCTACCCCTGCTGCACACCCGCCTGCGCGAGACCTGCGCCAACATTAAAATTACAAATATGTTGCCACAAAGCGAGTGCGAGAAGGTAAAAAAGGAGCTTGTAGAAGAGTATGAGGCCGTTATGGAGAAAATATTCTTTGCCATAACACACAGCATCGCTTGGAATAAAAGCAACGCTGAACATATTTTAGCAATAATCGACGACGAGGAGATAGCCACAAGCGACAAAGCAATAATAACAAGTGCCATCACCCTCTCTTTGATAAATTGTTTCGAGCCCGCAAAGGCTGTAGCTCTCGTCAAGATAGCGATAAAGGAAGAGAGCACAACCATAGCAACAAGAGCTATAACAGGCTGCATCATAGGTATATTGCTACACGACGAGCGCATTGCATACTACCCTGAAGTTGTAGCAGCCATAGAGGCGTTGCACACCAACCCCCACATAGCAAAACAGATAGCAACCATACAAATTCAGTTGCTGCGTTGTCGCGAGACTCAAAAGATAGACCGCAAGATGCGCGAAGAGATTATTCCAGCTATGATGAAAAACCCACACATAGGCGACAAGATGGGTATAGACATTATGCGGGAGATTGAGCAAGACGACGACAAAAACCCCGAGTGGAAAGAGTGGGTAGACAAAGATGAGATTAAAGAAAAGCTCGAAGAGATGACACAGTGGCAATTTGAAGGAGCCGATGTGTATATGAGCACTTTCTCACAACTAAAGAATTATCCCTTCTTCAAGCAGACAAGAAACTGGTTTCGCCCCTTCGACATAAACGACCTTGATATGTTCGACATAAGCCCCACAGAGGGAGGCATAAAAAAGACCCTTCTCTGGGCTATATGTTCATCGCGTTTCTTCTGCAACAGCGACAAATTTTCTTTCCTCTTCACGGTGAAACAGTTGCCCGAAAGCCAACGCGGCATGCTCATGCAACAGTTGGGTGGCGACGAGGAGATGAAAGAGCAGATGCCCGACACCATAGCCAAGAGCGAAACAGAAAAAAGAAGCGAGATAGAGAGCAACCAATATATACAGGACCTCTACCGTTTCTTCAAGCTATCGCCTATGCGCAGGGAGTATATCGACCCCTTTACACAACCGCTTAACTTACTCGAGAGTGCCTCCCTAAAAAACTCCATAGAAGATGCCGAGAGCGTTTTAAGAGTATTCAGCTACCTTATAAACAAAGGTTATTACGACGAGGCGGTGAACGTGGGGCACATATATGAAAAGATGGCAAAGTGCGACGCACAGTTTTACCAGGAGATGGGTTACTGCCTGCAAAAGGAGAAGCAACACTATGCTGCTATAGACTACTACACACGCGCTGATATAATTAAGCCCGACACGCTGTGGACACTTATGCACATTGCGCAATGTTACCGCCTTGCCGGAGATTGCGACAAGGCTATAGGTTACTATATTCTGGCCGAAGATATTGCTCCCGATAATATATCGCTCTTGCGACAGATGGGCGAGTGCTTTGCATCGCTCAAGCAGTACGACGAGGCCTTTGCACGTCTCTTCAAAGTGGAATATTTAAAGCCCGGAACCATAAAAACCTTGCGAGGCATAGCGTGGTGTTCGTTCCTCACAGGCAAATATGAGCAGGCTCGCAGCTACTACAAAAAAATAACCGCACACGAAAAAGCCACATATACCGACTTCTTAAACGCAGCACACACAGAGTGGATGAGCCACGAGAACAGCACTGCGGTGGAGCTCTACAAAAAGGCCAAAGAGCTGTGCAACAACGACGAGCTCTTTTTCTCGCAGTTTACCAAAGATTGCGATATTCTGCAACAGCATGGTGCAACCAAAAACGAGTGTACCCTCTTGCGCGACCTCATAGCATAAGGCCGAGTAAATACTTTTTCATAATTTAAACATTTACCCCCACGCGGGTGTTATCCTTTGCATAAAAACTTATTTTATGAATTGGATAACAGAACTTTTGCGCTCGCACCCCGAGATTGCTATCTACCTTACCATAGCCCTTGGTTTTATTATTGCAAAAATACGCATTAAAGGCTTCAGCCTCGGCACCGTGTCGAGTGTGCTGCTTTCCGGCGTAATTATAGGGCAGCTACACATACCCATAGGCAGCACTTTGAAGCCCGTCGCCTTCCTTATGTTTCTCTTTGCTATAGGTTACAAAGTGGGGCCACAGTTTTTTGGAGGGCTAAAAAAAGAGGGGTTGCCACAGGTGCTTTTTGCGGTTACGATGTCTTTGTTCATACTCCTCTCCACCTGGGTTGTTGCAACTATTATGGGCTACGGCCCCGGAGAAGGTGCAGGCTTGCTAGCCGGCTCGCAAACTATAAGTGCCGTGATAGGTGTAGCCGAGGATACCATAAAGGAGCTTGGGTTGAGCCCTGCCGAAAGGGAGAAGATGACAAATATTATACCCGTAGCTTATGCTGTTACATATATTTTTGGCACAGCGGGCTCGGCTTGGATTATTGCAAGGATAGGGCCACGCCTTCTTGGGGGCTTCGACAAGGTGAGAAAGGCGTGCCAGGAACTGGAGAAAAGTATGGGAAGCAACGACAGCAACAAGCCCGACTTTGTTGAGGCAAAAAGAGAGGTCATCTTCAGGGCCTACAAGATAGAAAACAGTTGGTTTCGGGGAGGGCGCAGCGTGGGCGAGCTTGAACGCTTTTTTGAAAGACAGGGCAAGCGGTTGTTTGTTGAGCGCATAAGAAAAGATTGGAGAATAACCGACAACATCGGGGCTAATATGAGCTTGAACATAGGCGACGAGATTGTTCTCTGCGGACGAAGGGAGTATGTTATAGGCGAGGAGAGCTGGATAGGTTGCGAGGTTGACGACGATGCTATACTGGAGTTTCCCGTGCTTGTAACAAAGACAAGAGTTGCAGGAAAGAGCAGAAAACGCGCTTGCTCCTTTAACGGGAAAAGCGTCAGAGAGCTGCGTGCGCAACCTTTTATGCACGGGGTGAGCATACAGAGGATACTTCGTATGGGTATTGAGATACCGGTCTTCCCGGCAACGAAGCTAAATTGTGGCGATGTGTTAGAACTCGTAGGCAAGAAGTTCGAGGTGGAGCCCGCAGCCAAAGAGATAGGTTACCCGGCTCTTGCAAGCGACACTACCGATGTTGTGTTCTTTGCGGTAGGCGTGTTGTTGGGAGCTGTTTTAGGCAGCCTCACACTGCACATAGGCGGAGTACCATTGAGTTTAAGCAGCAGCGGTGGCGTTCTCATCGCGGGTTTGGTGTTTGGTTGGTGGCGTTCTCACCACCCTACTATGGGTGCAATTCCCGATGGTGCTTTGTGGATATTCAACAACTTGGGACTTAATATTTTTATCGCGGTTGTAGGCTTAACGGCCGGCCCTGGATTTATAGCCGGCTTAAAAGAGATAGGGCTCTCACTCTTTATCGCAGGAGTTTTTGCAACATCGCTTCCCTTGCTCTTTGGCATCTACACCGCTGTTCACCTGTTTAAGTTTCACCCGGCTATCGCCTTGGGCTGCTGCGCCGGCACACGCACAACAACTGCGGCTATAGGAGCGATGCAAGAGTCTCTTGGCAGCGACACGCCTGCTCTGGGATATACCATAACTTATGCAGTGGGCAACACGTTGCTCATCTTGTGGGGAGTATTTATAGTACTCCTGCTATAAAAACCACCGCAGGCGACCATAAATTTATGGTCGCCTGCGGCTACTGTCTATAAATACTAGATTTCTTACTTTTTGTTATTTACTATAGCGTCGATAGCCGCAACTGCTGTTACGTTCAAAATCTCTTGAACAGAGCTCTCGAAATCTATAAAGTGAATAGGCTTGTTAAGACCCATCTGCAAGGGACCGATAATCTCGGTGTCGGGGCTCAACGCTTGCAAAAGTTTGTATGAGGAGTTTGCAGAGTTGAGGTTGGGGAAGATGAGTGTGTTAACATCAAGACCTTTGAGTTTGTTGAAGGGGTATTTATTGTCGCGCAACTCACGATTCATCGCAACGTTAACTTGCATCTCGCCATCTATCTTCCAGTCGGGATAGTCGTTGTGAAGTTTCTCCACAGCTTTCTGCACGTTCTCGGCGCTACCACCCTTGTCGGTACCAAAGTTTGAGTAAGAAACCATAGCCATAACCGGCTCGTGGTTGAAGAAGCGCACGGTTTTTTCCATCAAACGAGCAACATCGACAAGTGTCTCGGTCTTGGGAGCACGGTTAATAAGAGTGTCGGCCACAAAGTATGTTCCCTTGTTAGAGTTGAGGATGTGCATTGTTGCAAAGTGGTTGTAACCGGGCTGCATACCGATAACCTCTTTTGCAACCTTTATGGTATTAGAGTATTTTGTGTACAAGCCTGTAACAAAAGCGTCGGCATCACCGGTCTCCACCATCATCATACCAAAGTAGTTACGCTCGAACATTTTGTCGTTTGCCTCCTCAAATGTGTAACCCTTGCGCTGACGTTTCTCGGCAAGAATGCGTGCGTAACGCTCGCGACGCTCAAGTTCGTTGGGGTGACGCAAGTTCACAACCTCTATACCTTCGAGGCTCAAGTCGAGTTCTTGTGCTAGCTTTGCAATAATTTCGTCGTTACCAAGCAAAATGGGCTGGCATATACCCTCCTCTTTTGCCTTAACAGCAGCCTTCATCATTGAGGGGTGAGCACCTTCGGCAAAAACTATGCGTTTTGTTTCGGTACGTGCCATCTCATATATCTGCTGTGTGAGCTTAGACTCGCGGCCCATAAACTCCAAGAGGTGCTCTTTGTATGCATCCCAGTCAGTTATGTTCTTGCGAGCCACGCCGCTCTCTATAGCAGCTTTTGCCACAGCGGTAGAAACCTCTACAAGCAAACGGGGGTCTACGGGTTTGGGTATAAAGTAGTCGCGACCAAATGTGAGGTGGTTTACGTGGTACACCTTGTTCACAATCTCGGGAACGGGCTGTTTTGCAAGGTCGGCAATTGCGCGCACAGCGGCCAGCTTCATCTCCTCGTTGATAGCCACGGCTGCTGTGTCGAGCGCACCACGGAAGATATAGGGGAAACCTATAACGTTGTTTATCTGGTTGGGATAGTCGGAACGGCCGGTACTCATCAACACATCGGGGCGGCTATCCATCGCGTCCTCATATGTAATTTCGGGCTCGGGGTTGGCAAGAGCAAAAACGATGGGGTCTTTTGCCATAGAGCGTACCATATCTTTCGACAACACGTTACCCTTTGAAAGACCAAGGAACACATCGGCATCTTTCACCGCCTCTCCGAGGGTGTGAATGTCGGTGCGTGTTGTAACAAACTCCATCTTCTCGGGGGTGAGGTTTGTACGCTCGGTGTTAATAACACCACGGCTGTCGAGCATCACCACGTTCTCCTTTTTCACACCAAGAGCGATGTAGAGTTTTGTACAAGAGATAGCGGCAGCACCTGCGCCGTTTACTACAACTTTTACCTTTGATATATCCTTGCCGTTTACCTCGAGAGCGTTCAAAAGACCTGCTGCCGAGATTATGGCTGTACCGTGCTGGTCGTCGTGCATCACTGGTATGTCGAGCTCCTCTTTCAAGCGGCGCTCAATTTCAAAACACTCGGGAGCCTTGATATCCTCGAGGTTGATACCACCAAAGGTGGGAGATATCGCTTTAACAGCCTCGATGAATTTGTCGGGGTCCGACTCGTCGACCTCGATATCAAAAACATCGATACCTGCATAAATCTTGAACAAAAGGCCTTTACCCTCCATAACGGGCTTGCCGCTCAAGGCGCCTATGTTTCCAAGACCAAGCACAGCTGTACCGTTTGATATTACAGCTACAAGGTTTCCTTTATCGGTATATCGGTATGCGTTCTGCGCATCTTTCTGAATTTCGAGACAGGGCTCTGCAACGCCGGGTGAGTAGGCCAAACAAAGGTCGGCTTGTGTAAAATAGGGTTTTGTAGGAACTACCTCTATTTTTCCGGGGCGTTTACCCTCGTGATAATTCAATGCATCTTCTTTACAAATCTTTGCCATATTGTTTTCTGTTGCTTCGGTGCTTTAAAGCACAATTATTATTCTACGTTATTATAGTTTGTCGAAAAACTCGTCGCCTGCTACACCTACACCAAACAGTGCAAAGTCGTAACGTACTGGGTCGTGAGGAGAAAATTCTCGCAAAGCGGCGGTAAGTTCTTCCACGGTCTTTCTATCGTTCTGCGTGCGCGTTATAAGCCCAAGGCGACGCCCCGTGCGGGCAACGTGCACATCTAGCGGTATCATAAGCTTCGCTGGAGAGAGGTTTTGCCATATTCCCAAGTCCACTATACCATCGTTGCGGGAAAGCCATCGCAGCATCATGTGCAAGCGTTTACAAGCCGATGCGGGCCTTCCCTTGCGCGGCAACGGGTTAGATAGATGTTTGGTATCTTCTCCCTCGTTTGCCAACAAAAATTCGTTTCTCAACGTTGCAACTCCCTCCCAAACATCGTTACGAGAGAAGAGCGGCTCCATTGAGCCATATTTTTCATAAATACTCTTCAACCCTCTTGCGAGGTAAACAAAGTCGCGAACAAAAAAGGTGCGGTGTATATTTTCGTCACCACAAAGCTCGCTCCACCTATTGCTCATAACATAATCGTAGGGCTTGCCTCCCATTATGCCGAAGAGCATCTTTCTGCCCGATGAGAGAATCATCTTTCTGTTTCCCCACGCTATAATCGATGCCAAAAAAGCCGAAATTTCCACATCACGCTTGTCGGCAAACTGGTGGGGGAACCACACCGGGTCGTTTTCTATAAATTCTTTACAATTATACTGTGCAGCCTTCTCGTCGAGAATTCTTTTCAGTTTATCCATAGGAATATTATCCCTGCAGGGCTGCTATAGCTTTTTTCATATCCTGCTCCACAGCTTCACTCACGGGAACAAGAGGCAGACGCAACACGTTCTCGCACTTGCCCATTATGCTCAACGCCGCTTTTGCGCCGGCAGGGTTACCCTCGACAAAGAGCAGACGATACATCTCGCTGTAAGCGCTATTGAGACGGATGGCCTCTTCGACGTTGCCCGCTTTCATTGCGTTTACAAGATTTGCAAGCTCGGTGGGGAATGCGTTTGCAAAAACCGATATAACTCCCACACCTCCCATTTTCATAATATCGACGGTGAGCACATCGTCGCCCGACAGGACATCGAAGCCTTCGGGTTTAATATCCATCAGGCGAGATATCTGTTGCAAGTTACCCGACGCTGCTTTCAAGCCTACAATATTCTTGCACTCTTTTGCAAGGCGCACAGTTGTTTCGGGCAACATATTAACGCCTGTACGGCCAGGAACGTTATAAAGGTATATAGGGAGTTCTGTAGCTGCTGCTATAGCTTTAAAATGCTGATACATACCCTCTTGATTGGGCTTATTGTAGTAGGGAACAATAGAGAGAATTGCGTCGATGCCTGCAAAATCCTCATTCTTGAGTTCCTCGACGATGGCACGGGTGTTGTTACCACCAACGCCCAACATTATGGGTATGCGGCCTGCAACCTGCTTTATGATGCGCTTGCGGCTCTCACGCTTCTCTTCGAGTGTAAGCGTGGGGGTTTCACCTGTAGTGCCATGCACACAGATAAAGTCTGTTCCGCAATCAAGGTGCATCTGCACCAAGGCTTCAAGTGCGGGATAATCTATGTCTCCGGTTTTTGTAAAAGGTGTTATAATAGCGACACCGGCTCCGGTCAATCTTTTTTGCATCATAAAGTTCTATATCTTTTTTATCGTGACAAAATTATAGAAAAAATTGCCAAAAACATTATTTTTTTCAACAAATATTCACAACCTCTTTCAATTTGTAGTGTTCGCAAGCATCTGCAAAAACTCCTCCTCGTTTACTATGCTTATATTCAAGCTTTTAGCTTTTTCAAGCTTACTAGGGCCCATATTTTCACCTGCGAGGATAAAAGATGTTGATTTGCTTATACTGCCCACATTTTTGCCCCCGTTAAGTTCTATGAGCTTTTTATACTCGTCTCGAGAGTGATGGGCAAAAACCCCGCTTATAACTATACTCTTCCCTGCTAACACGTCGGAGTGCGGTTGCGCAACGCTCTCCCCCACCTCAAATTTAAGGCCGGCCGCACGCAATCTGCTCACAAGCTCCACGTTGGCAGGCTTCTCAAAGTAGGCTATAACGCTTGCTGCTATGCGCTCGCCTATATCGTCGACAGCAACAAGCTCTTGCATACTTGCCGACATAAGCGCGTCGATATTGCCGAAGGCACGAGCCAGGCGTTTGGCAACCGTGGCACCTACATACCTTATGCCGAGTGCAAAGAGCACACGCTCAAAAGGCACGTTACGCGACTGCTCGAGCGCCGCAATTACATTATCGGCCGACTTCGCACCCAAACGCGGCAGGAACATAAAGTCCTCGCAGTGCAGATAGTAGAGATCGGCGGCGTTTTTCACAAGACCATAATTAAACAGCAGCTCTACGGTCTCGGGGCCTATGGTCTCTATATTCATAGCCTCGCGCGACACAAAGTGTTCCATCTTTGTTTTCATCTGCGGGGCACAACCAAACTCGTTGGGGCAATAATGCGCTGCCTCGCCCTCGGTGCGCACAAGCGGCGTGCCGCACACAGGACATTTTGTTATAAAACGCACCTTGTCGCCCAACAATATTCTTGCATCGGTGTCTACACCTGTTATTTTGGGTATAATCTCTCCACCCTTCTCCACATAGACCATATCTCCTATGTGCAAATCGAGTTTTTCTATAATATCGGAGTTGTGCAACGAAGCTCGCTTTACAACTGTGCCCGACAACTGTATGGGGTCGAGGTTGGCCACGGGGGTTACAACACCTGTGCGCCCTACCTGATAGGTTACCTCGTTCAGGCGAGTCAACGCTCTTTCGGCCTGGAATTTATAGGCGATGGCCCAACGCGGCGACTTTGCCGTGTAGCCAAGATTTTTCTGTTGGTTTAAGGAGTTAACCTTGAGCACAATACCATCGGTTGCAACGGGTAGTTCCTTGCGCGCGGTGTCGAAATAATCGATAAACTCAAAAACCTCGTCGAGGGTTTTGCACTTGCGCGTGGTGTCGGATATTTTAAAGCCCCACTCACGGGCTGCAAGCAAGTTCTCGTAATGTCCTTCTGCCGGTAGGCTCTCGCCCAACATATAATAAAGATAAGCGTCGAGCTTACGCTTTGCGACCTCGGAAGAGTCCATAAGTTTCAAGGTGCCCGATGCTGCGTTTCTAGGGTTTGCAAAAAGAGGCTCTCCCAAACGCTCGCGTTCGGCATTAAGTTCCTCGAACACGGCCCACGGCATAAGCACCTCGCCACGTATTTCAAACTCCGGCGGGTAGTTGCCGCCTTTCAACAGAAGAGGCACAGAACGTATAGTTTTAACGTTTGCCGTAACATCGTCGCCACGCTCGCCGTCGCCACGGGTTACAGCCTGCACCAGCTTGCCGTCCTTGTAGGTGAGAGAGATTGAAGAGCCGTCGAACTTAAGCTCGCAACAAATTTCAAAATCATCGTTCAGCAAGCGTTTCACACGCTCGTAAAAGTCGTCAACCTCGCTCTTGGAGTAAGTGTTGCCCAACGAGAGCATAGGGTATTTATGAGCCACCTGCTTAAACCCCTTGCTTATGTCGCTACCTACACGCTCTGTGGGCGACGAGGGGTCGTACATCTCGGGGTGCGCCTCCTCGAGTTGCTGTAGCTCGCGCAACAAAGCGTCGAACTCAAAATCGCTTATAGTGGGCGACGAAAGCACATAATAATTGTAATTATACTCGTGCAGCAAACGGCGTAGCTCCAAGATGCGTTCTTCGGGTCTCATAAATTAGCTGTTATAGTGTATTATATATTTAAGTGCAAAGATACTCCTTTTTATCCAAAAACGTGAAAGGTCGCTCACAAAAAGCGACCTTTCACATCATTGTTTTTATTCTCCTTTTTAGAGCGAGGTGCTTGTGAAGGTAACAAGTAAATAGCTCTTTTTCTTTGTAGCCTGAACAGCCTTTGCAGCTACGTTGTAAGTGATGCCGGCTGCGCGGTCAATCTTTGCATAGGCTGTGCCCACGCTACTAAAGCCAGAGCTCATCAACAAGGCTGCATAGCTCTGAAAATCGGCCATAGTGCCTTCGTAGAGGTAGCTGACAGTGTAGGTCGATGCAAGATAAGCCTCAGCAGTCATGTTCAAAGTGGGAAAAGCCGACAAAAGAGGAGCTATCTCCAACTGTTGAGAGGGAGTGAGCTGACCTATAACATACCCCTTCTTCTCTAGGTTTTTGAAGGTCATATTTTGCATACTGCACGATGTTGTAAATGTAGCAACAAAGATTGCTGCCATCAATGAAACGATTAATGTTCTTTTCATAATTATTTAGTTTTTTAAAATTTTATCGATACAAAAATATTTTATGCAAAAGGCACGCTCGCCATACATTACACAAGCCGCAAGCGTACCCTTGCAGGCGTGCCCTAAACACGACTACAAAGATACACTTTTTTTTGTTATAACAACACGAGAAAGGTGTTTAAGTTGCATCTAAAGCTGGTTGTTGCTCATTATTCTCACCTATTGCAGCACTTTGTTGCACCTGCGCTATAAGCTCGGGAGGTATACCGCTCATAGCCTCTCCCTGCTGCGCCTGTTGCTCGTTGCGTTTTATAGCTTCGAGTATTTTGGTAGCAAAGGGGAAAGAACTGTTCTCGAGCAGAGTTTTCACATCGAGCGCGTTTGCACGGAAAAGCTCCATCAAAAAATCGTTTGCAAGCATTTGGTAAGCCGGGGTGTTGTAGCCCTCCGATATTGTGAGGTCTATCTCCACATTCTGCACTTTGTCGGGGTTGTACCACTTAGACTCATCCCTGTACTCGGTGCCTGCGAGGTCTATATAACGCATATCGGTGTAGTACTGTTGTATGGTCTTCATAAGTTTAACATCACGACGGCGACGAAAATTACGGAAGCTGTCGAACAAGCCTTTGAGGTTGAGCGAAGAGTTTTGCACCTGTTGGGCATAGAGGCTCGCAGGGGTGCCAGCTCTGGGTGCCTGCCCCTGCATAGCCGAGTTTACACCCGAAATTTCGTTTATAAGCCTCAACTGCAAGTTCAAAAGTTCAAAGTCTCCGGCAACAGCTGCACCGCTGTTATACTGCCTCACCACTCCATCGATACTCTGCCCGGGTTTTAGTTTCACAAAAAGCACACCGTTGTAGCGCACATATTCATCGATAACCTCCTCGCGGCTCATACTCTCGAAAGCATCATCATCGACAACAAGCACGCCCTTCGACGATGTTCCGCGTATAAAATCTATTAGGGTGGCAGTGCGGTTTATAACCCTCTGTTGGTCTATAAACTGCTCGACAAAGTTACCCAGTTTGCCTTGAACAAGCGGATAGAGGTGCAGCACATAATTGTGCTCGCCGTGCCAGTAAGGGCTGCGCCCCTCTTGTAGCACATCTCCGTTGGGGGTCATATAGCGATAGTACCAGTAACGTTCGGTGGCAAAAGAGTAGTCGACAAGCAAAATATCGTCCTCGGCGGTGCCGGTAGCAGCAGCCTCTTCGAGGCGACGACGGTTTTCGGCATCAAAACGCTTTTTCGACTCGGCTGTATAGGGTAGATACCCCCAAGTGCCCTTAAGGTTATCGTTCCAGCAATAAGCATCGCGCGACTCAAGCTTCCACCCCAAAATTACGCGGCACAGGTCGCTACGCGAGGGCGTGTAGAAGGAGAGCGAAAAAGACTCGTCGCCCTGCATCGCCCGGTTTATAGGTATGTGCCCTGGCGACACCTCCATATATAGGTTTTTTATACGCTCTTTCGACTCGGGCGAGCGACCAAAGAGAGCTACAACCTGCTCAAGCGGCAGGTCGAAAAGCTCGCCTATGCAGTTGAGGTCCCACATACGCACATCCTCGAGATTTGTGTTGAAGAAGATGCGCGAGGGGTTTACTGTGTAGACCCACACATCTTTTTGCCCTTTTGCCGGGTTTACACCATACTCTATCCTCTGTGCCGAGATACCGCCGTTGAGCAACATACGCATAGAGTCGGAGTCAATCTCCTCCATCTCATTTATGTCGTGTACATACTCTATAGCGATTGACATCATCTCCCCTATAGTTGACTCGTTTTGGTCGCGTGCCACGCAGACAGGACGCAAAAGATTTTGACGCATCTGCCCGTCGATATTACTCAAGATGGGTGCTATCATATTGTTCTTTAGAGGCACCTTTCCGTTCTTTTTTATAAGCTCGCCCTCGGTAATCATCGCAAGCGTGTCGGGATCGCGCACATAGTCGCCCCACTGATCGCCGTAGCTATACATAAGGCTGCGCCGCAATTTGCGGCGAGCCTCATCGAGAGCTGTCCAACAGGCGGCGCACTCATTGAGAAAATCCACGGCACTACCCGCACTCTTCTCCATAATACCGTCGCGCCTTGCTGGTGCAGCTTTTACCTTTCTGTTTATAAATTTATTCATCACAAATCGATAAAGGTTAGTTCATATAGTTTTCTTCGTCCTCGGCCCTGTTTTTATATCTTTTTTCTTTCAACTTCTCCAAGAGTTCGTCGGCTATAGTTTCGAGCGGGGCCACATCGTAACCATACTTCTCTTTCCAAGATGTGTCCAAAGTTTCGTCTTCGTCGATATTTATTTTACCACGCTTGTCGATAGCCTCAAAATAGTCCTCTATGAGCTCCACCCACTTGTTCTTTTTCTCGTCGAACGTTCTTTGCAATAAGTCGCGATAATATTCTCTGCGGCGGGCTTTGCTTTCTGCGGGTAACGCGGCCTGCTTCAACTTGCGTTCAACATCTTTTAAATCGTCGTAGTTCCTTTTCGGTTTATAACTATGCGTGTAGAACGCGTCACCATAATATCCCATATTCTCGGCAGGTTTGTGCAAGCCCTCTCGCTCTACACTCTTTATGTATTGCATAGCAAGTTCGTCGAGGATATCCGATGCTGCATTCAACGCCTCAGTCTCGCTCATATTTGTATTCTTGCGCAGCGCAATATAGGCATCAATAAACTTTGAGGACATATTGTCGTATTGCGCCTCAAGCACCCGCCTTTCTATGGGAGTGAGGTTAAGTTCATCGGCTTTCTTCGATGTTTTGCTCAACCTTATGGGCCTTGTATGCTGGTTGTTCATTATATTCTCATATATCATATCCATAGGGCCCGAGAGCATCTTCCTTATCTTGCCAAAGTTTTCAACAGATATTTGTTTGTCTCTGGGATAGTCCTCTGTCGAGGAGGGGTGTCGCAACATACGCTCCGGGTAACTCAGACTCTGTCGTTCCATAACGTTTCGAGCCTCAACGTTACCCATAAAGGAGAGAGGCTTACCCGACATCTTGGAAAAAATATACTCGTTTATACTCGGGTACATTTTTTTAAACTCTTGCGAGAAGACACCATATTTTTCTTTAAAGACACTCTCCATCTGAGGTGCAATGCCCATATTTTTCCCTTTTGAGTAAATATTGTCGAGCGCTCTCACCGCAAGCACAGCCTCCATATATTCGTCGCTGAAGGTGTCTTGAATATCAGATCTTAGCAAAGAGACACTCTTCTCGAAGCCCTCGTAGTGCTGTATCATCTGTTGAACAGGTTTCACAATTGTTTTTGCAAGCAAATCTGGTTGCTCTAGAGTTGCTTGATTTATGTAGAGAGTTTGGTTTTTCGCATCGTAGTAAGAATGCTCGGGAATGTGCTTAGCCACCTTGACTGGCAAGTGAGCAAGCTCGGGGTAAGCAGCATAGAGCAAAGGGTCGCTCACCACATCTCTCACACGCAAGTTTTTAAAGAGCGAAGCGTTATCTTTGAAGAGGTTGGCTATAAACTTGTTCTCGTCGGCCGAGCGCAGTTCACTGGGTTTCTCCACAATTTTCTTGTAAATAGAGGCCTTTTGGGGCTCCTGCACAGATAGTTGATTATAAATAAAATCATTAGTCTGCATTGTGTCATACTCTATCTCGCTACGCCACAAACCGTCGGCACCACGAGCCCAGGAGGTCTCTTCCCAAATTTCCTGCGGGGTTGCGCCACGTTTCTCCATCTCCTTGGCTTCCTTCAATAAATAGACCTCGTTCAAGCGCCCGTTTTCGGCTTCGGAGAGATTGTCGGCACCGCGTTCTCCTATGAAACGATAAGCGTTTTCTGCTTTTTTATTCTTGTATCGCTCGATGTGCTCATCGTAAAGGAGTTTCTTATCGTCCATCAAAAAGTCGGGAGTATTTTCAAAAAGGGTGTTATTGGCAATCCTTTGTTTTATACCCTTGTTAAAGGCTTCTGTGTCGTAATAATTAACATCGAGGTTGGCCGAGGGGAACTTCTTAAAAACCTTTGCTCTGTAATCGTCGGGCTTAACCCTTTTAAGCATCGCATCGTGGTGGTCGGCTAGCATACGGCAAAGTTCTTTGGTAGTTACTTTACTTTTGTTGCTGGACACCAGATTTAAAGACTCTAGCCTATCATTAACAAAGTTCTTTACTTTGTCGAGAAAAGTGCGTTCCTTGCGAGTGTGATAATTTTTCTCGGCAAGGTGAGCCAAATACTCCTCTACGGGTATATACCCCTTTTTCACGGGATACTTTGCTCCTATCTCTTTTATGCCCTCACGCACCTCGGTGTCGGCCATATTATAGAGCTCGTCGTAAAAGTCGAAGATATACTCTCCAAAGAGATTCGACAAGCCACGGTGGCCCACAATCTCGTGAACGACGGTGCGTTCGAGTTCCTCCATATTTTTTACATTGGGGAGGTTTATGTACACCTTACCCGTGGAGTTGTCGAGCCAGCCTACAGCCCTTATTTTGCTATTATACTCGGCGTCGTCGACAACATTGCTCAACTCTCTCTCGTCGACAAGGAAGTTAAGCTTAGAGCCTAAACTTTCGGCCATCTCCTCGGCGCGTTGTCTATAGCGTTGCATATCTTCGTTACTATTGCGCAAGCCCGAGAAGCTCCAAGCGTAGGGCTTATCCCAATTTGCAGGTACCTTTATGCGCGAAGAAGGCCCGTCGCCCAAACCCTCAAGAACATCGGGGTAAGAGTTTCTGTTCATCCAACCGGCTTCGTCAGCGTTTACAAAGTTCACATAGCGCTCCCTCTCGCGGCTTTTTATAGCCTCGTTGCCAAGCCCGGCATAAGGAGAGTTTTTAACTTCGGTTTCCAAGGCGCTATATTGCTCGCGGCTCACACCGTTTTCTATATTTTGCACCTCTTTCTGCATTATGCTCAAATACTTGTCAAGAGCGCGGTTTTCGGCCTCCGAGCATCTATAAGCCTTACGGTTTACCGCCGCAAGCAAGCTACCCTCGTTAAGGTTATACTCATTCTCGAGCTGTTTGCGCAGGTTGTATAGCTTTACGCCCACCCCTTTGTCGCCGTAAGCAGAACGACGCGATATATCGGCAATAATTTTATTCTCCTTACGGTTTAACTCCTCGCCGCTAATCTTTTTAATTATAGCTTCGGCTATATGGTTTACATCGGCACCGGTTTCGTCGGCATAAAGCCCTGCCTGACGAATAAAATTATCCGAGTCGTATTTTCCCAAAAGAGCCTCCTCGCAACTTGCAATTTTGTTCTTGCGAAACTCCGAGCGGTTTACTATGAGAAAAGTATCCAAGTCCTTCGCTGTATTAAAATCGCGGGTAGCTACAAGGTTGCCTTTCTCGTCGAGAAGGTTGGCCTGATACTTGTCGCCAGCAAGTTTCTGCACAGAGCAGTCGACCACGACAGGGGTTGTGGTGCTCACCTTGTTCTCCACAAGATAGAGAAGCTTTGAACGGGTTGCCGCCGAAAGCCCGCGACTATTCATAAGTTTAAGATAAGCGCTTTTTAGACCATCCAACTCTTTCGAGGTTTTTGGTGTAGAGGTTTTAAACGACTCTTCGAGCGAGGAGATAAAGATGCGCGGATCCACGCCTGCGTTGCTTATCTCGCGCGCCTCGCTGCTCGAAAGACGAAGTTTCGATTTTAATCGTCCGTCGGCACCAAGTTTTACGCTGGCACCCTTTGGACGCCAGTGTGCAAGACGCATCGCACCAAGTGTTGCAAGGCTTTCTCCATAGCCATACATAAGGTCTATGGGCTCAACATCAACACCCGAGAGTAAATCCCCAGCCTTGGAGCTTAATGTAAACACGGCCGACTCAGCACCAAGCACACCAGCCGAAGCGGCCGCTTTTTTGCCGCCTGTCAAGCCACGAGAAAGTTCCTTAAGCGGTGTCCCCACGACACCCACAGCAGCACCCGTTGCAAGGCCGTGGGCATAAGCATCGAGAGCCTTGCCCACATCTATACCCTCGTTATAAAGCAGGTCATCGGCCAAGCTGTTAGCCGCGTCGTAGCCACCAAGGGTGAGACCATGCGCAGCAGAACTTTGAGCTATCTTTGCGCCCATCTTACCCACCATCGCACGCTTTATTATACGCTCGGCCTCGGAGAGCGCCATACCACGCGAAGCATATTTTTTGCTCAAGTTGAGCGACAACCCTTTTACCACATTTGAGAGCGCACCGCCCACAGCTCTAGACGAAGCGCCACCTATAGCCGAGAAAGCGGGCATATCGACCGCAAGCGAGCCTATACCTGCAGCAAGATTTTCAAGCCTGTTTGCATCGTAGGCAGTAAGTCCCCTCCTGTTTATCTCGTCGTGAGAGGAAGAGGGTGAGTATGCTTTCTGGCCAAAGTTCACAAGCTTGCCGGTTAAAGAGTTATCTAAAGCGCTGCGCGCAATATATTCTGCGCTGCTTTTGGGTGTAGCCTCGTCGACATACTCCCCCATCATACGCTCCTCTATCGCCGGCTTGAAAACCTTTTCCCTATATTTTTCGGGAGAAAGGCCCGCATAGTGTGCATAACTCCCGGCAACAGCATCAATCTCTTCGGCAGGGAGTTGTTGCATCGTCTTTTGCACAACACGGGCAGGGTCGGCCACATCGCGCATAGCCCCTGCAGCTGCAACAGGGTCGGCACCGGCCACCGAGATACTATTCTTGTAGGCTTCGAGAGCACTACTCTTTGCCCCGGCTTTTTCTCTCTCAAAGACACCTTTTACACGGCTGTTGTAGTAACTGTCGGTTGCATCGTTTATAGCCCTGTCGGACATAACAAATTGACGGCGACGACGTAGCTCGTTATCCTCGGGAACAATATAATCGCGTGCCGATGATATATACTCACTCGTGCGTTGTTCTGCGTTGAGGGGCGAGCTCCATCGTTCCTGCTCACTACCCATATAGGCCGACAGCTCATCCATAGAGGAGGTTAAGTTTTCCTTCTCTACACCATCTACAGAGCCTTTATAACCATCGTTTGCCACACTCTCTAAAAAAGAATCTCTCACCTTTTTATGTTTGGAATTTTCATAACCATAAATTCCGTTGTTTTCTGAACTTCTCATTATTTATTATCTTTTTTGTTATCTATGTACCACGTTGGGGTTTTTATATTCTCTATCTTGCGCACTATATTCTCATAAGGCTTTCCATAGCCCGAAGCCACAGGTTTATGGGTCGAAGGTTTTAAAAACGTTGGGGCCGCAAGAGGGCTCTTATTGCCAAAAAGGATGGGGTTGCCCTCGTTTAGCACACCGTTATTATCTTTTTTGTTATCTATGTACCACGTTGGGTTTTTTATATTCTCAATCTTGCGCACTATATTCTCATAAGGCTTTCCATAACCCGAAGCCACAGGTTTATAGGTCGAAGGTTTTAAAAACATTGGGGCCGCAAGAGAGCTCTTACTACCAAAAAGGATGGGGTTGCCCTCGTTTAGCACACCGTTAAAATATTTCACAGTTGCAGGCCTTACAGTTTCTGGGCTTTTAACCTCTGCAGGCTTTACAATTGCAGGCATTACAGTTTCTTGACTTTTAGCCTCTGCAGGTTTCTCGGTCTCCTTGCTCTTAAGTTTTTCGGTAGCAAGCGCACCTTTATAATCTATCATAGCCTTGCGATAGCGCTCTGCAGCCTCGTCAAAACGGCTTGCAACCTCGCCCGCAACAGAGCGACCAACAACGTCGTATCGTAGCCCCTTACTACGCCCCACCTGCGCAAGGAGATTTGTAGCAAAATCGACTATTGCAGCAGCTGTGCGCTTGCGTTCGTTTCTCCTATATTCGCGACGAGCCTCCTTCAAATAATTCAGCATCGCATCGGGGTCTTTACCGGAGTAATTACTTCTATACATAGTTTCACACTAGTTAAATATCGGTCTCATTGCCCCAATTAAGCCCCATAAGCGCATCTTTGAAGAGGTCGAAGCCGTTGCTGGCACTCTGCGCTGCCATCTTCTCGTCGAGCGAAAGGTTTGAAATTTGTTGAGCAGCAAGCCCCTGTTGGTTTTTTAAATGCGTTGCATCGACCTCTCGTTTTATCGCATCGCTCTGCGAGGCGATATTGCTCATCATACTATCGAGCATATTCATTCCCTGTTGGTTACGAGCTATAGTAAGTTCTGGCGTTGCACCGTTTATTGCGGCATACGCTCTGTTTTGCTCGTTCTGTTTGCGGAGAGTATTTTCAACCCTCTTTATAGCCGCACGCGAACTTGTGCTGTTGAGATAATCACTAAAATAGTTTCTTCGATACCAGCTGTCCTCCAAGCGGGCCGCATCCCTGAGAAGTTTCTCTTGTTTGTGTCGCGCCTTGCTCGAGTCGAACATACCTTTAACACCCGAATAGAGCCCAAGTGCCCCATTCACTCCCGATAAAATTGAAAATACATCCATAAGTTTTTTTGCTGCAAAAGAAATAACAAAACCGCCCAACAAGGTTGCGATATTAACAAAATGCGCTTATTTTCAATAAATTAGCATTTCAGCAACCTACTTTTTCATTTTCGATGTATCTTCGCAGATAAAGATAAAATTTATGGTAAAAGGCAGAAAAAACGGTTGTGTAACCATAGACGATGTACACAACGAAACACTCTCACTTTTCCATCGCCTCATACAAAGGCTCGAAAAGTTGACGGTGAATTGCGAAGACCCCGGTACTATAAATCAGGCACTGAAAACCACAGCCGATTTTCTTGTTAAGCTTAACAAAGAGAGAGAGCAAAGCGATGATAATATTGGTGCGTTGCTACAACAAACGCTGAAAGGTATAGAAGGATGAGTTGTGTGCCGTGAGGGGGTAAAAAAATATGGTGTACCTATGCGCATAGGTACACCATATTTTGTATTAAAAAAGAAAATTTTGCGTCTCTATCTCTTCACCCGTTCACATACATCATTAAAAGATGTACCACGATAAGATATTCTGCCATCAGCATCGACCAAAATATAATAAGGCACTTTGTCTATACCATAACGCGACAAGATGGGAGAACCCCACCCTTTTAAATCGTTCAGGTGAGCACCCTTTAAGCCTGCAGTTGCAGAACGCCACATATTATAGTCTCCATCTATAGACACGCTCACAACCTCAACATCGTCGAGCATATTTGAAAGAGCCGCCTGAGCCTCCATCGCACTCTTGCTGCTGCTCACCCACACGCTTAACACCACAGGCTTGCCTTTGCCTACAAAACTCGACAAGGATTGTTGCACACCGTTTGTGTCGGGCATAGTAATATTGATATAAGGGGTGCCCACAGCGCTTGCTACTTGTGCACTATAGATGCTGTTTATATAAAGGAGAACGTTATCCACATACTCCTTAGAGAGCCCCTTAATAAATTGCAAGCCTCGCGACGGCTCTATTATATCCATATACTCCTTTATTAGATGCGCCGCGAGAATATTATCTATATTGCTCGCAATAGCTCTGTAGAGCACCTCGCGATAGCGATACGAGGTTACAGCCATAACATCGTTGGCCTCCTTTACTCCAAGTTGAGAGAGTGTGGGCGTTTCGGCTTTTTTGCTATAGTAACGAGCATACACCTGCATCGCAATCTCCATTGTATCGCGACAAGCCTGCAAAGCATCGTTGAGCGGCGTGCCCGACACACGATAATACTCGGGAAGCACCTTTATGGCAACATCACCACCCTCGGCTATAAAATTTATTTTGCGGGCCACGTTACCATCGGGCGTAGCAGTAACCACATTACACACAGCCGGCAGGTTTATATTACCTGCAAGGACAAAACGGCCGTCAACAACAGTTGTGCTCGCCACAACCCTTGCCACGCTGTTCTCGTCGGGCAACATTAGATATATATTCTCGCCATCGTTTATACCCCCCTCTATAGTGCCTTGCACACACACATTATGGTTAACGCTTTTACCACACGATGCAAGGAGAAGAAAAGAACAGAATATTAAGCTTATAAAATTTTTCATTTTAAAATTGTTTTCATCAGTTTGCGCTACCGGCAACAATATCGAGTAGCTCGTTTGTGATAGCCTGCTGACGCCCCTTGTTATACTCGAGCACGAGGTCGGATATAAGGTCGGAGGCGTTATCTGTTGCCACCTGCATAGCAAGCATACGAGCAGCGTGCTCGGCTGCTGCAGAGTCGAGCAAAGCCGTGTAGAGACGAAGCACTGCCACCTTGGGCAAGAGCTGTTGCAAAAGTTCTTCGGGCGAAGGCTCCACAATAAAATCGTTGGTTGTGCCCCCTGTAGCATCTTCATCGGCTGTAAAGGAGAGAGGCAAGAGCACCTCACTCACAATCTGCTGCTTTGCCGCAGAGATAAAGCGTGTATATATAATCTCTACCCTGTCGAGCGTGCCTGCAAGGAAGCGCTCCATAAGGTCGGTTGCGATGCCAGCAACAACATCGTAAGAAGCGGCTGCGGCCTGCTCCACAAGAGCCGAGTTGACCTCGAGCCCCACCTTGTGCAGAGCGCCGGCTATCTTCTTGCCCACAGGCAAAATTTCCACAGCAACACCTGCTGCAGTATATTTTTCGACAGCCTCTTTAGTTTCACGTATTATGTTGGAGTTAAAACTACCACAAAGCCCCGAATGCGACGACACGGCAACTATAGCCACAGACTTCGCCTCGCGTACATCGGTATAAGGGGTTTGCGGTGCGTGCTCGCCAGAGAGAAAAGCCGACAAGATATCGCTCAACTTCTGCCCATAGGGGTGCAAATTTTCTATCGCACTTTGAGCACGACGAAGCTTTGCCGCAGAGATAAGCTTCATAGCCGAAGTTATCTTCTGCGTGTTTTTCACCGATTGTATGCGTTGCTTTATCTCTTTAAGATTCATCGCCGTAATTAGTTAAGCGTTGCAGTTATATCGTTTGCCACACCCTCTATAATTTTCACAACATCGTCGTCCATAACGCCCGAGGACAACTTGTCCAAAACATCCTCTTTGTGACGAGAGCGCATAACATCGAGGAAAAGTTCCTCAAACTCTTTTACTTTCTCCTGCGGCACCTTGCTCAAGAGGTTGTTCACACCACAATAGAGTATCGCTATCTGCTCCTCTACGGGCATGGGAGAGTATTGTGGTTGCACAAGCAAAGCGTTGTTTTTGCGACCGCGGTCTATAACCATCTTAGTCACAGGGTCCATATCGCTGCCGAACTTTGCAAACGCCTCGAGCTCGCGGAACTGCGCCTGGTCTATTTTGAGTGTTCCGGCAACCTTCTTCATAGATTTTATCTGTGCGTTACCTCCCACACGCGACACCGATATACCCACGTTCACCGCAGGACGGAAACCTTGGTTAAACAGGTCGCTCTCCAGGTATATCTGGCCGTCGGTAATAGAAATTACGTTAGTAGGTATATAGGCCGACACGTCGCCAGCCTGAGTCTCAATTATGGGCAACGCTGTGAGCGAGCCACCACCCTTGACACGACCATTCAAACATTCGGGTAGGTCGTTCATCTGCTCGGCAACCTCTTGCTGGTTTATAATCTTTGCTGCACGCTCGAGCAAACGCGAGTGAAGATAAAAGACATCACCCGGGTAGGCCTCACGGCCCGAAGGACGGCGCAAGATGAGCGACACCTCACGGTAGGCCACAGCCTGCTTCGAGAGGTCGTCATAAACCACAAGCGCGTGGCGCCCTGTATCGCGGAAGTACTCACCAATAGCAGCACCGGCCATAGGCGCATAATACTGCATCGCAGCTGTGTCGGCCGCAGTTGCAACAACTACAACCGTGTAGTCCATCGCGCCGTGCTTGCGCAAAGTATTTACAATCGAAGCTACAGTTGAGCCCTTCTGGCCTATAGCAACATATATGCAATAAACAGGCTTGCCTGCTTCGTAGTTGGCACGTTGGTTGATGATTGTATCGATAGCTATCGCGGTTTTTCCTGTCTGGCGGTCGCCTATAATAAGCTCGCGCTGCCCGCGACCGATAGGTATCATCGAGTCTATGGATTTTAACCCCGTCTGCAAAGGCTCGGTCACCGGCTGGCGATATATAACTCCGGGAGCTTTGCGGTCGAGCGGCATGTCGCACATATCGCCCTGTATATCTCCCTTTCCATCGAGAGGCTCACCAAGAGGGTTTATAACACGACCAAGCATCTCGTCGCACACATTTATCGATGCTATGCGCCCTGTACGCTTCACGGTCATGCCCTCTTTAATCTTGTCGGTGGGGCCAAGCAATATAGCGCCCACGTTATCCTCCTCGAGATTCATCACGATGGCCTTTATGCCGTTGTCAAACTCGAGCAGTTCCTCGGCCTCGGCGTTGTTCAAACCATAGATGTGTACAACACCATCGCTAACTTGCAACACCGTTCCCACCTCGTCGTAACGGGCGTTGTTGTTGCTCCCTTTTAGTTGTTCGAGAAGCACAGCCGACACTTCGCTGGGTTTTATATTCATCACACTATTTTCTTGTTTGTTTTTACAATATTTTTCTTAATCTCGGCAAGCTGTGAGGTTACACTTGCGTCGAGGCGAGTATTGTTGGCCTCACACACAAAACCACCTATTATTGAGTTGTCGACAATGTTTTTTATCTCCACCTCATTACCGCCCAAATTCTCGACAAGGCGTTCTATCTTCTCTTGCAAAGAGGTGCGGAGAGGGGTGGCTGTTGTTAGTTTTATTGCAACAACTTTTTTGTCCTCACGGTATATGTTTATGTAGGAGTATACCATATACAGCAACATATCCTCGCGAGCCGCTTTTATAACGAGAGAGGCAAAACGCTCGAACGCTTGCGAGGGAGCATCGACCATAGAGCACAGCAGATGCACCTTCTCGGCGTTGCTCTTCGAAGGGTTTTTCAGCATTACAGGCAGGTCTTTCATATTGCGCAAAACATCTTTGAGCTGCAACATATTTCTATACACGGCAGCTTCGGCCTTAAGCTCTTTGGCATACTTATAAAGAGCTTCGGCATAACGCAAAGAGAGAGTTCCTACATTCATTTTTCCCTGTCTTTTTTGGCAAGCACCTCGTCTACAAGCTTTTCTGTATAGGCCTGTTGAGCCTCATCGCTCGACAAGTCGCGACGCAGTATTTTGGTAGCGATACCCAAAGAGAGCTCGGCCACGGTGTTGCGTATATCGTTCAACGCGGCCTCTTTCTCTTGTTCTATGAGCCTACGCGCATCGGCAAGCATTTTTGCGCCCTCGGCCTCGGCTTTCTCGCGAGCCTCTTTTATGAGTTGCTCACGCGCTTCGGTTGCAGCACGCAAAATACGGTTTTGCTCCTCACGCGCCGACTTTAGTAACGCTTCGCCCTCTTCCTGGATACCGGCAAGCCTTTCGTTAGCCTCTTTTGCATTTTTCAGCGACTCGTCGATGAAGCGCTTACGCTCCTCTATCATCGATGTTATAGCCGGAAAAGCATATTTTGCAAGGATAAAAAAGACTATCCCAAATGCAACAAGCATCCAGAAAAGAAGACCTGCATCGGGTAATAAAATAGACATCCTCTATGTTTTTTACATCAATACAACAAGGACAGCCACAAGGATGGCAAACATAGCTACACCCTCAATGAGCGCAGCTGCAAGTATCATACTCGAACGTATATCACCCGCAACCTCGGGCTGACGCGCCATAGACTCAAGGGCAGTGCCTGCAATGCGGCTTATACCGAAAGCTGCACCTAATACAACTACACTTGCTGCAAAAGCTGCAGCTGCTTTGGCCAAGCTCATACTTGCTGCCGCCTGTAAAAGAATTGTGAACATAATTTATATTTTTAAAAAGTTAATAATTATCGCATTTAATCTTTTTTGCCGTGGTGTTCGGGCTGCGCAAGCCCCACAAAAACGGCCGATAGCATAGTAAACACAAAGGCCTGTATAAATGCCACCAAAAGTTCCAGTATATTCATAAACACGGTAAAAAAGACCGAGATAATGCTCATTGCACCACCTAAATATTTGTTTACCGCAGCCGTAATAAATATAAGACACACAAAAACGAGTAAAGCAGTGTGGCCTGCAAAAATATTTGCAAACAGACGCACTGTCAGAGCAAAGGGCTTCACAAATATTCCTATAAGCTCTATAAAGGGCATCAAAGGCACCGGTATCTTAAGCCACATCGGGACATCGGGCCACAAGACCTCCTTCCAGTACTCTCTGTTACCAAAAATATTTACCGCGATAAAGGTGCAGAGCGAGAGCGACAATGTTACCGCTATATTGCCGGTAACGTTTGCACCACCTGGAAAAAGTGGTATAAGTCCCATGAGGTTACTCAGGAGTATAAAGAAAAAGACGGTGAGGAGATAGGGGGTAAAGCGAGGAGCGCTCTTGCCCACATTTGGCTTTATCACATCGTCAACAATCATTGCAACCAACGCCTCCATCGCCCCGACAAAGCCTTTTGGAGCCTCATCGTTGCATTTGCGTTTCTTGTACCACTTAGCTGTTAAAAGCATTATAACCACAAGCAGGAACGCATTTACAAATATTGCAAAAACGTTTTTTGTTATCGATATATCAATCAAAGGGCGTTGCTCGCCACCGTCGGCGGTGCGCTCCACCACCTTGCCTTCGTAATCACCTTCGTGTGCTATGTAAAAACCGTTGTGCTCCTCGGCGTGGTGAAACACCGACGAGGAGAAGAGCTGCCACCCAGCCCTCTCGCTGTAAAGTATCACGGGCAAAGGTATGGAGATGTGTTTATCCCCCAGCGTTGTTATGTGCCACTCATAAGAGTCGTTCAAATGCTCGAATATCAATTTGGGAGCATCAAAACCGGCATCTTTGCTTGCAGCACCAACCGACATCGCCGGCAAAAGCAACATCACAAGCAACAATATGTAGCGCAACACCCTTCTCATTTAATATGTTTCTTCATATAAATACCGTATGCACACTCGGGGATGAGCAATAGCAGGTAGTAAACAAAAAAATTGAACACTATGGCCAAAACATTCTCGCGCATCAAAGCCGAGGCCACAGCCACAAATATCATTGAAAAGAATATTTTTGCAGCCTTGAGACCGATAAAACATCTTGTAAACTCCATACTTTTCATACCAGGTTTTATGAAAAGCGAAGCGCAAACATAAAACACCCAAAAGAATATGGGCACAGCCCAGTGCCCGTTAAATGTATATTGCGGGAAGCAGGCTGTTATAAACGCTTCGGCCAGCAAAGCCAGCAGAAGCATCATTATTGTAACAAGAAACGATATTTTTATTTTTCTCATCATAAATTCCTCATTTATATCTCTACACACGCGGTAACAACATTGTCCTTAACCTCGACAAAACCGCCTGCGATAGCAACCTCGTTCTCTGCATCGGCACCCCAACGTATAACACCTCGCTCCAACACCGATATCATAGGTGCGTGGTTGCGCAATATTGTAAAGGGCGCCTTGGCACCCGGAAACGACACGCGCTCTACCACCCCCTCGAATATGCTCTTTTGGGGCGAATATATTTTAAGTGTCAAAGTTGCTTGTTCCATACTAAAAAGCGAGGTTATTTTATCATAGAAAGCATCTTCTCGCCCTTAGCGATAGCCTCCTCAATAGTTCCCACATTCAAGAAAGCCTGCTCGGGTATGTGATCCACCTCGCCGTCGAGTATCATCTTGAAGCCCTTTATAGTATCCTCTATGGGCACCATAACACCCTTAACTCCGGTAAATTGCTCGGCAACGGTGAAGGGCTGCGAAAGGAAACGTTGCACTCGGCGTGCACGGTTTACTGTTGTGCGGTCCTCGTCGGACAACTCCTCCATACCAAGGATAGATATAATATCTTGCAACTCTTTGTTGCGTTGCAAAATCTGCTTCACACGTTGCGCTGTGTCGTAGTGGTCCTTACCCACAATATTTGCATCGAGTATGCGCGATGTTGAATCCAAAGGGTCTACAGCCGGATAAATACCAAGCTCGGCTATCTTGCGGCTGAGCACCGTGGTTGCATCAAGGTGAGTAAATGTTGTAGCAGGCGCTGGATCGGTAAGGTCATCGGCAGGCACATAAACCGCTTGTACCGATGTAATAGAGCCGTGTATTGTGGAGGCTATACGCTCCTGCATAGCACCCATCTCACTTGCAAGCGTGGGCTGGTAACCCACAGAGCCAGGCATACGACCAAGCAGAGCCGAAACCTCGGAGCCCGCCTGTGTGAAGCGGAAAATATTATCTATAAAAAATAGTATATCGTTGCTTTTCCCCTCGGCTGCACCTGCATCGCGGAAAGACTCGGCTATTGTAAGGCCCGAAAGAGCAACCGAAGCACGCGCACCGGGAGGCTCGTTCATCTGACCATAGACAAGGGTGGCTTGCGACTTTGCGACCTCGTTGTAGTCGACCTTCGACAGGTCCCACTCGCCCTTCTCCATACCCTTCTTAAACTCTTCGCCGTAACGCACCACGTTGGCCTCTATCATCTCGCGCAACAGATCGTTACCCTCACGAGTACGCTCTCCCACACCAGCAAAGACTGAGAAGCCATCGTGTCCCTTTGCAATATTGTTTATAAGCTCCATAATAAGCACGGTTTTGCCCACACCGGCACCACCAAAAAGGCCTATCTTTCCACCCTTGCAATAAGGCTCCAAGAGGTCTATAACCTTTATTCCAGTGTAGAGCACCTCTTGCACCGTGGAGAGCTCGTCGAACTTTGGAGCCTCACGATGTATGGGGTACGCACCCTCTTTGTCGAGTTCGCGCATACCATCGATGGAGGCACCCACAACATTCATCATACGTCCCTTAATCTGCTCACCTATCGGCATTGTAATAGGTGCGCCCGTAGCCCTCACAGGCATCTTGCGCGACAAGCCCGATGTTCTGTCCATAGCCACCGTGCGCACAGTATCGTCGCCTATGTGTTGCTGCACCTCAAGTATAAGTTCTCTACCATCCTTGCACTCAACAACAAGCGCCTCGTGTATTGCAGGGAGCACAACTTTCCCGTCGGCACTGTCAGCTTCAAAGGTAACATCTATCACAGCTCCAATAATTTGAGCTACATATCCAATATTTTTCGGCATTTTGTATCTAAATAAATCGCCCTGCGGGCAACTACTCAATTAACAATTTTACAAATATCAAGGTTCTTGCGCAACACTATCGCCACTGCGCTAAAACCCGAATTATTTGCAAAGTTATCTTTTTTTTTGAATTTTCCTAGCATTTTGGCTTCAAAAGCTCCCACAAGCAGCTCAAAGAGAACATAAAAAAGCCATTACAACAAACAAAACGCCCCTGAAAGGATCTTCCAGGGACGTTTTATTTTCGAAGAAGCATTAAAGTCTCTCTATTCTGTTCACAACGTGGAACATTGCGCAAATATCTTTTTTCTTTATCTTGAACGAAGGATAATTGGGCGACACGCACCACATAATGCTTTCGTCGCTTTCGTCGGAGTGACAACGTTTTATCATGCGCGACTCATTTGTCACAATCATATAAATTTTATCCGGATCAATGTCGCGCAACGACTCCACCCTATTAACCCCGACTATATCTCCAGAGTGTATCTCGGGCTCCATAGATGTACCCGAAACGGGGAAATAGAACTGAGCCGACAAACCTGGCATTGAGATATAGCCCGTAGGCTTCTCTTGGGAGGGGTCGAACACCTCTCTAAAGCCCGCAGTTACCGGCAAATTACTGAAAAAAGGCGCAGCACCCGAAACAGGCGAAACCACGTCGGCGAGCATATCGCCCTGCCCCAGCAACAGCCACGAGGGCGATATATCACCAAAAACATTTAATAGAGAATAAACAAGTTCCATACCCACCTTGCCATCCTCGTTCACCTGCCGGTTTAGCGTTCTTTGCGGTATTCCCAACAGGCGGCTCGCACGGTTTACATTTATTTTTTTAAGTTTAAAAACACTTAAAATTCTATCTTTCAACGTATCGTTCATCTCGTTCAATTATCTTATTGTTTAGACCAATTACAAAATAGCCGTTTTTTGCTAATTAGTGTAATTTAACAACCCTTTTTACCAAATATAAGATTATATTTGCAGCCACATATGGCTACTTTGTCGTGAAAATAGAGAAAAAAGAGCGTTACACAAAGCAAAAACAGGCTATTTAGCCTTTTTCGGCAACAAACATAATACAATTATAACAAAACACAAAAGAAAACCTGAATAGATTTAATTATGAAAAGTAGAGAAATTGGAAAAAGCAAACAGTTGTACGACATTATTGTCGAAAAACTCTTAGAGCTTGCCGAGCACATCTTCTACACCTTCAAGAGAAGAAAAAGATGGACAAGCCACCTAACAGAACGCTACCATATTTACCCCAAGTTCAGCAGCGAGGAGTTTGTTAAAGACTTTCTCGCGGCAAGGAACAAAGCCATAAGAATAAACAACTACAAAATGGAGGTTAAGACGCTTGCTTGCGATGGCGAAACAAACCACGTAGGCAAGGTGTTGTTGATGCGTGGGAAGAAAATTATAAGCCAAGCAACGTTGAAGATAAAAGAGAGCGACAGAGAGGATAACAAACTTATATATTGGTCTTTTGATAACTAAAGAAAGGGAGAAAAAATGAGAGCAACCACACTTATGGGCATACAATTATTAAGCCTTGTTTTAATAATCGGCAGCGCCGAAGGGGTTATGGACGAGTTTCTGCCCACCATCATATTTATCTTGTCCTTTACCGCATTTGCTCTATGCAGCATCTACATAGAACGACACGAAAAAGAGATTATACGCGACACAAACAGGCGATACGCACAAAAAGCCAAGCTCGCCCAAGTAATAAAAAAGTGAAGATTTCAAAATCTTCACTTTTTTATTACTGCGCACACCACTTAATCTCGCGAAGGTTTTTCCCTCAACGACAAAATATGCGCTATTGCTGCGGCAGTCTCTGCGTTCAAAGTTCTGTAAAGCATCGCGCTGTCGCTCTTTACAAAGTCGAGCCAGCGTGCAAACAATGAGTGCAGAAGATAGTTTCGGCAAAGCTCTTTCAAGCAATCGGCTCGACCGCTTTTCCAGTTAACAGGCATGCTCAAGGTATACACGAGAGTGTTATCAACGCCCTGCAAGCCTGCATAGGGCGAGAGAAGTTTCAGCAGCTCCATCGACGCGGCGTGCAACATAAGAGCAATTTTTTCTTCATCATCGGCTGTAGAAGCAACAAGCTCGGGAGCCGAAAGTTTTAGCCCAAAATGTGCCGAGAGTTTATGCAAGTCGGCCAAGAGCTCATCTTTTTTTATAACAATATCCATAATATATTAACGTAAACGGTTTTCCCAAGCAGCAGAAATAGAAAGTTCGGCACCCACAAAGCGGCTTGCGGTTGTCACGCACCCCGACAAGGCTACAACATAATATTTATATGCTTGAGTTAAAAAATAGGGAAACACTATATCATTAAAGTCCTCTTTCCTCTCGGCGCCGGCGACAAGTTTAAAGTGCGTGCCATCGTTGCTACACAAAATGTAACAAGCAAACGCGCTCTTTATATAATCGCTACCCGTAGGAGCCAGCCTCACCGAGGCGTGCAGCATAAACTGCATAATGCGTTTAGGCAGTTTGGTACCCCACAGTTGTGGACGAGTAAAAAGGGTAACAAAAGAGGCTGGCGCAGCTTTAGTCTTGTCTATCGCCGCTATGCAACTTTTGTCGTCTTCCAAGTGCAGATATAGCTGGTGGGGATAACGGTTGGCAAACCAAGTGAAACTTTTAGATATTTTGCTCCACACGCCACTGCCAAGTGCATACACATAGGAGTAGGAGTAATTCTCGTTTGACACCCACACCTCATTTTCCGACGAAATATAGCCCACAACCACAGTACCTTCTAAATATTCAAGAAGATTATTCCTGCTCAACGCATACTGATTATCTGCGAGCATCGCTATACGATAAAAAATATCACGCACCACAACCTCTTGCATAAAATGCGACGACGCCGATATTACGTCGGATATACAACTTAAAGCACTACCGTGCAGAAGCATCACCCCACGCTGGCTCAAAAAAACGATGCTTGAGTCGGTGCCACACAACGCCGATGGGTTGGTACACACCTCACGGGCAACTGGGTGTGAGGCCGCATACACCACATCACCCGACGAGCCGCTCTCCATAGCCCAAATGCCATCCTTGCTAAACACATAAAGCGGGTGACGGCCAAACTGCCCCTGCGAGAGAGCCACCGTGTTGCTGCAAATTGCAATAATATCGTCACCCGAAGGCAAATAAGTATTTCTTGCATCAAAGAAAAAGGGGTTATCCACAGCCGACACCTTAAGCACGTTGCCACGCACATCGCAAGGGTTCTCCTCGGGCACTTCAACAAACTCTTCGAGCACCTCCCAAGTACCATCAATAACAATATCCTCCACCCCGGTAACAATATCTATCGTTTCACTCTTCTCGATGGTTATTATAATTCTGTCTCCATCGTGGGGATTAAGAGTTATAATAATCTTGTTATATCGATAACCATCGGGGCCATCGGGTAATACAAAAGATTTGTCACCATATAACCACCCTTCTCCCGCCACGTAATTTATCTCATACACACCGGGCGTGTAGGAAAAATAGGCAAGAATATTATTCTCCGAGTAAGAGGAGGGCTTTGTTCCCACTGCAAGATGACACTCCAGGCTCACTTTCAAAGTATTTCCGGCCCTGTTGACATAGTGCGCAAAGTTAAGACTCTTGTGCTGTTTCAGAGGAAAAGTTCTGCTGTAAACAACATCTCCCACTTTGACAACAAACATCATCTCATAAGCACGCGCGTCGGGGTACATAATATAAGGCGTAAGCGACATAACACCGTCTTTAACACCAAGAGCAAAGTCCCCCACATACTCTTTCTTCACAACCGACACCCCGGTTACTGTTTTTATTCGGGTTACAACAAGAGCACGTTCGGCATACACAAGCGAAGCTGCAGCAGGTATAAATGCCGACGCAGAATATCCCTTCATAAACATCTCCCTCACACCAGCCAGGTGCAGACGCCCATTAAAAAAGTAGCTATAAGCTGCACTACGGTCGACCATAGAGCCCGCATCGTCGGGCAGTGTAGCGGAGAGAGCGAGGCTTGTAAGCGAAACATCCTTCACGGCATCGACCAAGACGCCAAGAATATTAAACTCGGCAACCTTATAAAAGATTGTCGCATCCTGCACGTCGCAAACAATCTCCTCACCGCTCTTCGCCTCATAGCGTTCATAGCCATAATCACTCGAAGAGTAGGCCCCGTTTCTCAACGATAGTTGTTCGCCCGAATTTGCAATCTTGTGCCCATAAATTGAGCCCGTGGTGAATATATCTATACCCACGACTACGTTTTTCCAGTCGGCCAGATTAAGTTCTTTCAAATGGAAAGTAGGCAAAAAGCCCTGCACCTTAGCCACGTATTTACTACTAGAGCTGCCCGAAGTAAGGGGGCTCGACTGAAAGTTCTTCTCATCGCGTGCAAGTTCACCCACAGCCCCATCATCGTCGACATAGTAGACCGGAGAGTAACAAAAATAATTTCCGTCGAACAAACGCAAAGCGTAGCGGAACATTGCTCTGTCGACATAATATCCACGGCTATGCAACAGCGACAGACACTGGTCGAAATATCCTTTCGAAACATTACCCCAACGCAAGGAAGCATCTTCTTTACGCAAAGAAAAACCCGCCGCATACTCATCGTCGGTTTGCGCCTCAAAAACAGCCGAAGCACAGCTGAAAGAGAGTTCAGGCAGGAGGGGGCGCTCCCCTAGCCAACGATAAGCTCCCGCATCGAATATAATATAAAGCGTCGTTTCATTTGTTATAAAGCACGCTATGCTACCAACAAACTCCACCCGCTCCACAAACTTTAATTGGGGAAAAAGTTCAAGAGTTTTACCACCCTCTTTCTTAACAACATTGCAATCCTTATCGTAAAAATGCACTCTCCCCTCGTTCTTATACTCGATACAGATGAACATCTCGGCTACGCTATGCCAAAACATCTTCTCGTAAGATGCCTCTAACAGTTTCTCATCGAAAGAGAGCGAAACGGGCTCAAGACACCCATCCTTCACTCTACAGTTGATAAGTTCCATACACTCTCCGTCGGCAACCAACAGATTATCACTATTTCTTGTAATACCTTTAAACGAAAAACTTTTCTGCATAAAACCCTACTTTAAAAATCTCTTCAACAACACAAGTAACCACCCCAAGCCCCCTTTGTTCCACAGCACGCAAAGCCCAAGCAAAAGCAGCGATGCCCAAGCAAAAGGGTATCTCTTCACAACCCTTTCCACCGTAACAACCTTCTCTCTAAAAAGCGTGTCGCACACTATAAACGTGTCGACCAAGAGCCTGTCGCGATACACTGTTCTCCACTTTTCATAGTAAACCGTGTCGGCACGTTGCGCCACAAAAACACTATCGAGCAAATATATGCTATCACGCAAAATATGTTCTGTGCGCCCTCTGTGAGCACTTTGCACAAGCTCGCAGTTCCTGCCCGGTGCGCAAGCTGCAAGAAAGAGCAGCAAGCTACACAACCAGGCTACCTTTGTCCTTTTCACGCGTTTCGACATAACTCTTGAGATAGGAATATTTTTCAATAACTTTAAAACTCAACACATAGTAGAGAAAATCTAGCGCCTTGAATAATGTGCTATGCTCTTGAGTGAGCATACGTGCGTTTCGCAAAATGTTTGTGCCATAAAAATACACAGCAACATATATCATAAACGAAACACAGTGCACAGCCGCCTCTTCCTCCCCTTTTAGGTGGCCAAGGACATACATAGAAGCAACCATCACAAAATAGACTGCTGCATCGCGAAAAAAGCAAAAAGCCTTCTTAAAACTCCAGTCGCGATGGTTGCTCAAATCGGCAAAAAGGCCAACGATAAAATTCAAGGTAAACAGCAATATCAACCCGAAGATATCGTTCTTTATCGGGAATAAAAGCCCCGCAATATTGGCTAAAAGCGATGCAAAAACAAACTTCAGGCTATCCATAGGGCTAATGTTCCATATATTTTATCAAGGTAAACTCGCTACGCGAGCGAAACTTAACAAACTGCCCCTTCATAGCACCCTCGAGCGTAACCTCGGTTTTAAGTTCGTCAAGGCCAAAGTCGTCATATTTTATGTACTCCTCTTCACCATCTATACTCACCAGGAGCGCAACCGGGTAAGGCCCTGTCTTGTGTACTCTAACCCTAACATCGCCTCCCGAGCAACGCAACGGCTCGCTCTCCCAATAATTCTTTTCGGGAGAAAAATTTAAATTCTTCACAGCCATAAACTACTCTATTTTCCCGTTTTTGCACCACGCCACAGCAAGAGCCATAAAAGCGTTAGCCGAGTCGCGACGCTCAAAAACATTATACACTAACCCTGCGCACTGATACACTACAGCCCACACAAGGGGGTTACCCTGCTCACACGACAAGCCCTCTTGGGGGTTAAACACCGCCTCGTACACAAATTTATCGACAACCACGTTCTTGTCCACGGGCAAAGAGTAGTAGTTGACCACCCTCTTGCCTTGAGCGTTTACCCCGTCGACACACACAGGCTTGCAACGCCCGGCGCGGGTGTATTTATTACCCTGTGCCAGAGCAAGAGCCGAGCCTTGCGGTTGCAAAAAGGTACAAGACCTCTCCCACCCATCAAGATGCAGCTCCACAAGAGCTACAAAATCGTCGGGCAACTCTATAACCCCGCTACCATCGCCGTGTTCGGTTATTTGCGAGGGCGCCACACTACAAGCCTTGGGGTTAAGCGCGCCAAACGCTTTGTTGTTCTGCACAAAAAGTACCGCATCGGGCAACAGCTGCTGCACCGTGTCGGACAAAGCACATGTATCCTCGCTCAAGAGAGTTATTGAGGGCTCCACGCCAGGCTCGTTAAGCAGCATCAACACCTTGTCGACCAGCTCTTGTGTAGTTATCATAGCCAATTAGGAAAAGAGACCTTTTTCTGTGCAGCCACAGCCTTCACCGCGCTTTTGCTCTGCAAGTCGGCCAAGCTGCAATTATAAGGTTCTGCCATCAACACCGTGCGCGCCTGCTGCAAGTTTGTAACATCGGCAAGAGCCAACATCTCTTCGTCGGTGCAGCCGGTGCTGTTTTTAGCCTCATCGCTAGCACCCACATTCTCAACTCGCCCACGTTTTATCTCGCCACGACGGAACGCATCGCTACTCTCTATCGCCTGCTGGTAAAGGGGGTTATCGGTAGTATACTGCGCCGGATAAACACCCGTAGAATTTATCATACCCCCTGTAAACTCAACCCTTATCAAAGCCTTGCCCACTCTGAAAAAACTGTTTCTTTCAACCTGTCCGTGAATTTCATATGTAACTCTTTTACTCATATTCTTCTCTTTTTTAAGCAGCACACCCTGCACGGGTGTGCCGCCTTGTTAAACATTTACTTACGCTGCAATAATCTCACCTGTATACTCCACCCAAGTAGAGCCGTTAAATGTAACAACTGTTCCGGCTGCAAACCACAACTTCTGCTCACCGTTCACATTGCGCTGTACATCGGCTGTGAGCACAACAACATCGTTGGTCTTGGGAGACTCGGGCAAAGAAGCTGCACTTACCACGCGCGATGTGCCGGGTATGTCGCTCTCAACCGCCGAGCCGTTCACCCAAATGTGGCTGTAGCCCTTCAAGCAAAGACAGTCTATGGTCATAACCACCTGACGGCTTGCCTCCTCGCCATCAACGCTCTCGGTTTTAGAGTCCTCGTTCTTCATATAGTAACGCACAAGGCCGTTTGCATCTATAAGACCACCGCAGTTAGAGTAGCCAAGAGCATCGAGTGTAGGGTCGTGTATAAGATCTATATCACCAAACACGGTGTGTATGCGTGTACACTCAATACCAAATGTGGTGCTGTTTGCCACGTTTATATTCTTGTGCAAGGTCAAGTCTATCTTCTGAATATCGTTAAGCAACTGCTTGCCAAGCAGCCAAATAGCCTTCTTTGTGCAATTAAAGCCTGTAAACTTCACCATAGAGAGGTTTATCAAATCGGCAAACGTAATCTTCGACGACAGGTCGTATTGACGTTTAAACTGCCAACGTATACCCTTGCTGAAGTAGTCCCACTGATAGCCCATAGCAGCATCCATCGCCTGCACCTTGAACTTACCGGGCTGGCCCACCCACGCAGTGCGGCAACTCTCCAAGCGGAACTGACGCAAGATAGCCTCGGCAATTTGCGATTTATTAAATTGTATGCGTTTCTTCTGTGCCGCAAAATAGTCGCTCACAATGCTGTTACAGAGCTGTTTTTGCAGATACATACGCTCGGGAACGGGAACGATGGTGCTGGGCGCAATAAACTTCTGTGTTTCGTATGCTGCCGAAGAAAGAAGAATAACCTCAGTACCTGCAGGGATAGTGGGCACGGTACAATAATCATCGGTGGCGTTGTTTTTAGGGCCGTTTACAGCCATCGCAATAGGAGCCTCTGTTGTGCTGTTCTTGCCCACAAAGAAGAGCATCAAATCGACGCCGGGCATCTCTATTTGGCCTGTAGGGTCGTAACCGTTAACGCCCTTACATATGGCAGTAAAGTACTCTTGAAAAATTTTTCTCTCGCCGGTGGTCGAGAAAGGTATCTCGGCGCGGGTAGCACCTATACCTGTATAGAGCTCGTTGGTGTAAGCCTTTGAGCGCTTGTCATCAATGAGATAGTGATCTACCTCAAACGAGGCCACCTGAACTTGACGACGGATTTTGCGTTTAATAGTGTCGATAACACTCTCGTCGCTCGCAATTTTCACAATCTCGTCGTCGATGTCCGCGTCAACAAGGCCAGGGCTCAACTCCGAAGCGTTCGACACGGTTGTAGCCTCTCCAAGCCCTTGGGTTGAAAGACCTGCAATACCTCTCGAGGCCTTTGTTCCACCCGGCGCAGCCACTACAGCCATAGCCAACGACAAGCCCACCTGCTCATCGGCAAAGAGAGCTACTGCCAAACTCACTAACATAAGAAGAACAAACAAAGGGTTCTCCTTAGCAAAAACAAAAATTTTCTTCATTTTAAATAAATTTATTGATTAGTAAAAATATTATGCATTCAAAGCCTCCTCTATGAGAGAGTTTCTGCGGCGGGGGCTCGAGCCGTCGGGTGCCACACTGCTCATACCTTTGGGCAAACCGTCACCAAAATCCTCTTTCATACGTTGTATGTTGGTGTTGCGTCCTTTTATATCTCCGGCCGCAAAGGCATCCTCAACATCTTGTTCATAGTTTATAGCGTGTTCAAGAGCCGTGCACACATCATAAGTGTAGTTACCCGACAGGATGGGCATCACCAGCCTGTCCCAAACAGCGTTCATAAAATCGGCAGGCTCGTAGCCACGCTCACTGCAAAAGTTCTCAATAACACCACGGCTTGCTCGTAGGTTATTCTCATAGTCCTTTCTTTCAGATGCAGCACGCAATACCTCGTTACGACGCTCCTCGTCGGCCTGCACCATCTCCTCAAACTCGGGGCTTCCCTCGTCTATATTCATTATGGAACGACCAAAATAACGCGCCATCGCCGAGTGCGCATTGCGTTTGCCCTCTATCATATCCACAAGCATCTGCGCCAAGCGAGGGTCACGTTCAAGCACCTCGGCAAGGCGCTCGTTCTGCTCGTGGTTAACACGCAAGTGCTGCATAAGAGCCTCCTGGGCAAGGGGAGAGTTTATGTCAAAATCGTCGCCAAAAAGCTCTTTCACACCCCTCTCCAAAATTTCATAAGAAGCCTCGTTTTCAGTAGCTCCCAGGCTCTCTGTCTGCAGCTCCATAGCATCGGCCACACCTGTATCGAGCGGCTTCTGCATCTCATTTTCTAAATTCTCTTTCATACAATAATTTGTTTATAATAGTTTACTTTTTTCGTCTGCAAAGGAAATATCAAAAGCAAGCTACCAGGTTGCAATAATGACAAACAGAAGTTGTCAAAATGCAAAAAACCACAAAAGCCGCACCCGCCAAAACCGTAGCCACATCAGACTACCTTTTTATAATAAAGAGGCTCACACCTCATTACACGCACGAGCGCCATACACTTTTTACACTTAATATTCAGCAACTTACAAAATAGCAAAAAAGAAAGTGTCAAAAAAGCAACCTTTTAGCCTATTTTGGCTATTATTTTTGCAAGCACAAACACAAAGCAACATGAAAGAGAATAAAAACAAATCTATACGCTCTATGCGTAGAAACGATGTTATCGAGACCTTCTTCGATACGATGAAAGAGGTGAGGAAAAGCAACCCGCTTGCCACACAAAACGAAGTAATTGAGACTGCGGTCAACAGCAAAGCACCGCGTTTCTATGTAACATTTGAAAATGCTCGACGCTACATCTCGCTTATGATGCGCAAAAAGCGCATTCCCATAGTGAACAAGAACAAAATGGCAATGTACAAAGAGATATACAACCGTTACATAAAACGCATACAGGAGAGCAGCAGCCACTATCGCTACGTTATTCTCGAGAAAATTATAGAGGAGCCGGCACCCTCGTTCTACCTCGACGAGGATACCTTCCGTGGCATAGTATACAAGACGCTGCGCGAGCGCAAGATTACCACAGCATAGAGAGTTGCAGAAACAACACAAAAAAACATCATAATATCAAAACAGCAACCTTGTCGCCGTGCGAGTCTATTACCTTCGTAGAAAAAAACAGATTTATGAAAGAGACAAAACTTAGAGTTCTACACAAGAACATTGAACAAAGAGTTCAAATCTACACCTACTACACAGGTGAAGCCCGTAAAGAGATGGGCATACCCGAGCGTTTGGCAGCACAAATGCAAGTGTCGAGCGACGATAGCATACAGCTAAGCGACCACATAGGCAACGCTATAGCCGAGCTTGGAAACTTAATTTCGCGCTACTTTGCAATATGCAGCATAGAGGAGAAAAGCGACGGCAGCAACGACGGTAAAGTATACATCTTCACCTTACCTATACCTGCGATGTACCCTGAAACAGCCCTCACGCGCATTGAAAAGAGCATGGAAAGTTACGCCGTGAAACGTGTGTTGCAACAGTGGTTGCTGCAGCACCGCCCCGAAGAGGCCGCAATACCCGCCGCCGAGGCACAAACTATGGCGCTACAGATGCGCGAGCTTTTTGCACTGCGACAAAAGCCGGTGATTGAGCTCGAAAACCCCGACAACGTAATCGACATTTAAAAAGGATGACACACAGCATACTCATAAAGAGAAACGAACTGCAACAGCAGATTGATTTAAGAAACCACTATCTGGGCGAAGCGGCAAAACGCAAAGATGCCGACGCCGATACACTGCAAAGCAGCACCGATGAAAAAGAGCTTTTCGTTATGTTCACAAAAAGAGCATTGAACGAACTAATATCTGCTGTTGCTCTTCGTTTTTCCAGCATAGGCCACCGCATAGAAAGAGAATTTTTAGAGATTACAATAGGCGGGAGTATCGACGAGAAGCGTTTGCACATCCTTCCCATACTCAAACAAGCTATCACCGACTATCTTGTAAACGAGATAAGCTTGCAGTGGCTATTGTTGCGCCAGCCTATGCTTGCACAGCCCCATTTAGCTGTGAGAACAAGCCTCTACAACAACGTTCAGCACCTCTTTGCCAAGCTCTACAACAACAGCCGAGCACGACGTCGCTGCACCAATCTTGCAGGAATTTAAAAGAATGGAAAAAGAGAACATAATAAAAGAAAATATAAAACGGCTGGGAGTAATCTCAGCCGTTTATAATCCCATAACAGGCGAAGGCTCCACCGCCATAGAGCGCCGGCGTGTCAGCATCGAGGGGTTTCCTTTAGAGTGTATGTACCTGCCCACAACTATGCTCGACGACGAGGAGACCGAAAAGCTAATAACCCTCGGAGCACACAAGTACATAGAAGAAGAGCAAGGTAAAGTACCTACAAGCAAACAACTCATCGCTTGCTGGCTCAACTTTTGCCGGCAACGCATAAAACACGACTTTGAATACTGGGCAAGAAGCATGACTACCATCGCCGACAAGGGGCGAGGGCGCGACATACCCTTCACGCTCAACCGCGCACAGCGTCAGTACCTTGCCGCTATGGAGCAACTGCGCCTTGCAGGCAAACCCATCGATATAATCTTGTGCAAAGCACGTCAATGGGGCGGTAGCACCCTCACACAGCTCTATATGCTGTGGATACAGCTTGTGCACAAGCGCAACTGGAACAGCGTCATCTGTGGCGACATAGAAAAACAATCATCCATAGTTGCAGGTATGCTTGCAAAAGTAATAAACCGCTACCCCACCTGGGCTACAGGAGGCAAGCAGATAACAACATCGCCCTATCAAGGGGCACAAAAAACCAGAGTAATAAGCTGGAGCAACAGCCGATACTCACTTGGTTCTTCGCAAAAGCCCGACTCGCTACGCAGCGAGGATATAAGTATGGCCCACCTCACCGAGGTGGGGTTGTGGAAAGCAACTCAAGGACGAAAGCCCGAAGATCTGGTACAGTCCATCTTCGGCTCTATAGCAAGCGGCCCCTACACCATGAAGATACTCGAGTCTACAGCAAAAGGCGTAGGCAACTTTTTCCACCGCACCTGGATAGAGGCTACCGAGGGGCGCAACAACTTCACGCCAGTGTTTATTCCGTGGTACAGTATAGACCTCTACAGCAAGCCTTTGCAAGAGAGCGAGTACCTGTCGTTTGTAGAGAGCCTCGACGAGTACGAGAAACAGCTCTTCTCGCTTGGTGCAACTCTAGAAGCCATCGCTTGGTATCGCGACAAACGCCGAGAGATGCCCGACGAGTGGCGCCTTTTCTCCGAGTTTCCATCTACAGCCAGCGAAGCCTTCCAAAGTACAGGCCGTCGTGTGTTCCGCATCTCTTACGTAAACAGCATACGCAGCACCTGTGTTCCCCCATCTTTCAAGGGCGATATAATAAGCCGCACCACCATCGAGGGAGACAAGCGTGTGGAGCGCACCATATTCAGCCCCGCAAGCCCGGGAGAAGATTGCAACGAAAACTCACTGTGGGTGTGGCTTATGCCCGATGAGGAGCAACCGCTGCGCGACCGCTACATAGTAGCCGTAGATGTAGGCGGCACAAGCGACAAAGCCGACTACTCATGCATACTTGTTGCCGACCGCCTCGCTATGCTCGACGGCGGAGTACCCGAGATTGTAGCCTGCTGGCACGGCCACATAGAGCACGACCGCCTCGCCTGGAAAGCTGTAGAGCTTGCCCGCGCCTACGGGAACGCCCTGCTCATAATAGAGGCCAACACGCTCGAGACCGAAGGCACCGAAGGAGATAACTTCGAATACATACTTAACGAGATAGCAGGCCGATACAACAACCTCTACAGCCGCACATCGCAACTTGAGATAAAACAAGGGCGCCCACGTCGATGGGGTTTTCACACCAACAGCTCCACCAAGCCTATGGTAATAAACTTCCTCATAAAAGCCCTGCGCGACGGGCTCTACATAGAGCGATGCCTACAAACGACATATGAGCTCGACCTTTACGAGCTTAAAGAAAACGGCAAAGAGATGGGAGCAGTCGAGGGCAACCACGACGACCGCGTTATGGCCACAGCCATACTCATATGGGCGTGCTACAACCACCCTCTGCCACACCGCAGCAACGAAGGCCACAGCAAAAAAGGGCGCACCCGCATAGTGAGCGAAGCAAGCATATAAACACTTTAAAACAAACCACAAAAACAATGAAAAAGAAAATCACATTCAGCAAATCGGGGGTTGGTAACATCCAAAAAAGTAAAGACGATATTTTGTCTCAAGCACTAGAGCGTCTCTTCGGTTGCACCGGCGCAACGCGCAACAGAGAAAACAATTATTACTCGCTAAACGGTATCAGCAACATAAGCGAAGAGGAGATGACCGCAATCTACAACAAAAAAGAGGCAATAAACAACCTCGACCTTCACGAAGTTTTAAGAGGCTGCAACATAAGAACTATCGTACCCTGCAAAAGCCACCCGGGCACACGCTTTAAGCAACGCCCCTTAAAGGGATATTACAGCTTTGCCTACAGCTCTTTAGAAGTTCTAAAATTCAGCAACGAACAAACACTCGACAGTTGCGAAAGCGAAGAGTTGCTCCCCGCAGAAAGCCTCGACAGCACCTTCCTCAACTGCGACAAGCTACGCATAATATACCCCATAAACGTAGCAGATGTAAACAACATAGGCGACAAGACCTTCGACAACTGCACCGCGCTGCAAGAGGTACGTCTGCACGGCCTCAACAGCCCGCTCAACCTATCCTCCTCGCCCTTGTTAAGTTATAAATCGCTACTCTACCTCATTGAGAACAAGAAAAGCGACACAAAAACAGGCGTTGCCATAACCCCCACCACCTACAAATACCTAGCAACACTGCAAGAGCCCGAGGAGAGCGTAGGCGGCACGAGAGAAGAGTGGGCCGCCTTGTTGCAAAAAGCCACAGAGAAGAAAATATCTTTCAGCACCCCCGGCACCGTGGCATACATCACCGAAGAGGTTATAAACATAAGCAAAGGAGATATAAACGATAAAAGGTTAACTATAGAGGATGTTTATTGCAACATCGACAAAGAAACATTATGCTTCCCTTAACAGTAAAGTGCACTCCAAAAGGGTGCACTTTGTTGTTTTAAACTTATTTAATAGTATTTAGAACAGCATTTGTTTTTTTATAGATAATTTTGCGCCACAAAACACCCCGGCAAAATGTTCATATTTTTTATCCTCCTCCCCCTCTTCTACCTTGCAAGTAACATATACATCTACTGCAAGCTACTCAGAGCCACGAAACACAAACACATAATCACAAGAGCCGTATTGTCTTTGCTTTTCTGGGGCACAGCCTTCTCGCTGTTCATCTCCATAGGAACAAAAGAAAACGAGCACCTCCCCGACCTGCTCTCGCGCGCCCTCTTCGTAGCCGGCTCGTTGTGGGTAGTCTTCATCATCTTCACAGCTGCTATATCGTTTATTTTCGACATATCACGCCTCATACTCCCCAAGTTCAAGTGCAACACACTGCACGCGGTTTTTATATCCGCCTTGCTCCTGTGCTACGGATATTACATCCACAGCAACCCACAAATAGTTCCGCTCGACATCACCCTCGACAAGGCGATGAAGGACAGCCTTAAGATTGCGGTTGTGAGCGATCTACACCTTGGGCACGGCACAGGAAAAGGGCTTTTGAAAAAGTATGTAGAAAAGATAAACGCCGAAAAACCCGACCTTATCTTAATCACAGGCGACCTCATCGACAACAGCTTGAAACCCGTCATAGCCAACCACCTCGACGAGGAGCTCTCGCTCCTTAATTGCCCCCTCGGAGTTTATATGGCACCCGGCAACCACGAACACATAAGCGGCTACGAAGAGTGCGATAAATTTCTAAAAAACACCCCCATACGCCTGTTGCGCGACACCATAATAACCCTCCCAAACAATGTGCAAATAATATTCCGCGACGACTATATAAACCCCTCCCGAGCCGACATATTTTCTCTATGCGCACAAACCCACAAAGAGAAGCCCACCATACTTCTCGACCACCAACCCCGCGACATAGCTTTAAAAGACCTGCTAGGGATAGACATACAATTAAGCGGGCACACGCATCACGGACAAGTGTGGCCAGGCAACTACATAACCGACCTCCTTTTTGAGCAAAGCCACGGCTACCGCAAGTGGGAAAACTCACACGTGTGGGTTTCGAGCGGGGTGTCGCTTTGGGGGCCACCCCTGCGTTTGGGCACGAGAGGCGACATAGCCATAATAACACTTAAAGGGCAATAATATACGATAAGCGGCGGGGTACTCCCCGCCGCTTATCGTATATTCACATATTCAAGCACTTATCCGCAGTGGAAGTAACGCTCCACAAGTTTAAGCATCTCGTCTTGTTTACCCTCTATCTCACTGCGCAAAGTTCTGTCGCTGTACGAGCGCAAACGTTTTATAATGCCATCTATCATAGCAGGAGAGAACACATTATACTTCTCAAAAGCTGCGCGCTGTGTCTGCAAGCAGTCGGCCGAGGCCTCGCAACTGTCGGGTAGCTGAGCAAGGTTTTTCAACTTGTCCTCGTTCTCCTTTTGGTGGATGTTCACGTTCACATATGTCTTTTCGGCTATCTCAAGAGCGTTATCGAGCTCAAAACCATAGCGGCAAGCAACAGCAAGGCCTGCTATGAGCTGGTATATATCGGCCGAGCCGTCGGGCGAACGCATCTCCACGGTCTGTTTCTGTGTCGTGTCGTAATTACTGTCGGCCTCAAGAGGGTTTGCTATGCGGCACATATCGCTCTTTGCAGCCCAGCCGAGAGGTACACGCACAAGTACCGAACGGTTGCGGTCGCCCCAACAGATGTTGGTAGGAGCCTCCTGGTGCGGCACAAGACGGAAGTACGAGGTGGGGTTAGTGTTTCCAAAGGCTGTTATTGAGGGAGCAAGCTCCATCATACCTGCGATAGCCTTGCGTGCTGTAGCCGAGAGCACACCGCCGTCGAGCATCTGATTCACACCATCCTTAACTATGCGCATATGCACGTGCAAGCCCGACCCTGCCTTACCCGCTGTAATCTTGGGAGCAAAAGTTATGTCGTAGCCCAAGCGATAAGCAAGGTTGCGTATAATCCACTTTGCAATCATAAGCTGGTCGGCTGCATCGCAAGCGTTTACAGGGAGAAACTCTATCTCGTTCTGCTCGTAAATGAGGTTATTGATGGTGAAGTTACCCACCTCGGAGTGACCATATTTAATTTGACCGCCGGCTTGTGCAATATAGGCCATACACTGTGTACGAAACTCATTGAATTTAGCATAAGGAGCCGACTCGTGATAACCCTTTTGGTCGGTTGCGGGGAACACACCTTCATCGGGCGCAATCACATAATACTCCAGCTCACCCATCGCCTGAAACTCCATACCCGTAACCTCGTTAAAGGCCTTGCAAGCCTTGCGCAAAGTATTCTCGGGAGAGCTTTCTAGAGGCTCACCATCTTTGTTGAAGTAAGAGCAAAGCATCGACAAGGTAGGTATCTCGGCAAAGGGGTCGAGAAAAGCTGTGCTGAAACGCGGCAACACATAGAGGTCGCTGCTTCCCGCCTCGATAAAGGGGAAAAGGCTCGAGCCGTCGACACGCTCACCGCAGGTGAGTATAGCGTCGAGGTAAGCTGCGTTGTTTATCACAAAGTTCAGTGTTTTAAGCCTTCCATCGCCTGCAGGGTACATAAAATTCACCATGCGTATACCGTTTTCTTTTATATAACGCACAATATCGGCTTTTGTAAATTCACTACAAGGCTTTCCCAGGTAGGCAACAACCTTGTTGGGGTTCATCTCAAGTTCTTTATTCATAATTGCTTTTTTTGTGTTATACCATTTTAAATTCTCCCTCTTTTAACAGAGGCTCGGTCGCAAATGTAAAAATTTTATCCATTATTACACAACAATCACATAAAATTATACAAACAAAAAAACATCATTTGCCATTTAAGCAACAAAGCGCTATATTCGCAGCGTGTAATACATTACTTATTTATGAAAGAACAAGAGATGGAGATAACCCACGCTACAGGGCTTGTGCTCGAAGGTGGTGGCATGCGCGGAACATTTACAAGCGGTGTGCTCGACAACTTTATGGACCGCGGCATACACTTCCCCTACATTATAGGTGTGAGCGCCGGCGCCTGCAACGCACTCTCGTATATATCGGGGCAACGCGGCCGTGCAAAACACGCCAACATTGATTTGCTGGCCCAACACCGCTATATAGGGTTTAAACATCTGCTTCTCAAAGGCAACATTATGGACTTTGAGTTACTCTTTCACACCTACCCCGAAAAGATAAACCCATACAACTACGAGGCCTACGCTGCCAACCCCGTAAAGTTCGAGATGGTGACAACTAGTTGCAAAAGCGGCAAAGCGCGCTACTACGAGGAGAAGCACAACCCCAAGCGCATAATAGAGATTGTAAAAGCGTCGAGCAGCCTACCCTTTGTAGCCCCCATAGCCTACATCGACGGAGAGCCTATGCTCGACGGAGGCCTCTCCGACTCCATTCCCATAGCTCGCGCACGCGCTCTCGGCTACACACAAAACGTAGTGGTGCTCACTCGCAACAAGGGCTACCGCAAGCCCGACAAGCGCACACTTGTTCCCTTTTTTATGTATCGCAAGTACCCCGAGTTGCGCGAGACCATAAGAGAACGCAACGCTATGTATAACCGACAAATTGCCCTCGTCGAAGAGCTCGAAGAACGCGGCGAGCTCCTTGTCATACGCCCCGAAAAGCCCATCGATGTGAGTCGTATGGAACGCGACACAAACAAGCTGCTAGCCCTTTACAACGAAGGCTACAACTGTGCCGACAAAATAAAATTCACATTAAAATAAAGAGAACAAGGCACGCAAGCGCATCACCTCTTCCCACGGTTTATAACATATATACCCGCCATAGCAAAAAGAGCCGCAACAACATATTTTGCGTAAAAAGGCTCTCCCAAACAGAGGCACGACGCAACTGTACCCACCACGGGGATAAGCGAATTAAAGATAGCGACCTTGCCCACGGGGTTGCAACTTATAAGCTTATTATAAAGCATAAAACCCATAGCCGATATACCCACGAGCAGAGCCAGGATACCCACCCCTTGCAACGTAACACAAGGCAGCGTAGCACCCGCCGCCAAGCTGGGCACCACCAACATAACCCCACCTATCGCAAGACTGTAACCCGTACCCACAAATACATCAACCCTCTGCCCCAAGCCGCGCGTAAGCAACCCGGCAAAAGCAGCACAGAGAGCATTTAAGACTATCATACCATCGCCAAGGAAGGAGAAGCCACCGCTTGCCCCTGCGTTCAAGTTAAGTGCAAGCACACCTGCAAGCCCCAAAAGGCAACCCAACGCCTTGCGCATAGTTAGTTTGTCGCTCTTGAAGAAAGCACAAGCCAACAACACAAGCATAAACACCCCCGACGAGTTTAGTATCGCCGCACGAGCCCCTGCGCTGTGCGACAGCCCTATGTAGAAAAATGCATAGTGCAAAGCCGTGTTAAGCAAGCCATAGAAAGATACAAACCACAAAGCATCGCCACGCAGCATAGCAAAACTGCGCTTTGTTGCGCGGGCTATAGCAAGCACTATAGCCCCTGCAAGCATAAACCTCACACCGGCAAACAAAATCTTTGCGCCCGTCATATGCGGCTCTATGCCAAACTCTGCAAAACCAAGCTTTATAAGCGGATAAGCCCAGCCCCACGCCACGGCAGCCGACAGCGCAAAAACCGCAACCCACACAGGGCGGCTGAAAACAGAAACCTTTTCACTCTCCATACAAGACACGGCTCTATGCGAGCCTCGCAATGCTTTATTTAAAAAATTGCAAGTTATCGAAACAAGGCTTCAACTCACCCCTCTCTATTCTATGTATGACCTCCACTACACGGTCGTTCATAGGCGTGGGGAAGCCCACCACTCTACCATAATCGGAAACCGCGCCATTTATAGCATCAACCTCGGTGAGCTTGCCTTTTTCAAGGTCTTGCAACATACTCGCCTTCAACTTTGCGTGCTTGCGTATAGCTATAGGAATTATAAAGAAAGAAAAAGCACGCTTTATCGAGTTTGTATAGTTTAACAACTTCACTATATCCTTGCCCTGCACCGGCTCTATGCGTATTCCACCCACGGCACAAACATCGATACACTCTTTTATCAAAGCCTGAACAACACGGCGCGATGCACGACAATTTGCAGCCTCACCAAACGTGCAACCAAGCACTGCGCTCATGCCCGAAAAAGCTGCGTTTATAAGCAACTTGCTCCAGCGTGTACCCAAAAAGTTCTCTTCAACATCCACGCAACCCATCTTCTCGAGCAACTCCTTTACCGCCGCAAAATGTTTGCTGCGGTTTTTCGATATTGAGCCCAGAGAGAAAGAGAGCGCGTCGGGCTCGCTTGTAAGCTCGCACACACCTGGCGACTGCAGAGTTGCTCCCCAAGCTACAGTGCAGCCAAGCACCCTTTCCTCACCCAAGATATTTGCTATCTGCACCTCGGGGAGGCCATTTTGGAAGGTTACAAGCACGCCGTCAGGAGCAAGATAGTCTTTCAACATCTGCACCACCTCTTTGTTGTGCTGTTGCTTAGTCATGAGGAACAACACATCATACAGCCCGCTCATCTCGTCGGGTGTATAGGCTGTAACCGGTTGTGTAAACTGCATTGTTCCCACAACCTGCGCGCCCTTCTTGTTCAAAGCCTCAACGTGAGCCTTGTTACGATTTATCAACTCAACAGGCACACCGGCCTTGCTTATAAACGCTCCAAGTATTGTGCCCAAAGAGCCGGCACCATAAATTGCTATGCGCATAGTTTTTATTCTTTTTGTGTCAAATTATTTTTCCGCAAATATAACCACAAACGAGCGAGAAATATGAAGTTTGCTTCAATATTTTTCAAAGCGAGTGCAGTGTATATTCGAAATCCTATTTCAAATATAACCACAAACGAGCGAGAAATATGAAGCTTGCTTCAATTATTTTACCATTTTTTTGCCCAAGACCAAGCTTGTTTATATATTTACGATGCGAAAAAGACCATCTAAGAACAAAAACATGCAAGACACATTCAAAGATAAAGTAGCCATCGTTACAGGCGGTGCAAACGGCATAGGAAAAAGTATCGCCGACGAATTTACCACCCAAGGAGCTTTCGTATATGTTATCGACAAACAAGAAGGTAACCACTTTGTCGGGGATATATCAAAGAAAGAAACACTCGAAAATTTCGTATCCACTGTTTTAGAAAAACACAACAAAATAGACTACATAATAAACAATGCTCTGCCACCAACAAAGGGTATTGACGAGTGCTCCTACGAAGAGTTTCAACACGCACTCTCTGTGGGCGTAACCGCACCCTTCTACCTGGTAAAACTTCTGTCGCCACATCTTGCCCAAGGTGCATCTATTGTAAATATATCATCGTCACGAGACAGGATGAGCCAACCACAAACCGAAAGCTACACCGCCGCAAAAGGAGGCATAGCTGCGTTAACCCACGCACTCGCGGTGAGCTTGGCGGGGAGGGCAAGAGTAAACTCCATCTCGCCTGGTTGGATAAACACAACCCCCACCCTTTACGACGGCCCCGACGCCATTCAGCAACCGGTTGGGCGAGTCGGCACCCCTATGGATATTACAAATATGGTGCTTTTCCTTTGTTCCGACAAAGCTGGTTTCATAACAGGAGAAAATATATGCATCGATGGTGGTATGACACGCCAAATGATATATCACGGAGATTGCGGATGGTCGCTCGACACACTCAACAAAGCACTTTAAAATTAAATAAAAAACTCCGACAAATTGTCGGAGTTTATGTTCTGCTTAATCCTGGTATATCAACTTCCCGTTTGCATAATCCCAGCAGATAGTGCCCTTGTGGCGCATCCATCTATCCCTGTCACAACCCACGCGGAAGATTCGGAACATTTTGCCATAAGTGTCAACCGAGAAGATATTAAAGCTATCTTGGTTTTTTGTGCCCGCTGTGCGTGCAGCATCGTTATAATTGTCACCAGCCGCCGACGAATCTACACAAATACAAATCTGCCCATCGTAGCCTTTCACCTTGAAGAACTCATCCCAGTGTGTGTGCCCGCAAAGGTAGGCTATAAACTGCACACCGCTACTTGCTACAACATCGGCTATGCGAGCATCAGCCTCGGTAGTCGTGGTAGCCTGCAACGAGTGAAAAGGTGTGTCAACCGCAGTGCCTCGGTCGAGGGGATAATGCACCGCCACAAGAACGTGCAAGCCTGCGCTCTTTGCATTATCTAGCACCTGTGACAGCCAAGCGTGCTGTGCATCGTCGTAACGCATACAATCGAGCGTTATCAACCTCACACCCTGCTCGGTGTAGTCTTTGTAGTAGTAGCACCTGCCCTGCTCGGCGGCGTTTTCGGGCTGCACAACACCCCAAGAAGCTATGTAGGGCTCAAAAAAAGTTTTGTAAACATCCACAGCCGGCACACTAGTCCAGTTTAACTTACCGCTCTCATACCTTGCACCATCGTGGTTGCCTATGCAGTTGAGCACTTTGCTATTTAGCCAAGAGATACTGCCGTAGGTGTCGTTCACAGTATCACCTGTGTGCAATATATCGTTTATATACTCGGAGTATTTATCGCAAAACTCCATCACCCTGTTGTAATTGGTCTTGCTGCCGTGTATGTCGCTAAAGTGCGCAAGAACAAGCTGTGGTGTCTGCGATTTTGTACCCACCTTTGCAGCTCTTGTAGCGGCAAGCATTTTAGGCACAATATATCTCTCGTCGTTCAAGTAAAGTATAGAACCGTGGTCAAGGGTATCTGTCGTGTCGTGCAACACAAACTGCACAGCCTCGCCCTTGTTGGCACGCAAGCCTATCTCGTATGTTGCACCCTCTACGGCAGTGAAGTCATAGTAGCTCTTAACATCGAGCGCACCACCCTCATTCTCTTTGTACACCACTGTAAGCAGTTTCTCCGTACCCGATACAATTTGCTTTATCTGGAAAATTGTTGCACTTTTCGATGTTACTTCATCTTTTCCCCATTTCGGGTTGGCAACATAAAACCTATATGTGTGACCGGGCAACAAAAAGAGTTCACGTTTAACAAAGGTCATACCCGCACCCAAAACTGAGATATTATAATTTGACACCGTGCTTATGTTCACCTGCGAGGCAACCTCCTCTACAGCAGTCTGCAACTGTTTTGTCACAATATTCAACTCCTCTATACTTTTCACATCGCCTGTTTCGCCCAAAGCCAGCATCTCAGCCCAACTACTCCACTCTAAAACATCGTTACCAGAGCCTCTTGTGCGCATATATGTTTGCGTTTTGTTGTTAAGCACATCGACAACGGTTATAGACTGTCCCACAATGAGGCCACTTTGCAAGTTCGTTCTGTTCAAGTTCACAACGACAAGAACAGCGCTCATAGAAACACCCGCTTCAAAGGGAAGGTCACCACTCTTAACCTCAAGAAGCGATGCCAAATTCTCACCCTCAATCACATAAACACCAGGCTGCACAAGCTCATCAAAAGAGTTTATATCGGGCAGTTCACCACCTGTGTTCAATAAAAGTTTGTTGTAATTCAGACTTGTAGTTTTCATTTTGTTACCTTTTTTCAGGCAAAGAAAACATACAAAGGCACAGGCGAGGTTGCGATAATAACAATATCCCCTCGTGCAACGCGGAACTTTATTTAATTTCACAAAATATCCTCAATTATTCACACAACAAGACCCCATAAAAAAATAAAATACAATAGCACCAAAAAGAACTTGTATAATAGGATATTTGTTGCTATATTTGCCATAGACTGCGAATATAATGTTGAACACGCCGTGGGTGCACCCCGAGCTAGTTTTATATATCTCGTTTGTTTCATATTTGTAAAAGATTGTAAACACCTATTTTAGCCCCAATTTAAGGTATGAAAAACTATCCTAAAATATCGGTTATCACCCCATCGTATAACCAAGTGGAGTTCCTTGAGAGAACAATAAAATCCATCACAGAGCAAGATTACCCCAACCTTGAATACATCGTTTGCGATGGTGGCTCCACCGACGGGTCTGTAGATATAATAAAAAAATACGAGAGCAAAATCACCTGGTGGTGCAGCGAGAAAGACAAAGGACAGAGCGACGCGATAAACAAAGGACTAAAACGCGCTACAGGCGACATCGTTTGCTGGATAAACAGCGACGACGTTTTGCTCAAAGGCGCTCTCATGGAATATGCAC
>JAZKYU010000052.1:0-5708 GCA_045612305.1 Bacteroidaceae bacterium
CTGCAACAAAATACTCATGCGCGCCCCCCTTTCACTCTACCCCACACAAAGCCTCCAACGCCCGCTACAAGTATTATGTAAACCGGAGAAAATCCAAAGGCCACAATGAGCAGAGCCGACAAAACAGGTATCCACACATTTGTCCACCCAATCTTTGCACTCTTTGCCACCGAGAACACGGGCGAAGCTATGAGCGCCACCACAGCAGGGCGTATGCCCATAAAGATATTATTCACAAGCTCATACTCGCGGAAACGATTAAAGAACAGCGCTATACACAATATTATCACCACCGAAGGCAACACATTGCCCACCGCCGCAGCCACCGAGCCGCGCACGCCACGCAACTTGTAACCCACAAATATAGACATATTAACAGCAAGCACTCCGGGTGCCGACTGCGCCACCGCCAAGAGGTCGACAAAGTCGCGACAGTCGAGCCAGCGATACCTGTCGACCACCTCACGTTCTATAAGCGGTATCATCACATACCCCCCACCTATGGTAAAAAGCCCAAGTTTCAGGAAGGTAAAAAAGAGTTTAAACAAGCCTACGTTCATATCTAATATTAAGGAGGCTGCTTAGTTAGGTAAGCAGCCTCCCATCGTCTCAGGAAATCTATTATTTTGTCTTTTCAGCCACCCAATTATAAGCGTTGCGGAAAATCTCTATCCACGGAGTAACATCGTCGGCGATGTTAGCGGCAGGATAAGTAGCACACTGCCAGGGGAAGATAGCACGCTCGGGGTGAGGCATCATAGCAACGTGGCGACCATCGGTGCTTGCAAGAGCAGCAACGTTATAAGCCGAGCCGTTGGGGTTAGCAGGATAGTCGTTGTAAGCATAACGAGCTACGATGTTGTACTTCTCCTCGGCATAGGGAAGGTCGAACTTACCCTCACCGTGGGCAACCCACACACCAAGACGGCTGTTAGAAAGCGAGCCGAAGAGAACACTGTTGTTCTCGGGTACGTTCACGCCCACAAACGAAGACTCAAACTTGTGAGAGTTGTTGTGACGCATATAACCGCGTTGCTCGTGAGAGGGGTTAATGAGGTTGAGCTCCATCATAAGCTGGCAACCGTTGCAGATACCAAGCGAGAGGGTATCCTCGCGAGCATAGAAACGGTCAAGAGCAGCTTTTGCCGCGGGGTTATAGAGGAAGCCTCCTGCCCAGCCCTTAGCCGATCCAAGAACGTCAGAGTTAGAGAAACCACCGCAGAACACAATAAAGTTAACCTCGTCGAGAGTCTCACGGCCGCTTATAAGGTCGGTCATAGTAACATCCTTCACATCGAAACCTGCAAGGTACATAGCGTAAGCCATCTCGCGCTCACCGTTTGTACCTTTCTCGCGTATGATAGCAGCACGCACACCCGTTTTTTCGCGACGATCGGCCGACATACCATAAGCCTCGAGCATACCATTGAAGCCTGCAGGCATACGGTAACGCAAAGGCTGGTTCTTGTAGTTCTTCAAACGCTCGTCGGCACAGCCGTTGAAGCTCTGTTTGCGATCCATAAGGTAAGAGCTATCGTACCATACATCGCGATAGTGATCTATGTCGAAGAGGCGTGTACGCTTCTCTTTTGCAACCGCAATGTGGCGTTTTGTTGTGGGAACACCAATCTTCACAAAGCAGATACCCGCGTCGTCGAGGATGCGCTGCATGCGACACTTATCCTTGTCGGCCACCTGAATAACAAGTGCAGGATTCTCGGCAAAGAGAAGCTTTACAATATCGTTCTCGGCAACACCGTTGAGGTCTATCTCCATACCACCTGTTGTGTTGGCAAAACACATCTCGAGCAAGGTTGTTATGAGACCACCGGCCGAAACGTCGTGACCAGCCATAACTATGCCCTCGTTCACAAGTTTCTGCACAGCGTCGAAAGCCTCGGCAAAATATTCGGGGTTTTGCACTGTGGGAACATCGTCGCCCACACAGTTAAGAGTCTGTGCAAAGGCCGAGCCACCAAGACGCAAAGCATCGAAACTAAAATCTATATGATAGAAGGCACTCTTTGCCTCGTTCACCATAACGGGAGAAACCACCTTGCGCACATCGGAAACCTCACCACCTGCCGATACAATAACTGTACCCGGGCTTATTACCTTTGTACCGTCGGGGTACTTTTGTGTCATCGAGAGAGAGTCTTTTCCTGTAGGAACATTTATCTTAAGTGCACAGCAGAAGTCCGACAACGCCTCAACACCACGATACAAGCGCGCATCCTCGCCCTCTTGCGAGCGACAAGGCCACATCCAGTTAGCACTCAACGAGATGCTCTTAATACCGTTAGAAAGGGGAGCAAGTACAATGTTTGTGAGAGCCTCAGACACAGCAAGCACCGAGCCCTTTGCAGGCGATGCAAGCGCAGCCTGGGGAGCGTGACCTATAGAGGTCGCAATACCCTTCTTGCCACGATAGTCGAGAGTAACCACACCGCAGTCGCTCAAGGGCAACTGAATTTCGCCCTGGCACTGCTGACGAGCTATCTTACCTGTAACCGAACGGTCCACCTTGTTTGTGAGCCAGTCTTTGCAAGCTACAGCCTCGAGACGGAGCACATCGGTAAGATAATCCTCAATATTTTCGGCGTTGTAAACCGCATCTTTGTAGCGGCGCTCAACGGTTTTATCAATCATATAGGTTTTGGGCGACGAGCCGAACATCTGGCTCACCGAAAGGTCAAAGGGACGCTTGCCGTCGGCCTGCTCAAAAGCAAAACGAGCATCACCTGTTGTCTCACCCACAACGTACATAGGAGCACGCTCGCGGTCGGCAACCTTCTTCACATACTCTATAGCATCCTCTTTAATGAGCAAGCCCATACGCTCCTGTGACTCGTTCGCAATAATCTCTTTGGCCGAGAGGGTTTTGTCGCCCACGGGGAGAGCCGACATATCGATGAGACCACCACACTCCTCCACAAGCTCCGAGAGACAGTTAACGTGGCCTGCCGAGCCGTGGTCGTGGATAGAAACCACAGGGTTGTTCTCGTCCTCGCAGAGAGCACGCACCACGTTGTAGGCACGTTTCTGCATCTCGGCGTTGGCACGCTGCACTGCGTTAAGCTCTATACCCGAAGAGTAACGGCCTGTATCAACCGAAGATACCGAGCCACCACCAAGGCCGATGCGGTAGTTGTCACCACCCATCACTATAACCTTGTTGCCCTTCTCGGGAGCACCCTTCAAGCAGTCGCGACGTGTGCCGTAGCCCACACCACCTGCAAGCATAATAACCTTGTCGTAACCGTAAACCTCGTTGTTCTCTTTGTGTTCAAATGTGAGCACAGAGCCACAGATAAGAGGCTGGCCAAATTTGTTACCAAAATCAGAAGCACCGTTAGAAGCCTTTATCAAAATTTGCTCAGGTGTTTGGTAGAGCCACTTACGCACGGGGAGCACATCTTCCCACTTGCGGTCGTCGTATGTACGGGGGTACGATGTCATGTAGACAGCTGTTCCGGCGATGGGCCAAGAGCCTTTACCACCACCCATACGGTCGCGTATCTCACCACCGGTACCTGTTGAAGCACCGTTAAAAGGCTCCACAGTTGTGGGGAAGTTGTGTGTCTCGGCTTTCAATGAGATAACGGTCTCTATGTCCTTTATCACAAAATAGTCGGGCATAGAGTGGTCGGCAGGAGCAAACTGCTCTACCACGGGACCCTGTGCAAACGCCACGTTATCCTTGTAGGCCGATATTATGCTATTGGGGTTTTCGTTTGTAGTGCGCTTAATCATCGCAAAGAGCGACGAGGGCATCTCCTCACCATCGATTATAAATGTTCCGCCAAAGATTTTATGACGGCAGTGTTCCGAGTTAATCTGTGCAAAGCCAAACACCTCGCTATCGGTAAGTTTGCGACCAAGCTCACCCTCTACGCGGTGCAAGTAATCAATCTCCTCCTTAGAGAGAGCAAGACCCTCTTGCTCATTATAGCTGTCGAGGTCTTCGATAAACTCTATGGGACGGGGCTCAATATCCACCTTGAATATCTGCTGGTCGAGACCTTTGTACATGCGCTGCAACATAGGGTCGTAGTCGGCGTTCTCGTCTTTAACTGCAAAGTACTCCTCTATACGAGTAATACCGTTAAGTCCCATATTCTGGGTAATCTCAACAGCATTTGTACTCCACGGTGTTATCATCTCACGACGGGGGCCCACAAAGCAACCCTCAACCTGCTCACCCTCCATAAGGGTAGCCTCGCCATACAACCAACAAAGTTTCTCTATATCGTGTGCCTCAAGAGCACTACTCGCCTCGGTTGCAACAATTGTGCGGCCCGAGGTACTGAAAAAGTAAATCATAATAGGTTATATATGTTTTATAAATTCATTCAACTCCTATGTGGGGGGGGGCAGCTGTAACAGCCCACCCCTGAAAGAGGCAAAACACACCTCGTCAATTATTACAAAGATACACACAAAAAACGGATTAACAATAAAAACCCTGCACAAAAGAGAGGCGTTATAAAAATAAAAACTAAATTTGCGACACATTGCAGTTACATAAACTGCGCAACCACTAAAAACACCCTAAAAAAAGCAAATTTATGGAACTTCTCATAGGCCTCACAATACCGTTGCTGGGCACCATAATCGGCGCTGCAACCATCTTTCTCGTGCGCGACAAAATATCGGACAAAACCAACAAAGCGATGCTTGGCTTTGCGTCGGGTGTGATGATAGCCGCAAGTTTCTGGTCGCTTTTGCAACCCGCACTCGAGCAGAGCGGTGCCGACAGCCTGTGGGAAGCTACACCGGTAATAATAGGGTTTCTTGTAGGTATGGGCTTTTTGCTCGCCCTCGACACATTTATACCCCACCAGCACATCGACGACAAAGAGCCCGAAGGTGTGCGCTCAGCCCTGCCACGCTCCACCAAGATGATGCTTGCTGTAGCCCTGCACAACATACCCGAGGGTATGGCTGTGGGTGTTGTTTTTGCCGGCATAAACAACGGGAACAGCACCCTAACCTTTGCCGGAGCACTTGCGCTTGCTATAGGTATGGCCGTGCAGAACATACCCGAAGGTGCCATAATTTCTATGCCATTGCGCGGCGAGGGAAAAAGCCGTGGCAAGGCCTTCCTTTTTGGTGCTGCATCGGGCCTCGTGGAGCCCATTGCTGCCATAGCCACCATACTCTTTCTCGACAACTCTACCGCCGCGATGCCCCTGCTGCTCGCCTTCGCCGCCGGAGCTATGTTATACGTTGTTATAGAAGAACTTATCCCCTCGTCACAAAGTGGTAAACACAGCAACATAGGAACTATTGGCTTTGCTTGCGGTTTTGCGCTTATGATGGTGCTCGACGCCACAATAGGATAAAACGCTCAACCGCAAAAGTTTGTGGAGTAAAAAAGCCTTTAACTCAAATTCTCGGTGTTACTAGCCACCGTTCTCTTAGTTTCTATATAAATTCTTTACAGCCCTTTTATCGCGTAAAAGGGCACAAAACGCCCGGCACACGGGGCGTAACAGTCGCTCGCGCCTCTGCTCACGCTGTTTCAAGAAGTTGAAACATCCCTCGTTTGTTCCTCGCTTGTCATTAAAGGCTGTTCGTTGCAGTTTAGGCGCTCCGGGAGCGTGCGGTATTGCGTTGTGAGTAAAATAACGGCATACCGCACTATGTCCTCGCTTATATCCTAAACTGCAACGGCCTTTAATTGTGTTACTTACGGTGCCGGTTTT
>JAZKYU010000053.1:0-4612 GCA_045612305.1 Bacteroidaceae bacterium
TACGCGCTACCATTTGCTGCAAGCATTGTCGATTAAGCAGAGCTTAATTCCGGAGCCCCAAAAACTTCAACTATGTTTTTCGTTAAAAAAGCGCCCTATGCGCAGAGCTCTTTGCTCCTTTCTGTCGGCACAGAAAGGAGATTAAATAAATTTATAAATAACTACCGCAGAACAACACCGAGATTTTGAGTTAAAGGCTTTTTACTCACCCAACTTTTGCTGGTGAGCATTAACAACTCATCGCACCACAGCAGTTTATAACTTGCCCGCTTACATAGGCCGATAGGTCGCTGGCAAGGAAGAGTGCCACGCCTGCAACATCTTCGGGTGCTCCGGCACGGCGCAAGGGTATGCTTTTTGCCCACTCATCGCGCATCTGCTCGGGGATAGCGTTTGTCATGTCAGTGAGGATGAAACCGGGGGCTATGCAGTTGGCACGTATGCCACGGGGGCCCATCTCCTTGGCTACAGATTTTGCAAGGCCTATAACACCAGCCTTCGATGCCGAGTAGTTGCACTGCCCGGCGTTGCCGTGTTCGCCCACAATAGAGGTCATGTTTATGATGCTACCGGCTCTCTGCTTTGCCATAAAGGGCACCACGCAGCGTGTGAAGTTGAACGCCGATTTAAGGTTTACGTTTATAACGCTGTCCCACTGCTCCTCGGTCATACGCATGAGCATACCGTCTTTTGTTATGCCGGCGTTGTTCACAAGTATATCAATTTTCCCAAAGTCGGCTACAATCTGTTTCACTGTCTCCTCGGTTGCTGCGTAGCTCGACGCGTCGGCGGCGTATCCTTTGCAGCTAACACCCATAGCTGTAATCTCGTCTATGAGCTCCTGGGCGTTGTTGTTTATCTGGCGGTAGGTGAAGGCTATGTTTGCGCCAGCCTCGGCAAATTTCACTGCTATAGCGCGGCCTATACCGCGTGTGGCACCTGTTACAAGTGCAGTTTTTCCCTCTAAAAGTTTCATTGTTCTATATTTTGGGTTTTGTTAGTTTCGTTATTGCGAAGATAATTGTTTTGCTTGTATTTATGTAACTTTTTGTGGAAAATATGTCGATAACAAAAGAGCAGGCATCCTTTAAAGGGTGCCTGCTCTTGTTTCAGTTATAAGTGGTGTACTTTATTCAAGTGTGTATGCTGTGGGCGATTTAAGACCGGCTGTGCTGAAATATTTTTCGAGTGAGCCTGTGATTGTAATCTTCTTTTTGTAGTTGCCTGCATTGTCCTGAAGGTTGAGAGCTGCTCTTATGTCCGATTTGCTGGGTAAAGCTACGGGCAAGCATTTTGAAGCGTCTTTCTCATCGGGGCTTGCTGCAATTACAATATTAGATGCTACGGCGCCACTTGTGGTGAAGTCGCTACCAAATGAACCGTTACCTGTGTAAGCAAAACCTACGATGTAGCCTGTTACGGTAATCTCTTGTTTTTCACCTTCTACATACGCTGCTATGGCCTGGCTCACGCTCATAACACCTTCGGGGAGGGGCTCTTCTTCTACATCTGTGTTGCCGCCACCGGTGTTATCACCACCTGTGTTGTCGCCACCTGTGCCTGGCTCATTGCCACCTTGTTCGTTATCGTCTGTGTTGTCATCACCTGTGTTGCTGTCGTCACCTGCAATAATTACGTTTTTAACCTCCCAAGTGCTCGAAGCCGATGTTGTAGATATGTATTTAAACGCAATAACAACCTCGCTCTTGCCCATATACTTTGCGGGGATAGCTATTTTGCCGGTGTTGTGGAAGTCCCAGTTATTGTTGTTTACAGCACCAAAGTCAATCTCCTCCCAGTTTGTCTGGTAGAAGTCGCCTGTGTAGCTGTCGGTAATCATCAGCTTGTGGTTTACGGGTGCAAGGCTTGCATCGCCCTTGTTAATCACATAGTCGAACTTGATTATAGCAGCTGTCTCGTTGCTGAAGTCCAAAACGGGAGAGATGAGCCAGCTTTCGGCATCTTGGCTCGAGGTGGTGTATCCCGAAGCTTTTGCATATCCATATGCTTTAGCCTCGTAGTATTCATATTTCCAAGCAAAGTCGCTAACTATCTCTGCGGTGGTGAAGCTGCCGAGGTCTTGAGCAAAAGACTCATCTAGGTAGATGGTGCCTGTAATTACCTCTTCCTCGCCACCTGTGTTGTCTTCCTCACCCTCGAAGAGAGCCTTTGAAACGCTCTTCAAACCTGCTACACTGAAATATGTTTCGAGCGAGCCTGTGAGGGTTACCATCTTGTTGTAGTTGCCGGGGTTGCTCTGCAAGTTTACTTTGCTACGTATATCGCCGCTGGGCAACTGAATGGGAAGACACTTGCTTATGTTTGTCTCGTCGGGTGTGTCGGCAATGATGACGTTGGTTTGCGATGTTGCAGCTTCATTATTGAAGATAGCTTCGTCTTTGCTCTTGTCGGGGATGTAACCAACGATATAACCTTTTACAACAGCTGCTTTTGCAGTACCTTCGGTGTATGCTGCAAGGGCCTGGGCAACTGTCATAACCTCGCTGGGAATCTCCTCTTCCTCTTTCTCTCCTGTAGCGTTGTGCGAGTAGATGTATGCCTCCTTCTGCACAGTCTCGGGGGTGTTGCCTCTGTAGTTTACCACCTTACCATAGATGATTACTTCGTCACCAACGTTCAGTACGTCGCTGTCGGTGAATTTTTTGTTTCCGATGTTGTAGCAACGATATACATAGAACTGTTCGCCTGAGGTTTTGCCGTCGGCCGAGATATAGAATGTCGCATTGCCATATTGGCTGTTTGGCTTTTCCTTGATGCTGCAGACTATACCTTTTACATAAATAGCCTCATCCGAATTTACATCGGCTTCCAAGGTGCTTATGTAGGCGTTAACTCCTGCCGGGTTGTAGGGGCTTTCCAATGTTCCGTCACCTTCGGGTGTACTTACACTACTACCACCGCCACTGCCGTTGCCGCTACCGCTACCGCTTAATGCGGGTATGTCATAGGGGGCGGGTACATCTTCGCAGGCGCTGAAACCAAAAACCATCAACGCTGCAATGAATAGATACTTTAAATTTTTCATTGTTGTTTATGTTTTTTATTATTATTTCTTTTTTCTGTTATTATTTTACTCGGCAGGTACAATGTCGGCTGTAGAGCTCAACATAAATTGCCAGTCGCTCTCGTAGCGTGTGAGCACGCCGGTGATGTCGAAAGTGCCTTGGGGCAGCACCTCGTAGGCAAAGTCGGCATATGTGCTCAAGCGGAAGATGATATCTTTCCCACCCACCGAAACGTGGCGCTCAACAGCAGTGTTTGTCTCGCTTATTTGTTCCTCTTCGGGGGCAAAGAGTCTTGTTCCGTCGGCCTCTTTGAAGCTAACGCCTTTTAGGCGTACATAGCGGGGGAGTACATCCATATTGCTGCTGTTTGACACGAACTCTGCAGTGAGGTCCTCGGGCTTCATCTCGTCGTAATAGGGGTTGGGTGTGCCGATAAGCTTTATGTGCTCCTGGAAGGTTTGCTTGTTCATACGTCCTATAGCTATCTTGCCCTTGTTGTTTGTGTAGGGGAGGCCTACTTGGGGGAGTTTGCCGTATGTACCAACATAGAGGCCTTTGCAGTTGATTGCTATCATCTGGCCACGGGGGAGTGTGGCATACATACCCACATCGTTAACCGAGATGAGCAGAGCTTCGTTGTTGTCGTTTATAAATATTTGTTTGTATATGTTACCTGTTTCGTCGTTTGCCACCACAACACCTTTTAGAATAACGTCGTCGGTAATCTCGACGGGTGTGGTGCTCGACAGAGCAGTTTTGTATTTTGTCTTAAACTCGGTGATGGACATATTGGGCGCACCGATGTTGTTGTTGCCGTAGGGGGGAGTCTCGAGTATGGGGTCGTCAAAGTCGTTCATGCACGATGCAAACGCGAAGAGGCTCAACCCGGCTATAAATAGATATTTTAATGTTTTCATATTTTTATTCTTTTAGAAACGTAGTCCTATGTTGAGGTATGCGTTGAAGGCGTTAGCGTAGTACAAGAAGGGGTTTTTAGAGAATTTATATATCTTCTCCTCTCCGTTCTCGTTCTTGTCGCCACGGTTTTGCTCGTATCCGCCTGTTATCAGCTTCTCGTTGTTGAGTATGTTGCTGAGGCTGAGGTTGATGTTGAGTTTCTTACCTCCTTTGAGATTGATGCTCTTGCCTATAGATGCGTCGAGCAAGAAACCACCATCGCCACGGAACTGTGAGGGCAAGTTCAATACTTGGTTACCGTTCTCGTCAACACCGCCGTCGTCGGTTACGATGTACTCGAGGCGTGAGAATATTGAGGGGCTCACATAGATGCGGTCGTAGTAGTTGAGGCTTGCGCTCAAGTACCAACCGTTGGTGTTGTAGTCGACACCGAAGCTCAACGCTGTGAGGGGTGAGCCACCAATCTTAGCACCATCCATATATACTGTGGTGTTGCTGTTCTTTATATCTTGCTGGTCCTCGGTCATAAGCGCGCCTTTCGCGTTCTTGGTGTACTCGGCCTCGGTTACAGATGCCAAGACGTTGAACGAGAGGGCCGATGTTACGTTGTAGACAAGGGCAAACTCTCCACCAAAGTGGCTCTTGTCGACGCCTGTCATTGTGAGGTA
>JAZKYU010000054.1:0-13428 GCA_045612305.1 Bacteroidaceae bacterium
GCAACTCGTTCAGTTATCCGCGCTACGCACGTATAACTACACACTCAAACAATGCTCGCACTTTTTCCTGTAAATGCTCGGATACACGCTCAAATCTTAACGGTGCTGCAGTTTTTAGAATTACTCTTGCCATATCAATACCTGCCGTAGGAGCTCACAGATAGCATCCGCATAAGTAATGTATAAAGGAAGCCGGCACCGTAAGTAACACTATTAAAGGCCAGTGCGGTTTAGGATATAAGCGAGGAACAAACGAGGGATGTTCCAACTCTTTGAAAGAGCGTGAGCAGAGGCGCGAGCGACTGTTGCGCCCCGCGTGCCGGGCGTTTTGTGCCCTTTTACGCGATAAAAGGGCTGTAAAAAATTACATAAAAACAGAAAGTGGTGGCTAGTAACACCGAGAAATCTAATTAAAAGATTTTTATCTCCCCCAACTTTTGCTAGCGAGCCCACTTGAAGCTACAGACAGCAAGTTATACCAACAACCCTGCAAACCATATAAAACAAGAGGTGCCACACAATTGCGCGGCACCTCTCAATTTATATAAGAAAATCTATTTTATTAGAGACGGAAGTCAACACCGATAGAAGCGTTGTAAGTCTTACGCAAGTATTTAGAAGCGCCAGATACACCGTGAGCGTAGTTAGCATAGCAAGCACCGAAGTTCAAGTCCCATTTCTCGTTCAAGCTGTACTTACCACCGAAGCCGACCATAAATGAGTCGTCGATGAAAGAAACATCGCTCAAGTAGCTCTCGTTCACACCAAAGTCGCTAAACTGAATACCAGAAGAAAGGAGGAGTTTGTCGGTAACCTTAACCTCAACACCGGCGAGCAACTCATAAGTGTTGCGGCTCAAAGCCTTCATAGTGTTGGCCTTGCCAAGGAGAGACTCAATCTTTGCATCTTTGTCGAAGTAGTAAACACCGGCACCCATAACCTTAACGCGGTCGCAGATATCGTAAGAAGCACCTACAGAAAGTTTAGCGGGAGCGTCGTTGCGGAATTTCTCGCCATCCTGCAAAGAAGAAAGTTTCTTTGCAACAGAGCCATAAACAGGATGTTGTGCAACAGCGCCCAACATACCGTCAAGGTTATTTGTACCCAACATAGAAGCCAATGCCTCACTTGTGAGAGCCTTTGTATCGTTCTCTATGTGGTTTACAGCGCGGAACTCATATTTTACACCGACATTAAGTTTACCTACCTTGTAGTCAACACCAACGATGGGCGCAAAAGCTATACCGGTTTGTGTCAACTCAAGAGCAAGAATATTTGCTACTGTAGCACCTGTGGGCATAAGAGCGTTTATCTCGCCCTCGTAACTGAGGCTTGTGTAGTTTGTGCGGATACCGCCATAAACCGAGAGGTTATCGTTAATCTGGTAAGCAGCACCTAGTTGAAGAGCGAAGAGGTACTGTGTAGACTCAAAAGAAGAACCTGCTGAAAGTGCTGGGTTGATAGATTGTGCAAGACCACCACCCAAAGCATCGAACATAGGAAGACCATTATCAAACTGTGCGTTACCGCCACCACCAGGCATACCAAAGAAACCACTGAATGTCCAGTCACCTGTTTTGTAAGCAGCAAAGAGTGTAGGCATACAGGGAACATAAACCTTGCCCTCATAAGTTTTACCGCTGTTCTCAACGTCGCGCTGCTGCCAAATCATCTGCCAGTTACCCGAGAAAGACCAGCCCTCGTTCAAGAAAGCGGTACCCGCGGGGTTGAAGTAGATAGCATCGGTCTCCAAAGAGGCGTAACGAGCGGGGTTACGAACAAACGATGCACTTTGGTTTGTGTTTGTCAAAAGACCACCTGCAAACGATGCGATTGCAAATGAAGCTACTGCGATAGTAGAAAAAACTCTTTTCATCATAAATATAAAATTTAAAAAGTTGTTGTCTAAATTTTAAAAGAGGGCTCGCCCTCATAATCACTTCACAAAGATACTTGTTTTGTGCAACACGCCTAGTAACATATTAACTTTTTAACGTAAAAAGTGTACAATTTAACCCCTTATTGTTCTTTTTGCACCCACATTGCGGTAAAAAAGGCTCTAAAACAGAGGAACAAGCTACCAAACTCCTTATTTATATATAAGGAAGATGCAGGGGATTTTAGAGAGGTCGGGCACGCGCCCCTTCCACTCTTTTACGGTGCGGGTGTGCACATACTCGTCGGCACAGGTGAGGTTGGCAGCTATGCAGAGCTTTGTTTGCGGGCGGCAGGTTTTTAATATATCCTCTACCATTTTGTTGTTGCGGTAAGGTGTTTCTATAAACAATTGTGTTTGCTCCTCGCCATAGATGCGTTGCTCCAGCTGACGTAACCTTTTGGCACGTTCCTCGGGTTTTATGGGCAAGTAGCCGTGGAAAGCAAAGCTCTGCCCGTTGAAGCCCGATGCCATAACCGAGAGTATTATGCTCGACGGGCCCACAAGAGGCACCACTTTGAGCCCTTTGCGCTGTGCTATGGCCACAACGTCGGCGCCGGGGTCGGCTACAGCTGGGCACCCGGCCTCGGATATTACACCCATAGGCTTGCCCTCTTGCAGGGGTTTTAAAAAGCCTGCAATATCGGCGGGCGAGGTGTGCTTGTTAAGCTCAAAAAACTGCGAGCCATCGATATCAAACTTTGCATCTACCGCACGTAAAAAGCGCCTTGCCGAGCGCACATCTTCCACTATAAAGTGGCGTATGCCGGCTATAATTTCGGCGTTATATTGCGGCAAAACATTTTTAACAGGTGTGTCGCCCAGTGTCACAGGCAACAAATATAGCGCAACTTCCATCTTAGAAATATTTATTTTAGGCTGTTATATAACTCAAATTTATTTATCACACTTTTTAACTTTGCCGTCGACCACAACTACCCTCTCCTCGTCGCAAAGCTCGCGAAACAAGGCTGCCAAGCGAGCACGCGAGAGCCCCAGAGAGTCGAAAGCGGAAAGGTCGTGCGGTTTTCCGTCGGCAAGCAGCTGCATCACACGCGCCACATCGTCGACAGGCGAGGCTGGGCGCTCCTTCTCCTCGGCACGTCGTGCCACGCACACATCGCAAAAACCGCAGTCGCCGGCGGCAGTGTCGCCAAAGTAGGCAAGCAGGCTGCGGCTGCGACACGCATCGTCGCTCACCGCATATTTTATCACGGCGTTAAGCCTGTCGGCAAACGCGGCGCGACGCTCTTCGTAAACCTCGGGGGCAAAATTTAAATCCTTCGAGAGCACGCGGTGGCGTGTAAAGGTTATTATGGGGCACTTTTTCGACGGGGCATACTGTATGAGTCTTTTTTGTGACAAAGAGACAAGAATTTCATACATACGATGCCTTGCAAGCTTTGTCACACGCGACAAGTAACGCTCGTCGATAAAGGCATAGTCGGCAAAAAGGCCGCTATAATTGCGCATTATGGCGTTTATCAAAAGTTCGTAGTCGGCAGGGAGCCCTTTGAAACGATACAGAGAATTTTTGTCCACAATAAACCGCACACGCGATGCATACTCCATCTCCTCGACATACTCTATATAACCCATACGAGTGAGTATGCGCAAGGCACTGTCGGTGGGCAACGTGGGCAGGTGGTACATTTTACAAAAGTCGTTAAGGGCAAACTCAAAGGTGCAGTTAAGCCCGTCGTGCAAGGCCATCTGGTAGTAGTAACAGATGTCGTCGTAGACCTCGGCTATAAACTCCTTCGAGGGATAGTTATCGGAAAGGCGTCGCGACGCCGTCTGCTTGTCGACACGGCTAAAGAGAGTAACAGCATAGGCACGGTTGCCATCGCGCCCCGCACGCCCCGCCTCTTGGAAGTATGCCTCTATGGAGCTTGGCAGGTCGATGTGCACCACAAGACGTACGTCGGGTTTGTCGATACCCATACCGAAGGCATTTGTCGACACCATAACACGCGAACGCCCGTTTTTCCAAGCCTCCTCGCGGGCATCTTTTGTCTCCACAGAGAGCCCCGCGTGGTAATATTCGGCTGTAACCCCCGATGCTACAAGAAACTCGCACACCTCTTTTGTTTTCTTGCGATTGAGCGTGTACACTATAGCCGAGCCTTTTATGCGCGAGAGAATGTGCAACAGCTCTTGTAACTTATTTTCGGTGTGACGCACCACATAAACAAGGTTTTTGCGCTCGAAGCTCATACTATAGCAGTTTTCCTCTCTAAAAGAGAGCTGCTGCTGTATATCCTTAACAACCTCGGGGGTGGCTGTTGCAGTGAGCGCAAGCACGGGCACGGTGGGGAAAAGAGTGCGTAGCTCTTTTATGCGGCGGTAGGCAGGGCGAAAGTCGTGCCCCCACTGCGATATACAGTGTGCCTCGTCGATGGTTATGAGCTTTACCGGTATGCGCTTTACTTTTGTGAGAAAAAGGTCAGAGGCGATGCGCTCGGGAGATATATAGAGAAATTTATAGTTGCCGAAGATGCAGTTTTCGAGAGCGACTATAATTTCGCTGTTCTTCATACCCGAGTATATAGCCGCAGCTTTTATACCCCGGCTGCGCAGGTTGGCAACCTGGTCTTTCATAAGGGCTATGAGGGGTGTAACCACAATACACAAGCCATCGCCCGCAAGGGTTGGCACTTGAAAGGTTATACTCTTTCCACCACCCGTAGGCATAAGCCCCAAGGTGTCGCGCCCAGCGCCCACACTCTCGATAATCTCGCGCTGTATACCGCGAAAATCGTCGTAGCCCCAATATTTTTTAAGAATTTCCCTATAGTTCATACCCCTGTCAGCGAGTAGCGTTTGTGTGTATGCTCTCTATCTGCAGCTGCACCTCGCCGTGTTTGTAGGTGTTGTCCTCAAGTGTGTAACATATATCGAACAACTGTTTCGACTTTATGTACTTGGCCTGACGGCTCTGGCCGAAGGCTATACCGTTGAGTATAGTGTTCGACTTGTTATCGACAAGCTCTAGCTTTATGTGCTCTTGACGACGCCCCACAACCTTGCTCGTGCCATAGTCGCACACGTTACGCGTGCTGAAGATGGGTTTTGTGTTGTCGGGACCGTGAGGTGCAAATTTCTTCAGGTCGTTGAAGAATTTACGGCTTATTTGGTGAAAATCAATCTCGGCATCAATTTCAATAATAGGGTCGGTCTGCTCGGGCAGTATGTTACCGGCCACAAACTCCTCGAAACGTGCTGCAAAGGCTGCGATGTTGGAAACCTTAAGCGAGAAGCCTGCGGCGTAGGTGTGACCGCCAAAGTTTTCGAGCAGGTCGCGGCAGTTTTCTATCGCCTTGTACACATCGAAACCGGTTACAGAACGTGCCGAGCCTGTTGCTATATCACCCGTGCAGGTTATAACCACCGCTGGACGATAATAGACCTCGGTGAGGCGAGAGGCCACAATACCTATAACCCCTCGGTGCCAGTCTTCGTTAAAGATAACTATAGCACGACGCTCGGCAAAGCTTTCGAGGTTTTCCACTATTTTGTTAGCCTCCTCGGTCATGCTCTTGTCGAGTTCCTTGCGTGCCTCGTTAAACTCGTTTATCTGCTCGCTCATCATAAGCGCTGTGGGCAAGTTGTTCTCTATGAGCAGGTCTACCGCCACCTTGCCTTGCTGTATGCGGCCCGACGCGTTTATGCGTGGCCCTATTTTGAAGATTATATCGTTTATGTTTATCTCCTTGTCGCGCAAGTTGCAAACCTGTATTATTGCCTTAAGACCTGTGCTTGGCGCGTGATTAAGTTGCTTTATACCGTGGTAGGCAAGTATGCGGTTTTCCCCCATTATGGGCACAAGATCCGACGCGATGCTCACAGCCACAAGGTCGAGTAAGGTGTATAGTTGCTCGGCGGGGATAGCGTTGTTCATCGCAAAAGCCTGCATAAACTTAAAGCCCACGCCACAACCCGACAGGTGGGGATAGGGGTAGGTGCTGTCGGCACGCTTGGGGTTTAGTATAGCCACAGCGCAAGGAAGCTCCTCGTCGGGCATATGGTGATCGCACACAATAAAATCTATGCCCAACGACTTTGCATAGGCAATCTCCTCAATTGCTTTTATGCCACAGTCGAGCACAATCACAAGTTTCACTCCGGTGGAGCAAGCATAGTCGACACCTCGTTTCGAGATGCCGTAACCATCCTCGTTACGGTCGGGAATATAATAGTCTATATTCGACGAGAACTGTTGCAGGAATTTATAGACCAAGGCTACCGCGGTGGTACCATCGACGTCGTAGTCGCCATATACCAAAATGCGTTCCTTGCGCCCCAAAGCTCTGTTCAAACGCTCCACCGCTATGTCCATATCGTTCATAAGGAAGGGATCGTGAAGACCCGAAAGGCGCGGACGGAAGAAGGCTTTTGCCTCCCCTGCGTTTTTTATGCCACGTTTCACGAGCAGGCTGCAAAGTATGGGGCTCATATCCAACTCCGCAGCCAGGGTGTTAGCTGCTACAGTTTGTTCGTATGTCGGAGGTTGATATTTCCATTTTTGACCCATTATATATTGTTTTTATTTTTTGCTTTGCTCGCGAGAAATTTCCTTGCGCGTCGTTAACCACCGGGGTATGTATTAAAAACACTCATCACTGCACTCACGTTCAACCACGCAAGTTTTCACACGCACTACTCTATGCAAGATAATTTCTTCAACTTGTAAAGGTAGTAAAAAACACAAAAAAAAGCTCGGTTTTGCCATTTTTTTTGCAAAACCGAGCTTTTTTTATGCCAAATAAGCAACCGGCAAGCTACTTTTAACTAAAAGAAGAACTCACCAATCACCTTCCTCTAATTCAAAAATTTCATTTACCGAAACTGCGAACACCTGAGACAGACGCAACGCAAGCACAGTCGAGGGATTAAACTTCCCCTGCTCTATGGCAACAATCGTCTGCCGGCTCACATTCACCTTTTCAGCAAGTTCCAGTTGTGTCATACGTAGCTTGGCACGCTCCACACGCAAATTATTCTTCATAACTCAAACTCCTATTTTGTACCCAAACATTAATTTTAAACAATATAACATACAAAGGCAGAATACCCACCACCCCTCTCACAGCCGTAAACTCAGCAACACCCATAGGTTCAAGCAAGGTAAAATAGACAAGTATAACATCCATAGCTGGGTAACCCAAAAGCATAACAGCATACACCACGGCAACTATCCCGAGCGTGTTAAAACGAATACTCTCGACACGTTCATCCTCAAACGCCTCCCGGGAAAAAGCTATGATTAAAAAGCCGATAGTCTTCAAAGCGCAACCGAAAACCCACGGTGTACTTGCAAAAAACACATCAGAGTTAGTTTCCATAAAAAGAGAATAAAGCAACAGCGCAATACCGCCACCAACAACACCCCAGCCTGCAGTCTGCCACGCGTGGGGCAAAAGTTTAAAATTCTTCATAATACATTGTTTTAATTTAAATAATACCACTTTCTGCCACTTGCAGTGTGCACCAACTACAAGTAGCTCCACAAATGTAAAGTATTATTTACATACAAACAAGTTTAAGCGACATTTTGTATTGAATATTTTACATAAATTAACCACAAAAAAGGCGGCCCGAAATTTCGGGCCGCCCAAATATCAGATAAAAGATATATTACTTAATACCCAACTTCTTGCGAATATCTTTGGGAATAGCGTTCTTGTGAACAACTATGTTCATAGTCTTGTAGCGAGCAAACGCCTTAGACGCATACCAGATACCTTTGTACTTACCGGCCTCACCCCAAGAGTTCTTAACCATATAGTACTCAACGCCATCTTTATCCTTTGCGATACCGTAAATCTGCATACCGTGGTCGTCGGTTGTTTCCCAATTGTCGTAAGCAACCTGGCGCTCCTCCTGTGTACACCACTTTTCGGTAGAGGGTTTGGGAGTGTTTTTCTTGTCAGCCTCGCTCAATTTGAGCCATTTAGCCATATCGCTACCCTCGAGGCTTGCACTCTTGCCTGCATCGGGCATAGTAGCCTTACCGTCACGAGTAAAACCGGCCTCGCTCACGTCGCTACCCCAAGCGATGGTGTAGCCCTCCATAATAGCATTATCGAAAACCTGCATAAACTCGTCGATGGGGAGGTTATAAGACTTAGCCCAGCGCCAGTTGTCCTGAATTTCGAGAACAAAAGAGTCGTAGAAGGGGTGATGTGTGTACGATGTCAACGAGATATAGTCATCGGCGTTAAGACCAAGAGACTCGTAGAACGATTTAGGTGTATACTCCTTGCCTTTGTATGTAAATTTATCGGGACGCTCGCCAAGGTAGATGTCGTGTATCTCCTCGATACATTTTTTCCACAAAGGCTTTTTGTCGGCACCAACCTGAAGACTGCGATGCTTGCCTTTTGCAATAGCAGCCACCACAGCGTCAGCTACAGCCGACAACTCGTTGTGAACGCTCAAAGTGTCGCCGTACATAACACCGGGACGCATCTCGCTCTCGGGCACAAGACCGAAGGTTTTCATACCATAGATAACATCGTAGAACGAGCCACCCTGCGAGAAAGAAGCATCGCCGTGTGTGCGCACTGCTTTGTCGGCGCGGTCGAGATATGTATTATGCACAATATACATCTCAGAGAAGTCGTACTCGCCTTTACCCATACGAAGGAGCTCCGACTCAATGAAGGCCAACGAAGAGTAGCACCAGCAGGTACCTGCCTGGTTTTGATTCTTAATGCTTGTGATGGGGTTCTCTTTTACAACTGTAAACTCAGGTGCAGCAGCCTCTGTTTTTGCAGCATCCTGCGCAAACGCGCTAACGCCGGCAAAAGCAAGAGCAATCAATAAAAAATTCTTTTTCATCTATTATTCTTCTATATTATTAGTAATGTTTTTCATAGCTTCGGCTATCTTGTTCTCGAGTTCCTCGGCAAGTTCGGGGTTGTCGGCAAGGAGAGCCTTTGTGCGGTCGCGACCCTGCGCAAGCTTTGTATCGCCGTAGCTGAAGAACGAGCCGCTCTTTTTAACCACGCCATACTGCACGCCAAGGTCTACAATCTCGCCCACGCGCGAGATACCCTCGCCAAACATAATATCAAACTCTGCTTTGCGGAAGGGAGGAGCCACCTTGTTCTTCACAACCTTTACACGTACCTGGTTACCTATAGGGTCCTCGCCATCTTTTATCTGGCTCACGCGGCGTATATCCAAGCGCACCGACGAATAGAACTTAAGAGCGTTACCACCTGTTGTTGTTTCGGGGTTACCGAACATAACGCCTATCTTCTCGCGCAGCTGGTTGATGAAAATACAGGTTGTTTTTGTCTTGCTTATAGCCGATGTAAGCTTGCGCAAGGCTTGCGACATAAGACGCGCCTGGAGGCCCACCTTGTTGTCGCCCATCTCGCCCTCAATTTCCGCTTTGGGAGTGAGCGCAGCCACAGAGTCTATAACAATTATATCGATGGCCGACGAGCGTATAAGCTGCTCGGCTATCTCGAGAGCCTGCTCACCACAGTCGGGCTGCGATATGAGCAAGTTGTCAATATCCACGCCAAGTTTCTGCGCATAGAAGCGGTCGAAGGCGTGCTCTGCATCGATGATGGCAGCTATACCACCCATCTTCTGCGCCTCGGCTATCGCGTGTATAGCAAGAGTTGTCTTACCCGACGACTCGGGACCATAAATCTCAATTATACGGCCACGGGGGAAACCTCCCACACCCAACGCAGCGTTAAGGCCCACAGAGCCTGTGGGGATAACATCTATATCCTCGTAGCTATCGTCGCCGAGCTTCATAATTGAGCCCTTGCCGAAATTCTTTTCTATCTTGTCCATAGCGGCCTGCAGAGCGCGAAGCTTCTCACTGCCTGCCACATTTTCCAAATCTTCTTTCTTTGCCATTTTGTCTGTCTTGTATATTAAAGCTCCAAATCTTTGTCAAACTCCTCGTGCCAGGGAAGGCCTTGCTTGTTCAACTGCTCCATGAAGGGATCGGGATCGAACTGCTCCACATTCCACACACCTGGTTTGCGCCACAAACCTTTGAGGAACATCATAGCACCTATCATTGCGGGAACACCTGTTGTGTAGCTCACGCCCTGCATACCTGTCTCTTTGTAGGCCTCTTGGTGGCTGCAGTTGTTATAAACGTAGTATGTGCGCTCCTTGCCATCCTTTATACCGCGTATGCGACAGCCGATAGAGGTCTCACCCTCGTAGTTCTCGCCCAAGTCCTGGGGGTTGGGAAGAACGGCCTTCAAGAACTGCAAAGGAACAATCTTCATACCGTTGTAGTCGATCTCGTCGATACGTGCCATACCGATGTTCTGAATAACGCGCAAGTGAGTGAGATACTCCTGGCCAAATGTCATCCAGAAACGAGCACGCTTAATTGTGGGGAAGTTCTTTGTCAAAGACTCCAACTCCTCGTGGAACAAGAGGTAAGACTCGCGGGGGCCTACGTTGGGGTATGTGATGGGTTGGTGTATCTCCAAAGCACCTGTCTCAACCCACTTGCCATCTTGGTAGTAACGGCCCTTTTGTGTAATCTCGCGTATGTTAATCTCGGGGTTGAAGTTTGTTGCAAACGCTTTGTGGTGGTCGCCTGCGTTGCAGTCTACGATGTCGAGATAGTGTATCTCGTCAAAGTAATGCTTTGCTGCATAAGCTGTGTACACACCGCTCACACCCGGGTCGAAACCGCAACCGAGGATAGCTGTGAGACCAGCCTCTTTAAAGCGCTCGTGGTAGGCCCACTGCCAGCTGTACTCAAAGTGTGCCTCATCTTTAGGCTCGTAGTTGGCTGTATCGAGGTAGTTTACACCACATTGCAAACAAGCCTCCATAATTGTGAGGTCTTGATAAGGAAGAGCCACGTTGATAACAATCTCGGGCTTGAAGCTGTTGAACAACGCTACAAGCTCCTCAACGCTGTCGGCATCAACCGCAGCTGTCTTGATATTGGGGTTACCTATAGCCTTCACTATCGCATCACACTTTGATCGAGTGCGGCTAGCAATCATAATTTCGGTGAAAACATCGCTGTTCTGCGCTACTTTAAAAGCAGCAACTGTACCCACGCCACCGGCGCCGATGATTAAAACTTTTCCCATTTTGGTTTACTTTTTAGAAAGGTTTATAATTATTGTTCGCTTATTCAAATTACACAAAAAGGCGCAAACTGCCAATTTATTTGCAAATATAATGAAAGCCGAGGGGAGAACAAAATAAATTTATTTATTTTTTATACCAAGGCTTGGTCCACGCCCACAAACCACGGCAGATTTCACCCTCAAGCGCAAGCCCCATTACAGACCCGCCCAACACGTGCGTGACACACTTTTGCGACAATTTGTCATACTTTTGACACAAAAAAGCGACACATACGACGCACAAAACGCCCTTTGGAGGGCAAAAAATATTTTGGCACACACTTTGCTCTTTAATCATCGACAGGCGAACAAAAGCGCCAAAAACAAAGTTGAATAATAAATAAAAAAGAATAAAAATTATGGGAAAAATTATTGGTATCGATTTAGGTACAACAAACTCTTGTGTATCGGTTTTTGAGGGCAACGAGCCCGTGGTTATCACAAACAGCGAGGGCAAACGCACAACACCCTCTATCGTAGCTTTCGTCGATGGTGGCGAGCGTAAAGTGGGCGACCCCGCAAAGCGTCAGGCTATCACAAACCCCAAACGCACCATCTTCTCTATCAAGCGTTTTATGGGTGAGAACTGGCAGCAGGTGAGCAAAGAGATCTCTCGCGTACCTTATAAAGTAGTTGAGGAGAACAACATGCCCCGCGTCGACATCGACGGCCGCCTCTACACACCCCAGGAAATTTCGGCTATGATTTTGCAGAAGATGAAGAAAACTGCCGAGGACTACTTGGGACAGGAGGTTACAGAGGCTGTTATCACCGTGCCCGCATACTTCTCTGACTCACAGCGCCAGGCCACAAAAGAGGCTGGTCAGATTGCAGGTCTCGAGGTTAAGCGCATTGTAAACGAGCCCACTGCCGCTGCTCTTGCCTACGGTATCGACAAAGCAAACAAGGATATGAAGATTGCTGTGTTCGACCTTGGTGGTGGTACTTTCGATATCTCTATTCTTGAGTTTGGTGGCGGTGTATTCGAGGTACTCTCAACAAACGGTGACACACACCTTGGTGGTGACGACTTCGACCAGGTAATCATCGACTGGCTTGCTGGCGAGTTTATGCAGGAGGAAGGCACCGACCTCAAAGCCGACCCTATGGCTTTGCAACGTTTGAAGGAGGCTGCCGAGAAAGCAAAAATCGAGCTCTCTTCAACAACATCTACCGAGATTAACCTCCCCTACATCACCGCAACTGCAACAGGCCCCAAACACTTGGTTAAGACACTTACCCGTGCTAAATTCGAGTCTTTGGCTCACGGCCTCATACAGGCTTGCTTGGAGCCCTGCAAACGCGCTATGAGCGACGCCGGCTTGAGCAACTCAGACATCGACGAGGTTATCCTTGTAGGTGGCTCAACACGTATCCCCGCAGTGCAGAAGATTGTAGAAGACTTCTTCGGCAAAGCTCCTTCAAAGGGCGTTAACCCCGACGAGGTTGTAGCCGTAGGTGCTGCTATCCAGGGTGCTATCCTCAACAAAGAGGGCGGCGTGGGCGACATCGTGCTCCTCGACGTAACTCCCCTTTCTATGGGTATCGAGACCCTCGGCGGTGTAATGACCAAGCTCATCGACGCAAACACTACTATCCCCTGCAAGAAGAGCGAAACCTTCTCTACCGCAGCCGACAACCAAACAGAGGTTACTATACACGTTTTGCAAGGTGAGCGTCCTATGGCCAACCAGAACAAATCTATCGGCCAGTTTAACCTCACAGGCATCGCTCCCGCACGTCGCGGCGTGCCCCAGATTGAGGTAACCTTCGATATCGACGCAAACGGTATCCTCAAAGTTTCGGCAAAAGACAAAGCAACCGGCAAGGAGCAGGCTATCCGCATCGAGGCTTCATCGGGCTTGAGCAAAGAGGAGATTGAGCGCATGAAACAAGAGGCCGAGGCAAACGCCGATGCCGACAAGAAAGAGCGCGAGAAGATTGACAAGCTCAACCAGGCCGATTCTATGGTGTTCCAGACAAAGAACCAGCTCAGCGAGCTTGGCGACAAAATACCCGCCGACAAAAAAGCTCCCATCGAGGCTGCTGTTCAGAAGCTCGAGGAGGCACACAAAGCACAAGACATCGCTGCTATCGACGCCGCAACAGCCGAGCTCAACAACGCTTGGCAGGCAGCAAGTGCAGAGATGTATGCACAGAGCGGCGCACAGGGTGCTCAAGGCGGCCAGCAGAACGCAGGCAACCAGCAGAGCAACAACAATGCTGGCGACGATGTTCAGGACGCTGAGTTTGAGGAAGTAAAGTAAAATAGACCTAACGTAAGATAATCGAAAGGAGGGGCCGATGACCGGCTCCTCCTTTTTTACTAACCAGCAAAAGTTTTTTTTTGGGGGGGGG
>JAZKYU010000055.1:0-10488 GCA_045612305.1 Bacteroidaceae bacterium
GTACAACGAGCACCCCGACTGCTCGGTATACATGGCACAAACAATACGCATCGACGACAAAGACAACATACTATACTTCCACATACTCCCCAAGCTCGTTCCTTTTATGTACCGCCGCGGCTTGATAAGCGTTGCACAACAGAGCTGGGCGTGGAAGAGAGAAATTTTCGACAAGATAGGCTACATCAACGAGAAAAGACACGCCTGTATGGATATGGAGTTCCTTATGCGCCAGTTGCGTGCCGGTTACAAAGTCGCACACAGCAAAAAGTTCATCGGCGCCATACGCCTCTACGAGGGAACAAAGACATCGGGCGACGACGGCGAGGACAACATATGGACACGCGACCGCAAGGTTATGAAGGTAGAGTTTGCCGACTTCAACTACAAGAACATCTCCATCTTCAGCCGCATTTTATATCGCCTGCAAAAAACCTTTAACGGCATATACATCAAACAATATCTTCTCACAAAAAAATACAGGGGACGCAACTACGCCGAGTACACAAAATAACAAAACTCAGCCACCCTCTACAAAAAAAGCAAAACACCTCCCGCAAGCGCTTGGCTGTGCTTACGGGAACGACTAAAACAAAAAACTCAAGAATTATGCAAGCAATTATTTTGGCAGCAGGTATGGGTAAACGCCTCGGCGAGTATACCAAAGACAACACCAAGTGTATGGTACCGGTAAACGGTGTACGCTTAATAGACCGCGTACTCACCCAACTATCAAAACTCAACCTATCACGCGTTGTGATAGTTGTGGGATACGAAGGCGAGAAACTAATGAACTATTTGGGCGATAACTACAACAACACTCTAAAGATTGAGTATGTAAACAACCCCATTTACGACAAGACCAACAACATATACTCCCTTGCCCTCGCCAAGGAGCAGATGCAAGAAGACGACACCCTGCTCATAGAGAGCGACCTCATCTTCGACGACCGCCTCTTCTCTCTCATCATCGATAACCCCTACCCCAACCTCGCCCTCGTAGCCAAATACGAGACTTGGATGGACGGCACCATGGTGCGCATAGACGACGAGAACAACATTGTAAACTTTGTCCCCAAAGCCGCCTTCCAATACAGCGATGTCGACAAATACTACAAAACCATAAATATATACAAGTTCTCCAAAGAATTTAGCAAAACAAAATACATCCCCTTCCTCGAGGCCTACTCAAAAGCCGTGGGCAACAACGAGTACTACGAAAACGTACTACGCATAATCACCTTCCTCAACAGCAAAGAGCTCAAAGCCTTGCCCATCACCAACGAAAAGTGGTACGAGATAGACGACAAGCAAGACCTCGACATAGCCGAGGCTCTCTTTGCCGAAGAAAAAGACATAATGCGCAAGTACTACGGCCGCTTCGGAGGTTACTGGCGTTTCCCCAAGATGCTCGACTTCTGCTACCTGGTAAACCCCTACTTCCGCTCCTCAAAGATAATCGACGAGATGCAAGCCAACTTCCGCACCCTCATAGCAGAGTACCCCTCGGGTTTGAAGGTAAACACCCTGCTTGCAAGCAAGTGCTGGGGTATAAAAGAAGAGTACATAATACCCGGTAACGGAGCCGCCGAGCTCATAAAAGCACTTATGGAGCTGCTGCCAGGCACACTCGGCATCACCCGCCCCACATTCGAAGAGTACCCCAACCGCCGCGACAGCGACACACTCGTAACCTTTGTACCCCAAAACGACGAGTTCCGCTATACCGCGCAAGACCTCATAGACTTCTTCGGCAAAAACCCCGTAGACAACCTCCTGCTCATAAACCCCGACAACCCCTCGGGCAACTTTATACCCCTTAACGACATACTCACCCTCGCCAAGTGGTGCCAAGAGCGTGGTGTGCGCTTCATCGTCGACGAAAGCTTTGTCGACTTCAGCGAGGGATGGGAAAACAACACCCTCCTTCACGACGAAATTTTGGAGACATACCCCGGTATGGTAGTTATGAAGTCCATCAGCAAAAGCTACGGCGTTCCCGGTATACGTTTGGGCATCCTCTGCTCGGCCGACACTGCCATCATAGCCAAAATGAAAAAGATGGTCAGCATATGGAACATAAACTCATTCTGCGAGTTCTTTATGCAGATATACACCAAATACGAGAAAGACTACAAACGCGCTTGCGACAAATTCATTGAGGAGCGCAACGACTTTGAGAGCAAGCTGCGCCAGATAAGTTTCTTGCGCGTTATTCCCTCGCAAGCCAACTACTTCCTCGTCGAAGTTCTGCCCCCCTATACCGCAAATGAGCTTGTATTGAGAATGCTCAAAGAGCACAATATACTCATGCGCGACTGCTCGGGCAAGGGCGGTTTCGATGGCAAGCAATATATGCGCATAGCTGTGCGCGACCACAACGACAACAGCCGTCTCATTGCATCACTTAAAACTCTGGAAAAATGAAAACAGTATGCATATGCGGTGGAGGCTCTCTAGGACACGTCGTAGCAGGCTATCTGGGAGCAAAGGAGAATGTAAAGGTTAACATCCTCACCCGCAAACCCGAAAGGTGGGAGCAACAACTCGAGATTGAAACACCCGAAGGAGATACCTTCACGGGCAAGCTCCATAAAATATCGAGCAACCCGCAAGAGGTTATTGCCGAAGCCGACATTGTTTTATTGTGTCTCCCAGGTTTCGCCATAAAACAAGAGCTTGAGAATATAAAGCCCTATGTCTCGGCTGGGACCTACGTGGGCAGCGTCTTCAGTTCCACAGGTTTCTTCTTCGAGGCAATGAAAATTTTCGGCACCGATGTACCCCTTTGGGGTTTCCAGCGTGTGCCCCTCATCGCCCGCACAAAAGAGTATGGAAAAAGCGCCCACCTGCTAGGCTACAAGCCCGAGCATAACGTTGCAGTCGAGAACAGCAACAACAAAGAGGAATTCAAAAAAACTATCGAAGAACTTTTCGACCGCCCGGTAAAGCTGTTGAAGAACTACTACGAGGCAAGTTTCAACAACAGCAACCCCATACTGCACCCCTCGCGTCTGTACGACCTTTTTGCCACCTGGAACAAGGATGTGTACTACGACCATCAATACTTCTTCTACCGCGAGTGGACCGACACAGCATCGGAGAATCTCATAGCACTCGACAAAGAGCTATTCAAGATACTCTCACACCTGCCCGTGTCTCCCAACTTCCTAAAGCCCATACTCGAATATTACGAAAGCTACGACGCAGCAAGCCTCACAGCTAAGATACGTTCTATCGAGGGTTTCAAGAATGTAATGGCCCCTATGGTGGAGAGTGAGAAAGGCTGGCAACCCGACCTCGAGAGCCGTTACTTCCAAGAAGATTTCTTCTACGGCCTTCGTTTCCTCTACGAGAAAGCTCGCGAGCTAAACATCGACACACCCACAATAGACAAAATATATAATTGGGGAACAAAACTCATCGAAAAATAAAAATATATGAAAGAGATAGAGCTTAACGAGAGAAAAAAACTACAAGTCGAGATTTTGGACGACGTGGTATCTTTCTGCGAGAAAAACAACCTAAAATACTGCCTGGCCTACGGAACACTACTCGGCGCCATACGCCACAAAGGCTACATCCCCTGGGACGACGACATCGACATACATATGCCTCGCCCCGACTATGACCGTTTTCTCGCAACATACCGCAGCGAGAAAGAGCACTATCAGGTACTCGACCACAGCATAACAAAGGACTATACCATACCCTTTGCCAAGGTACACGACACCCGTACCATAGTAATCGAGGGGTTGTACAACAAAAACGAGTACGGCATATATATCGACATCTTCCCCATCGACGGCATCAAGGAGAAACAGCAAGCCTTTGAGTCGAGAAGATGGCGCAGATTGCTCAATGCCAAAAAAGCAAGCATCACAGGACGTTCTCCTTTGAAGAATCTCTCTATCATGTTTACAAAAATTCTTCTCTTGCCCTTCACCACAAGCTATTTAATAGGTAAAATACAAAAAGTTGTAACCCGTAACAACTACAACGATTGCGAGAAGGTTAGTAGCATGTGTTCGCAGCTTGCATACAAAGAAATTTTCGACAAAGAGATGTTCCAAGAATATGCAAAGGTCGACTTTGAGGGGAAAAAATACAACGCCCCCAAAGATTGGGATACATACCTAAAAACCAACTACAACAACTATATGCAACTCCCCCCAAAAGAGAAGCAAGTATCAAATCACACCGCAAAGGCTATGTGGAAAGAATAATAAAAACACCTTTTTAGTTATTCAACCAATGAAAAAACCACGCATACTCTTCATTACCCCGCTTCCACCGCCCGTGCACGGCTCGGGCATGGTGAGCAAGTACATACAAGAGTGCAAAGAGCTCGGTGAAGCAGCCTCGTGCGACTTTGTCAACCTATCCACATCGCGCAACATCGACGAGATAGGCAAGAGATCTATAAATAAATACATACGTTTCATAGCCGCCTACTTCATAACCCTTTGGAAACTACTCACACACCGCTACTCACTTTGCTACCTTGCAATATCCTGTCGCGATGCCGGTTTCTTAAAAGACGCCCCCTTTGTACTACTTTGCAAGCTGTTTGGCCGCAAAATAGTAATTCACCAGCACAACAAGGGTATGAGTTTGTGCGTAGACCGCGCGCCCTACAAGTGGTTATTGCCCATCGTGTACCGCGGAGCAAAAGTTATATTGCTATCGTGGCACCTATACCCCGACATAGAAAAAATTGTAAAGCGAGAACAAGTTGTAATATGCCCCAACGGCATACCCGAACTTTTCGCCGAGGAGCCACACTTCTCACGCAACAACGCTGTGCCCCAGCTGCTATTCCTTTCAAACCTCATAGAGACTAAAGGAGTATACCACCTGCTCGACGCCTGCAAAATTCTAAAAGAGAAAGGCTACAAGTTCTGTTGCAACTTTGTAGGTGGCGAGAGCAAGCAAATTACAAAAGAAATTTTTGAAAAAGAGATAGAAAATCGCGGGCTTGAACAAGTAATTACATACCACGGGCCACAGTATGGCAAAGACAAGGAGAAACACCTTGAGAATGCCGATATATTTGTGCACCCTACAAAAAACGATGCATTCCCCCTTGTGCTATTAGAGGCTATGCAACACAAGCTCCCCATTGTCACCACCAACGAGGGCGGCATCCCCGACATAGTGGAAACAGGAGTAAACGGCATCATCTGCCCGCAAAAAGAGGCTCAAGCCCTGGCCACAGCCATAGAAGAGTTCATCACCGACAAAAGCAAAAGCACCACATATGGTAAAAAAGGGTACGACATATACAAGAGCCGTTACACCTTAAAAGGCTTCGAGAAGAATATAACAAAAATATTGATAGATAACGCCATAGCAAATTAACAGCAATGAAAATACTAATAAATTGTTATGCTTGTTCACCATATTTGGGCTCCGAGCCTGGTATGGGATGGAAATTCATCAACACCCTGTCCAAAGAGCACGATTTGAGCGTAATTGTCAATGCCTATTACAAAGACGAGATCGACAGATATCTCGAAGAAAACGGCATAGAAACAAACATAAAATTCTACTATCTAAAAAGGAAGAAAACTCCCGAGTTTATTCTAAAAGTATATCCGCCATCGTATTATTGGATGTACCAAGAGTGGCACAAGCGCGCAGGCGAGCTTGCTATGGAGCTATGCAAAAAAGAGAAGTTCGACATAGTGCACCAACTTAATATGGTGGGATACCGCGAGCCCGGATATTTTTGGAAAATAAAAGATGTGCCCTTTGTTTGGGGCCCTATAGGCGGTTTTTGCATAACCCCCTGGCAAATGTTAGCACAGATGGGACTTTATGGTGCTGTATTTTACGGGCTTCGCAACATTATAAACGCCCTGCAGATGCGCACAAGCTGCAGAGTTAAGAAAGCTATGCGCCGCGCCGACGCTCTTATAGCGGCAACACAAGACGGCAAAAATACCATAAAGAAACTATACAACAGAGAGGCTACTATTATCCCAGAAGTTGGAACAGTAGACAACATACCCCCACTTATTAAAAAACGCAACAACAACGAGCCACTTAGAATATGTTGGTGTGGGCAACACACACCCGGCAAGTCCCTAAACTTGCTCATCGAGGCCCTCTCATTGTACAAAGGAAACTATGAGCTACACGTTATAGGAGATGGCCGTGAAACCACAAAGTGGAAAAAACTCGCAACAAAGTTGGGCGTTAATAACATCATTTGGTACGGCAAAGTTTTGCGTTCAAAAGCCTTGGAGATTACACAAAACTCACACTTGTTTGTAATAACATCAATGAAAGACGCAACTTCAACCGTGCTCTTGGAGGCACTCTCCTTTGGGCTACCCGTAATTGCGATGGACCATTGCGGCTTCAGCAACGTAATAAACGAAAAATGTGGTATCAAAATCCCCATTAAGAACAAGAAACAGGTAGTTAAGCAACTTGCCGAAGCTATTGAATATTACAACAATAACGAAGAAGTGCGCTATGCAGCAGCAAACAACGCCGTACTTCGCTCCAAAGATTACAGTTGGGATGGCAAAGTTCAGCAACTTAATAAAATATATGCCGAGGCCATAAAGAAGTTTAACAAGCAAGCTTAAATATTATAAACACCCATCCTTTGGAAGACATTTATTTGTTATAATATATAAAATTTCATCTTTATAAATAAAGATTTTCTATCTTTGTAACTACAACTGTAACTGATATGGACAAGTATCGCATAGGAAAGGTTTACATATCGCAAACAACACCTGCAAAGGCAATAGCGCAAATAACAAAAGCTATTGAGGAGGGCCGCAACGAGTACGTTTGCGTGTCCAACGTGCGCACGGTGTCCTATGCCAATAAAAAGGCAAATGAAGAGTACCGCGATATAATGAACAAAGCCTTTATGTGCACACCCGACGGTATGCCCTTGGTGTGGATGGCACGTTTGTGGGGTTTGAAAAATGTGGAGCGAACTGTTGGTCCCGATCTATTCACAGAGATGCTCAAAGACAAAAACAGCAATATAAAGCACTTTCTTTTAGGCGACACCGAGGAAACACTCACGCTGATGAAAGAAAAATTCTCGGGAGAGGGAACAAACATTGTAGGTAGCTACTCACCACCCTTTTGTAACCTCGACGATTACAACTACAAAGAGATTGCAAATACCATAAACAAGAGTGGTGCCAACATTGTATGGCTCTCGCTTCGCGCACCAAAACAAGATTTTCTTGCCGTGCGTCTGCTCCCCCACCTCGACAAAAAAATATGCATCGGTGTGGGAGCCGCTTTCCGTTTCTCACTTGGGCAAATAAAACACCCGCCCAAAATTTTTAAGAAACTAGGCCTTACAGGTCTTTTCTGGAGAAAGATGAATTTAAGTAAAATAGGATGGTACCTCCACCACTTTGCACTATTGTGTAAATGGGGCAGCAACATTCTTCTTTCAAGAATAAGCGGTAAAAAGTGTTACGAATAAAGCAAACGACTATGGCAAAAAAACTCAGTACAACATACAAAATGCTTCGCGCTATGGGATTTAATTATAGCGAGGAAGAGTATGGAGATGTTTCAATAGGGAAGGTTTTCGGCAAGTTCTTTGGCAACATCTACCGCAAAAGACTCGAAAAGATGATGGACTGGCCTATACTCCACCCCATAAACCCAAGAAAGCTACGCCCCATATTTATGCGTATGATGGGATGCAAAGTGGGTAAAGAGTGTTTCATCGGCGACTACGTACGAATAGACCCTGGGCACGCCGATATGATAACTCTTGAAGACCACGTGAGCATAGCAGCCGGTGTACGTCTGTTGTGCCATCAAAGAGATTTCAGCGACTATTGCGTCGGCGATGACTATATGAATTTAGGCTACATAGTAAAGCCCATTGTACTTAAAAAAGGCTGTTTAATTGGTATGGAGTCTTTCGTTATGCCAGGCGTAACTGTAGGCGAAGGAGCCATAATAGGCGCCGGCTCATTAGTTACAAAGGACATACCCGCGTGGACCATAGCAACCGGTCGCCCTGCAAAAGTTATTAAACAAATACCACAAAGAGATAAACAATGAATATACTTACATTCGATGTAGAAGAGTGGTTCCATTTGCTCGACTTTAGTGCAACCCAGAAAGAGGCACAATGGAGCAAATACGAGGTGCGTATCCATGACAACATGGAGCGTATATTCAGTATTCTCGATGCTACCAACACCAAAGCAACATTCTTTATAATAGGGTGGATTGCAAGAACATACCCCGATATTGTAAAAAAGATTGCCGAGAAATATGAGATAGGTAGCCACACCATGACACACCAGCTCGTGTGGCAACAAAGCCCTAGCGAGTTTAAGCAAGATGTTGAAAGCTCTATAAAACTATTGCAAGATATTAGCGGAAAACCCGTAAAGTATTTCCGCGCGCCCGGTTACTCCATACGCAAGAGCGAGGCTTATGCATTTGAAATACTTTCCGAGCTTGGTATAGAGATCGATTGTTCTGTATTCCCCGCAAAACACGCCCACGGCGGTATGCCTGAATTTTCCATCGCAGCACCAAGCATCATAAAGTATGGCGACACAAAAATAAAAGAGCTCCCCATAAGTACAGCACAAGTTGCGGGAAAGAACATTGTATATTCAGGAGGTGGTTATTTCCGTTTGTTCCCATACAGCCTCATAAAGAAACTTACAAGGAAAAACCACGACTACAATATGGCATACATACACCCACGCGATCTCGACGGAGGACAACCCATACTAAAAGGCCTGCCTCCTGCACGTCGCTTCAAATCTTATGTAGGCATAAAAAAAGCCGAAGAAAAGTTGCGTAAATATCTAACCGATTTTGAATTTATCGACATAAGCACAGCCAACAAATTCATCGATTGGGATAATGCTCAAACAATAAATTTAAAATAATAACACAAATAAAAGCCCCACCGCAGGACTCCGCCGGTGGGGCTTTAAAATTTCTCCAACTTATTTAAAACACAATAAGGAGATTAACGGCAAGTCGTTAACACCGGTGTTGCGGATAAGACACAGCGTATAAAAATTTCGCTCGCCACGCGCCAACGACCTGCCGCTCATCTAGTTTTTTAATATGTTGCGTTCAACATATATATAACAAAATCACCAAGCAAAAAGTTTTATAAAATTATATTTTTTAAAAAAAAGCTACAACCCACCGCCTTTTAGCAGCCCTAATCATCTATCACACAAGAATTTGCCACATATAATAAAAAGCTATTGTATAGTCTTACGTGTTATCACGTAAGCATAAACATACAAAGATTTACTGTTTGTTTCGTTACCTCCCCAGCTAACGTTACCAATATTAAACCCAGCTTCCTTTGCAAGCCTCTCAACTTTAGCTGCAACTTTTTGATGCGTTGTTTGAGCGCAAAAGAAAATATCATCTACAGTTATATTATGTTTTATGGCACGGCCTTTAACATCACCCGTCGCACCCACATAAACGTGTTTTCTTCTCGCTTTCTCATACTTAAGCTCATAATTAACATCAAGCAAAAGATCAATAATTTCCTCTGCTGTGTAATCTCTGCAATCGTAACTAATTAGTTCTGTGTTATTCATTTTTTTACAGCAAAAATAATATCCCCAATAGCAAGCCCTGTTGCCATATCGATAATTTATTGCTTTACATACACTTAGCCACCTCCAAAAAGAACAAAACGCCACACTCGCGTGTTATATATAATAATGTATCAAAACAGAAAAACATTCAAAATTAGACATATGAAAGAAGAGGAAATTTTCAACGAGCTAACAACTATGCAATGCGAACTTAACAAGTATCTACAGGGTGCCATCGAACGTGGCGAAGCCTCAAACCGCATAAGATATGAAATTTCGGCAATAACTATGAAACTTATTAGAGAAGGGACAATTACAACAAAAGAAACTTTACACAAAACAGTATACAAACTACTTGAAGACAAGATTACAACTTATGCCACAATTGAAGAAGACCTCACATAGCCTTACTACTTTATAGAATGAATACTTTCCTTTTGTTCAAAAGAAGGAGAGTATTTATTTTTAGCAAAATCTAAGACGTATTCAATAACTATTTAAATATCATCAACTTAAAAGCTTTGCAAGCTCACCAGCAAAAGTTGGGGGGATATGCAAAAAGTTTTGTTAATTTATTCCTTAATATTCATCCCCCTCTCCAAAGCACGACATATTCTTTACTTAATCGCACGGCAAGAGTAACACCTTGATTGTATAATCTTTCTTTAAAATCCTCGGTGGCCCGCGAGTTCTTCTCTCAATATACTTGTTCTTTTCTCCTTCTTTTCGTGAGACGAAAAGGAAGCAAAAGGCGCAGCACGCGAGTAAGATTAGTCGCTCCCTCCTCCTGCTCGTGAATTGCCCTTGCGGCAATATAACTCATTCGTCGGTGACTTGCCGCATGTCTCTTTCTCGCATTTACAGGGTGCTGCGCAACTCGTTCAGTTATCTGGGCTACGCA
>JAZKYU010000056.1:0-73863 GCA_045612305.1 Bacteroidaceae bacterium
AAGGACGATACTCCTATGTTCGTTTGCGGTGTTAACGAGAAGACATACGTTCCCGGTACACAGTTCGTTTCTAACGCATCTTGTACAACAAACTGTCTCGCTCCCATCGCTAAGGTGTTGTACGACAAGTTCGGTATCACCGATGGTTTGATGACAACTGTACACTCTACAACTGCTACACACAAGACAGTTGACGGTCCTTCAGTAAAAGACTGGAGAGGTGGTCGTGCTGCTGCTGGTAACATCATCCCCTCATCTACAGGTGCTGCTAAGGCTGTAGGTAAGGTTATCCCCGCTTTGAACGGTAAATTGACAGGTATGGCTATGCGCGTTCCCACTTTGGACGTTTCTGTAGTTGACCTCACCGTTAACTTGGCTAAGCCCGCTACATACGCAGAGATTTGTGCTGCTATGAAAGAGGCTTCTGAGGGCGAGTTGAAGGGTATCCTCGGTTACACAGAGGACGCAGTTGTTTCTGCTGACTTCTTGGGCGACACACGTACTTCAATCTTCGACGCTAAAGCTGGTATCGCTTTGACAGATACTTTCGTTAAGGTTGTTTCTTGGTACGACAACGAGATCGGTTACTCTAACAAAGTTCTCGACCTTATCGCTCACATGGCTTCTGTTAACGCTTAATCGTTTAAGATGCTATAAACCAAAAGTGCTCCCCACAAGGGAGCACTTTTTTTTAACACAAAAGAGAGTTTTATGGTACTTTCGTGCTTGATGGATATGCGCGACGAGGCTTTTGCCGGTTTTGAGGCGGGCTTGCTACCTAGCGTGGAGCGTGCTAGCATAATAGGGGTGCGCACACCGCACCTGCGCAAGCTTGCTCGTGAGATGTTGCGCGGCGGCACCGCCGAGGCTTTTATGCAGCAGCTTCCTCACACCTTTTTCGATGAAAACCTGCTTCACAGCCTTTTGCTGTCGCTGCAGCGCCTTCCCATAGAGGAACTGCTTGCGAGGGTAGACACCTTCCTTCCCTTTGTCGATAACTGGGCTGTGTGTGACCAACTACGTCCCAAGCTTTTTGCGCAATACCCGCAAGAGGTGTACTGCTACGTGGCTCGTTGGCTACAGAACGAGCAGGTTTATGTGCGTCGCTATGGTATAGTAGTCTCTATGACATATTTTCTCGATGAAAATTTTACTTCCTCTATGCTGCACGACGTTGCTCGTGTACCTGCCGAGGAGTATTATGTGATGATGGCTGTTGCCTGGTACTTCAGTTTTGCACTTGTGAAGCAGTGGGATAGTGCCTTGCCTTTTATTGAAGAGCGACGCTTGCCACGCACCGTGCACAACAAAGCCATACAGAAAGCGGTGGAGAGCCTGCGCATCTCTCCCGAACGAAAAGAATTTTTGCGCTCCTTGCGATGGAAAGAATAAAGAGCATCAGGCCCCGCGTGGGTGATGCTCTTTGTCTTTTTTTATTCTATTGCAATCTGCTTGCTCATCTTAGGCTCTGTGCTGGGGGTCTTTTTGGGTATGTTTATGCACAGAACGCCGTGGTGCATCTTTGCCTGAATTTTTGATGTGTCGACATCGTCGGGCAATATAAGAGTTTGCTGAAATTTTGTGTAAGAAAACTCTCGGCGCAGGTAGCGACCCTTTGTATTGTCTCGCTCGCAACACTTGTCGTCCTTGCACTTTTCGCTCTCTTTTTTCTCGTCACACTTGCACTCTTCGTTCTCTTTCTTGCAGTTGCAGTTTTTCTCCATCGTAATGCAGAGATCGTTGTCGGCGTTCAGATTTATGCAAAAATCATCTTTCTTCATACCGGGTGCAGCAACATCCACAATATACTCCTTTTCTGTTTCAAAAACATTGATGGCGGGGGCTGTGCTGTTTGCGCGTGCCATAAGGTCGCTGCCGAAAAAATCGTTGAAGATGCTTGGGAGCCACTGTTGTGTTCCGCGTTTCATGGGCATACTCATTGTGATAAAGTTTTTTAAGGGTTATACATAAGACAGCTTTTTTGCTGCCGTGTATGTATAATGAGTATGTGGGTGGGGTTGTTCGCTGCTTTAAGTTTTTTTCAGATGTGTGCGATGCCCTCAATCTCTATCAAGAGTTCGGGACGGCATATATCGCTCACAAGGTAGTGCTTGGGCACTGCGGGGTAGTGCGTGTTCATATACTCCTTCACCTCTTCTATCGCCTCCTCGTGCTTTACGTAGATGCGCAAAAGGTCGTATGTGGCGCCGTTGTTTGCAACAGGTATGTTGTTGCTCGATATGAGGTTGTTCATAACCTCCATGGTTGTGGCAGCTTGTGCGGTGGTGTCATTTGTGAGGACACTCTCCTCGCCTTTTATGGCCGCCGTGCCCGATATGTAGATAGTGTTGCCAAGTATGCGTGCACGCTCAAATTTTGGGGTGGTGCGCTCTTGTAGCTGCTCCATCACCTTGCCCTCGAGCACCTTTTGCGAGTAGTTGTGTGCTGCCACCTGCAAAGGGTTGTCTATGGGCTTGTTTGTGCCCTTTGTGCCCTTTATGGCGCAAAGTTCTATCATTATGCCGCCACGCGAGGTGCCTATGCCTGTTGCCGCAGGGTATCCGTTGCTCCAGGTTGCTTTGCTGTAGAAGATGCTGCGAGCGTCGTTAAATTCTTGGTAGTTTTGGCTTTCCTCGTTCTTTACAGTTATATCCTCAATATAGTTCCACTGGCGGTAAATGTCGCTTATGAGAAACCCCTCGCTTGCAAGTATATTTTCTATGGCGACAAAAATTTCTGTAGCCTGCTCGAAGGTGCTCGCCTCAATATCGGCGGGTATTATACCCTCGGTCATAAGTTCCTTGGTGGTGCCGTGTTCTATGGTCTTGTATCGGCTGTGATGCGTAACTTTTGCCTCCTCGTCGGCAAGGAAGGTAACCTCGGCTATGAGGGTGGTGGAGCTGCTCTTTTGTGCCACAAAGCTCACAAGCGGGGCTTGCTCGCCAAAAAACTCTTTCACAATGCAGTGTAGCTCACGGTTTGTAACTAGGTACTCTTTGTTGCTTTCGGGCAGGCCGAAAAACGTAATTTTTAGCAGGCGAAACTCCTTAACAGCCACAAATATGTCGTGACACATCTCTTTGAGTGTGCCCTGTCTGCTAGCTTTTACAACTATTTGTTTTTTATCGAACATTGTGTGGCTGTTTGTTTTTCAAGGTGCGAAGTTATAAAAAAAGGTACAGAAAAGGTAAAAAACCAACCTTAATTTTGCAACAATTTAAATCGCAAGCGCAGGGTGCCATTCTCCCACGTGTGGCTTATAATTTTAAATGTTCCTATTTGTGCTGTGTTCTCTACGTGCGTGCCTATGCAGGCGCAGGTGTCGTAGTCGCCCACACGCACCAGGCGCAGAGTCTCGCTCGCATCGGCCGGAAGCTTGCCCAGGTCTACACCGGCCGGCACGTTGTCGCGCGTGCAAAATTCTATGGTCACGGGCATGTTTTGTGCTATAACCTCGTTCACCTTTTTTTCAATCTCTGCTATCTGCTCGGCGGTGGGCTCGGCTTGCAGGGTGTAGTCGCACTTGCTTTTTTTGCGTTCAATGTGGGCGTTGCGGCTTCTCTCGCATCCAAACATCCTCACCATCGTTTGGTTTAGTATATGCTCTGCAGTGTGCATTGGCGGGTACTCCACCTTATTATGCTCGTTGAGTTGTGGTGTATCGGTTGTCATTTAGCTGTGTTGATTTTTATTGATTTTGCCACTTTATTATAAATAAAAACAGATATTGTTGTAAGTATAATATTAGCAGCGAAGTAAACCGTTGAATGTATGTTGTTGCTTGGTATCAACCACATTATTGGTATATTCAATAGGTAATAGAGTAGACTGTTCTTTCCTATAAAACAGAGCCATTTGGGCGATTTTGTCATTTTTAACATCGCATAGATTGTTATTGTACAAAAAGTGGTATTGCTAAAAAACTGTATTGGTGTAGATTCTATACCATTAACCAAACAAAAATAGGATACAATAAAAATGAAGATAGATATTATAAGATATCTCTTTTTGAATATCGGAAATATAGAATGTAATGCACCTAATACAAAACACAAATTTGAAACATACCAATAACTACCAGCTTTGAGAATGTATAATAATATAATGAGGGCTGCTTGTGTAATTGCAATATATGTAAGTTGTTTTTTGCAATCCGATGTATACTTGAATATAAAGAATGTTGTCAAATAGTCGAATAAGATGATTTTAATAAACCAAATATCAGTTCCTTCTGGTAGGCTGAATGAAAGAATGTTTGAATGGTCGATAGTAATATCGTTATATGTCAAAGTGTACGGTAAGACAATAGAGTTGATGGCGTAGACTATGGCAACGGGAATGAGAATCTTTTTTATCTGTGTTAACAGATAGTTGTATTTTATATCCTTCTCTCTTTTACGTAGTGATTTGAATATTCCATATCCTGACATAAAAAAGAATAAGCTACATCCAAGCGTTCCGAACATAGGTACCAATAATAAATTAGATAATGTGGTATTGTACCACTCATATTCATTTATCGAGTGTACAAAAATTATCATAATCATCGCTAACCCACGAATAGCATATCCTTGTTCATATGAAATTGTTTGCGATGCGTAAAACTCGCCTTTGTGCATTGGTGGATGTTCCGCCTTGCCTGCGGCGAACTTGCTCTCGCTCGGCATAATACAAGCACACTTGTCTTCTGCACTCGCTGAATCGCAACTTTGTTTATGTTCGTTTAGAATAGGCGTTTCCATTTGTTGTTGGTTTTGTTGGTGTTTAACTATTTATTTTTCTCATATTCCACCTTGCCTATGTTTTGCATATTCTTCAAGATAGCTTTTTGCCGTCGAAGCATATATTTCGAAGGTCTCTTTGAATTATAGAGGCGTGGATTGGGCAGGGTGGCCGCTATGAGCGCGCACTCGGCACGGGTGAGTTTCGAAGGGTGCTTCCTGAAATTCTTTTCGGCAACCGCAGATGCGCCATAAATGCCGTCGCCCATCTCTATGCAGTTGAGGTATACCTCCATTATGCGGCGTTTGCCCCAGATGGTCTCTATGAGTAGGGTGAAGTATGCTTCGAGTCCTTTGCGTAGCCACGAACGCCCGCTCCACAAAAACACGTTTTTGGCTGTTTGCTGGCTTATGGTGCTTGCTCCACGCAAGCGTTTGCCCTGTGCGGCCTCTTTTTGTGCTATGCGTATCTGCTCAAAGTCGAAGCCGTGGTGCGTGGTAAAGAGGTTGTCTTCCGACGCCACAACAGCAAGGGGCAGGGTGGGGCTCATCTCCTCGAGCGGTGTCCACTTGTAATTTATGGGTGTGCCTTCGCCAATGTGGCGTGCAAGCATAAGCGGTGTTGCGGGCACAGGTATGTACTTATATAACAAAGTTATTGCTATGCTCGAAACAAAGAGTGCGAGCATAGCAATAACTATTATGCGGGCTGCTTTTTTCAATTACTTACCCCCTTTTGTAGTGTGTGAGAGGTAGCGGCTTACATCGAAAAAGACCTTGCGTGCCTGGAATTTCTCTGTGGGCTCTATGGCTACGATGTTGCAAAGGGTGTTTGTGTCGAGCGTGCGAGATGTTACCGTGTTCACGTCGAGCGCACCATAGAGTATGTGGTCTTGGTCGTCGGGGGTGATTACTCGGTAGGGGCTTGCGCTGCTCTTTCCGTTGCCCATAGTGGTTATCATATTTATGATGCCGATGTATTTTTTAAGATAAGACTGTGTCTCCTCCTCGGGCTTGATGAGCTCGTCGGCTGCGCGCCAAGCATAGAAAAGGGCGTTAAGGCTCACAGGGTTGTACTCGAGAATTTTTTTTGCAACCTCGTACTGCTTCAGCATATCGCCTGCGGCAGCGTGGTTTTTAAGCTCCTCCTCGTTTTTGTCGTTAGCACCCTTGTAGGCAGGGGTGAAAGAGTAGCCGTAGTACACAAGTGCGTAGTCGTCTACACGTATAAGGGGGTCGTCGCTGAGGTATACACCAACAATGTCGTTGTAATACTCCTTTTCGGTCTCCACTATCTCTTTTATGGTCTTGTAGTCGAGCTGTGCTTGCGCGTTTGCAGCGAGGAACAAGGCGAGCGTGGCTACGAGGGTTATAACCTTTTTCATATATTACCTTTCTATTTTTATTATTACTCCGTTATTTGCAGCTACTTTAACAGATATCTTCTCGGCAGGGTTCAAGAGGATGTCGAATTTTTCGCCGTTCAGTAGCTCTGTAGCTGTAACTGTTTTGTTGTTGCACGCAAGACCAAAGTAAGCGTATGCCTCCTCGGGGATAGTTACCTCACAGGTGCGCTCTGTGTCGCTGAAGTTTGTTACAACCAACAAAAGTTCCTTTTTGCTACCGCGGAGGAAGCTGTATATGTGGTTGCTGTCGTATGTGTCGCTGTAGGGGTTGGCATACTGGAGGTCGTAAAAATCGCCCTCTTTGAGTGCCTCGCTCTTGTTGCACAAGTTGAGCAACTTTGCATAGAAGGCTTGCAGAGCTTTCTCCTCGTCGGTGAGGTTTGTGGTGTCGTAGTTGCCGTCGCCCTTCCAGCGTCGCAAGGTGTCCACGCTCCAATAGTCGAAGATGGTGGTGCGGCCGTCTACACCGCTGTATCCCTCCTTGTCCATACCTCTCTCGCCAAGTTCCTGGCCTGCATAGAGCATAAAGGGTTGCTTGCCCACAGCTACCGACACGATGGCAGCTGCGAGGGCTCTCTCGGCTTTTGTGGCAAAGAAGTCCGACGCAATGCGTTGCTCGTCGTGGTTTTCGAGGAAGGTGAGCATGTTCTCGCGTATGTCGGCTGTGTGCTGCAAGGTGTATGTGATGTTGCTAGCCGATGTCTGTCCGCTCATAACCGCTTTAAGTGTGTCGTAGAGGCCCACCTTGTCGTACAAGTAGTCGAACGCGCCATCTTTTATAAATGTGCGGTAGATGTGCGGCTGGTATATCTCACCTATGAATATTATGCCGGGGAACTGCTCCTTTATTTTGGGTACAGCCCACTGCCAGAACTCCACGGGTGTCATCTCAATCATGTCGCAACGGAAACCGTCAATGCCTTGCGATGCCCAATATTGCAGAATTTTGAGCATCTTCACCCAAGTGTTGGGCACGGGCGAAAATTGACGGTTGCCCGAACGGTAGTCGATACCGTAGTTAAGTTTCACGGTGTCGTACCAGTCGTTGCGAGAGGGGCTGCCGAAACAGTCGTTACCTGTTGCGCGCAAGGGGCTTTCGCCGTAGGGCGCGTCGGCACAATCTTGTGCGTCGATGTTGCAGCCATAAGACTGGTCGCCCAAGTAGTAGAAGTTGTTGTGCCCCATAAAGAAGGTGGTCTTGTCGTCAAACTCGCCGAAGTCGTATGTTCCGGCAGGGCGGTTGTCGCTCTTGTAGTGGCGTGCAACGTGGTTGGGGATAAAGTCCATAATAACCTTCATACCGGCTTTGTGGGTACGCTCCACAAGCGCGCAGAACTCTTCGCGACGTTTTTCTACATCCACCGCAAGGTCGGGGTCGTTGTCGTAGTAGTCCTTTATGGCATAGGGCGAGCCAGCCTCACCTTTTACTGTAGCGGGGTGGGTGTCCTCAATACCATACTTGCTGTAACTTGTGCGGGTTGTGTGCTCAATAACGCCTGTGTACCAAACGTGGGTTATGCCCAGGTCGCGTATAGCGCGCAAGGCCTTGGGGGTTATGTCGTTGAATTTACCGCAACCGTTTTGCTCTATAGTTCCGCCTGCAACGCAGTTTGCGTTGCTGTTGCCAAAGAGGCGGGGCAACATCTGATATATTATTATGCGTGACATAGTTCTATGTTTTGGGCACCTGTTGAGGGTGCAATTTTTTTAATCATACCTTGGAGCACTGCGCCGGGGCCACACTCTGTGAACGAGGTTGCGCCGTCGGCTATCATCTGTTGCACGCTTGCTGTCCAGCGCACGGGCGATGTGAGTTGTGCTATGAGGTTGTTCTTAATCTCTTCGGGGTTGGTGTGGGGCTTTCCGTCGACATTTTGGTAAACGGGGCAGCGAGGTGTGCTGAACGTTGTTGCCACGATAGCGGCCTCGAGCTCCTCTTGTGCGGGTTGCATAAGGGGTGAGTGGAAGGCGCCGCTCACAGCGAGGGGGAGGGCGCGTTTTGCACCTGCAGCCTTCATCGCTTCGCACGCTTTTTCTATACCTGCCTTGTCGCCCGATATTACAAGCTGCCCGGGGCAGTTGTAGTTGGCTGCTACCACGGTGTTGCCTCCTGCGCTGATCTCGGCGCATATGCGCTCAACCTCTTCGTCGGTGAGGGCAAGTATTGCAGCCATAGTAGACTCTTGCGCCTCGCACGCTTTCTGCATAGCGAGCGCACGTTTGTACACAAGTTTAAGACCGTCTTCAAAAGAGATTGCGCCGGCGGCTGTAAGCGCCGAAAACTCTCCAAGTGAGTGACCTGCAACCATCTTGGGTGCAAACTCCTCGCCAAGAGCTATGGCCGACACTACCGAGTGGATGAACACTGCGGGCTGTGTAACTTTAGTCTGTTTGAGCTCCTCGTCGCTCCCTTCGAACATAATATCGGTTATGCGGAATCCTAAAATATCATTGGCCTTTTCGAATAGTTCTTTTGCAATGGGGTTGCTGTCGTACAGCTCTTTACCCATACCTTTGAATTGTGCTCCCTGACCGGGAAAAACAAAAGCTTTCATATTTTATCTTTGTTTTTCAATAAATTTCTACTTGTTGTGAATTCTTCAAGAAACAAAGATACTCTATTTTGCATTACAATCCTCGCCTTTTTTACCTTTTTTAAGTTAAATTGTGTGCTTCGCACATCTTTTTATGAAATATTATAAGTAAAAACGATAGTTGTTATAAGTAAAAACGATAATCGAGCCTCGCTGCAGTATGGAAAAGAGTGTTATTTTTGCAAAGTGTTATAGGTGGAAGCGATGGCCGTTATAGGCGAGAACGATAGTTTAGCCTCGTCGTGGTTATAGAAAAGAGTTTTATTTTCACAAAGTTTTGTAAAAAATTAAGTGCTTGAACAAGCGAACCTGGCCCTGTTTTTTATCTTTCCCACTGGCAGAAATATAATTAACCTAATAAAAATTATAAATTATGTTCAAAATTTTTCCAGGCTTTAATATTTTGGAGAAAATCCAGAATGATAAGTCGCACAAAAGACAGAGAAAGTTGCCTGTCAGCACGTTGAAACTAATCCTTATCGTTGCGGTTACCTTGGTGGTGGCTCTTCTTCCCACCGAAACATTCCACGAGTTGGGTCTCGAGGGCTTGACTGCTGTGCACCAGCGCATTATAGCTCTTTTTGTGTTTGCGGCGCTTATGTGGCTCACTGAAACAATGCCTTCGTGGGTGACATCGATGATTGTGGTGACTGTGATGCTTTTTACAGTTTCCACCAGTGCTTTTAACTTCCTGCGTCCCGAGGGTGGTGTAGGTCTTGTTCCCTTCAAGAGTATTTTTGCTTGTTTCTCGAACCCCACCATTATGCTCTTTATCGGTGGTTTCGTGCTTGCAATTGGAATGACCAAAGTGAAACTCGATGTGGCTCTTGCACGCGTGCTTTTGAAACCCTTCGGCACAAAGTCGGAAATTGTGCTTCTTGGTTTTATGCTTGTTACAGCAATATTCTCGGCGTTTGTGAGCAACACAGCCACAGCTGCTATGATGCTTGCTTTCCTGGGCCCGGTTTTGCGCTCACTGCCTGCCGATGGTAAAGGCCGCATAGCTCTTGCTCTTGCTATCCCCGTAGGTGCTAACCTTGGTGGTATGATAACCCCCATCGGAACACCTCCCAATATGATTGCTCTCGACTATCTTGCATCGCAGGGTATGGGAATTTCTTTTGTCGACTGGACTATTAAAATGGCTCCTTTCGTAATTCTGCTCCTTTTTCTTGCTTGGTTGTTGCTTCGTTTCCTCTTCCCCTTTAAACAGAAGAACATCAAGATTGAGATTGAGGGTGACATAGCTTGGAACTACAAGACCTGGTCGGTTGTGATAGCCTTTGTTGTTACTATATTTATGTGGATGTTTGGTACCGATATGTGGGGTGTCGACACTAATGTTGTGGCTATGATACCTATTGCAATATTCTGCGCAACCGGTATTCTCACACGTCGCGATCTTGAGGAAATAAACTGGAGCGTTTTGTGGATGGTTGCCGGTGGTTTTGCCCTTGGTGTAGCGTTGAACTACAGCGGTGGCGGCTCTGAGAGCTTGAGCAGCATCATTGTGAAGTCGGTTCCCTTTGATGCCTTCTCGCCCATTGTGGTGATGATTCTTGCCGGCCTCATTTGCTTTGGCTTCTCTAACTTTATCTCACACTCGGCAGCAACCTCTCTTTTGGTGCCTGTTCTTGGTGTGGTGGCAAGCGGTCTTGGCTCGGCTCTCGACGGAGTTGGTGGCCCGCAGGCTATGTTGGTGGGTATTGCAATCGCATCGTCGGTTTCAATGATTCTCCCCATCAGTACTCCTCCCAATGCTATCGCTCACTCAACAGGTTTCATAGAGCAGAAGGATATGATGACTGTGGGTATTATTGTTGGTGTTTTGGGCCTTGTTCTTGGATATGGAATGTTGATATTCATAGGTTTCTGATAATAACCAATAATTATAAAAAATGTGCCACGCCTAAAAGTGTGGCACATTTTTTGTGCGTTTTTGAGTCGTTTTTTTTAAAATGTTTTGTTGTTTTGTGTGTCATACTGCTTATCTTTGTAGACTTAATTATTTGTTTCAGGAAACACACGGCTGTTTTTTTAATGGCGCAATTCTATGGAGTTAAGACAATTGAAATATTTTGTAAAGAGTGCCGAGTATCTCAATTTTTCCGAGGCTGCAAAGCACCTGTATATAACGCAGAGCACCCTTTCGCAACAGATAAAACAACTCGAGTTCGAGCTTGGTTTTACGCTTTTTTTGCGTAACAGTCGTCATATATCGCTCACCGAAGCCGGCGAGGAGTTTCTCCCGTTTGCAAAGCGCACAATACAGGATGCCGAAGATAGCGTGCAGCGCCTAAACGACCTGCAGCACGTGAAAACAGGCACTCTGCGTGTGGGTGTTACATATAGCTTGAGTACGGTGCTCACCGAGGGACTTATGTCGTTTATGCGTTCCTTTCCGGGTATAAAACTCGAGGTGTGCTATAAAACCATGCAGGAGTTGTTACATCTTTTGCGTGAGCGTAAACTAGACTTTGTGCTATCCTATAAACCACTTATAGATGCACCCGACATAGAGGCAATGTCGCTATTTGATAACACGCTTGCCGTGGTTGTGGATAAAGAGCATCAGCTGGCGGCACGGCGTAAAGTAAAATTACACGAATTGCAGAATTACCATCTTGTGCTGCCCTCGGCTGGTTTGCAGGCGCGCAGTATGCTCGACCGCCTTATGGAGGGGAGAGATTTTAAACTAACCTCGCGCTTGGAACTTAACGAGACCAACATACTGCTGCAGATGGTATCGACAGGGACATACGCAACAATACTTTCGGCATCGGCGGTGTTTGGTAACGCACGCTTCAAGGCTGTGCCCATCGACGAGCCGGGGAACGTGATGCAAGCCTCGCTTCTCACTCTCAAAGGTGCTTATCAAAAGGCTTCGGCACGCGAATTTATAAAGATATTGCTTGCTACAGAGGCCGTGGAGCGCCGCCTGATAAATTGGTTTGATTAACATAACACACAATAAATGCTATTATGGTAGAAAAGTACAGCGTAATAAAGCGCATCCCAAGTTTCGATGTAGATTTGTCGGCAACACTAAAGCCGGCCTCTTTCTTGAACTATGCACAAGAAGCAGCAAACATACACGCCGACACGATAGGTGTTGGTTACGACTCTATGCACATAACACGCAAAGCGTGGGTGCTTGCTCGTATGCACGTAATTTTTCACAAACTGCCCAAGTGGAGAGAGCACATAAATGTTCAGTCGTGGCACAAAGGCTCGGCCGGTTTTCAGTTCCTTCGCGATTTTGTTGTTTTCGACAAAGAGGGTAGTGAGAAACTTATCTCGGCCACAACATCGTGGTTGGTTATCGACATAGACACCCGCCGCCTCTCAAAGTACGACGATTTTGCCGACAACGAGGACAACTGCATTAAGGAGGATGTCATAGCCGAGCAACCTGCAAAAATTACTATGCCCAAGGAGGCAACTCCCGAGCACGTTATGGACCACGCTGTAAACTACAGCGACCTCGACATGAACGCTCACGTGAACAACGTAAAATATACCGAGTGGGCTATGAACGCTTTGGAGCTCGACGTGGTTACCAACAAGCGTCTAAAAGAGCTTGTGATAAACTTTAACAACGAGGTTAAAGCGGGCGATGTTGTGGAGATTTATCGTTACAGCGAAACAGCAGAGGATGGCTCTATTATCTATTTTGTAGAGGGCAAGGTTGCCGGTAAGTCTTCTTTCATAGAGAAACTTGTTTTTTAATTTTTTTTACTGATAAAAGGCTGCGCCACCGCACAAAATGTGGTGGTTGCGCTGTATAAATAAATGTTATGATACTTTCTGTTTTGAGCTTTGTGGCAGGCTTAGTGCTTGTAATTCTTGGTGCCGACTGGTTGACACAAGGCGCCTCGGGGCTTGCTCGTCGTTTCAAGATAAGCGAGCTTGTTATAGGCCTCACTATAGTGGCTTTGGGCACCTCTTTGCCCGAATTTGTAATAAGTGTAGGGGCTGCCATAAAGGGTAGCTCGGGTATAGCTTTGGGTAATATTGTGGGAAGCAATATTTTCAACAGCTTGCTAATCCTAGGCGTGGCGGCACTTATAGCTCCCATAAGGTTTTCCCCAAAAATGCAGTCGCGCGAAATACCCTTCAACCTGCTTGCATCGGTGGCACTGTTGCTCGTTTCGGGCAGTATGCTTGTGGGTGGTGCACCAGGTGAGTATATAACTCGCTACGGCGGCCTTTTGCTGCTCTGTTTTCTTGCAGTGTTTGTGCGCTACACGTTCTCTATCCCATCGGACGACGATAACGAGGCTGTGGCACAAATGCCCGTGGGCAAGATTCTGGGGCTCATAGTTGTGGGCTTGTGTGCGCTCATCTTTGGTGGAAATATTTTTGTAGATGGGGCAACAGCTGTGGCACGTGCCTTCGGCTTGTCCGAGGCGGTTATTGGCATTACCATAGTATCGGCAGGAAGTTCTTTGCCCGAGCTTGCGGTGTCGGTTAACGCGGCGCGCAAAGGCAATGTGGGCATAGCGCTGGGCAATGTTCTTGGTAGTAACATACTGAACATATTCTTTATTCTCGGTTGCAGCGCTACCATCACTCCCATCTTGCTCGACGGCTTCAGCTTTGTCGACTATTATGTTCTTCTTGCCTCTTCGCTTCTCATATATGTGGTTACGCGCTTCGGTGGCAAGAGCGTTATAACTCGCACCGAGGGTGCTGTGCTTGTTGCTGGCTACATAGCCTACACAACCTACCTTCTTTTAATAGCCTAAAGTATGAGAAAGAGATTATTTATAGCTCTTGTTCTTGTGCTTGCAGCGGTGGGTGCGGCTCTTGTGGTTTTTGTACCTTCAACCCACAAAGTTGCTCACGATAGTTTGTCGCCCGATACAATTGTTCTGCACCACGACACGCTCAAAAAGTATGGCTTGCCTATAGAGTTTTTCGACGTGAAGTACGACACTTTGCGCCCCCGTCGCACACTTGCCGACCTCTTGCACGGCCTAGGCTTTACAGCCCGACAAATATACGACCTCACGCAGTGTCCCGACACTGTTTTCGATGCACGCAGGTTGCGCCCCGGGCAAGTGTGTGCGCTCTTCTGCAGCAAAGACTCGCTTGCTACACCGCGCTATTTGGTCTACGAGGAGAACAAAAAAGAGTATGTAGTCTTCGACCTTGCCGACGGATACAAAGCTGTGCGTGGTAAAAACCCTGCAGAGTGGCGCGAGGGTGAGGTTGCCGGCGTGGTACAGTCGTCGCTATGGGCAGCGATGCAAGAGCGTGGAGCTTCGCCTCTCCTAGCTGTGCAGCTGTCACATATCTTCGGTTGGTCGGTCGACTTTTTTGGTATACAGCGTGGCGATGCGTTCCGCGTTATATATGCGCAAGAGTTTGTGGGCGGGGAGCCTGTGAACAACTATCGCATTTTGGCGGCATCGTTTTGTGCGTCCGACAGCACGGTCTATGCTATACCTTTTGAGCAAGAGGGCGAGGAACTGTTCTACAATATCGACGGCAACAGCCTCGAGGGTGCTTTCTTGAAGGCTCCTCTCGACTATTATCGCATATCGTCGCGTTTCTCGAATAACCGTTTTCACCCCGTGCTCAAACGCACGCGTGCGCATCACGGTGTCGACTATGCAGCTCCCACCGGTACCCCTGTCTATGCTATCGGTAGCGGTAAGGTTATCGCAAAAGCCTATCAAGCGGGTGGTGGAGGCAATTATGTGAAAATACGCCACAACAGCGTCTATGTGACCACTTATATGCACCTGTCGCGTTTTGCAAAGGGACTGCAGGTGGGCGATGCGGTGAAGCAGAAACAGGTTATAGGCTATGTGGGCTCTACGGGTATATCTACCGGTCCTCACCTCGATTTTCGTGTGCACGAGAACGGGAAGCCCATAAACCCTCTCACAATAAAATCCCAACCCAAGAAGCCGGTGTCGGCCGAAAACAAGGCTGCCTTTAACATCTTGTGCGACTCGTTGGTCGCTCGGCTTGAACGTTTGCCGATAGAATGAAAAAATATAGCGGCTCGCCCCCTTGGGCGAGCCGCTATGCTTATATCTTTTTTCGTGATTTATTCCTCAATCTCCACGTTCTCTACAGGAGTTATCTTCGCCGGCAACATATCTCCTTTTATATACAGCTTTATCATCTCTTTCTTTGTGTTGCAGTGTACGGTGATGCTCTTGCGCACATACCCCGGAGCCTTGTTCTTTCCGTTGTATGTTACAAATATTGTATCGCTCTTGCCGGGCATTGTGGGCGCAGTGCTGAAACTGCGCTCTGTGCAACCACACGAGGTAAATACCTGGTGTATGTACAAAGGTACTTCGCCTGTGTTGGTGTATACAAACTGACACTTTATTATTGCGGTGTCGGCTGCAAACGTGCCCATGTCGTATGTGGTTGTGTCAAACTTTATGTCGGCAAGTTTCTTCTCGCTTTGAGCAAAAATGTTTATACCCATAAGGAGGAGAACAAGTGTTGCAAATGTGCTTTTTTTCATAATACTTTAATTCTTTTACGCCGCGAAGATAGGCATAAAATCCCTAAATTACCTTATAAAAACTCTTTTTAACCTCTTTTTACCTGCTTCACACCCTTCACACCCTCAATCTTGTCGATAAGTTTGCGCAGTTTGGCGTTGTCGTCGATGAGGAGCGATAGCGTGCCCGAAAAGAGCGTGTCGTGCGACTCAATATTTATACCGCGCATAATAACACCTTTCTCTTGCGAAATTATAGAGGTTATATTGTTCACAATACCTATATCGTCGTGCCCCACGATGCGCAGGTTGACAGGGAAAAGAGCGCCCTTTTTGTCTATATCGCTCCAACGCGCTTCAATTATGCGGTAGGGGTAACGCTCGCGCAACTGTCGAGCATTGCTGCAATCTTTGCGGTGTATAGATATTCCGCCGCTTATGGTTACAAAACCAAATATCTCGTCGCCAAAAACGGGGCTGCAACATTTTGCAAGTTTGTAGTCAACACCTTTGAGGTTACGCTCTATCACAAGCACGTCGCCCGAGTGCCCACAATCCTTGTCGTTGCTGTAGGTGTAGCCGTCGGCGCTGTGAGTAGTTTCTCCGCCCTCGCTTTGCGGTGTGGTGAGGGCTTGGTACCTTTTCAAAACTTCGCTTATGTCCACGCCACCTTCTGCTGTGCATTGATAAAAGTCGGTGAGGCGCTTGAAACCCATCTTGCGTATGAGATGGTCCATCATACCCTCGTCATACTCAATCTTGTGGTTTTTAAATTTGCGTATGAGCATCTCGCGGGCAATATCGGCTTGGCGTGCCGTAATTTCTTTGAGTGCCTGGCGTATTTTTGCGCGGGCGCGGCCGGTTTTTGCTATTGAGAGCCAAGCTTGCTTGGGTGTTTGGCTGTTCGATGTTATAATCTCCACCTGGTCGCCGTTGCAAAGGGTGTGTCGCAGGGGTACGTTGCGACCGTTTACAAGCGCTCCGGTGCAGCGGCAACCTAGCCCTGTGTGTATGCTGAAGGCAAAGTCGAGTATGGTGGCTCCCTTGGGCAGACGGTAGAGGTCGCCTTTAGGGGTGAAGATGAAAATTTCGTCTTTGTATAGCTCCATCTTGAACTTACTCTCGTTCACCTCCTCTTCGCTCAAGTGTTCCAGTGTGTCGCGTATAGATGCAAGCAAGTTGTCGAGCCCTTTTTCGCTCTTTATGCCCTTGTAGCGCCAGTGTGCTGCAAGACCGTGTTCGGCTATGGTGTCCATGCGCTCGGTGCGTATCTGCACCTCAACCCAACGACCTTCGGGGCCCATAACGGTGGTGTGCAACGACTCGTAACCGTTGCTTTTGGGTACCGACAGCCAGTCGCGCAAACGGTGGGGGTTGGGCGTGTACATATCGGCCACAATAGAATAAACCTGCCAACACTCGCTTTTTTCGTTCTGCAGCTCGCTGTCTATAATTATTCTTATGGCAAAAAGGTCGTATATCTGCTCGAAGGGGCGCTGCTGTCGTTTCATCTTCTGCCATATAGAGTTTATGGACTTTGTGCGCCCTTTTATGCGGAATTTAAGGTGGGGTAGTGCCTTTAGCTTTTTTTCTATAGGCTTTATGAACGAGGCTATGTAGTCCTCGCGCGATGCGGCGGTCTCCTCTACCTTGCGGCTAAGCTCGGCATAAACCTCGCTCTCGGTATATCGCATCGCAAGGTCTTCCATCTCCGATTTTAGCTTGTAGAAACCAAGCTTGTGGGCAAGCGGTATGTAAAGTTTCGAAGCCTCGGCCACAACTTGTGCGCGTGCCTCCTTATCTTCGCATTTGGCCAAGCGGCGGAGCACCACCAGGCGTGCGGCTATAATAATGAGTATTATGCGCATATCGTTGGTGAACGACAGCAACAGGTTGCGGAAGTTCTCGCTCTCTATGGTGGGGCTTTTTGCATAAAGAGCATTTATTTGTGTGAGGTTGGTGAGTATGTTTGTAACAGCCTCGCCAAAGTGGCTTTTTATCTTTTCGATATTTGTTACCCCCTGCTGCACACAGCGGTTAAGCAGTATGCTTATGATAATCTCGCGGTGGTGCCCAATCTCTTGCCCCACAAGCACTGCTGTCTGCATATCTATAATCACAGGGTGGAGCCCGAAAGTATCGCGCCCCATCTTGCCCTCGGCAAGAGCTTTCCCTATCTCCTCCTTTATAAAGCGATAGTCGGTAGAGTGTAGCCCCCCGTCGATGTTTTTTCTCAACACGGCGTTGTGTGCAAGTATCTCTTCTCTCTCCTCGGCTGTGAATATGCTTTCTCTCTCCATGGGCAAACAAATTTCTTGTAGTAAATGTCTGTAATTTGTGAATATTGACCGCGTTTTTGCCACTATTCAAATGCGAAGATAGTTTTTCATTTTTAAAAAAATGCACTTTTTCGAGATTTATAGGAATTTATTTATACATTTGCGATATTAGATATATAGCAAATTCTTAAAAACACAGCTATGATAAGTAAAGCAGACCAAACCTTGTTAGCGAAAAAAGGTATTTCGGCACAGCAGGTTGCCGAGCAGTTGCAAACATTTAAAACAGGTTTCCCTTTTCTGCCCATCGAGGCTGCAGCCACGATAGAGAAGGGTATTTTGTCGCCCTCGCAGCCCGAGATTGATGGTTATCTTGCTGCGTGGGACAAGTATTGTGCCGCGGGCAAAAAGATACTCAAATTTGTTCCTGCATCGGGCGCGGCAAGCCGTATGTTCAAGGATCTTTTCTCTTTCCTTAGCGCCGAGTACGACCAACCCACAACCGATTTTGAGAAAAACTTTTTTGCCAACATCGACAAGTTTGCTTTCTTTGCCGACCTCGATGCAGCTTGTCGCAAAAACAAGAACGCCGGTATAAAAGAGCTCATCGACGCCGGCAAGTACAAAGACGTAGTGTTTAATTTGCTCGACTTTACAGGTATGAACTACGGCTCTCTGCCCAAAGGCCTGCTCAAGTTCCACAACTACGACAACGCGCCTCGCACCGCAGCTGAGGAGCATTTTGTAGAGGGTGCGCTCTACGCAGCAACCGACGGCAAGGTACAGCTTCACTTTACCGTGTCGCCAAACCACAAAGCACTCTTCCAAGAACTTGTAGCCGAGCGTAAGGCCTACTATGAGGAACTCTTCGGTGTGACATACGACATCTGTTTCTCGGAGCAGAAGCAGAGCACCGACACCATCGCTGCCGATGCCGACAACCAGCCTTTCCGCGAGAACGGAGCTTTGGTCTTCCGTCCCGGTGGTCACGGCGCGCTCATCGAAAATCTCAACGACATCGACGCCGATGTAATCTTTATTAAAAACATCGACAACGTGGTGCCCGACCGCTTGAAACCCGACACAGTGACATACAAAAAATTGCTTGCCGGTATCTTGGTCGAGAAACAGAAAAAAGCTTTTGAATACATAGAGCTTATAGATAGCGGTAACTACACCCACGAGCAGGTGCTCGACATAGTACACTTTGTTCAGCAAGAACTTATGTGTCGCAATATGGACATAAAAGACCTCGAAGATTGCGAGCTCGTGCTCTACTTGCGCCAGAAACTCAACCGCCCCATGCGCGTGTGCGGTATGGTGAAAAACGTTGGCGAGCCAGGTGGTGGCCCCTTCCTTGCCTACAACCCCGACGGCACCGTGTCGTTGCAAATTTTGGAAAGCTCACAAATTGATATGAACAACCCCGCTTCAAAGGCTATGTTCGAGAACGGCACACACTTTAACCCCGTGGACCTTGTTTGTGCGGTTAAGAGCTACAAGGGCGAAAAGTTCAATCTCCCCGAATTTGTCGACAAAAACACAGGCTTCATCTCTCACAAGTCGAAGAATGGTCGTGAGCTAAAAGCTATGGAGCTTCCCGGTTTGTGGAACGGCGCTATGAGCGACTGGAACACAATCTTTGTCGAGGTACCTCTTGTAACCTTCAACCCTGTGAAGACAGTAAACGACCTCTTGCGCGACGTGCATCAGTAAAAACTTTGTACAACATACCCCGCGGCTGCACCTTTGCTGGTGCAGCCGCTTTTTTTACTAATACAGCTCGTTGTTGTCCTTTTTTAAGGTTATTTTTGTTTTGTAGTAAAGAATGTGCTTATATTTGTTTCAAAATCGAAACAACTATGATAACAACAACCGATTATAACAGTGGCCGGGTAATTGTGGTAAACGACACCAACCACCTGCTTGGTACACCCATCCGTTGCAACCACCTTGCTTTTATTTTCCTCACCGACGGCGAGGCCAAAATAGAGATAAACTATATGGTCTACCACGCAAAAGCCCGCTCCTTGTTGGTGCTCTCGCCCCTCGATATCGTAACAATAAAAGAGCAGAGCCGCGACTACAACGCAAAAACACTTTTGCTCCCCGTCTCGCTTGGCAAAACACCATCCGACAGTATAAATTTCCAGCTTTACGAGAGGGTGAAGGCATACCCCGTGATACCTCTTTACATAAAAGAGCTTGAATTTGTGACAAAGATATACGACTCGCTGTTTCTTGCCCACGAGATGTTCGACTACGATAGCTTCGAAACCTCTGCCTTGGGAGCAGTGAGGATGCTCCTGCAGCTCATAAATAATTACTTTAAAAAGTACGACGGCTTTGCCGGCAGCAAAAGTTTTGAGTCGCGCAAAAAGAGCCTCTTTCGCAAGTTTGTAAAGGAGCTTGTAACCACCCCAAACAAGTCGCGCGAGGTGCTTTTCTATGCCAACGAACTTGGCGTGAGTAGCGGCTATCTCAACGAGGTGTGTAACGAGGTGTCGTCTCACTCGGCAAAGGATATAATAGACCTTGCTGTCTCATCCAGGCTCAAGTTCGAGCTATCCTACACCGACAAATCCATACAAGAGATTGCTGACGAGTACAACTTTCCTAGTCAAAGTTACTTGAGTCGTTATTACAAGAGAATCACAGGCCTCTCGCCAAGCGAGTTTCGCAAGGAGAGGAAAGGGGAGTAGTGTGGGGTGCTCGGTGCAATTTATTCTTTATACCACGATGCATACATAATGTAGTCGTTGGCTATGCGCTCCACAATATCTTTTTGTTGTTCGCGGCTCACCTCTTTTATCTTTTTTGCAGGCACGCCAGCATATATCCACCCTCCTTCGACACGCATACCCGATGTTACAAGGGCGTTGGCTGCAACGATGGCTCCGCTTTCCACCACGGCGCCATCGAGCACGGTAGCTCCCATACCTATGAGACAGTTATCCTCTATGGTGGCACCGTGTATGGTTGCGTTGTGCCCTATAGACACATTGTTTCCTATGGTTGTGGTGGAGCGTTTGTAGAGTGTGTGCACCACGGCTCCGTCTTGTATGTTCACGTTGTTACCTATGGTTATGGTGTTTACATCGCCGCGCAGCACAGTGCCGTACCATATGGAGCAGTTGTCTCCCATTGTTACATCGCCTATTATGGCTGCAGTTTCGGCAAGGAAACAGTTATCGCCCATCTTGGGGGTTATGTTATTTAGTGTTTTTATTATTGCCATATTCTTTACTCTTTTTGTTTTATAGGTTGTATATGTTTTTGTATATAACTTGCTTTGCTGTTTCGTAGTTTGCTGTGTCGGCAGCCCAACCGTAGAACATAAGCAGCATAGGCACGGTGTTGCCGCCTTTGCGGTATGAGGGTTGTGTGTAGGGCGTGTTGCACAGCTCGAAACCGACGCGACGGTAAAACCCTATGCGTCGTGCCGAAAGTTCGTCGCAGGGCTCTTCTACCTCCAGCACTAATTTGTGGGCATTCTCTTGCAACTGCTCTATGATGCGCTTGCCGTGCCCCTTACCTCGCAAGGCGGGTAGGGTGGCCAGGTGCTCCACATAACAAAACCCTCCTAAATCCCAAAAACTCACAAATCCCACGGGCTCTCCTTTGTGGCAGGCGAGCATAAGGTGAAAGTTCTTCTTGCAGGCAACATTGTTGTGTTGTTCGGCAAGGTCGCGGTATTCGTCTATGGGGAAGGTCTCGGTGAGCAACTTCTCGGTAAAGCGGTATCCGTTGCTTTGTGGGTTTGTTATGCGTGTGAGGGTTGTCATTGGTAATCTTCTTAAAAGTTATATTGGATTTTATAGTTAAGAGATCGTTGATAGACAAAACGCTTTCAAACTATAACCTTTTACACAACCTCTCTTTATCTTCTGCAAAAAATAGGCTGACGTTTGGAAATATAAGAGTTAAATCTTATTCGTATAAATTTTTTCTTTTTTTATTATGAGAGAAAAGCTTGGTAAATCTTGCCAAACTATAATATAAAGGCACGCTAATTTGAAGTATTGCTAAACGTAAATATGCTTTGAAACCAATGTCGCATATCCGTACGGGCTGATACTGCTTTAAATTTTCTTTTATTTTTTCTAGATACAAAAGTGCTGCAGCTTTATCATTTGATCTGCGTGCAATTTCTTTAGAGGCTTTAGTGGCAGCAATAACAACTCTAAATTTGTTCTCTTCTTTATTTATCTCGAAATTTAAAAAAGTTTGATTTTTAATATAATTATATCTTTCCTGTACGGCAAGGAAATATTGGTATTGTTTTTTAGGGTCAATATCATTAACAATACTAGAAACTCGTTGTCTATAATGATATTTAGGAACCTGCGTGAATGCTATTTTGTTGCTCTTCATGAAATATTTAAAAACAACTGCAATATCCTCAAAATATATAGATTTTGGCATCGCTTCAATTACGTGACGGCGAAAAAGCTTATTACAAACGTAACTTTGTATCACTTTGTCTTCTAAAATTAAGTTCAAAGCTTCTTCTCTTGTGTAAACATTTGTTTCTCCACCTTTGCACGATGCTTTTTCTTTATTTTTATAACTCCAAAAAAGACCACATATTGAAATATCCGCATCATTTTGCATCATTGTCTGATACAATATCTCATACATATCGGGCTCTATCCAATCATCGGCGTCAACATAACCAATTATGTCGGCTTCGGCTGTCGCAAAAGCTACATTTCTGCTGTCGGATAGACCTGTGTTCGGCTTGTGAATAACCTTAATTCGATTATCTTGAACTGCAAATTCATCGCACAATTCACTAGAACCATCTGTGGATCCATCGTCTACTATTATTAGTTCCCATTGCTGGAAAGTTTGTTTAATAATAGATGAAACGCATTGTGTCAGATATTTTTTGACATTGTACACAGGGAGAATGATGCTTATTAACGCTTTTTCTTTCATAATACTATTTTATATTGTGCTCTATTAAAATTGGATATGGTTCTTTGAAAATACTGAAATGTAGTTAATTGTAGAGATATTACAATGCACGGTGTGTACTTAGAGCATTATGCTTAAAAGTTCACAGGATAAAACCTGAATTTTAGTATGATAAAGAACTTTTAATCTTAATAGGTTATAATTTTGCTAATTATTTGCTAGTCTCTAGTTTTATAAGATATCGATTATTCAATAATTATTGGGACTTACTTGCAAAAATAACAAATAAATATAAAACAACAAATATATCTTCTTTTTTGTGCTTTCGAAAAACTCCTGTGTTACGTTACAACCGGCGCCTTTGCGGTTGGAGGGGGCATCTGTATATTTTTCTTCTGTGTTGCGAAGATAAGAAAAAAGAGCGACGAAGCTAACCCCGTCGCTCTTTTTTCTGTTGTATGCTTTAAAATTACTTCATCATCTCTATGCTGCGCTTAACAAAGTTGTTGAGCGCTTCGCCTGTGAGCATATTGTTCTGCAACAAAGTGATGTCGATGAGCTGGCGCACCGTGCCGTTGCCTGCCGCATACTTTGCGAGGATTGCCTCCTTGTCGCTCTTTGCTGTGGTGATGTTTTTCTCAACCTCGGCAAGCTCCTCTTTCTCGCTCTGGGACACCTCGTCGTCTTTTTTGCCGCTGCGTGCATCGTAGAGCTCTTTGCGACGGCTCTCGAGAGCGCTTGCTTTCTCGTCGATGGGGCGCAACTCTTCGGCGCAGTTTGTTTCGGCCTCAGCAAGGATGCGTTTAATTATGGGGTGCTCCTCGTTCACGAGTATGTTGTACATATCGGGCATATCGCCATAGAACGACATACCGGCTTGTATGGCTGCCATCTCTTTCATGCGGCGCATATACTCGGCTTGGGTTATCATAACGGGTGCACCGTTTTCACCCATAGCTTGTGCCTGCACGTAGAACTCTTTTTTCTCCATAGAGGGTATCTGGCTTTGGAAGATGCCTGTGAGGGTCTCGCGTTCCACCTCGCCTAGCGACGATGTTTTGTGCTCCTCCTTAACGATGAGGTTTTCAACTATGTCGCTGTCGACACGGGTGAAGCGGCTCTTCTCGAACTTGCGCTCGAGCAAGCTTATGAGGGCTATGTCGAGCTGCCCATCCATCATAAGCACGTTGTAGCCTTTGTTCTTGGCGTTCTCTATGAAGCTGTACTCTTTGTCTTTGTCGTTAGAATAGAGGTATATGAGGTTTCCTTCTTTGTCGGTCTGCTCGGCAGCGATAAGGTTTTTGTACTCCTCGTAGGTGTATTTTTTGCTGTCGGTGTCTTGCAAAAGAGCAAATTTGTTTGCCTTGTCGTAGAAGTCTTCCTCGGTGAGCATACCGTAGTGTATGAAGATTTTAAGGTCGTTCCATTTTTCTTCGAACTGCGGGCGGTCGCTCTTGAAGATAGACTGCAAGCGGTCTGAAACCTTCTTCGATATATACGACGAAATTTTCTTCACATTTGAGTCGCTCTGCAAGTAAGAACGTGATACGTTCAAGGGGATGTCGGGTGAGTCGATGACGCCGTGCATGAGTGTGAGGAAGTCGGGTACTATGCCCTCAACTTCATCGGTTACATACACCTGGTTGCAGTAGAGCTGTATCTTGTTTTTCTGCAGCTCTAGGTTGCTCTTGACTTTGGGGAAGTATAGTATACCGGTGAGGTGGAAGGGGAAGTCTACGTTGAGGTGTATCCAGAAGAGGGGCTCGTCGCTCATGGGGTATAGCTTGCGGTAGAACTCTTTGTAGTCTTCGTCTTTCAGCTCGGCGGGTTTGCGTGTCCACAAAGGTGTGGTGTCGTTTATTATGTTGTCCTCGTCGGTCTCGGTCTGCTTGCCATCTTTCCACTCTTTTTTCTTGCCGAAAGCTATCTCCACGGGGAGGAAACGGCAATATTTGTTAAGTATAGCGCTTATGCGGCTCTCCTCGAGGAACTCTTTGCTCTCCTCGTCGATGTACATAATTATGTCGGTACCGCGCTCGGCTTTGTCGCACTCCTCGAGTGTGTACTCGGGGCTGCCGTCGCAGCTCCACTTAACAGCTTGCGCACCCTCTTTGTACGACTTTGTTACAATCTCCACCTTTTTCGATACCATAAAGGCCGAGTAGAAGCCAAGACCAAAGTGGCCTATGATGGAGTTTGCTGTGTCCTTGTACTTTTCGAGAAAATCTGTAGCGCCCGAGAGAGCTATCTGGTTTATGTATTTTTCAATCTCCTCGGCGGTGAGTCCTATACCGTTGTCGCTCACGGTGATGGTCTCCTTGCCAAGTGTTACTCTCACTCGCAGGTTGCCCAGCCCGCCTTTATACTCGCCCTTTTCGTAGAGGGTTTTAAGTTTTTGTGTAGCGTCTATGGCGTTTGAAACTATCTCACGAAGAAATATTTCGTGGTCGCTGTAGAGAAATTTTTTAATTACGGGGAATATGTTTTCTGTTGTAACCCCGATGTTTCCTTTTTGCATATTATTTTTTGTTTTTAGTTAATCGTTTTTTTCAAGCGTACACTTTGTGTGCACACATTGTTTTGTAAACAAATAGAGTGCCATAGATGTTTTTCTGCCAAAATGGCAGAGCGCGCTGCTGTAATATAAATCACAGTAGCGCGCTCTTGTGTGCTTAAGAGGTGTGCGATGCTTTACTCGCTCTCTATCGTGAATTTGAGTTTATCGGTCTCCTCGTTCTTGTCTACCAGTATCTTGTCCCCGGTTTTTAGCGAGCCACACAGCAAAAGTTCCGAAATTTCGTCCTCTATGTATGTCTGCAGGGCGCGTTTCAAGGGTCGAGCACCAAACTGTATGTCATAACCCTTGCCTGCAAGATATTTTTTTGCATCGTCGGTGAGGCTTATGGTGTAGCCCAACTCGTTTACACGCTTCACAATCTGTGTAAGCTCCAGGTCTACTATGTTTACTATAGCGTCGAGCCCCAGCTGGTCGAAATTTATAATCTCGTCTATGCGGTTTATAAATTCGGGCGCGAAGCGTTTGTTTAGCGCTTTCTGCACCACGCTGCGCGAGTACTCTTTGTTGCCCTCGCGCTCGCTTTTTGTGAAGCCTACGCCTGCGCCAAACTCTTTAAGCTCGCGTGTGCCCACGTTTGATGTCATAATGAGCACGGTGTTGCGGAAGTCTACGGTGCGGCCATAGCTGTCGGTGAGACGGCCCTCGTCCATCACCTGCAAGAGAAGGTTGAAGACATCGGTGTGTGCTTTCTCTATCTCGTCGAGCAGTACGATGGAGTAGGGACGGCGGCGCACTCTTTCGGTAAGCTGGCCTCCTTCTTCGTAACCTACATATCCCGGAGGTGCTCCTACGAGGCGCGACACGGTAAACTTCTCCATATACTCGCTCATATCCACGCGTATAAGGGCGTCAGCCGAGCCGAACATAAATTTTGCAAGTTCCTTGGCGAGCAGGGTTTTTCCCACGCCTGTGGGGCCTAGGAACATAAATGTACCTATGGGCTTGTTGGGGTTTTGCAGGCCCACGCGGCTACGCTGTATGGCTTTTGTGAGTTTCTCTATGGCGTTGTCCTGTGCCACAACCTTTGCTTGCAGCTCCTCTTTCATACCACGCAAGCGTGCCCACTCGTCTTGCTGCATACGCTGCACGGGCACACCCGATATCATTGAAACAACCCTTGCAACATCCTCTTCCTCTATTATCTGGCGGTGGTCGGCAAGGCTCTTTTCCCACTCGGCCTTCATCTGCGCAAGCCCTGCTTGCAGCTCTTTTTCGGTGTCGCGGCAGTTTGCAGCACGCTCAAAGTCTTGGCATTTAACAGCGTCGTTCTTCTCTTTGTTCACACTACTCAAGAGCGCTTCTTGCTCCTCTATCTCTTTGGGCACTTTTATGTTGCTTATGTGCATGCGGGCACCGGCCTCGTCCATAGCGTCTATGGCTTTGTCGGGGAAACAGCGGTCGGTTATGTAGCGGTCTGTCAATTTGACACACGCAAGCAAGGCCTCCTCGGTGTATGTCACGTTGTGGTGGTTCTCGTAGCGCTCTTTTATGTTTTTAAGTATGGTGTGTGTGTCGTCGGCCGATGTGGGCTCTACAAGCACCTTCTGGAAACGACGCTCCAGAGCACCATCTTTTTCTATGCTTTTGCGATACTCGTCGATGGTTGTTGCGCCTATACACTGTATCTCGCCGCGTGCAAGCGCGGGTTTCAGTATGTTGGCTGCATCCATAGAGCCGGGCGACGAGCCTGCACCCACTATGGTGTGTATCTCATCGATAAAGAGTATTATGTTGGGGTTTTTCTCGAGCTCGTTCATTATCGAACGCAAGCGCTCCTCAAACTGTCCGCGGTATTTTGTACCTGCTACAACGGCTGTCATGTCGAGCGCTACTATGCGCTTGTCAAAGAGTATGCGCGATGTTTTGCGCTCTACTATGCGTTGTGCAAGCCCCTCTACAATAGCCGATTTTCCCACTCCGGGCTCGCCTATCAGTATAGGGTTGTTCTTCTTGCGGCGGCTCAAAATTTGCGATATGCGCTCAATCTCTTGCTCGCGGCCCACAACGGGGTCGAGACGACCCTCGGCTGCGGCTTTTGTCATGTCCATACCAAAGTTGTCGAGCACGGGTGTGTCGTTCGAAGGCTTTGCTTGACGTGTGCCTGTGAAGGCCTGCGCGTTACCGCTGTCGGGCTTTTGAGGCGCATCGTCTTCTTCGTCGTCCTGCTCGGCAAAGCCGAAACCGTTGTTCACGTCGGGCTTCACGCTTTTTATGGCATCCATCACGCGAGAGTATGTAACATCGTTGGCCTCGAGTATGTCGGCAGCTAGGTTGTTACCCTCTTTAAGTATACCTAATAATATATGCTCGGCGTCGGCCGCAGTCTTGAAAGCGCGTGCCTCGAGTGTGCTGAAGCGCAATATTCTTGCTGTGTTCAAGCTCAACTCCACCTCGTCGATAGTGGGTTGCTCGGTGTAGTCGAACGAGCGACAACGAAGCTCTATACTCTGTTTAATCTTTGCTATATCGGTACCCAGTGTGTTTAGAACTTCGGTGGCGCTGTTTTCCTCCTCGCGCAGAATACCCAGCAACAAGTGCTCGGGGTTTATGTTCTTACAGCGCAGGCGGCAGGCCTCCTCCTTGCTCAACGAGAGTATAACTGATATTTTTTGCGAAAAATCATGATTCATAAATCTTCTTCCTCCTCAATCAATACTTGTGAATATTCGTTTTTCTTAATAGTCTCTTGTGTTACGGCAGCGAAGATACAGCCCAAAAGTCTATCGTCAACAATATTTTTACATAAGAATTCTTACAAAAAGTGTGCCAAAGTATTAAAATAACATAAATTCGCCTTCTGTGCTCTCTTTTTCTTGCTCCGAGAGAGGCTGTTTTTTGTTTTTCTTTGAGCAAAATTTATGTGCAGAGCTTCACACAGGCTCGCCTCTTTGAACGATAAATTTTTGTTTGCCTGTTTGTTAAAATATTCCACTTTTTTTGTTGTTTTCTCAACATTCTTGTTATCTTTGCGCTTGGTGCACATATATATAAACCAACGAAACGAGGAGTTTTGCGCCTTGCATAGTTTGTTGCAATTTGTTTTTTGGCGCTCTCCATCGTGGCTTTTTTAAAGGTGATATTGATGAAACACAACATATTACTATTATCTCTTTTCTTGCTCCTGTCGTCTGTGGCGGTAGCACAAGATTCTTCGGCACCTTCTACTAAAAATACATCTGTGCGCGAGTTTGTTTCAAAAGCCATAGAAAACTCAGTAAATACCAAAACTTTAACCCTTAAAGGTGGCGTAAAGTACACCGGCGAAGCAAAAGGTAAAAAGCCTAACGGTTACGGCAAGGCTATCTACCCCAACGGCGATACATACGAGGGCTGCTTCTCGCATGGCGCGCGTCAAGGTGTTGGAATATACACGTTTAGCGACGGCGAGCGTTACGAAGGTGCTTTTATCGAGGGTTGCCAGCACGGCAAGGGAACTTTCTATTTTGCCGACGGTAGTGTGTACGACGGTTTCTGGGAATTTGACTTCCAGCACGGGTATGGCAAAAAAAACTATCCCAACGGGGATGTCTACATAGGCAAGTGGAGCAAAGACAAACGCGAAGGCAACGGCACTTATTTTTTCTCTAACGGCGCCTCCTACACAGGCGAGTGGAAAGACGACAAATACTGCGGCACGGGAACATTTGTGTGGAGCGACAGCAGCAAATATGTTGGCAACTGGAAAGGCGGCTTGCGCAGCGGCGAAGGCTGTTACTACTATCCCAACGGGGATGTTTATAAAGGCTCTTGGCTCAACGACTTGCGCAGCGGCAAGGGCGTGTACTCTTTTGCCGATAGTTGCCGCTACGAGGGTGAGTACCTCAACGGCTTGTGGCACGGCAAAGGTCTCTTTACCGATGTCGACGGTACCAGCTACGATGGTATGTTTGAACAGGATTTGCGCAACGGCCAGGGCAAGATGCTTTATGCCGGAGGTGCTGTTTACGAGGGAGAGTGGAAAGACGATCAGCGCTCGGGCAAAGGAAAGTATATCTGGGCAAACGGCGATGTCTACGAGGGAGAGTGGAAAGACGACACAATGAACGGGCAAGGCATTCTGCGTCTTGCAAACGGGCGAAAATATCGCGGAGGTTTTCTTAACGGCGAAGAACACGGCAACGGTGTAGCGGTCGACAGCGACGGCACCCGTTACGAAGGGACATTCGAAGAGGGGCAGCGACACGGCAAATTTATCGTGAAAGATGCTTCGGGCAAGGTGCTTCGCGAGTGTGTATATAGTTTGGGAACAATAAGCATAAAATAAACGACTATGATTTTAGATTCTTTGAAAAACTTGAGAAATTACGAGAGCCTGCACCCCAACTTTGCAAAGGCTATGGACTTTCTCTTGAACAACGACTTGAACAGCCTGCCGCTTGGGCGCAACGAGATTTGTGGCGACACTATATTTGCCAACGTGATGGAGGCTAAACCCCGCACAAAAGAGGAGGTGCCCTTGGAGGTGCATCGCAAGTATATAGATATTCAAGTGCCCATCTCGGCCGACGAGGTTATGGGATACACTCCTCTCGAGCAGCTCCCCGAGTGTGAATATAGCGAGGCCAACGATGTTGCTCTCTACCCCGTGGGTATGCTCGCATCAAGTTACGTCGAGGTAAAGAACACTATGTTCACAATCTTCTTCCCCCACGACGGTCACGCACCTGCAGTTACACCCGTACCTGTGAAAAAGGTGATAGTGAAAATTGCGGTAGAGTAGTGATTATGCAATGTAAATACGAACCATAATATTTATAACTATGCTGAAACTTGTAGAACGCGATGGTTATTTGGCTCCCTTCAATTTGGACATTGACGCACGTTATCGTTATTTCCTGAAGAGAGAGAGAGAGTTGACAAAGAACGGCCGACAAACATTGTCGAGCTTTGCTTCGGGTTATTTATACTTCGGTCTGCACAAGACAGCTACCGGCTGGGTGTTCCGTGAGTGGGCTCCCAACGCAACAAAAATTGTACTTGTGGGCGACTTCTCTAACTGGGAAGAGTTACCCGAGTATGAACTTAAACAACTTGCCGGTGGTGTGTGGGAGCGTCGCTTGCCCAAAAAAGCCTTGAAACACGGGCAACACTACAAGATGAAAGTTTACTGGAACGGTGGTTGCGGCGAGCGCATTCCCGCGTGGGTAACCCGCGTGGTGCAAGACGATGCTACAAAAATATTCAGCGCGCAGGTGTGGGCACCCGAGGAGGAGTATGTTTTCAAGAACAATAAATTTACTCCCAAACGCACCCCGTTGCTCATTTACGAGTGCCACGTAGGTATGGCGCAAGAAGAGGAGAAGGTAGGTACGTATCGCGAGTTTAAAGACAACGTTCTTCCCCGCGTTGCAGCCGACGGCTATAACTGCATACAAATTATGGCCATACAGGAGCACCCTTATTACGGTAGCTTCGGTTACCACGTTTCTAACTTCTTTGCACCCTCGTCGCGTTTCGGTACCCCCGAGGAGTTGAAAGAACTTATCGACGCGGCTCACGGTATGGGCATCTCGGTTATTATGGACTTGGTGCACTCTCACGCAGTGAAAAACGAGATGGAGGGCTTGGGCTTGCTCGATGGCGACCCTGCGCAATATTTCCACGGCGGCGACCGTCGCGTGCACAACGCTTGGGACTCTCTATGTTTCAACTACGGCAAGAACGAGGTTGTTCACTTCCTCCTTTCAAACTGTAAATATTGGCTCGAGGAATTTAAGTTCGACGGCTTCCGTTTCGACGGTGTAACCTCTATGATATACTACAGTCACGGTCTTGGCGAGGCTTTCTGCGGTTACGGCGATTATTTCAACGGCCACCAGGACGGCGACGCTATATGTTACCTCACACTTGCCAACCGACTAATACACGAAGTTAATCCCAAGGCTATTACCATCGCCGAGGAGGTTTCTGGTATGCCAGGCTTGGCTGCACCCATAGAAGACGGCGGTTACGGCTTCGACTATCGTATGGCGATGAATATCCCCGACTTCTGGATTAAGATAATAAAAGAGCGAAAAGACGAAGATTGGAAGCCTTCGGAGATTTTCTGGGAGCTCACCAATCGCCGCAAGGACGAGAAAACAATCTCCTATGCCGAGAGCCACGACCAAGCTCTTGTGGGCGACAAAACAATCATCTTCCGCCTCATCGATGCCGATATGTATTGGCACTTTAACCGTGGCGACGAGACCGGCACTGTTACTCGTGGTATAGCTCTTCACAAGATGATACGCCTTATGACCCTTGCTTCCATAAACGGTGGTTATCTCAACTTTATGGGTAACGAGTTTGGCCACCCCGAGTGGATAGACTTCCCACGCGAGGGTAACGGTTGGAGCCACAAGTATGCTCGTCGTCAGTGGAGCCTTGTCGACAATCCCAACTACAACTACACGCTTCTTGGTAAGTTCGACGAGGAACTTGTGAAGCTTGTTGGTGGCGTGCGTAACTTCCAAAATCGCCCCGTGCAAGAAATTTGGCACAACGACGGCGACCAAGTGCTCGCCTTCTCGCGCAAGGACTTGATATTTGTCTTCAACTTCAGCCCCACACGCTCGTTCACCGATTACGGTTTGTTGGTGCCCGAAGGCTCGTACTCTATAGTGCTCAACACCGACTCGGAGCGTTTCGGTGGTAACGCGCTTGTCGACGAGACACAGACACACTTTACACAGTACGACAAGTTACACGCCCGTCGCAAGAAGGGTTGGTTGATGCTCTATCTGCCTGCCCGCACTGCGCTCGTGCTTAAGAAAAATAAGGAATAAAAGGGTGGGGCACAACCCTTTAACCCGATAACTGCTTGAGGCTGTGCTGTAAATTTATTACGGCACAGCCTTGAGTTACCAAGCAAAAGAATACGATGAGAAACGCTGCCGAAAAACGTTTGCAAGGGGGCATCTCCTTCTTCTGCGCCGCTGTTTTTGCGATATTTGCTTTCACCTTTATCGCGTTCTACAAGTCGGCCGAGCTGGAGGTTGCATACGACTATATAGCAACGGGAAAACTGCAATACAACGGTTTTCTCCTTGCAGGTGTGGTTGTGCCTCTGCTTGTAGGCTTAGCCTTGTGGCTCAATCGCTTTGCGGGCTTTAAACGTGAGTGGACAGCGATGGCCTATCTTCCTTCGGCTTTTATACTTGCGGCAGCAACCGATGTTGGTCGTTCTCTCTTCACGGAAAACTTCTCCTTGTCGTGGCTTGGGGTTTTTGGGGTAGTTATTTTGGTCTATATCTTTTTTGCTGTGGTCTTGAACAGAATGTTGTTCGAGAAGATAAAAAACCCTTCGATGGTTGCAAACAGAATTATTTGGCGCAATCTCATACTTTTTGTGCTCGTGTTTTTGTTTGTGGGTACCCTCTCGGGCGGCGACAAAAATTTTAAACGCGAGGCCCTGCAGTATAAATATTTTAAGTGTGGCGATGTCGACGGGGCGCTTGCTGTGGGCGGGCAATCACCCATAGCTTCGCAGCAGCTGTCGGCTCAACGCGCCTTTCTTCTCTCTGTAAAGGGCGAGCTTGCAGAGCACTTTTTCGATTATCCGCTTTACTTTGGAGCCGAAAGCCTTTTGCCTTCGGTGGAACGCGATGCTCCCATAGCGCCCGATACAATTTACAACCATATAGGCGCCGTGCGTGCTGCCGACGAAGATGCTATGGAGTATCTCTCTCGCGTGGCTTTGGGCGACGCTTCAACTTCTGCGGCGCGCGACTACTATCTCGTGGCTCTGCTTGCCGAGCTTCGTTTGGTCGATTTTGCAGACAAATTATTTGAGTTTTACAACGTCGGCGACGCCGACCGCTTGCCCAAGCAGTACAAAGAGGCGCTTGTGCTTTATGCTCACATAGTGCCAGAGTTCGATGTGAAAATAAACGACAGCGCAATGCAAGAGCGGTTTTCGGCTCTTATAGCAGAGTTGCGCAAGAACAAAAATATATCGTCGCTGCACTCTCACCTGTTGCGTGCCAACTACGGCGATACTTATTGGTGCTATTTTCTTTGCGGAGAGTAATTTCTAGCCCTCAGTAGCACCATTCTGCAATAAAGTTTTACAAAACAAAATCTCTTTGTATAAAATTTTCTTTTTATATTTAATTATTTTTAATATTAAGTGGGAAAATAGATATTTTATTCTATTTTTGTAGTCGGAAAACTATGTTTTGCAGGCAATAAAGCTTTGTTTTTGTTGTGTTTAGCACGATAAACAACTGATGGTTAATACGTTGCGCTTTGTTGCCTTGTAAAAAACTGCTCGAAACAATAAAATATTAAATATACAGAGAATTATGGACAACAAAATTCAGGAATTAACCGAGAAAATCTACGCCGAGGGCGTGGAGAAGGGTAAAGCCGAGGCTGAGCGTCTTGTTGCAGAGGCTAAGGCTAACGCAGAGGCTATTGTTGCAGCGGCCGAGGCAAAAGCGGCTTCAATAATTGCAGCAGCCGAGAAGAACGCCGAGGAGTTGAACGCAAACACTCGTTCTGAGTTAAAACTCTATGGTGCACAGGCTGTTGGTGCTCTCAAGTCGGAGGCTGCCACAATAGTAACAGATGCTGTGGTTAAAGCTGCAGTGAAAGAGGCTGTTAGTGGCGATGCTTTGAAGGCTCTTCTTGTGAAGATAGCAGAGCGCTGGAGTGCAAACGAGCCCCTTGTTATCTCTACTGCAGAGGCTGCCGAGCTCAAAGCCTTCTTTGCTGCAAAAGCAAAAGCCCTGCTCGACAAGGGTGTTGAGATTAAGCAGGTGAACGGTAAAAAAGCGTCGTTCTCTATAGCTCCTGCCGACGGCTCTTACAAAGTGAACTTCGGCGAGGGTGAGTTTGAGGCTTTCTTCAACTCCTTCTTGCGTCCCCAGATGGTTGAACTCCTATTTTCGTAAGCAATGAGCAATTACCATTGTTTGGTCGCAGGCTTGCCCGACGTTGTGTTCGATGGCGGTAAAGTAACCTTCTCGATAGATGACTTCAAGAGGGATATTTACCCCGCGCTCTCGTCGGCCGATGCAAAGTGTGTCGACCTCTTCTTCCTTGCGTGGGACAACGAAAATATCCTTAAACTCCTGTTTAAGGGTGCCGACGCTCCCCTTGAGCGCACCGGTTGCTACACCCGTGAGGAGCTCTTGGATATTATAGACGCAGCCAAGATGGGCGATGTGCGCAAGCCCGGGGTGCCTGCCTACCTCTACGACTTTTTGGAGTATTACTTCGAGAACGAACAGGTGGTGAGCGTTATGTGGCCCGATGTTTTGAGTGCGCACTACTACGGCTATGCTATCTCGTCTCCCAATAAATTTGTTTCGGGGTGGTTTGAGTTTAATATGAACGTGAACAACCTGTTGGTAGCTATGCTCGCCCGCAAATATAAGATGGGCGTGGCCGACGTTGTTGTGGGCTCGGGCGAAGTTGCCGAGGCTTTGCGCACATCGGCAGCGCGCGATTTTGGGCTCGCAAGCACCATCGATTATCTCGAAACCGTGCAGCGTCTGAGTGAGAACGACCGTTTGCAGGAGCGCGAGCACCTGCTCGATGAGATGCGTTGGGCGTGGCTCGACGACAACTCGGTGTTCAACTACTTTGGTGTGGAGCGTCTTTTTGTATTCTTGCAGAAACTCGATATTCTTGCACGTTGGGCAACACTCGACAGCGAGAAGGGTATGCAACGCTACACCGAGCTCATTGAGGATTTGAAAGGTGGTCTTGAGCAGACCGTATAAAGAAAGAAAATAAATAGAAATAAAAGATATGGCAACAAAAGGAAAAGTAACCGGCGTTATATCGAACATGGTGCTCTTGGCGGTCGACGGCCCCGTGGCACAGAATGAGATATGCTTTATAAAGACCGGTGGCGACCGCTTGATGGCCGAGGTTATCAAGATTAACGGTGCAAAAGTTTACGTTCAGGTGTTCGAAAGCACACGACGTTTGAAAATTGGTGAGGAGGCAGAGTTTACCGGGCATATGCTCGAGGTATCTCTTGCTCCCGGTATGCTGTCGAAAAACTACGACGGTTTGCAGAACGACCTTGACAAAATGGAGGGTGTGTTCTTGAAACGTGGCGACTACACCAACCCCCTTGACGAGGATAAATTGTGGCAATTTGAGCCGCTTGTAAAAGCCGGCGACACAGTAGATGCTGCAGCTTGGTTGGGTAGCGTAGAGGAGAATCATCAACCTTTGAAGATTATGGCTCCCTTCTCGCTCGAAGGCACTTGGACCGTTAAGAGCATAGCTGCTGCAGGTGAATACAAAATTACCGACACCATAGCTGTTATAACAAACGAGAACGGCGAGGAGATGTCGCTCAATATGATTCAAAAGTGGCCCGTGCGTGTGGCTATGAGTAACTACAAGGAGAAACCCCGTCCCTTCAAATTGCTTGAGACAGGTGTGCGCACCATAGATACCTTAAACCCCATAGTTGAGGGTGGTACAGGTTTCATCCCCGGCCCCTTCGGTACTGGTAAAACCGTGCTTCAGCACGCGATATCAAAGCAAGCCGAGGCCGACATCGTTATTATCGCAGCCTGCGGTGAGCGTGCCAACGAGGTTGTGGAAATTTTCACAGAGTTCCCCGAACTTATCGACCCCCACACCGGTCGCAAGCTTATGGAGCGTACAATTATTATAGCCAACACCTCTAACATGCCCGTTGCGGCTCGTGAGGCGTCGGTATACACCGCGATGACAATTGCCGAGTACTACCGTGCGATGGGCTTGCGCGTGCTTCTTATGGCCGACTCAACATCGCGTTGGGCACAGGCGTTGCGCGAGATGTCAAACCGTATGGAGGAGCTCCCTGGCCCCGACGCCTTCCCTATGGATATATCGGCTATCATCGCCAACTTCTACAGCCGTGCAGGTTATGTAGTGCTCAACAACGACAAGATAGGCTCTATTACCTTCATCGGTACAGTGTCGCCCGCCGGCGGTAACCTTAAAGAGCCTGTAACTGAGAATACAAAGAAGGTTGCACGTTGTTTCTATGCTCTTGAGCAGGAACGTGCCGACAAGAAACGTTACCCCGCTGTAAACCCCATCGACTCTTATTCTAAATATTTGGAGTATCCCGAGTTTGGCGAGTACATCACAAGCCGCATCGGTGGCAGCTGGCTCGAGATGGTGAACGAGGCAAAAACACGCCTTCTGCGTGGTAAAGAGATTGCCGAGCAGATAAACATCTTGGGTGACGACGGTGTTCCCGTGGACTACCACGTTACCTTCTGGAAGTCGGAACTTATAGACTTTGTGGTGTTGCAGCAAGACGCATTTGACGAGATTGATGCAGTTACACCTCTTGAGCGTCAGCAAGCGATGTTGGAGCTTGTTTCGAATATCTGTCGTTCGGAGTATAAATTCGAAAATTTCCAAGAGGTTACCGATTTCTTCAAGAAGGTTATCAACATCTGCAAGCAGATGAACTACTCGGAGTACAAGTCGGAAAAATACAGCAGTTATCTCGCATCGCTCGAAGAGCTGCTCGAAACCCGTAAGGCTTAACGAATAAAAATGTAAGATTATGGCAACAGAAGCATTCCAAAAAATATATACAAAAATTAGCGCTATTACCAAAGCAACTTGTTCGTTGAAAGCTACAGGTGTAGGTTACGACGAGCTTGCAACGGTAAACGGCAAGTTGGCCCAGGTTGTTAAGATTATGGGCGACGAAGTTACTTTGCAGGTGTTCGAGGGTACCGGTGGTATCCCCACAAACGCCGAGGTGGTTTTTATGGGCAAGGCTCCTTCGCTCAAGGTAAGTGAGCAGCTTACCGGCCGCTTCTTCAACGCATACGGCGACCCCATCGATGGCGGCCCCGTTGTTGAGGGTAAAGAGGTGGAAATTGGTGGTCCTTCGGTTAACCCCGTGCGTCGTAAACAGCCCTCGGAGCTCATTGCGACAGGTATTGCAGGCATCGACCTTAACAACACCCTCGTGACAGGCCAGAAGATACCCTTCTTCGCCGACCCCGACCAGCCCTACAACCAGGTGATGGCCAACGTGGCGATGCGCGCCGAGACCGACAAGATTATTCTTGGTGGTATGGGTATGACCAACGACGACTACCTCTACTTTAAAAACCTCTTCTCTAACGCAGGTGCTCTCGACCGCATCATCTGCTTTATGAACACCACAGAGGACCCCGCCGTAGAGCGTCTGCTCATCCCCGATATGGCACTTACAGCAGCCGAGTACTTTGCTGTGGAGAAAAACCAAAAGGTGCTTGTGCTCTTGACCGATATGACTATGTATGCCGACGCGCTCTCTATCGTGTCGAACCGTATGGACCAGATTCCCTCGAAAGACTCAATGCCCGGCTCGCTCTATAGCGACCTTGCAAAGATTTACGAGAAAGCGGTGCAGTTCCCCGCAGGTGGCTCTATTACAATTATTGCCGTTACAACCCTCTCGGGTGGCGATATTACCCACGCTGTGCCCGACAACACCGGTTACATCACCGAGGGTCAGCTCTTCTTGCGTCGCGACAGCGACATCGGTAAGGTGGTTGTCGACCCCTTCCGTTCACTCTCGCGTCTTAAACAGCTTGTAGCCGGAAAGAAAACCCGCAAAGACCACCCTCAGGTTATGAACGCCGCCGTACGTCTTTATGCCGATGCTGCGAACGCAAAAACAAAGCTCGAGAACGGTTTCGACCTCACCGACTACGACAAGCGTGCCCTCTCATTTGCAAAAGACTATTCTGATAAGTTGCTTGCGATAGACGTAAACCTCAACACTACAGAGATGCTCGATGTTACTTGGGGCCTCTTCTCCGAGTACTTTAAGCCCGAGGAGGTTAACATACGTCAAGAGTTGGTAGATACCTATTGGAAGAAATAAATGATTGATAGAGCAAAATGATTGCATTTCAATATAACAAAACATCGCTTCAGAATCTCGAAAAACAGCTGAAGATGCGTGTGCGCACACTCCCTATTATTAAGAATAAGGAGAGCGCGCTCCGTGTCGAGGTAAAAAGGTGCAAGGAGGAGATGGCAAAGCACGACGAAGAGTATGCACTGCAGCTCGAGCGCTATCGTGCCCTCTTTGCTCTGTGGAACGAGTTTGATGCATCGCTTGTCAAGACCGGCACGCTCTCTATAGTGCAGCAGAAGGTGGCAGGCGTTAAGGTACCGGTGTTGCAACACGCCGATTTTGTGGTTGCACCCTTCAGCCTCTTCAACTCTCCCAAGTGGTTTGCCGACGGTATAGAGCTACTGAAGATGATGGCAATGACGGCTATACGCCGTGAGTTGCTCAATCGCAAACTTGCTCTCCTGGAGACTGCACGCAAGAAAACCACCCAAAAGGTAAATCTTTTCGAGAAGGTGCAGATACCGGGCTATCAGGATGCGATAAGAAAGATTAAACGATTTATGGAAGATGAAGAGAACCTCTCAAAGTCGTCGCAAAAGATTTTGAAGTCTCTTCTAGAGCAAAGAGAGGAGGCCGAGGTATGATAAGTAAAATGAATAAGGTTACTCTCCTTATATATCATAAGGAGTATGAGGCTTTCCTTGAGCGTCTGCGTTCGGTGGGTGTGTTGCACATCGAAGAGCGCAAGAGTGGTGCGGTGGAAAATCCCGAAGTTCAGGAGCTTCTGGCTCTGTCGGGCAGATACACGCGCGCTATAAAGCGTCTCGAAGGGTTGGCGGTGAAAGATACCTTGCCCGCTATGCAGGGTGTCGATGCCGATATCCTTGTGGAGAACGTTGAAAATATTCTTTCCGAGATAGAACAACTGAAAACAGCTCTTCAGGTGGTGGATAAAGATGTTGCTACAATAACCCCGTGGGGCGATTTTGACTTCTCGCTTCTCGACAAGTTGTCGGCCGCTGGTTACAAGGTGAACTTCTTTATAACCACACCAAGAGATTTTAAAGAAGAGTGGTGCGAACTGTACAATGCCATCGTGGTGAGTACCTTCTCGTCGAAACTCTATTTTGTGACAGTTACCCGTGCCGATGCTACTTTGGACATTGATGCCGAGGTTGCCAAAATGCCCACAGCTTCTCTATCGGCGTTGCGTGCCGAGGCGTGCAGCATAGGCGAGGAGATAGAAGCCAAAGAGGCACAGCTGAAAGAGTTTGCAAAGAAAAACTTAGCTACAATTATAGCAGGGCAAGCTCTTTTGACCAAGAAAATGGAGTTTTCCGACGTTGTTTTTAGTGGAGAGAAGGTTACAGGTGATAAACTTTTGCTTTTGCAAGGTTGGGTGCCCGAGGACGACAAAGCGGCTCTTGTGAATATGCTCGAGAAAGACTCTGTGTTCTATGAGATAAGCAAGCCCAAACGCGGCGATAATGTTCCTGTTAAGTTCAAGAACAACGCCTTTACGCGTATGTACGAGGTTTTGACAAAGATGTATGGTATGCCCAGCGGTACGGATTTTGACCCCACACCCATCGTGGCACCCTTCTTCTCGCTCTTCTTTGCGTTCTGTATGGGCGATGCAGGCTATGGCCTTATACTTGTGTTGCTTGGTTTCTTGTTCAAAAAGAAACTTGGCAAGGATATGGCCGGTATGATGAATCTTGTGATTACGCTTGGTATCTTCACTACCGTTATAGGTGCTGTGCTAGGAACATTCTTTGGTATGAGCCTTCTCGATTCTAATATACCGCAGGAGATTAAGAACTTTATAATTTCCGGCAATATGGAGCTCTTTGGCTCTACATACGACAAACAGATGATTCTTGCGCTTGCTATAGGTGTGGTGCACATCTCTATAGCTATGACAGTGAAGGCTATAAACAGCACGGTTTTCTTCGGCATTAAAGAGTCGTTGAGCTTGTGGGGCTGGTGGCTTGTTGTTGTGGGAGGTACTGTTTTGGGAACACTCTCGTTCTTGAGCGTTATCCCTGCTGAGGTTTCTAAATGGGCTCTTATAGCTGTCGGAGGCCTTGGCGCTGTGGGTATATACTTGCTCAACAGCTTCAAACGCAACGTCTTTTTGAATATTGGTGCCGGCTTGTGGGATACCTATAATATGGCATCGGGCTTGCTTGGCGATATTCTCTCTTACATCCGTCTGTTTGCCTTGGGCTTGGCAGGAGGTATGCTTGGACAGACCTTCAACAGCCTTGCGCTTATGCTTGTAGAGGGTCAGGAGGGCGTTGGTGCCGTGTTTGGCTGGGTGGGCTTTGGGCTCATCATAATTCTGGGACACACACTCAACATCGCTATGTCGTGCTTGAGTGCTTTTGTGCACCCTCTGCGTCTTACCTTTGTGGAGTATTTTAAAAATGCAGGCTACGATGGTAAGGGCGTGGAATACAAACCGTTTAATAACAAAAAAATATAAATATTTAAAAATTTAAAACTATGAACGAATTATTAGGTTATTTGGGTATGGGTCTCATGTTGGGACTCGCAGGTATTGGTAGTTGCTATGGTACATCTATCGCAGGTAATGCTGCCGAGGGTGCTTTGAAGAAAGATCCTTCAAAATCGGCCGGTTATATGATTTTGTCGGCTCTCCCCGCTACACAGGGTCTTTATGGCTTCTTGGCTTTCTTGCTTCACTTTGGCAAAGTGAATGCTGAGACAGGTTATTTGTGGTTTGGTGTAGGTCTCGGTGTTGGTTTGGTATGCTTGTTCTCTGCTATCCGTCAGGGACAGATTTGTGCCAACGGTATCGTAGGTATATCACAGGGCCACGATGTGCAGACAAATACTATGATCTACGCAGCGTTCCCCGAGTTCTATGCCATCCTTGCACTTGTTGCTACTTTCTTGGTGTAAAAAACCCAAAAAGTTGTTTAAAAAAGGTTGCTTTGCTTGCCAAAGCAACCTTTTTTGTCATTTTATTCTTTTATAGCCATTTATAAGTGTCTAATTATTTTACATATTCAAAAAATAATATTACTTTTGTCAGGCAAATAGAGGGAAAGGTATCTTTCTCCCTATTTTGTTATTATTATAATAAGGTATGTCGTCACGATGTATCTTGTTGTTTTGTTTTTTAAAACTATATTATTTGTTGATGAAAAAAGAAAAAGAACTTCCCGAATATTTGTTTGAAATAAGCTGGGAGGTATGTAATAAAGTCGGTGGTATATACACCGTCGTGTCTACAAAGGCACGCACCCTCTCAATGGTCGAGGGCTTGAACGCGGTTTATATCGGCCCCGATTTGTGGAAAGGAAAAGAAAATCCTCTCTTTACCGAGGATAAACGTTTGTGGTGCGCGTGGCGCAAGTCTTTGAGCGATGAAAAGCTAACCGTGAGATGCGGACATTGGGAAATTCCCGGCCGCCCCAAAGTTATATTGGTCGACTACACAGGCTATATGGAGGACAAAGACTCTATTTACAGCGATATGTGGAACGATTACGGCGTTGATTCTCTCCACGGTTATGGCGACTACGACGATTCTATGATATTCGGATACGCAGTAGGTCGTGTAATAGAGAGCTTCTATAAAAAAGTTGTAAAGAAGGGCAATGTAGTTGTTCAGGCACACGAGTGGCAGAGTGGTGGAGCTGCTCTTTATGTAAAGAAACACCTCCCCCAGGCTGGTACCATATTCACAACCCACGCAACAAGCATCGGTCGCTCTATCGCTTCTAACGGAAAGCCTTTGTACGACTATTTCGAGAGTTACAACGGTGACCAGATGGCCGAAGAACTTAACGTGCAGTCTAAACACTCTGTTGAGCGCGTTAGTGCAGCCAACGTAGACTGTTTTACAACAGTGAGCGAGATTACAGCCCGCGAGTGTGCTCAGCTTATAGAGCGTCCTTGCGATGTCATTCTCGAGAACGGTTTCGAGAAGGACTTTGTGCCTACAGGTAAAGACTTTGCAACCAAGCGTGCAGCAGCTCGCGCAGCTCGTCTTCGCGTGGCAGCCGCGCTTACCGGCGATACTATCTCCGAGGATGCTCTCATAATAGGCATCGGAGGTCGTATGGAGATGCGCAATAAGGGTATAGATATGTTCATCGAGGCTATGTCGCGCTTGAACAATAGCGAGGAACTTACTCGCGACGTAGTAGCCTTTATAGACGTTCCCGCTTGGTCGGGCGACGCACGCGAGGATTTGTGCGCTCGTCTTGCTTCGGGCGAGAATGAGTGGCACTCACCCCTTCCCAACCCCTATTTGACACACAACCTCAACAACTTCTACGAGGATGCTATTGCTTGCAGCATACGCAACTACTTCCTCGATAACCGCAGCGGCAAAAACCGCGTGAAGGTGATATATGTTCCCTGTTATCTCAAAGGCAACGACGGCATTTTCAATATGGACTATTACGATGTGCTCATCGGTAACGACCTCAACGTATATCCTTCGTACTACGAGCCTTGGGGTTACACACCGCTCGAGAGCGCAGCGTTCAATATTCCCACTGTAACCACTGACCTTACAGGTTTTGGTTTGTGGGTTAACTCTTTGCTTGGTCGCACAGGTAAACTTGCCGATGGTGTAGAGGTTATCTCTAGAAACGACAGCAATTATTTCGATGCAGCCGAGGAAATTACAAAAACAATTTGTATCTTCGCAAAACTTTCCGAGAAAGAGGTTGCCGACTGCCGTAAAAAAGCTGCAAAAGTGGCCGAGAAAGCTCTCTGGAAGCATTTTATTAAAAACTATATGGTTGCTTACGACTTTGCTCTGCGTGCAGCAGCCGAAAGAACTCAAAAGTAAATAAACATTTAATTGATAAAATATGATAGCTATTAGTAACACAAACCAACCCGGTTGGAAAAATGTTAATGTAAAATCTTACATCCCCGAGACATTGAAACCCCTCGAGGAGATTGCCCGCAATTTGTGGTGGGTGTGGAACGAGGAGGCACGTGAACTCTTCACAATGCTTGATGCTAAACTCTATGGCGAGTGCGGTGGCAACCCCGTTCTTTTGCTCGAGAAATTGGGCGTTGAGAAACTCGACGAACTCTCAAAAGACAAAACAATTCTCGACAAATTGGCAAAAGTTTATGCCGATTTTCGTAAATATATGGATGTTAAGCCCAACGCAGAGCGTCCCTCTGTAGCATACTTCTGTATGGAGTACGGCTTGACAAGCGTATTGAAAATCTACTCTGGTGGTCTTGGTATCTTGGCCGGTGACTACTTGAAAGAGGCTTCAGACTCAAACGTTGATATGTGTGCTGTTGGTTTCCTCTATCGTTACGGTTACTTCACACAGTCTTTGTCTATGGACGGTGCGCAGATCGCAAACTACGAGGCACAGAACTTTAACCAACTTCCCCTTGAGCGCGTTTACGAGGCCGACGGCGTAACTCCTATGGTTATCGACGTTCCCTACATCGACTACTATGTACACGCTAACGTTTGGAAGGTGAACGTAGGTCGCGTAGCTCTCTACCTCTTGGATACAGACTTTGAGGCAAACAGCGAGTACGACCGTCCTATCACACACAAACTCTATGGTGGTGACTGGGAAAACCGCTTGAAACAGGAGATTCTTCTCGGTATCGGTGGTATGATAGCACTCGAGAAACTTGGTATCAAGAAAGACATCTATCACTGCAACGAGGGTCACGCAGCACTCTGCAACCTCTATCGCTTGACACAATACATCAAGAGCGGTTACACATACGAAGAGGCTTTGGAGATTGTACGCGCAAGCAGCCTTTATACCGTTCACACACCCGTGCCCGCAGGTCACGACTACTTCGACGAGGGTCTCTTCGGCAAGTATATGCGTGGTTACGCAAGCCAGCTCAACATTACTTGGGACGACTTGATGAACCTTGGTCGCGAGAACGCAGGTGACAAGAACGAGCGTTTCTGTATGTCTATCTTCGCTTGCAACACTTGCCAGGAGATTAACGGTGTGAGCCGTTTGCACGGTGCCGTTTCTAAATCTATGTTCTCTGGTATCTGGAAGGGTTACTATCCCTCTGAGAACCACGTAGGTTATGTAACTAACGGTGTTCACTATCCTACATGGGTTGCTCCCGAGTGGGACGAGCTCTACAAGAAGAACTTCGATCCCTCTTTCATCGGCGACCAGTCAAACGAGGACATCTGGCACGCTATCGACAAAGTTTCTAACGATGTAATATGGAAAACACGTGTTACACGCAAAAAGAAACTTATCGACTACATCCGTCAGGCATTTAAGGAGGATTGGTTGAAGAACCAGGGCGATCCTATGCGCATCGTTGATGTTGTAAACAAGATTAATCCCGATGCACTTGTTATCGGTTTTGCTCGTCGTTTTGCAACATACAAACGTGCACACCTCCTCTTCACCGACCTCGATCGTTTGGCTAAATTGCTCAACAACCCCGAGCGTCCCATACAGTTCCTCTTCGCTGGTAAGGCTCACCCCCACGATGGTGCAGGTCAGGGCTTGATCAAGCGCATCATCGAGGTTTCTCGTCGTCCCGAGTTCATCGGTAAGATTATCTTCCTCGAGAACTACGATATGGACTTGGCTAAATTGCTCGTTTCTGGTGTTGATATCTGGATGAACACTCCCACACGTCCTCTCGAGGCTTCTGGTACATCGGGTGAGAAAGCACTTATGAATGGTGTTCTCAACTTCTCGGTACTCGATGGTTGGTGGTGCGAGGGTTACAAACCCGGTGCAGGTTGGGCGTTGAAAGAGCAGCGTACATACCAAAACCAAGAGTTCCAGGATCAGCTCGACGCAGCTACAATCTACTCTTTGCTCGAGAACGAGATACTTCCTCTCTACTACAACCGTGGCAAGAAAGAGTACTCTGACGAGTGGGTAGAGTGCATCAAGCGTTCAATCTCACAGATTGCTCCTCACTTCACAATGAAGCGTCAGCTCGACGATTACTATAGCAAGTTCTACTGCAAACAGGCAGCTCGCTACCATCGTTTGATTGCTAACGACTCTAAGATTGCTCGTGAGCTTGCAGCTTGGAAAGAGTCTGTTGCTGCTAAATGGCACGCAATTGAGGTGCTTTCTATCGAGAGCGAGAACGACTTCGCAACAGGTAACATGGATGCAGGTGCAACATACAACGTAACCGTTAAGGTAGACGAGAAGGGTCTCGACAACGCAGTAGGTATTGAGCTCGTAGTTCTTGCTCCCGATGCAAACGGTAACGATAGCGTGTTCGCTGTTTATCCTCTTGAGGTTACAAAGCGCGAGGGTAACATCTTCACCTTCCACGCCGAGATTGCTCCCACAAACGCTGGTGCATTTAAGTTGGCTTACCGCATGTATCCCAAACACGAGGAGCTTGCACACCGTCAGTCATTTGCATACGTTAAATGGTTTGCATAATATATTGAAAAATATATCTCTCGAAGAGCCCAACCTTTTGAGGTTGGGCTCTTTTTTATAAAAAAGTTTAACAGTAACTTTTTTTAGCAATTAAAAATTGAGTATCTGAAGGTCTTTCTTCTATCTTTGCACATATAAGGCGTGTTTGTGAAAAAATCCTTGCAAAATTTGCATAAACATCGTATGCAGGCCCGAAATTTTTAAAAGCATTTTACTATGGAGGACGACAAAGACAAAAGATACACAAAAGAGGAGGAGAGGATAAATGCAATATCTCACGGTGTGGGAATTGTGGTCGGCTTGGTTGTAGCCGTAATTTTTCTCGTGCGTGGAACAAACATAGGTCTCGGCGCCTGGGGTATGGCAAGCCTCTGGCTCTATATGTTTGGTATGCTTGGTTCCTATATTTTTTCAACCTCCTACCACGCTTGCTTGCCATCGTCGCCGTGGAAGCGTCGTTTGCGCAAGCTCGACCACTCGGCAATTTATTGGCACATAGCGGGTAGCTACTCACCTATAACGTTGATAGCGCTTCGCGATGTCGGTTATTGGGGGTGGGGGATATTCTGCTTTTGCTGGCTGTGTGCTATCGTTGGTACCATAATAAGCTTGCGTGGCTTGAAGAAACACAACAAGATAGAGACAGTCTGCTTTGTGCTTATGGGGCTCACTATCGTTGTTGCGATGAAACAGTTTTGGGACGCAGTGAGCGCCGGAATTTTCTTCTGGGTGGTGGGCGAAGGTGTTGCCTACATCACAGGTGCAATATTCTATAGCTTCCACAAAGTAAAATATGTGCACGCGGTGTTCCACTTTTTTGTGCTCTTGGGAACGCTTTGTCATATGATAGCAGTGTGGCTCACACTTCAATAGAATTTAACTCAAAAGCAGCTCTCCACGCGGGAGTTGCTTATTTTTTATACTTATATTAGGGCTTATACCGTTTTTTTTGATTACTTTCGCAAGTTAAAAGTATAATAATAAAATTTTAGATATGTTCCGTACAAAAACTTGTGGCGAACTACGTTTGTCCGATGTAAATAGCAGTGTAACCTTGAGTGGCTGGGTGCAACGTGCCCGCAAGATGGGTGGTATGATCTTCGTCGATTTGCGCGACCGTTATGGTATAACGCAACTTGTTTTCAGCGAGGATGTTAACGCCGAGCTTTGCGAGAAAGCATCACACCTTGGCCGTGAGTATGTAATTCAAGCAACAGGTGTTGTGAGCGAGCGTCAGAGCAAAAACGCAAACATCCCCACCGGTGATATTGAAATTATCGTTAGCGAGATGACCATCTTGAACGAGGCTGCCACCCCTCCCTTTACCATAGAGAACAATACCGATGGTGGCGACGATATTCGCATGAAGTATCGCTACCTCGACCTTCGTCGCGAGGCAGTGCGTAGCAACCTTGAGTTGCGTCACAAGATGACTATGGAGGTGCGTCGTTATCTCGATTCTATGAACTTTATAGAGGTTGAGACCCCTATGCTCATCGCTTCAACTCCCGAGGGTGCGCGTGACTTTGTTGTTCCCTCGCGCATGAATCCCGGGCAATTTTATGCTCTCCCGCAGAGCCCCCAGCTGTTCAAGCAGTTGTTGATGGTGTCAGGCTTCGACCGTTACTTCCAGATAGTAAAATGTTTCCGCGACGAGGACTTGCGTGCCGACCGTCAGCCCGAGTTTACACAGATAGACTGTGAGATGAGCTTTGTAGAGCAAGAGGATGTTATCTCTCTCTTCGAGGGTATGGCAAAACACCTCTTCAAAACCATACGTGGTGTGGAGCTCACCGAGGCTTTCCCCCGCATCACCTGGCACGATGCTATGAAGTATTATGGTAGCGACAAACCCGATACACGTTTCGAGATGAAGTTTGTGGAGCTTATGGATATAATGAAGGGCCACGGCTTTGGTGTCTTCGATGCTGCCGAGTACATAGGTGGTATCTGCGCAAAGGGTGCCGCAACTTATACACGCAAACAGCTAGACGCACTTACCGACTTTGTGCGTCGCCCGCAGATAGGCGCAAAGGGTATGGTTTATGCCCGTGTAGAGGCCGATGGTAGTGTTAAATCGAGCGTAGACAAGTTCTACTCGCAAGAGGTGCTCCAGCAGATAAAAGCTGCTTTTGCAGCCGAGCCCGGCGACCTTATCCTCATTTTGAGCGGCGATGATACTATGAAAACCCGCAAGCAACTCTGCGAGCTACGTCTCGAGGTAGCTCAGCAGCTTGGTCTCCGCGACAAAAACAAGTTCTCTTGCTTGTGGGTGGTGGACTTCCCCTTGTTCGAGTATAGCGAGGAAGAGGGCCGTTATATGGCTATGCACCATCCCTTCACATCGCCCAAGCCCGAGGATATTCCCTTGCTCGACACCGATATGGGTGCTGTGCGTGCCAACGCATACGATATGGTTATCAACGGTGTTGAGGTTGGTGGCGGCTCCATCCGTATATACGACAGCGAGCTACAGAACAAGATGTTCAAGCTTCTTGGTTTCACACCTGAGCGTGCACAGCAACAGTTTGGCTGGCTGCTCGACGCCTTCAAATATGGTGCGCCTCCTCACGGTGGCCTTGCTTATGGTCTCGACCGTTGGGTGAGCCTCTTTGCCGGTCTCGACTCTATACGCGACTGCATCGCCTTCCCCAAGAACAACTCGGGACGCGACACTATGATTGATGCTCCTTCGGTGCTCGAGCCTGCACAGCTCGACGAGCTCAACATCCTTGTGGATATAAAGAAGTAACAAGCGCGTAGTTACATACAAAAAAATATAGAGCAGCAATGCTGCTCTATATTTTTTTGTATATGTTTCTCTCTCTTACTTTAAATTCTCGATAAAGAATTTTGCAATGCGTGTAAAGAGGTGGAAACGTGTGTTTGCACCATAATAGATGCTGTGGTTGCTGTCGGGGTAGAGAGCCATCTCAAACTCTTTGTTAGCCTGTGTCAGCGCGTGTGTGTAACGTATCATATTGCGCAAGTGCACGTTGTCGTCGGCTGTGCCGTGTATGAGCAAAAGCTTGCCGTTGAGCTTGCTAGCGTTCACTATGGCCGAGCCGTTGTCGTAACCCTCTTTGTTCTCTTTGGGTGTGCGCATATAACGCTCGGTGTAAACCGTGTCGTAGAAACGCCAGTCTGTGGGAGCTGCCACAGCAACACCAGCTTTGAACACCGCGTCGTTCTGGCTCATAGACATAATGGTGTTGTAACCACCAAAACTCCAGCCCCAGATACCTATATTGTTTTTGTCTACATAGGGTAGTGTGCCCAAATATTTTGCTGTTTCAACCTGGTCGCCCGGCTCGTACTTACCTATATTGAGGTATGTGCACTTGCCAAACTCTGTGCCACGGCCACCTGTGCCACGGCCATCGACACACACCATAATGAAGCCTTCGCTTGCCATATAGCTCTCGAACATAGCGTTGCCGTAGTTACCCACATTCCAACTGTCGTTTACCTGCTGTGAGTAGGGGCCGCTATACTGGAACATTACCACGGGGTGTTTTTTGCTACTGTCGAAGTTTGCAGGTTTCACCATCCAACCGTTGAGCTCAACGCCGTCGCTTGTAGTGAAGGTGAAAAACTCTTTTGTGGGCATATCGAACTTGGCGAGCTTCTCTTGCAACGCGCTGTTGTCTATGAGTGTTTTAATCTTCTTGCCGCTGTTGTTGTTTGTGGTTACAATGTGCGGGGTGTTTATGTTAGAGAAGGTGTTTATAAAGTACTTCATCGTGCTGCTGAAGACTGCGCTGTTTGTGCCCTCGCCGTCGGTGAGCTTAACCTTCTTGCCCTTTGCGTTTATCTTGTAGATGTTGTCGCGAAGAGGGCTGCCCTCGTTGCTCAAGTAGTAGTATTCGCCTTTTTTGCTGTCGCAACCATAGAATTTCTTAACCTCGTATTTACCCTCAGTGATGGGGCGCACAAGCTCTCCGCCCAAGGTGTAGAGGTAGAGGTGGTTGTTGCCGCTACGCTCGCTCTGCAGAATAAAGTGCCCGTCGACAAACTCTATACCATCGTAAACGCTTTCGTTTAGATAGGTGTCGCTCTCCTCGCGCAATATGCGTTTGCTCGTGCCCGACAGGGGGTTAACTGCAAATATATCCATAATGCTCTGGTGACGGTTAAGGGTGAGCACGGCAAGCGTGTTGGCCTCTTTTGTGAACTTTATGCGTGGTATGTAGCCCTCTTCGGGGAGGGGCACATCGAGCTTGCGTGTTACGCGGCTCTTAATATCAAAAGAGTGTACCGAAATTTTAGAGTTTGCAGCTCCGGCTACGGGGTATTTAAAGCTGTAGGGCTTGCAGTAGGGGTCCATAGCTACGTTAGGCTTGCCTGTGGGTATGTACATAGGCATGTCGTACATCATTACCTCGCTCTCGTCATATTTTATATAGGCCAGCATCTTGCTGTCGGCGCTAAAATCGTATGAACAGTTGGTCATAAACTCTTCCTCGTTCACCCAGTCGGGTATACCATTTATTATTTTGCCGGCAGCGCCGTCGTTGGTTATGCGCGACTCGCTGTTGTCGAAGAGCAACTTCACCAGGTATATGTCGTTGTTGCGCACAAAGGCTATCATAGTGCCGTCGGGCGAGAACTTGGGTACCTGCTGTGCTCCGTTTTCCGACAAGGGGACAACTTTGTTGTTCTTGCGCGAGAAAATGTAGTGCTCGGCGGTGAAGGAGTTGCGGTATATGCCCACGGTGTTTGTTTGCAAGAGTATGCGGCTCTCGTCGGGTGAGAAGGTGTAGCCGTCGATGCTCTTTTTGTCGAAACCGCGTGCTGTAGCTGCGTCGAAGAGTGTGTCTACAATCTCTCCGTCTTTGAACGAGCCTTTCAAAATCATAGTGCGGTCGTTGCTCATACGGGCAAAGTGTTCACCGTCGGCCATAGGTTTTATGGCAGCATAGGTTTGCGGCCAGTAACCACCGTACATAGCGTCGGTAAGCTTGAATTTGTCGCCTGCGAAGGTGCTTGTTGCCATCGCAACGGCAAGGATTAGTGAAAAGATATGTTTCATAGTGTGTTAAATTATTTTCTGACTGCGAAGATAACTAATCTTTTTAATATATGGAATATTATCGCGTGCTTTGCCTGTTTTGACCTTATTTTGTAAATTTGCAAACACATTATATAATAAAGGGAAATATTTATGATAAAGTCGCTCCTTCTTGTGGGTTTAGGCAGTTGTTTGGGTGGAGTACTGCGTTACTCCATTTCAACCTTTGTGAAAAACAGCGCCGGCGGTGTGTTCCCCTGGGGCACGCTTGCGGTAAACCTTATAGGCTGTTTCTTGTTTGGCGTGGTGTGCGCGCTCTTTGCAAAATATCCTGTGCAGAACAGCGGCTTGTATCTCTTGCTCACAACGGGTGTGTTGGGTGGCTTTACCACCTTCTCGGCCTTCGCCCACGAGTCTGTGGGCTTGCTGCAGAGCGGCAACGTGGCAAGTTTTTTCTGTTATGTGGGTGTTAGTGTTGTGGCTGGCTTGCTGCTTGTTGCAACCGGTTATTCTTTGGTTGGTTATCTGGCAAAATAGCACAAAGAACTATGGATAGCAAAGAACGTTTCTACTACAACGACTTTTCGGGTTTTCTGCAACAGTACTTTCCCTTCAAGGTGCAGAAGATAACCCTCGATGGTGGTTTCTCGTGCCCCAACCGCGACGGCTCCAAGGGGCACGGCGGTTGCACTTACTGCAACAACCAAACGTTTAACCCTGCTTACTGCCACAGAAACAAACCCGTAGCCGAGCAGATGCGCGAGGGTATCGCTTTCTTCTCGCACAAATATCCGCAGATGCGCTATCTTGCATATTTTCAGGCCTATACAAATACTTATGCTTCGCTCCAAGTGTTGCAGCAACGCTACCAAGAGGCACTCTCGGTAGAGGGGTGCGTGGGGCTTGTTATAGGCACTCGCCCCGACTGTATGCCCACCGAACTGCTCGATTATCTTCAGGAGCTCGCACGCCACACCTTTGTGCTTGTGGAGTATGGCATAGAGAGCTGCAACGACACAACCCTCTTGCGCATAAACCGCGGGCACGACTACGCTGCGGCTGTCGATGCAGTGCAACGCACCGCCGCGCGCGGCCTTCTTGTTGGGGCACACATCATTCTTGGTCTGCCAGGTGAGGATAGGGAAGAGATAATGCGTCAAGCGGTGGAGCTGTCGCGTCTCCCGCTCACAACTCTCAAGATGCACCAACTGCAACTCATCCGTGGCACCCGTATGGCCGAAGAGTATACCCTTTGCCCCCAAGATTTTCATCTTTTTGCTCTCGACGATTATGTGGAGACTGTGGTCGATTATGTGGAACGCTTGCGCCCCTCTCTTGTGCTCGAGCGCTTCGCCTCGCAGTCGCCCAAAGAGCTTCTTCTCGCTCCCGATTGGGGCCTTAAAAACCACGAACTTGTTGCAAAAGTTAAGCGCCGTATGCGTGAGCGAGGCACCTGGCAGGGTAGGCTGTATAAATAAATAGGTCGAAGCAATTGCTTCGACCTATTTATTTTATTTATAAAGTTTTTATTCTCTATTTATCTTCTTTGGCTTTGCATAAAGCTGAATATGAACTATTAGAGCGAAAAACTAAAATTCCTAATACAATTAATAATAATTGTTTTCATAGTTGTATAATTTGTATAGTTAGCGTTATTTAATATGAAAGCAACTCGCAGTTGACAAAATTAAGTGCACTACCAAACCAACTTGTTCCATCAAAGTAGCCACGAACCTTAACTTGTGCAGGAAGAGAAAGGTCGGCAAAAGAAACATCATTTGTATATAAATTAGCATCAACTAATTCTTTGTTACCAAAAAACCACGAACCATATTCATTTTCACAGATCAATCTATATTTATATGATGACGAGAGCTCTATTTTGTTTATTGTAACATAGAAAGAATACAACGTTCCTTTATGTCTTTCTTCTTTAGCTTCATTCTTGCAATCATTATAAAGATCTAATAGTGAGATATTTTTAGGTATCATTTGTGGTATAGGTTCATGTTGTACTATTAGGTCTTTAATAACATTAATATAATGCGAAGTCATTTTAGATGTTCCAATGTGGCTAATTGGAATATCTTTGCCATCTATTTCAATTAAGGTTTTTTGCTTTTTTATATTACCTTTTTTGTCAAGAAATAGGGTATATGAAAAATCAGGGATACCACCGCCGCGATTAAAATAACAGCACGCATTGGCATCGTAATTATCTAATGTGTTATAGAAGCCTGGTAATTCCCAAAGAGTCTCACCGCGTTCGTAAATATATGGGTTAATGTCATCTTCATCTTTACCTAAACCATCCACCTCATATAAAATGCCGGGAAAATCAATGTTTGTTATATAATCAGAGCTACCAACTGTGAATGCAACACACTTGTTCTTGCAAAAGATCTCTTCTTTGTTAAGTTTTCCATATGGCGACAACGTATCTTTTTCCTGCTTGTATCTCAAGACCTCATTAGTGCTTTCTAACCATTGTTTTACTACCACAAATTCTCCACTTTCCTTGTAAATAAGTTCGTTCTCGGTTTTTGAGGAATAATACTTTTCACAATATATGCTATCTCCATCAAGATAAACAATGTAGGGAGTTGTTGCCTGTAATCCAGAATATAGCACCTTCCCGTTTTTAATGCTCTTAATTCTTATATCCGCTCTTAATTTCCAATTGAGTTTATTACATTCTTGAAATGCTAAATTCCCAATATTTGCAATAGAATCGGAGAGGTTTATTTGTACGAGGTTTGAGCACCCGTCAAAAGCATTGTTTTTAATTTCTCGAACAGTTGTCGGGAGTTCAACTTTTTTCAAGTTTTTACACCCTTTAAACATCGCTTCGCTGATAATTGTAACCCCATTAGGAATTTTAATAGATTCGATTTTTTCACAACCGCTAAAAGCATAGTCTCCAATGTTGGTAATAGTATCAGGCAGTTCTATTTGTACGAGATTTGAACAACCTGAAAAAGTACCCTCTTTGATTTCGTTTATTGTATTAGGCAATACAATTTCTGTAAGATTAACGCAACTATCAAATGCGTGTTTTCCTATACTGGTTAAACTACAAGGTAATTCTATGCTTTTCATCGAAGTACAATATCTAAAAGCATAATTTCCTATTTTATTAAGGTTTTCGTGTAATTTTACTTCTCTCAGGCTATCACATCCAGCAAAAAGGCTATTGGGTAATTCTGTTATTGTTGATGATGTTTCCACATATTTGATGTTTTTGGAAGAAGCAAAAACCCCATCAGGTATCTTATTGCACCCTTCTTTAATTATAACACTATCGGGCATTTCGTCGCCCTTATATCCTAACAATAAATTGTTATAGTATACAAGCCCGTTGGGCTGTTTTTCGTACCATTTTGTCCCCACAAAAGCATCTTTCGCAATAAAACTTATGCTATTGGGGTTAGAAATTGTTATATCTTTCAAAGATGCAATATCATGGAAATATGTTCCTATTTTCCCGCATTCTATGGTTGCACTTTTAAGATTGCTGCATCCCTTAAAGGCCTTGTCGCTGATGTTGCTACAATTGGAGGGAAGTGTTATGCTATGCAAACTCAAGCAAGCCTCAAAAGCAAGATACTCAATACTTGTTAAACTTTTTGGTAGAATTATGCTATCTAGTCTTGAACAGCCCGAAAAAGCGGCAGCTTTAATCTCTTTAAGGCCTTCCGGGAGAATAACCTTTTTAAGATTTGTACAATTATCGAACAAATAATATTCTAAATTCTTTACCTTGGGAGGTATTTTAAATTCAAACAAGCCTCTACAACCTTTAAAAGCGTTCCTTCCGATGCTTTGAATATTTTCAGGGAGTTCTATGTGTTGCAAATTTACACACCCCTCAAATGCATATGCTTCTATATTATTAATGCAACTTGGTATTTTAACGCTTCTCAAAGATCTTTCGTTCCTAAAAAAATCTTTGAGGGTGGTTGTGCCTTTTTTCAATTCAATAGCATAGCAACCTTTAAACAGAGAGTATGATTCCCTTTCAATATCTGGAGAAGAAATATAAATTTTCCCTCCATATGTTTCGTAATACAGTGTTCGATCTTTATCATAACAAGATGTAAAAAACAATGCAATAAGAATGAGTTGCAATAATAATTTACTTTTCATAGCATTTCCTCCCGCCACCGCAAGCCTCCGAACTATGGCAATTTTATAATAGTGTATAAAAACAAGAAAGACGTGAGACTTGTCGCCTTACGTCCATGAACTGCGGCATCGCCAAACGCCTTGACCAAATGAACTATGAAGAAACAATATTCCCACGCCGTGATATATACGTGGGCGACACGCAGAACGCGCGTAACCAGCATATACACAGAATGAGCATTGATTGCTTCGGTCCTTGGTCTTAAAATTTGGCGAATTTCAGTTCGGACTTAAAACAAAATGCTTTCTTGCGCTCGTGAATTTCTCCTCGCGAGCGTAGCAAAAATACACATTATTTTATAATCAAAGCCTTGTTTTGGGAATTTATTATTCTTTCTTTTAAAAAAAGTGTGCTTCCCTTTTTGAATAATACAAAAAACCTCCGCGCAAGCTCTGTTTTTGTTTGTGGCTTGGCGGAGGGGCGTTATGAGTCTCTTTCTATTCTCTATTCTGCAACGGTGTAGTCGACATCTATAATGTTTTGCGCGTTTTTTATTATGCTGTCCGACTGTATCATAATATGTTTCACGCCGTTCATCGTCTGCTTCACCTTGTCGTGGTCGATGGTTATTTGTGCGTTGAGGTTTACGGTGTCTTTTTGCCCGTTGTTTCTTATGCTGGTTGCTTGCACCGGGGTTTGCAACCCTTTTATGTGGGTGAAGGTTGATGAGGGTGCAATCTCCAGCCCGTCGTTTTGCTCGTTACCACCAACAAGCAGCGAGGGGGTGCGCTGGTCGCCGTAGAAGAATATTGCAAAGGTTTGCAAGCCTCTCTCTGTTGCGTTGCCGAAGTTTAAGCCGTCGACCTCGTTTGTGTGCTCTATTTTAAAGGCGTCGGTGTACTTGGTGGTTTTGCTGTGTCTTGTTCCCTCGAGCAGGTTGTGTTCCTCGTCTATGTATATGGTGTTGCTTTCGCTGTCGTAGATAAAGTAGAGAGCCCCGTGCAGAATATCGGTGTTGAGCGTGTAGTGCACATCGCAGTTTCTTGAGGCTATCGCTTGCTCATCGTTTGCGCGAGAGTAGAGGTAGATGTTATACTCTCCCTCGTCGTTGTGTTCTGCCTCTATGATGAAGGGTAGTGTGCTATCGTCCCAAAGGCTGGCAAAGTGTTTGTTTGAGGGGCTCTCTATAGGGTTGTTGATGTAAAAGGTTCCTGCAGTGCTTGTGTAGCCACCCACAAAGATGTTGCTTGCGATGTTGTCGAGCGAGGTGAGGTTTTGAATCTCTGTCGTTATTATCTGCTCGAGGTTTTTGTAGCCGCCGTGCTGCTCTATAGTGCGGTGTAGCGACAAGCCTGCAACTATTGTGGAAACTACAAGCAGGATAATGAGGGTTGCTTTTGCCCACCTTTTCATAGGCTTGCACACACGGAATTTTTTAAGTATCCAGTATATGATGGCAAAGAGTATGATGGCCGCAACCAACACAAAGCATATAAACAGCACTATTTGGGGCAGAGCTAAAAAGCCTGTAAAGTTCCCCGAGAAAAGTATGCCAAAGAAGCATATAGGCACAATAATTATTGCTAACAGCAATATGCCGAAGGGCATTATAAAAAGAGCTACAAGTGTGTAGAAAGCAAGCTTCACCAGTGATGCGAGGCAACCGCCGGCAGGGGGCAAGGCCAGCTCTTGCACAGTGCGCTCGTAGTTCTCTTTCCACTCGGCTTTTTGGCTCTCTTCGCTTCCTTTTGTGTTCACGCGGCATAAGCGGGTGTAGTCTATGATGCTTGTTGCCTTGGGGAACACTATCCACATAACTATGTATGTGAGGAGAACGAAACTTCCCACGGGCTCTACTATAAAAAGCAACAGGGTGAGTATGCGTAGCAGGGCCACGTTTGTGCCTAGGTATGCTGCAAGGCCCGATATTACGCCGGCTATGTAGCCGTTGTGTGGGCTACGGAAGAGTTTGCGCCCCAGGAGCATAGCACGGTACCAGGGCTCGTTGCTCTCGTCTTTTGGGGGCTCGGGCTCTTGTTCCTTGTCTGTCTCTTGCGAGGTTGTTTCTTGCGTGGGCTCCACCTGTATGCCTATGCTTTTTATGGCTTCTTCTATTAACTTGGCGTCTACGATGCCTCTTTCTCCAGCCTTGTTGCTGCATATGTCGGCTATGCGGCTCTCCACATCGGCAACTTTTAAATCCTCGCCGTTGTCGTTGTATAGCTCTTTTATGCGTGCAGTGTAGTTCTCGAGCATATTAAGCGCGTCGTTTTCAAAATAGAAATTGCGGCCGCCTATCTCAATTTGGGTTATCTTTTTCATACTTCTTTTTGTTTAGTGAAGGGCTGTCATCATCATCACAAATATTGCAAACAGGGCAAACGCAACGATAGCGACGAGCAGTATAGTTTTTATTGTTCGTGGTATGCTTGTTTTTTGCACAAAGAAACCTGCCAAAAAGATACATAGTAGTATTATGGTGCCATTTATCATAATTTCGCTCCCTTGTGTGCAACCGTTTAAAAACAGGCCGGTGCGTGGGGTAAAATATGCTACGCTCAAGAGCAAGGAGGCTACGATGCTTATAATTGCTATTATTACAAAGCGGGTGACGTTGTTCTTCTCTTTGCTCGCCGTGGCAATGGTTGTTGTCTCTTTGTCGTTTGTAATTTTTTCGGCAATCTTTTCGGGGGTAGGCTCAATGCCTTGCATCCTCAATTTTTCCGAAGTGTTGCCCGCTGTGGGGGCTATGCACCACACAACAAAGTAGGCTATTATGCCCACAAATCCTGTGGTTATTATAGCAACCAAGGCTATTATGCGCAGTATGGTAACATCTATCTTTAAGTATGCTGCAAGGCCCGATATGACACCACCAGCCATGCGGTCTTCGGTGTCGAGGTAGTACTTTTTGTTTAGATGCAGTTTGTCGAATATATTTTCGCTTTTCTTGTTTGCTTCCTCTTTTTCTTCGCTTTTTTCTTTTGTTGTGTGGCCGTCTTCAAGTTCCTCGCTATCTTCGTCTATCATAGCTTCGGGCTTGCCTATACGGTTTATCATCTCGTTTACAAGTTCTTGTTCTATAATCTCGCCGTGGCTCTGCGCAAGGCGTCTTTCGCATAACTCGCTTATGCGTGCTTCTATGTCGGCGGTTATGTCGTCGGCGCTCTCGTGCCCCTTGAAGGTGCTTGCTATGCTGCTCAAGTAGTCGTCGAGGCTGTTGTATGCCTCCTCTGTTATGAGAAAGGCGCGCCCTCCGAGGTTTATGGTTATTGTCTTTTTCATATGTATGTGTTTTTTTATTTTTCTATGTTTCTTATGTGTGTTATGGTGCTGGCTAGCAAGTTCCAGCTCTCGTCGAGGGCGGCAAGTACCTGCTTCCCACTCTCGGTGAGCTTGTAATATTTGCGTGGTGGGCCGTAGGGGCTCTCTTGCCATTCATAGTCGAGTAGCCCCTCCTTGCGCAAGCGGGTGAGTAGGGGGTAGAGCGTGCCTTCGACCACTATAAGGTTGGCTTTTTCTAGCTCATCTATTATGTCCGACGTGTAGAAGGGCTTGTTGCGCAGGAGCAGCATTATGCTGTACTCGAGCATCCCTTTACGCATTTGCGATTTTACATTTTCTACGTACATCTTTTCTTTTTTGTTTATTGTGCGATGCAAATATATGAAAGTTTATAGTACCTTGCAATACATAGTACTATTTTTTTAGAATTTTAACAACCGCTATTCTGTTGGTTGTGAGCCTGAATTTATTTAAAGTGATATTTTACACTCATCGAGAATGTGGGTGAGGGTGCTAGCTTGAAGCGCGTTTTACTGTCGAAGAGGTCGTGCCAAAAGGCTTTGTGGGAGCGTTCCTGCAAGCGTGCACGGCGGTAACTCGTGTAACCGACCTGGGCACCAAGTGATATGTGGCGGCCTATGCGATGCGTTACACCAATTGTCGATTTAAAAATATTCTGCGTGTAGAGTTTGTTGTCTCCATCGACATTTACCACAGCCGAGAAACGCTCAACGGCAAAAGGCGCAAGAGTGAGGCGCGTTCTTTCACTTAACTGCGCAGCAAGTGTAAGTTCGGGCAACCCGCGCACATTAAGTTCTATACTATACCGTCCGTGGTATTGCCAAGCAAGGAACGGGGTGGGGATCACCACCGGCTCGCCATAGGCTGTGGTGACAACTGCGCCTATTCCCACATTTAGCCTTTCATTTATTTTGTAGAGGAATATGGTACCTGCAGTGAGAGCTATGCTCTGCAGGCGTATGTAGTGCGTGGGTGCGTTTAGCGAGGCACCGGCTGTGGCTATAAGGCTCCATCGCTTTGAGATGGGGGCAACATAGGTGAGCATTGCTCCGGTGTTTAAAATGTCGCTTGGTGTGTGTGTGGCGGCATAGCCTTCATTGTGCAAGCGAGCATACTTTCCGCTAATGGTCGCTGTGAGTGTTTTTATGTTGCCACCGCAAAGGCTGTCGTGCCACAAGAACAAAGGCACCCTATAACTACCTTTTATATATTGAATACCGCTCTTGCCCACAATGTCGTTGTTGTAGGTCTTGTAATCACTTGGTGCTACGAAACTATATTCAATATTCTGCCCCGCAAGAGGCATAGCTATGAGCAGGCAAAGCAGAAGAAGGCTTTTTGGCATAATTTACTTGAGCATCTTTTCTATGTGTGCGATGATGTTGGTTGTTTCGCCGGGGTGAAACCACGCAATATCCTCGTCTTTGCGATACCAGGTTACCTGTTTGCGAGAGTATATGCGGGTGTTTTGTTTTATCTTTTCTATGGCAAAGGGTAGCTCCCACTCGCCGTCGAGATATTTGAATATCTCTTTGTAACCCACGGTGTTGAGTGAGTTGTGCTCCTTGAGGTGGTAGAACTTTTTAACCTCCTCTACAAGCCCATCTTTCACCATAATATCCACGCGGCGGTTTATGCGCTCGTAGAGCTCTTCGCGCTCGCGGCGTAGCCCTATCTTTATTATGTTGAACGGGCGTTCCTTGCTTGTTTGTTTGCGGAAAGAGCTATATGTTTTCCCTGTCATATAGCAAATTTCGAGAGCGTGCATCACACGCTTGGGGTTTTTTATGTCGGCCTCGTTGTAATATTCTGGGTCGAGAATCTTGAGTTCTTTGCTTAATTGTTCCAGCCCTTCGCGCTCATATTTTTCGAGTACCATGCGACGTGTCTCCTCATCTACGGTGGGTATGTCGTCTATACCCTTGCACACGGCGTCGATATACATCATAGAGCCGCCCGAGAGCAACATTGTGGGGTGGTGGGGAAATCCTTTTTCGAGCAGGGCAAGCACCTCTTCTTCGTAACGTGCCGCGCTGTAGTAGTCGCCCGGTGTGAGCTGCCCGACAAAATAGTGTTTGTGTCGGGCAAGCTCTTCCTGTGTGGGCATTGCCGTACCTATCTCCATCCCGCGGTACATCTGCCTAGAGTCGGCCGATATTATGGGGCAGCCAAAGTGGCTTGCTATGGCAAAACTTGTTTCGGTTTTGCCTACCGCAGTGGGGCCTATGAGTACGACTAAGTTGTTCATCCTCCTTGTTTGTGGGGATATTTTAATAAAGGTCGTCTATAGAACTTATCTCCGACAAGCCGCCGATGTTGTAACCATCCTCGTCTATGTCGTCGTCGTTGTAGCCGTCGCTGCCGTAGAAGTCTTCTTCGAGATCTTCGTCGGCTGTGGCAACAACGTTGTTCTTGCTCATAAGTTCGTCGAAATTAAGTGTTTGTGCAGGTGCGTCGCCCACCGACTTAATGCAGGTGGCCTCGTCACAACTCTTGCCAAACTCTATCTTGCTCAACTCCATATAGAATACTCGGTCGCCAAGAGGGTCGAACACATACATAAGTTTCTGTTTCTCCTCCTCTACGTGATCTCCAAGCACGCTTTCTTCCATAATGTAGTTGTCCTCCTCGGACATACCACCCATATCTTCGCGAGTAATCTCTTTCTCTTTTATCCACTTGTCGTTGCAGATGAAGAAAGATGTCATCTGGTCGTCGGGGTAGTTAACCGACTCGAGTATGGCTTTGTGAAGGTCGAGGAAAGTTGCATCGGAGTCTATCTCGATGTCTCTTCTGAAGTTCTCAACCTCGTCCGACAATAATCTGAATTTATATACCATTGTGTCTATTAAATTTTAGCCAATAATACCGCGTGTTGCCACGTTCTCCACAAAGTTGAGTATGTGCTCAATCTCGGGTGTCATGGGCATAGTCTCTTTAATTTTTGCAACACCCATAGAAACGTTGTTACCCTTGCCGTAGAGCAGGCGATAAGCGTTGTGTATGTTGTTTATAGTCTCATTTGAGAAACCGCGACGGCGCAAGCCCACAATATTCAAACCGCAGTAACGAGCGGGGTCGCGACCAACAACGATATAAGGGGGAATATCCTTGTTTATGCGGCTACCACCTTGTATCATACCATAACCTGCAATGTGGGTAAACTGGTGCACAAGCACGCAAGCGCTCAATATAGCGTTGTCGTCGATAACAACCTCACCTGCAATCTTGGTTGAGTTGCCCAAGATGCAACCGCTGCCAATCTCGCAGTCGTGTGCAATGTGAACGTTCTCCATGAGCAAGTTGTTGCTACCAACCACGGTTTTTCCTTTTGATGCTGTACCGCGGTGTATAGTAACGTTCTCGCGTATCATATTGTTGTCACCTATCTCGGTAGTAGTCTCCTCGCCCACAAATTTAAGGTCTTGGGGCTCGCCACCGATTATAGCTCCGTGGTAAATTTTATTGTTGTTACCCATGCGTGTGCCGTTTAATATGCAGGCTTGGGGCATTACGATGCAGTTGTCACCAATTACTACATTTTTATCAATAAATGCAAATGCGCCTATTTCGCAGTTTGCGCCGATTTTTGCATCGGGGTCTACATAAGCCAAAGGATGAATCATAGTAGTTCGTGTTTTTGTTTATTTTTTAATAATTTGTCCTGTAAATTGTGCCTCGGCAACGAGCTTCTCTCCCACAAAAGCATAACCGCGCATCATAGCGATGCCGTGACGCAAGGGATTTATCTGCTCAACCTTGAACACAAGTGTGTCGCCGGGTACCACGCGTTTGTGGAACGCAATTTTCTCTATCTTGAGGAAGTAAGTTGAATACTCCTCGGGTTTGTCGAGCATGTTCATAATGAGCAAGCCGCCACACTGCGACATAGCCTCCACGATGAGAACACCGGGCATAACGGGCTCGTCGGGGAAGTGACCGTCGAAGAAGGGCTCGTTCATAGTTACGTTCTTTGTTCCCACAATATATGTAGAGCCAAGCTCTGTAACTTTGTCGATGAGCAACATAGGTGCGCGGTGGGGGAGCAACTGACGTATGCGGTTTATGTCCATCACGGGCTCGCGGTTGGGGTCGTAGATGGGAGCCTGTATCTGGTGCTCGCGTATAACCTTGCGCATCGCGCGCGCGAACTTATTATTTACTGTGTGTCCGGGGCAGGTTGCGATGATGCGGCCCTGCAAAGGCTTGCCTATGAGGGCAAGGTCGCCAATGATGTCGAGCAGTTTGTGGCGTGCGGGCTCGTTGTTCCACACAAGTGGCTTGTGGTTGAGGTAACCGAGCTTTTTAGCATCCATATGAGGTATGCCAAGCACGTCGGCAAGCTGGTCGTACTTGTCTTGAGGCATCTCGCGCTCGTAAATTACGATAGCGTTGTCGAGGTCGCCACCTTTAATGAGTCCCAAGTTGAGCAGAGGTTCAAGCTCGCGCACAAAGACAAATGTGCGGCTCGACGCAATCTCCTCCTTGAAACTGTCCATGCTCTCAAGCGTTGCATATTGGTTGTAGAGCACGCCCGAGTCGTAGTGTACAAGTACGTTAAGGCTGAAGTTCTCGTCGGGGAGAATAATTATTGAGCTACCTGTCTTCTCGTCTTTAATCTCAATCTTCGATTTAATAACGAAAACATCTTTTTCGGCGTTTTGCTCCTTCAAACCAATGCGCTCTATGTTTTCAACGTAGAATTTTGAGCTACCATCGAGAATGGGGAACTCGGGGCCGTTTACCTGCATAAGACAGTTGTCTATGCCAAGCGCAAAGAGAGCTGCCAAAGCGTGCTCCACAGTGCTCACGCGTGCCTCGCCTTTTGTGAGCACCGTGCCGCGTGTGGTCTCTGTAACGTTCTCGGCTACAGCGTCAATTATAGGCTCGCCGGGCAAGTCGATGCGCTGTATTTTATAACCATAATTCTCGGGTGCGGGGTTAAATGTTACCGTGAGGCTCAAACCCGTGTGCAGTCCTTTACCAAAGAGTGAAAAACTGCCGTTTAGTGTTTTTTGCTTGTTCATAGCAAATATTTATTTGTTATTTTTCAATGCTTCAATCTCTTTTGTGAGCTCCTTAACCTTCTTGTCGAGGTCGGGCAAACGCTTGAGATATGCCGATATTCTCATAAACTCTTTAGCATCCATTGCAGGCGAGCCCAAAAGTTTTTCTCCACCTTTGCGGCTACCTATGGTACCACTCTGCGAGCCTACAACTGTGCGGTCACCTATGGTGCAGTGTCCCGAAATGCCGGCCTGTCCACCAACGATGCACCACTCACCAATCTTGGCCGAGCCTGCGACACCTGCTTGCGCTGCCATAACGGTGTGAGAGCCTATCTCGTCGTTGTGAGCTATTTGTATAAGGTTGTCGAGCTTGACACCTTTGTGAACGATGGTAGAGCCCATAGTGGCACGGTCGATACAGGTGTTTGCACCAATCTCCACGTTGTCTTCGAGCACCACGATACCCATTTGAGGTATCTTCTCGTAGCCCTCGGCTGTGGGTGCAAAACCAAAACCGTCGGCGCCTATAACGCTGCCGCTGTGCAATATGCAGTTGTTGCCCACGCGGCAATCGTGGTAGATAGTTGCATTGGCATAAATAATGCAGTTGCTGCCTATCTTTGCTCCGTCGCCCACCGACACACCGCTGTGAATGTGGCAACCGTCGCCCACCTCGCAACCATCGCCTATTACAGCAAAGGGTGCTATGTAGCAGTTTTCGCCAATTTTTGCAGTTTCCGATATTGATGCCAAGGGGCTTATGCCTTGTTTCTTGGGCTTGCTAGCTTCGTACATTGTCATAAGCTTGGCAAGGCTCTCATAAGCGTTGTCCACCTTTATTAGGGTGGCTTTAATCTCGCCTTGTGCCTCAAAATCCTTGTTTACAAGCACCACCGACGAAGCGGTTGTGTAGATGTAGTCGGCATACTTGGGGTTTGCCAAAAAGGAGAGGGCGCCGGGTGTTCCTTCTTCAATCTTTGCAAAGGTAAAAACCTCGGCTTCGGCGTTACCTATAACCTCACCGTTGACAAACGATGCTATTTGTTGCGCTGTGAATTTCATACTTTATATATGTTTTTCAAAATACGAAGATAATATTTAAATCCGATTTTACCTTGTATAATAGGTAAAATAACACAAAAGGTGCCTATTTAGATGACATTGTGGGCTTTTAGTTCACTTTCCATCTGTTGCTGGTATTCGCGTGCCTTCTCGCCTGCTACGGTAGCGAAGTTCTCGCTGCTGTCGGCAAAAATTATGGCGCGGCTAGCGTTGACCAAGAGGCCACAGTCGCTGTTCATACCATACTTGCATACCTCCTCGAGCGAGCCACCTTGTGCTCCCACACCAGGCACGAGCAAAAAGTGGTTGGGCACGATGTTGCGCACGTTCTCGAAAGACTTGCCTTGTGTGGCACCAACAACATACATCATATTCTCGTCGCTTCCCCACTTTTGTGATGTCTTGAGTACCTTCTCGAAGAGCATTGTGCCTTCCTCGTCTTTTGTAAGCTGGAAGTCGTGTGAGCCGGGGTTGGATGTAAGTGCGAGTACTATAACCCAAGTGCCTTCGTAGGCAAGGAAGGGTTTCACGCTGTCCTCGCCCATATAGGGGGCTACGGTGAGAGAGTCTACCTTCATCTCCTCGAAGAAAGAACGTGCATAGAGGGCCGATGTGTTTCCTATGTCGCCACGTTTTGCGTCGGCGATGATGAAAATTTCGGGATATTTTTCTTTTATATATTGTACTGTTTTCTCGAAACTTATCCAACCTTTCACGCCAAAAGCCTCGTAGAATGCGAGATTGGGCTTGTAGGCTACAGTGTAGGGTGCTGTTGCATCGATAATAGCTTTGTTAAACTCAAAGATGGGGTCCTCGCTGTCTTTTACACAAGCGGGTAGCTTTTTAATGTCGCTGTCGAGTCCCACGCAGAGGAAAGAACGTTTTTCCTTAATCTGTTTTATAAGTTCTTCTCTTTTCATAGTTTTATGGTTTTATAGTTCGTTTTCTTTCATTCTTTCTGTGTTCTCGGCTACAATAAGGTGGTCTATACAATCTTGTATGTCGCCGTTTACAAAAGCCGAGAGGTTGTAGATGGTGTAGTTTATGCGGTGGTCGGTGATGCGCCCCTGCGGGTAGTTGTAGGTGCGTATCTTGGCCGAACGGTCGCCTGTAGATACCATTGTTTTTCGTTTGCTTGCTATGTCGTCGGCATAACGCTGGTGCTCGCGGTCGTATATGAGGGTGCGCAAGCGGGCTAGGGCGCGCTCCTTGTTCTTGGGTTGGTCGCGTGTCTCGGTACACTCAATGAGTATCTCCTCAACTTGCCCTGTTTCGGAGTTGAGCCACGGGTAACGCAAACGCACACCCGACTCAACTTTGTTCACGTTCTGTCCTCCAGCACCGCTCGAGCGGAAGGTGTCCCACTTTATGGCGCTCTCGGTTATCTCTACATCGAAGGCTTCGGCCTCGGGTAGCACAGCTACCGACGCAGCCGATGTGTGCACACGGCCCTGTGTCTCGGTTGCGGGAACGCGCTGCACGCGGTGCACGCCCGACTCATATTTAAGTGTGCCGTAAACCTTGTCGCCTGTTACGGTGCATATAATCTCTTTGTAACCTCCTGATGTACCTTCGCTGCAGCTCGAAACCTCGAGTCTCCAGCCCTTGCTCTCGCAATATTTGCTGTACATGCGGAAGAGGTCGCCTGCGAAGATTGCAGCCTCATCGCCTCCGGTACCGCCACGTATCTCGAGTATAGCGTTCTTTTCGTCTTGCGGGTCCGAGGGTATGAGCAGAAGTTTTATCTCCTCCTCGGTGGCGGGTATCTCTTTTTCACAAATATCCAGCTCTTCGCGTGCCATCTCGCGCAAGTCGGGGTCGCTCTCGTTTGCGAGTATGTCCTTTGCTTCGCGCAACGAGGTGAGCAGTTGTATGTAGCGCTTGCGTGCGGCAAGTATCTCCTCGAGCTCACGATATTCTTTGTTGAGCTTTACAAAACGCTTCATATCGGCCACCACAGCGGGGTCGGTTATAAGCGTTGCAACCTCTTGGAAACGCGCCTCGAGGTCGTTGAGTTTGCTCAATAGTGAGTTTTCGTTCTCCATCTGTTAGTATTTGAATGTGCCGTAGGGGCTTTCTATGATAAGTTCGTTCTTTTCTGCAGCTTCCACACGGCCGACAATCTGCGCGTCTACGCCGAAGCTCTTGCTTATTGCTATAACCTCGTCGGCATACTCGGGCTTAACGTAAACCTCGAGACGGTGTCCCATATTGAACACCTTGTACATCTCGGCCCAGTCGGTACCGCTCTGCTCTTTAATTGCTTTGAAGAGGGGAGGGATGGGGAAGAGGTTGTCTTTTATCACGCGCTTGTTCTCCACAAAGTGCATAACTTTTGTTTGTGCGCCGCCCGAGCAGTGTACCATACCGTGAATTTGAGGACGCAGCGCATCGAGCATCTTCTTAACGATGGGTGCATATGTGCGGGTGGGCGAGAGTACAAGTTTGCCAGCGTCGATGGGTGAACCTTCGACCTCGTCGGTAAGTTTCAAACCGCCCGAGTATATGAGCTCTGCGGGTACGCCCTTGTCGTAGCTCTCGGGGTACTTCTCAGCAAGGTATTTTGAGAATACATCGTGACGTGCTGATGTGAGTCCGTTGCTACCCATACCTCCGTTATATTCTTTTTCGTATGTTGCCTGGCCGTATGATGCCATACCAACAATTACATCGCCTGCGGCTATGTTTGCGTTGTCTATAACGTCGCTGCGCTTCATGCGGCAGGTTACTGTGCTGTCTACAATTATTGTACGCACAAGGTCGCCCACATCGGCAGTCTCGCCACCGGTTGCATAAACGCCCACGCCCATCTCGCGAAGCTCGGCAAGCAACTCGTCGGTGCCGTTAATTATAGCCGAGATAACCTCGCCGGGTACCAATAACTTGTTGCGGCCTATGGTCGACGATACAAGTATATTGTCGGTTGCACCAACGCACAAAAGGTCGTCGATGTTCATTATGAGGGCGTCTTGCGCAATGCCTTTCCATACCGATATGTCGCCTGTCTCTTTCCAATAAAGATAGGCAAGTGAAGACTTGGTGCCGGCGCCGTCGGCGTGCATTATGTTACAGTATTCGGGGTCGCCGCCCAAAATATCGGGTATTATCTTGCAAAAAGCTTTGGGATAGAGTCCTTTGTCGATGTTCTTAATAGCGTTGTGGACATCTTCTTTCGATGCCGAAACTCCACGCATCATGTAACGTTGGTCGCTCATTTTTTTTTGTGTTTATTTTGTTATATTATCTATTTTAACTGCGAAGATAACATAAACCTACCGAACAGGCAAAATTTATCTGCACTTTTCGATAGGTTTTTGAGCTTTTTTTGTGATTTTCGGCTTTGTATGTTTTTTACTCCTCTAGTGTGGCGTTGAGAATTTCTCGCATTTTCTCTTTGCTTACAACTCCTTCGTGAACTTTTTTCTCGTCGATGTAGAATGTGGGCACTAGAAAATAGTCGAACATTGCGGCGTAGTCTACCTCTAAAGTTTCTTCGATGAGTCGTGGTTTAATCAGGCGATAAAGGTCGTTCTCTTCCTGCAGTTCATCGATGAATTTAAAAGCCTTCTTGCAGTGGGGGCAACTTTTCTGATAAAAGATTTGTAAATTTTTCATAACACGATAATTAAGTTTGTTTTTATACTCTTTGCGAATAGTGGTGTTGGTTTTTGCTGTTGCTTGTATTCTCAGCTGTTTTTTATGGGGTAAAACAATTAGACTCTATAGTTAAAAAGCGTGCGGTGTAGTGTTTTGTTTGCTCCGGTATTTTATATCTTGGATATTTTTTATTATATTTGCAAATTGTAAAGCAAAAACCCTGTCGATGACAGGCGGTTGTTGTTTTTTCTGTAACGAGCAGAGCGGTTTTTTAGTTCTGCGATGTTGCAACTTTTTATTACGATTTTTATTAACTTTAAATTTTTACTTTTATGTTCGAAGGACAACCAAAAGGCTTGTATGCCTTGGCTTTGGCCAACACCGGTGAGCGTTTCGGCTACTACACTATGTTGGCTGTGTTTGTGATGTTCCTGCAGGCGAACTTCGGTTTTAGCAGCGCTGTTGCAGGCTCTATTTATTCAGGCTTCCTGGGTTTTGTTTATTTTATGCCTTTGTTCGGTGGTATGGCTGCCGACAAGTTTGGCTATGGCAAGATGGTTACCATCGGTATCACCATTATGTTCCTTGGTTATGTGGTTCTTGCCTTGCCTCTTGGTGCAAATAGTGTTGCCATCGCAGCAATGTATATGGCGCTGACACTCATCTCGCTAGGTACCGGTCTTTTCAAAGGTAACTTGCAGGTGATGGTGGGTAACCTCTACGACGATCCCAAGTATGCAAGCAAACGCGATGCTGGTTTCAGCGTATTCTACATGGCTATTAACATCGGTGCGATGTTTGCTCCCACCGCAGCTATTGAGATTATGAAGTGGTCTCAAACAGCTTTGGGTGTTAGCGAGGCCGATTCTTATCACTTTGCATTTGGCGTAGCTTGTTTGTCGCTCATCGTTTCTATCGCTATCTACTATGCTTTCCGCAGTACATTTAGCCACACCGACAGAAGCAAAAAAGTTGCTGCTGCAGGCGAGGCTACAGTTAAAGAGCTTTCTCCTGCCGAGACTAAAGAGCGCATCATCTGCTTGTGCCTTGTTTACGCTGTGGTTATTTTCTTCTGGATGGCTTTCCACCAAAACGGCTCAACCCTCACATTCTTTGCTCGTGATTACACCGCAACAAGTTCTACAGGTGTTGAGAGCATGGCTTTCGATGTTGTTAACCTTGTGTTTGCTATCTTCATTGTTTATGGTTTGTTTGGTATATTCCAGAGCACAACAGCGAAGGGTAAGACTATCGCTGGTGTGGTAACTGCAGCTGCTGTGGGTGCTCTCTGCTACAAATACACAACTCTCCCCGCAGTTACAGAGGTTAGCGCGCCCATCTTCCAGCAGTTTAACGCTTGCTTTGTGGTGGCTCTTACTCCTGTTTCAATTGCAATCTTCAGCGCACTTGCAAAGAAAGGCAAGGAGCCTTCAGCTCCTATGAAGATAGGTTTGGGTATGTTGGTTGCAGGTGTTGCTTACTTGTTGCTCACAGTGGGCTCTATAGGTCTTCCTGTTCCCGAGCTAGACGCAGCCGGTCAGCCCTTACACATGGCTAACGTATCTCCCAACTGGTTGATATCTACATATCTCGTGCTCACATTTGCCGAGCTTCTTCTTTCACCCATCGGTATCTCTTTTGTTACCAAGGTGGCTCCTCCCAAGTATGCCGGTATGATGATGGGTGGTTGGTTTGTTGCAACTGCAGTAGGTAACTTCCTCGTGGCTATCCCTGCTCTTATGTGGGGTGCTTCGTTGACAATTGTTTGGGGTGTGCTTATAGGTATCTGCTTGCTTGCTGCAACATTTATCTTTGTTATCCTTAAGCGCCTCGAGAAGGTTTCTAAGTAAAAACATCTATAACATCTATAAAAAACGGAGTAATCTTTGCGGTTGCTCCGTTTTTTCTTGTAATTTTGCCTTAATTTATGTTAGTGCACACTTTTTTGTGCTCTCAGAGACAGTTGTGGCAAAACCAAAAAACAAAATAAGTTATGTGTAAGAAAGTTTTTCTTTTTCTGTCGTTGTTTCTCCTCTCCTTTGCGGCAAGCGCGCAGGAGTGTGATGTAGAGGCGATGCTCAAAAAAATCGACAAAGTAAGCGGTGTGACAAAGCTCGAGAAGGCCGACACACTGCGCAGTTATTATTTGATGAAGTTTACCCAGCAGCTTGTTCCTGGTGACGAGTCGAAGGGTACCTTTGAACAGCGCGTGATGCTTGGTCACCGTGGTTACGATCGTCCTGTGGTTGTAGTAACCGAAGGCTATGGCGCCGACTATGCTTTTGACAATCCCAGATATATGGAGGAACTCACCTCTATTCTTGACGCAAACATAATATTTGTAGAGTATCGTTATTTTTCGGGCTCAACCCCCGAGCCCTGTAATTGGGAGTATCTTACCGTAGCAAACTCTATGGTCGACTACCACAACATAATTACAGCGTTCAAAAAGTACTACACCAAAAAGTGGGCAACAACAGGTATAAGCAAGGGTGGCTCTACCTCAATGTTCTTGCGCGCCTACTATCCCGAGGATATCGACGTGAGCGTGCCTTATGTGGGCCCCTTGAGCTATTCTGTAGAGGATGGCCGCCACGAGTCGTTCCTCGAGCGCGTTTCAACCAAAGAGAAGCGCGACGCTGTGAGAAACTATCAATACTTGCTCTTCGAGCGCAAGGAGCAGCTTATGCCTCTCTTCGATGCTTTCTGTGCCGAGAAGGGTTACAACTTCCGCGTTCCTACATCGGAGGTTTACGACCTTTGCGTGCTTGAGTATCAATTTTCTTTCTGGCAGTGGGGCGCACCCATAGATAACATCCCCACCGCAGAGGCAAGTAATGAGGCAGTGTTCGAGTATTTTGTAAGAATGTGTAGCCCCGACTACTTCTCGGCAACAACAAAGATAGGCTCTTTCTTTGTGCAGGCAGTTAAGGATTTTGGTTACTACGGCTATAATACCGACCCCTTTGTTAAGTATCTCGACCCCGCAAAGATTGAGGGCTACTTGAAGAAAGTTATGCTCCCCGCCGAGTTTGCCGATGTTGTGTTCGACGACACAAACCACCGCAAGGTTACAGATTTTTACACAGAGAACGACCCCAAGGCTATCTTTATTTATGGTGAGTGGGATCCCTGGACTGCAAGCGGTGTTACCTGGCTGAGCGAGCGTGGCAAGAAGAATACTAAAATATTTATCGTGCCCGACGGTAGTCACACAGCACGCATAGCCAACCTCCCCGCCGACAAACGCGAAGAGGTGCTCAACCTGCTCGACGAGTGGATGGATTTTAGATAATATGCGTTCTCCTGCAATAGAGATAAAGGATTTAACCATAGGTTACGGCGGCAAAAAAGCCGCCGTAACCGTCGTTAAGTCTATAGATGCCGCGTTGCAAGGTGGCGAGGTTGTGGCTCTTGTGGGGCGCAACGGTGCCGGAAAGTCGACCCTTCTTCGCACACTTGCAGGCTATCAGCCGGCGTTGGGTGGGCAACTTTTTTATTCGGGTGTGCCTGCCGCCTCTTTAACTCCGCAGCAGTTGGCAAAAAAGCTCTCCGTGGTGCTCACCGATACTATGGTGGGGCTTAATCTCACGGTGCGCGAGCTTGTGGCCTTAGGGCGCTCTCCCTATACCGATTTTATGGGCAACCAACGTGCTCGTGATCGCGAGGTGGTGGAGCAGGCTATGGCCCAGATAGGTATACTATCGTTGGCCGGCCGCAAGGTTTCCACATTGAGCGACGGTGAGCGTCAAAAGTGTATCATAGCAAAGGCCCTTGCACAAGAAACACCTATAATTATGCTCGACGAGCCCACGGCGTTTCTGGATTTTCAAAGCAAAATATCGCTCTTGCGTCTGCTTAAAAAGCTTGCCTTGGAGATGCAGAAGGCTATAATAATCTCTTCGCACGACTTGGAGCTCTTGTTGCGTCTTTGCGACAAACTATGGTTGCTCGACGAGGGCGCAGTGTACTGTGGCACGGTCGACGAGTTGTTGAGCAACGGCTCTCTAAAACGCTTTATAGAGAAGGGTGGCGTGCTCTACAACGAGGCGCAAAAAACTATAGATATAAAATTCTGAAAGCACTATACACCTCTCGCTAAGCAAAAAACGGCAAGACAAAAGCCTTGCACGCTTGCATTGTGAAAAAAAAGTATTAACTTTGCAGGGAAAATGCGAAAATAGTATCGCGTAACATTTTTCATATTGGCTAAAATTAAAGATATAGCAGCAGCCCTTGAAATGTTCGCGCCTCTGCCTTTGCAGGACGGCTTCGATAATGCCGGTTTGCAATTAGGATTGACAGAAGCGGAAGTTACAGGGGTTTTATTGTGTCTTGACGTGACTGAAAAAATCGTTGATGAAGCGGTCGCATCGGGGTGCAATCTCATTGTGTCGCATCACCCCCTAATATTCTCTCCTTTAAAGAAAATAACAGGCTCTACATATGTGGAGCGCTGTATTATAAAAGCCTTGAGCAACGGTGTGGCAATATATTCGGCACACACGAATATAGACAACGCCCCAGGTGGTGTGAACTATCGCATAGCCGAAAAACTTGGCTTGCAGAACGTGAAAATACTATCTCCCAAAGAAAACTCTTTGTTGAAACTCTCGGTCTATGCCCCTGTTGCAGCAGCCGACGCTGTGCGTAACGCTCTTTTTGCAGCAGGTTGCGGGCACATAGGTAACTACGACTCTTGCAGCTACAACGTGCAAGGTTACGGAACTTTTCGTGCTGGTGAGGGAGCAACCCCTTACTGCGGTGCGGTGGGCGAGCTACACAAAGAGGAGGAGGTGCGCATAGATACTATCTTACCCTCATACATAAAAGGCCGTGTGGTGAAGGCTTTGCTTGACGCGCACCCCTACGAGGAGCCAGCATACGATATTTATCCCCTGCAGAATAGCTGGGATAGCGTGGGCGCAGGTGTGATAGGGGAGTTGCCCGGCGAGGTCGACGAACTTGAACTACTTGGCAAAATTAAGCACGTTTTTGCAGCAGGCTGTGTGCGCCACACATCGTTGCTTGGCAAAAAGGTTAAGAAAGTTGCTCTTTGCGGTGGCGCAGGAGCTTCGTTTGCCGGGGCTGCGCTTGCTGCCGGTGCCGACCTATACCTCACAGGTGAGGCGCGCTATCACGACCTCTTCTCCTACGAGGGCAAGATGCTTTTTGCCTTTATAGGCCACTACGAGAGCGAGCAGTACACGATGGAAATTTTCAAAGAGATAATATCGGAGGTCTGCCCCCAAATAAAAATCAAGATAACAGAGAACAATACAAACCCTATACAATATTTGTAAATATTAACCTTAAATAAATTAAACAAAATGGCAAAGAAAGATCCCGCAGAGTACACCGTGGAAGAGAAGTTGAAGACTCTTTATGAATTGCAGACAATATTGTCGGAGATTGACAAGATTAAAATTCTCCGTGGTGAGCTTCCCCTCGAAGTTAAAGACCTTGAGGACGAGATAGTTGGTCTTGGTACACGCATCGACAACATCAACGTTGAGATTAAGACCGTGCGCGAGAACATCGTTGCTTTCCGCGAAGAGATGGAGAAGGCAAAGAAGAACATCGCAAAATATACCGAGGACCAGAACAATGTGCGCAACAACCGCGAGTTTGACCTCTTGAACAAAGAGATAGAGTATAACAATCTTGTGATAGAGCACGACGAGAAGAAGATAAACGAGGCTCGTAACCAAGAGAAGTACAAGACCGAGGAGCTTGAGAAAGCACAGAACATGCTCGAGGAGCGCAAAAAAGACCTCGATATGAAACGTACCGAGCTCGAGGAGATTGTAACCGAGACAAAAGCCGAGGAGGAGAAGTTGCGTGAGCAGGCTCGCGACCTCGAGCTTAACATAGAGCCCCGCTTGCTCGCTTCGTTCAAACGCATCCGCAAGAGCACACGCAACGGCCTTGGTATTGTTTATGTGGAGCGCGATGCTTGTGCTGGTTGCTTCAGCAAGATACCTTCGCAGCGTCAGCTCGATATCCGTATGCGCAAGAAAATTATCGTTTGCGAGAACTGCGGTCGCATTATGATAGACCCCGAGCTTGCAGGCGTTCAGCAGGCACAGCCCGCCGAGGCTCCCGCACCCAAAAAGCGTGGTATTCGTCGTGCAAAAGCCGAATAATTGAAAATTTAAATAAAAACTTTAGCCACAACGTTCTTGCAGAGCGTTGTGGCTTTTGTAATATACACAAAAGGGCTTCAAAAGTTTTTGGCAGACAAACAAAGTCTAGGGGATATGCAAGAAGTTAGGTTAATCTATTCCTTAATATTTCTCCCTCTTTTCAAAGCGCGATAAACTCTTTACTCAATCGCACGGCAAGAGTAATGCTTTGATTGTATAATTTTGCTTTAAAATTCTCGGTGATCCGAGAGATATTCTCTCAATAAACTTGTTCTTTTCTCCTTCTTTTCGTGAGACGAAAAGGAAGCAAAAGGCGCAGCACGCGAGTAAGATTAGTCGCTCCCTCCTCTTGCTCGTGAATTGCCCTGTGAGGACAATATAACTCGTTCGTCGGTCACTTGCCGCGT
>JAZKYU010000057.1:0-42024 GCA_045612305.1 Bacteroidaceae bacterium
GTACGTTGTTGTATTTGGTCGTACACAAACAGATGAATACTATTGCCCTTTGTGGCAAAATAGATTTTGAAGATTGGTTTGCATTGTGCGCACTGCATAATAATTTAATTTTAGTGCGTTGATGAAAGGAGATTGCACAAAAAAAGTTGCAATAGTTTTTGCAAAATCTTTTGAAACTATTGCAACTTTCGTGCCATTTGGATTAAACAAGTTTGTATTTAACTTGCTGAAAACCAATCAATTTTGTAGAATTTCATACTAAAATGAAACCTCGATTGTGCGCCTGATAGGACTCGAACCTACACGTCTCTCAACACCAGATCCTAAGTCTGGCGCGTCTACCAATTTCGCCACAGGCGCAGGCGTTCTTCGTAGTTGACGCAGTCTTCAAAAAAGACAGTGCAAAGGTAGTATTTATTTTTTAAATATCAATCTTTTCAAGGATTATTTTCGTATGATAGCTCTATGAGGCGTAGTGCTTCCTCTATAATAGTGTCGCGGCCGTTGTTCCAGTCTTCCGAAGTTATGTGTACTTCTTTGTGCGGGGCTATGCCAAATTCGGTATGTTGCCCTTCGATGTCAAGAATGGGGCAGGCCGAAAAACGTACTGTCCAGCCGTTGGGCAGGGTGCTGTTGAGAGGTAATCCGGAGCCTCCGCCTGTGGTGTCGCCTATAACACACACCTGCGGCAGGGGTTTCATAAGCATCACAAAGTGGTTGGCTGCGCTGTAAACTTTTCTGTTGGTGAGCAACACTACAGGCCTTGCCCACACGACGCTTGCAGGCTCTATGTAGAGTGGGTTGGGCGATGAAAAGTCGTTATGTCCTTTGCCTGTTTTGTGCTGTATATAACCACAGTGTGTCTTTGACAGCACAAAGTGCTCGGCGAGCTTTTCTGCTGCGGTAAGTTGGCCTCCGCTGTTGTTTCTTATGTCGAGTATGAGCCCTTTTGCTGTGGACATCTTTTTGAGCATAAGGGCTATATTGTCGCTGTTTATCCCGCTGCTGAAGCTCTCGACGTGCATATAGGCTATGTCGCCGGGGAGTATGGTGTATTTTATCCCGTTGGTATAGCGAAAGTCGTTGCCCAAGTAGTTGCGTTGCAGCGAGTCGCTGAAGTTTAGTGGGTAGTTTAGCTGCCAATCCCAGTAGTAGGTTGTGCCGTAGTAAGAGGTGAGGTTTACGTGCCCGTCGCGCAGCTCGCGCAACATCTCTCCCAGTATGTCGAAAAGTTCTTCTTCGTCTGCGGCGGCGAGGGCTGCAGGTTGGTATTTGCGGTACACGGCGTTCCAGTCGAGCCCAAACTCGTTGGCGGCGTGCTCGAAGAAACAGTATCTTTCGTCTACTATGTTCCACAGAGCTTCGAAGTTTCCTGCGGCCGAATTATTGTATTCGTCCTCCTTTATGCAGCCGGTGAGGGTTATAAGGGGTAGCGCTAGCAGGTATGTGAGTAGTCTCTTCATAGGGGGTTAAAATGGGCTGTAAAACCTTTTTTTGTCCTCTTTCTTTACCTTATATATAGTTTTAACAAAACCGAAGGTGAAGGCGTGGTTGTAGAGGTGGGTGCGTATGTAGTTAATATCGGATTGTAATATGTCTATAACATAGGAGAGGCGCAGGGTGGTGCTCTTGCTCCACATCTCTAGGGGTATGTCGGCCGAGAAGGTGTTGCGCATCGAGGGGCTGTTTATGGGGTGTGAAAAACTTATCGTGCGGCTGTGGTCGCCGAGGCTGAAAATTTCGTAGTAAGATTGCCCAAACTCGGGAGCGAACATAAAGCCTGCAAGGGGAAGGTCTGCTTGGTAGCGCAGCACGCAGTCGCCTCGCTTTGTGGGTATGTGGTATATGACCATACCCGTTGCTGCAAGCGTGGCTCGCAGTTTCACCGATACAAGGTTGTTGCCGTTTGTGGGTATGTAGAGCGCGCCGCCTCCGGCTTGTATTTGCGCTCCGGCGAGCAGCTGCAGACGGTTGTTTATTTTAAAAGGGTGGTAACCGCTCCAGCTGTAATTTATCATTCCCGAAAGTTGTGTGTTGTTGTGTAGCGAGGTTTGGCCTATGTTTGCAGTGAGCAGGGTTTGATACTTCCACCGATAGCTACCGGTGCGCGCGTTGCGGAAGTTTTCGTTGGAAAAGTAAAGTCCTTGGCCTGTGTAGTTGTAGCCCGACAGGTATGTGTCGAGGTTGTTCATAAATGTTATTCCGTAGGAGGGGCATTTTACTACAACTCTTTCGGGCACTATGGTGTCCCCTACTGCAAGTTGTGCTTTCAGCAGGGGTGGTGCGATGAACAGGGCTAAAACAATAAGGGTTATTGCTTTTCTCATTCTTCGGTGAATAGTGACAATTGCTCGGGCTCGTTGTTGTCGAGCTCCTCCTCGGGTTGCTCCTCTACGGGCTCAGGCTCGGGTGGGAACTTTGTGGGCTCTAGCTCTATAATCTCGTCAATCTCGTATGTGGTGAGACGCTTGCCGCGTGCTTTGTGGCTCTTAACTGCGATAAACTCGTCGAGCTCTATTACAAGCGGCTCGCGGAACTGGTCGGCTCCACCGAACATAACTTGTATGCGGGGGAAGGGGGTTGCGGTAAACCATATGAGTTTGTTGCCCTTGTTGTCGCCCAAACAATTTTGTCGGCGGGCGCCAGCCTCGAGGGTGAAGCGTTTTACATAGGGGAAGTTTTGCTGTGATGCGTCGTAGAGGGCTGCCGACCACACCTTTGTGGGGTCGAACTTCTCTATAACCATAAGGTCGTCGTCGTAGTGGTTGTTGAGGTCCACGGGTGAGAGGTAGAACTCTCCGTTGCTGCGTATGGCAAGTATTTTGTCGTCGTTGTGGAACTCTCCCAGATACTCTCCGTGGTTGTCGAAGTTTATGCGCAGTATGTCGCGGTCAAACCACACTTTGCGTCCGCCGAGGGTGGAGCTTCCGTGGCGTTTGAGGGTAATGCGCAGAACTTCGTTCTTTGTGAGTATGTTGCCCATAGACTGACGGCCTTTTATTGCTATGCTGCTGAAGTCTTTTTCTATGGTGGCGATGCGCAGACGGGGGTTGGGTTTTAGCTGCACCTTTATAACTTCGGCCTCGCCGTTGGGGTTGGAGGTGAAGTAGGCTATCTTTGAGCCGGGTGTGCCTTGTGTGAGGTCGTACTCGCGGTCGCGTGTCATACCCGTTGCTGCAAAACGTTTTATAAAGTGTATGCCGTTTTTGCCGTCGCGGTAGACAACGTTGTATATGGTGCGCTTGTCGTTCTTTTTAAAGACGTCGATGTGTATGACGTTCTTGCCCACGAAGAGCTTTTCGCTTACCTTTACAACTTTGTACTTACCGTCTTTGTAGAAGAGTATAACATCGTCTATCTCGGAGCAGTTGGCCACAAATTCGTCTTTTTTGAGCGAGGTGCCTATGAAGCCTTCGGCGCGGTTTATGTAGAGTTTTTGGTTGGCCTCGATAACCTTTGCAGCTACGATGGTGTCGAAGTTGCGTATCTCGGTCTGTCGGGGGTAGCGGCTTCCATACTTCTCTTTGAGCATAGTAAACCACTTTATGGTAACCTCGGTCATGCGACCAAGTTGTTTCTCTATCTCTTTAATCTCTTTTTGCAGGCGCGCGATGAGCTCTTCGGCTTTATCTTTGTTGAAGCGCAATATGCGTGCCATCTTAATCTCCATGAGGCGCAGGAGGTCGTCGCGTGTTATCTCGCGTATAAAGGTCTCCTTGTAGGGGGTGAGGCGCAGGTCTATGTGGGCAAGAGCGCTGTCCATATCTTTGGCCTGCTCAAACTCTTTGTCCTTGTATATGCGTTCCTCAATAAAGATGCTCTCGAGCGAAGCAAAGTGCAGCTGCTCGAGTAGCTCTCCCTTGCGTATCTGCAACTCCAGGCGAAGGAGCTCTTTTGTGCTGTCGACCGAGCGACGCAACAGCTCGCTCACAGTGAGGAAGCGGGGGGTGTGGTCGTCGATGACACAACAGCAGGGGGTGAGGCTTATCTCGCAGTCGGTGAAGGCGTAAAGGGCATCGATGGTTTTGTCCGACGATACTCCGGGGGCGAGGTGTACGAGTATCTCCACCTTGTCCGATGTGTTGTCGTCGACCTTGCGTATCTTTATCTTGCCGTTGTCCACCGCTTTCAAGATAGATTCTATGACCATAGGGGTGGTCTTTCCGAAGGGTATCTCGGTGATGGTGAGCGTTTTGTTGTCGTCCGATTTTGAAATTTTTGCTCTTATGCGCACACGGCCTGTGCGGTCGCCGTCGTGGTAGCGAGAAACATCGATGCTGCCACCTGTCTGAAAGTCGGGGTAGAGGGTGAAGGGCTCCTTTTGAAGGTACGACACTGCTGCGTCGCACACCTCGTTGAAGTTGTGGGGCAAAATTTTAGACGAGAGGCCCACGGCGATACCCTCGACACCCTGCACGAGCAGCAAGGGGAACTTTACAGGCAGGGTTATGGGCTCTTTGTTACGTCCGTCGTACGACAACTTCCACTCTGTTGTTTTGGGGTTGAACACAACCTCGTTGGCAAAGTGCGAGAGGCGTGCCTCGATGTAACGGGGTGCCGCCGCCGAGTCGCCTGTGAGTATGTTACCCCAGTTACCTTGGCAGTCGATGAGCAGGTCTTTTTGCCCAAGCTGCACGAGAGCTCCTGCTATGGAGGCGTCGCCGTGTGGGTGATACTGCATAGTGTGTCCTACAACGTTGGCCACCTTGTTGTAGCGCCCGTCGTCGAGCTCGCGCATCGCGTGGAGTATGCGGCGTTGCACGGGTTTAAGGCCATCGTACAAGTGGGGCACGGCGCGTTCCAGAATAACATAAGATGCGTAGTCGAGAAACCAGTTCTGGTACATGCCGGTGAGCTTGTGTGTGACATCCTCGCTCGACACTTTTTGCTGGTGCAGCGTGTGCTCCTCTGCGCTGTTTTCGGCAGGGGCTATCTCCAAAGCTTCGTTGTTTTCGTCGTCGTATTCGTTGTAGTCCATATAAAATACCTTTCGGGCGTTTTTTTATGCCTAAATTATGCTGTAAGTTAATATAGTGCAAACTTACATAAAAATATTGTTTCTTTTTGCTCTTTCTTTAAAATCTTTGCTCTTTTTTTGTGGAATTATGCCGTAAAGGCAAGGTTTTTAGCTGAAAAATGCTTTACTTTGCGGAAAATATAAATATTGAAATAAAATGGCTCAAGAAGATGTATTTAAGAAAGTGGTAGCCCACTGTAAAGAGTATGGTTTTGTATTCCCCTCAAGTGATATATACGACGGTCTAGGTGCTGTATACGATTACGGCCAGATGGGTGTTGAACTCAAGAACAATATTAAAACATATTGGTGGCAGAGTATGGTGCTTTTGCACGACAATATCGTGGGTATCGATTCTGCGATATTTATGCACCCCACAATTTGGAAGGCGTCGGGACACGTTGATGCTTTCAACGATCCTTTGATTGACAACCGTGACTCTAAAAAGCGTTACCGTGCCGACGTGCTCATTGAGGAGCAGCTCGCAAAGTATGACGAAAAGATTGAAAAAGAGGCTGCAAAGGCTGCAAAACGCTTTGGCGACTCATTCAACCGTGAACTTTTCCTCGAGACTAACCCCAAGGTGCTTGCCGAGAAGGCTAAACGCGATGCTTTGCACGCGCGTTTCTCAGCTGCTTTGAACGCGATGGACCTTGAGGAACTTCGTCAGATAATTATCGACGAGGAGATTGTGTGCCCCATCTCTGGAACACGCAACTGGACCGAGGTGCGTCAGTTTAACCTTATGTTCTCTACCGAGATGGGCTCTACAGCCGACGCTGCGATGAAAATATACCTTCGCCCCGAAACTGCGCAGGGTATCTTTGTTAACTACCTCAATGTGCAGAAGACAGGTCGTATGCGTGTACCCTTTGGTATCGCACAGATAGGTAAGGCCTTCCGTAACGAGATTGTGGCACGTCAGTTTATCTTCCGTATGCGCGAGTTTGAGCAGATGGAGATGCAGTTCTTCGTGCGCCCCGGTAGTGAGCTCGAGTGGTTTAACAAGTGGAAAGAGACACGTTTGGCTTGGCACAAGGCTCTTGGTTTCGGCGATGCATCGTATCGTTTCCACGACCACGACAAACTTGCTCACTATGCAAATGCTGCAACCGATATCGAGTTTAAGATGCCCTTCGGCTTTAAGGAGGTTGAGGGTATACACTCACGTACAAACTTCGACCTTGGCCAGCACGAGAAATATTCGGGCAAGAACATTAAATACTTCGACCCCGAAACAAACGAGAGCTACACACCTTATGTTATCGAGACTTCTATCGGTGTCGACCGTATGTTCTTGAGCATAATGTGTGCATCGTACTGCGAGGAGCAGCTCGAGAATGGCGAGACACGTGTTGTGTTGCGCCTTCCTGCAGCTCTTGCTCCCGTGAAGCTTGCTGTGCTTCCCTTGGTTAAGAAAGATGGTCTGCCCGAGAAGGCACGTGAGATTATGAACGACCTCAAGTTTAACTTCAACTGCTACTACGAGGAGAAAGACTCTATCGGTAAGCGCTATCGTCGTATGGACGCTATCGGTACACCTTATTGCGTTACTGTGGACCACCAGACTCTCGAGGATGGTATGGTTACTTTGCGTGAGCGCGACACTATGGAGCAGCGCCGTGTTGCTATCGCCGACTTGCGCAACATTATCCAGGATAGCGTAAGCATCACCTCGTTGTTGAAGAAGTTGTCATAATGCAGGAGATTATGAAAATTTTGCAAAAGAATATCCTTCTGTTGCTCTTGGCGCTTTTTGCCTTTGTATCGTGCAGTGAGACCGACGATGTTGCTGTCGATGATACTTGGGCTGCCGATAACGTGGCTTACACCCAGGCGATAGCGGCTGAGGCGCACGCTAACGTGGCCGGTGACTGGAAAGTAATTACTCCTTTGGGGGTTGATGAAAATAAAGTGTGGCCCGATGATGGTTATGTCTATTGCAAGGTTATAAAGGCCGGAACGTCGCAAGGCTCTCCTTTTTACAACGATGTGGTGACTGTGAACTATGAAGGTCGTCTTATAAACAATTATGTATTCGACTCGACCTTCTTTCGTGAGCTAGACTTCGATGAGGAGATTAACCTTGATATGGGAACGCCTGTCGAGCTTGCGCTGGATGAGTGTGTGAGAGGTTTGGTTGCTGCGTTGCAAGAGATGGTTTGTGGCGATGTGTGGAGAGTGTACATCCCCTCTGCGCTTGCCTACGGAGCCGAGACCGTATCGGACGTACCTTCGAACTCTATGCTCATATTTACAGTGCAACTTGTCGATTTTAAACATAACGGAGAAACAAAATAATTATGGATAACAAGAAAGAAGGTCAGTTGCAGATTGAACTTAAAGAGGATGTTGCCGAAGGTATCTACTCTAATTTGGCGGTGATAGCTCACTCCTCTTCGGAGTTTGTGCTCGACTTTGTTCGCTTGATGCCCGGTGTTGCTAAAGCGCAAGTAAAATCGCGCATAGTTATGACACCCGAGCACGCTAAGCGCCTGGCTTATGCTTTGCAGGATAACTTGCGCAAGTATGAGTCTCTGTTTGGTGAGATACGCTTGCCCGAGCAGCGTCAGGACTACATACCTTCCTCTCCTTTTAAGGGCGAGGCGTAGTTGATATACGCGTTCTTGAAAGATTAACGGCGTGATGGTCAGTCGACCATTACGCCGTTTGTTCTAAATTCTGATAGGGAGAAACCCGTATGTCGCTTGAAGTAACGGTTGAGGTACGACTGGTCGGGGAAGTTGAAATCTCCCACAAGCTCTTGAAAACTCTTGTGTGTGTACATAAGTGCCACCTGCAACTCAATAATTGTGTAGTGGTCTATAATTTCCTTGGCGTTCTGCCCGCTTGTTCTCTGGCATATAGAGTTTAGCTGGCGAGTCGATATATTGAGCTTGTCGGCATAGTATTGCACCGAGCGGTCTTTGCGGAAATTTTGTGCAAGCAACATCCTAAACTCGTAGAACGCCCAGTCTTTGCCCTCCTGTATGTGCTCTTTTGTGGGCAGCTCTCTCTCCCTGTTTATGTTTTGTATGTAGAGGAGCAGGGTGTTTACAGCCATAATTACGCACTGCTGGTAGAAGCTGTGGTTTTGTGCGCTGTTGTTTATCTCGGCGTCGAGTATGTCGACTTGCCTGAAGATGTTGCTTATAAACTCTTTTTTAAGTTCTTTGTTCCCCACCTGGTGTGTGCGACGCTCTATGGCTTGTATAGTCTCGGGGCTTATGGAGCTGCGTGCTGCTAGCCATATATGCTTGGTGAGGCCGAGCAGGCGTGCGGTAAAGTCGCTTGTTATGTCGAGAAGTTGAATTTTTGAGTCTGTGGGGCATATGATTATTTGCCCGGTACTGAAGCGTTGCTTTTGACCGTCGATGGTGAAAAGCGCTTCGCCGCTTACGCAGTAGAAGATTGATGTGTGCTGTAGCTGGTAGGTGCGCTGAACAAATTGGTGCAGCGACGACAAGGCTGTAGCAAACCCTTGTAGCGGCAGTTTCTTCAGGTAGATGTTGTTCATAAGCGGTGAGGGGCGTTTTGCGCCCTTGTCGTGTGTACTGTGGAGCTAGAGGGAGTCGAACCCTCGTCCAAACGAGGAAACTATATGCTTTCTACACGCTTAGTCTTCGGTAGGGTTTTCGAGCACGAGCAAGACCGAGACCACCAACTTGTGCCTTATCCTCTAAAATTTCTCCGCGGCATCGAGGCCTGCCGTGGATAGTCCCGAGTTGCCTGCACCACCGTATCGGATTGCTTCGGAACAACTGCGTCCGGGTGATGTCTCGTTCCAGCACCTAGTGCCGGAATAAAGCTAATCTACTATACTTCGATTAAGCAGCGAGAGCATAATTTGTTTCGCCAGATAATTCTTTGCTGGCTCAGATTATAGTGCAAACCAACGAGGCACTGCGTGCTTACATACCTTTTCTACCCGCTGTCAAATCCAGATAGCCCCGGTTATGTTTGGGAGCAAAGGTAGCTCTCTTTTTTTTCTTTTCAAAGGCTTTTTTTCTTTTTGTGCACGTTTGGTGAGAAAAAAAGCCCATAGTTGCGTCTTCTCTTAAAGTTGCTCTTTGTTGCATAGGTGCCGGAAAAGGTGTAAATTTGCGCTGTTAATCACCATAAAAAGTTGTTCTATGTCACACGTTTATATATGGTTTCTGGCTTTTGCTCTTGCGATGGATTGTTTTGCAGTGTCCATAGCAAGCGGTGTTATTTATCGCCGAGTGCGTTGGAAACCTATGCTTGCGATGGCCTTTTTGTTCGGTTTCTTCCAGGCTTTTAACCCTTTGGTTGGGTGGTTGGCTACCGACTGTTTTCGCCATCTCATAGAGAGTGTCGATCACTGGATAGCTTTTGCAATATTGGCTTTCCTGGGCGGACGTATGATTATAGAGTCGTTCAAGGCCGAGGAGGAAAAAATTTTTAACCCTCGTAAGTTGGGTATTATATTTACGCTTGCCATAGCAACAAGTATCGATGCGCTTGCGGTAGGTGTCTCTTTCTCTTGTATGGGTATAACCTCTCTGCGTGAGCTTTTTTACCCTCTTGTGGTTATAGGCTTTGTGTCGTCTCTAATGTCGATGGTGGGGCTTTTTATGGGTATTTATCTGGGGAAGGGTTTTGCACAACGCCTGCGTGCCGAGCTGTGGGGCGGTGTAATTCTCATTATCATAGGTCTTAAGGTGCTTTTTGAACACCTTTCTATGTGATTTTATGTTTAAGCGTCTTTTAAAGAATATATCTTTTGGCTCGCTGGCCTTGCTTGCTGTGCTGCTTGTTGTGGCCACTGTGGCCGAGAAATCTTTTGGCTGGTGTTTCTATTCATCGCCTTGGTTTGCAGCCTTGTGGGGTGTGATGGTGGTGTCGGCTCTCGGTTATATATTTAGAACATCGGTGTGCAGGGTGGACGCTTCGCTTTTTTTGCATCTTGCTTTTGTGGTGGTGCTTGCCGGAGCTTTTGTAACCTATCTCACAGGTGAGCGTGGGGAGCTTTTTATATGCAAGGGTGCTGTGCCGTCGAGTATGTTTGTGAAGGACGATGGTGCGCTTGCGGCTTTTCCCTTCCGCATAACCTTGCGTGGTTGTGGTGCGGAATTTAGTGAGGAGGGTTGTGTGCCGATAGACTATTTTGCAGAGCTTTCTGTGCTATTGCCCGGTGGGGGTAATGAGGCTGCTCGCCTCTCTATGAATCGTGTTTACGACTGCGATGGTTATCGTTTTTATCTTTCGAGCGTGAATACCGACTGTGCAACGTTGCTTGTGAGCCACGATCTTTGGGGCACGTCTCTTACATATTTGGGCTATGTGCTCTCTGTTGCGGGCTTTCTTGCTCTTTTTTTGTCGCGAGGCACTCAAAGAGCTGCGCTGGTGCGCTATCTGCAGGGCAAGGGTGCCTATTTCTCTTATAATCTGTCCAAGGGGGTATGGGTTAAATTCTTGGGATTTGCTTTGCTGTTTTTTGTGGTTATAACCTGTTTGGGTGTGTGCAGGTGGATAGGCACAGGGGTGCTCCCCGTGACAAACGGTGCCGAGGTTATGATGTTTATTGCGTGGTGCTCGTTTGGCGTGGCGCTCTGCTTGCGAAGGAGACGTAATTTGGTGGTCGCAGCTTGTTGCTTGGCGGTGCTATGTGGCGTGGTTTCTTTGTGTAGCGGTGTTACTTCCCCAGGCGCTGTGCAGCCGGTGTTGCGCACCCCGCTTTTGCCCTTGCACGTTGTGACGATAGTTGTTTCCTATGTTATTATAGGGCTTTTGGCTGTTAACGCCTTTGTGGCTCTGTGTGCCTACTGCTTGAAGCGTGATTACGAGCGTCTTGAGGCTACGGCTGTCTATGGGCGTGTGATGCTCTACTTGGCCGTGTTGTTCCTTGTTGCGGGAATTTTTCTTGGGGCGGTGTGGGCGAATATTTCGTGGGGACGTTATTGGGGCTGGGATCCTAAAGAGGTTTGGGCGTTGGTGACGCTTTTTGTTTGCTCTTTTGGCTTTCACACCCGCTCGCTTCCCTTTATGGCTCGTCCTTTAGTTTTTCATATTTTTTGTCTTGTAGCCTTCGTGGTGATGTTGTTCACCTATCTTGGGGTTAACTTTCTGTTTGGAGGCTTGCACAGCTATGCGTGATACATAAAAACCAAGGAGCAGGAATACCTGCTCCTTGGTTTTTATGTGCATCCGGTTGGGTTTTATCGTGCGTAATTTACAGCGCGTGTTTCGCGTATTACGGTAATTTTTACCTGTCCGGGGTAGGTCATTTCGTCTTGGATTTTCTTTGCAATCTCGCCCGAGAGAAGCTCTGTCTGTTTGTCGTCTATCTTGTCGGCGCCTACAATTACACGCAGCTCGCGGCCCGCCTGTATTGCGTAGGTTTTTGTAACGCCGGGGTACGACATAGCAAGTTGCTCAAGGTCGTGCAAACGTTTGATGTATGCCTCTACTATCTCGCGACGAGCGCCGGGGCGTGCACCCGAGATAGCGTCGCACACCTGAACGATGGGTGCTATGAGGCTTGTCATCTCTACCTCGTCGTGGTGGGCGCCTATAGCGTTGCAAATATCGGGTTTCTCTTTGTACTTCTCGGCAATCTTCATACCATACTCTGCGTGGGGTAGCTCGGTCTCCTCGTCGGGCACCTTACCTATATCGTGCAGCAAGCCGGCGCGTTTTGCCTTTTTGGGGTTTAGGCCGAGCTCGGCAGCCATAACGGCACAGAGGTTGGCTGTCTCGCGTGCGTGTTGCAAAAGGTTTTGTCCGTACGAAGAACGGTACTTCATCTTGCCGATTATGCGTATGAGCTCGGGGTGCAAGCCGTGGATACCAAGGTCGATGGTGGTGCGTTTACCGGTTTCGATAATCTCCTCCTCAATCTGTTTCTTAACCTTGGCAACAACCTCCTCGATGCGTGCGGGGTGTATGCGGCCGTCGGCAACAAGCTGGTGCAAGGCAAGGCGTGCAATTTCGCGACGAACGGGGTCGAAGGCGCTCAAAACGATAGCCTCGGGGGTGTCGTCGACCACTATCTCCACACCGGTAGCTGCTTCGAGTGCGCGTATATTGCGACCCTCGCGACCGATGATGCGGCCCTTCATCTCGTCGTTCTCAATGTGGAACACTGTAACCGAGTTTTCTATGGCTGTTTCTGTTGCTACACGCTGTATGGTCTGTATAACAATCTTCTTTGCCTCTTTTCCGGCGGTCATCTTAGCGTCGTCGATGATGTCGTTGATGTAAGATGCAGCCTGGGTTTTAGCCTCCTCTTTGAGCGACTCGATGAGGCGCTCTTTTGCATCCTCGGCCGACAAACCGCTGATAGCCTCGAGCTTCTCACGCTCTTGCATCTGCAACTTGTCGAGTTCCTCTTGCTTGCGCTCGAGAAGGCCTTTTTGTGCGTCGAGGTTTTCTTTCAGGCTCTCAACTTCGTTCTTGCGGCGCTGCAAGTCTTCGCTGCGCTGGTTCATCTGAATTTCGCGCTGTTTCAAGTGGTGCTCGGCCTGCTGAATTTTGTTGTTACGTTGTGAAATTTCTTTCTCAAGCTCGGCTTTTTTGTTCAAGAACTTCTCTTTTACCTCGAGCAGCTTGTTTTTCTTTATAACTTCGGCCTCCTTGTGCGCCTCGTCGATGATGCGCTTGTGTTTCGATTTAAGGCCGAATTTGATTATAACGTATTGGGCGATGCAGCCAACTAAGGCTCCGGCAACAGCTCCAATGAGTAATGATGTTGGTGTTAACATAATGTGTTACAAGTTTTTAAATATATAATAAAACGCACTGCAGATACTCCGCTGCTGGTGCAGACAGGAATATTACAATGCGTGAAGTCTCAAAATAAAGTTTAGGGGTATTACTCTTGCGAAGTTGTCTCGTCTATCAAACGTGATAACTCGTTAACTTTGCTCATAATATTGGCCGTGCCCACTTTGTCGGCCTGTTTAACTAGCTCAAGGGCTATGTCGAGAGCCGCCATAGCGTGCACTCTCACTCCTCCTTCGCCCGAAAAGAGTTGCTTGTATATTATTAGCTTTTCGTTTGCCAAACGTGCTGCTTGACGGTAGTACGGCTCCTCGCTTGCTTTTATGTTGAGCGGGAAGGAAATTCCGTCAATTACAAGGTTTATACCCAAATCTCTATCTTCCATAATGCTTGGCCTGCGTTTTCTTCTTTTTCTTACTTCTTTAGCGACTCAATGCACTGGTCGATTTCACGCACAAGCTTCGATATACGCTCTTTTGCTTGCCCAATCTCGGCATCGCTTAGGGTGATAATCTTTGCTTGTTTTAAGTTGTTGTAGTTATTCTCGAGTGCTTTGCAACGCATTAGTGTCTCCTGCAGTGAGTTTTCTTTTTCTTCGAGCAGACGCTGTAATTCGGAGTAACGCTCTTTTGTCTGCTTGTATTTGTAAATGAGCAGGCGTAGCTTTTCTTCGAATTGTGCTAATGCTATTTTATCGTTCTCGGTCATAATACGACAATCGTTTTACAAATATATGGGATTTTTTGGATATTTGAAAGATTTGTGCTTTTTTTTGCAGCTGTGAGTGGTTTTTCTGCTTGTTTTTTGCTGTGGGGGTGTTTGTGCTGGCGGTGTGGCGGGTGATATTTAAACCTCGGCCTGTTTGGTTGTAGTCTCTCTTTTAGTGAACAAGCTGTAACTTTGTTTATTGTGCCGGTATATACTCGTATCGGTTGAGCATAAAGGCGGGGTTGTAGGCCCGTTTTGCTTGTCGCAAGCCTTCCTCACCGAGGTCTTCTTCGCGGTTTATGAGGGTTACCTGCGGGTATTCTTGCAGTATGTCGGCTGCAAACTTACTCACAAGGGTTTCGCTCACACCGGGGTAGTCGCGCGAGGCTTTTTCGATGTGTATATAGAGGGTGTCTCCCCACACCTCGCCTAGGGTGAAAGCTACAACTCTTCCCTCGATTTTTATTACAGCTGCGGGTTGCGGGTAGATACTTAGGTTGCGCACGGTGGTTATACTTTGGTGTATCTCGTAGCAACGCATAACGGCTTCGTTGCACCCTTTGCCAAGGATGAAATCTATAACTGCGGGTATCTCGGAGGCATCGCAACGTTTGTACTCGTGGTGTGGTTGCTCGGCAAGAAATTTGTTCTTGCGGTTGCGTCGCTTGTTTAGAGCCTTGCCTTGCAGGGTGGCAAGCTCTTCGGCGTGGTGTATGTAGTCGGCCCATCCGTCTAGTTCCACGGTTTGGTGTGTGGGCAGGAACTCTTTTAGTGTGTCGTGCATCTCTTGTGGCACGGCTGTGAGGCGCAAACCCCTGTTGTTGGCTTTGCAATATTCGCGCAAGAGGGCTATGCTCTCTTGTAGCGGCAAGCGGCCTATGGGCGGCAGAAAGGCTTGTTCCTTGAGGTTGTGTTGTGAGAGGCACGATATAAAAAGCGTGTCGTGCAATATGGCATACTCGTATTGCATATAGTCGGCCCACATAACGAGGTTACCCGGGGTGTAGTCGCACGAGCGGGTAAGCGCTTGCCGGGCAAAGCTTTTAAGCTTTTCTATGGCCTCTATGGTTACTGGGGTAAATTGCAACATCTCTTTTTTTTTTTAATAAAAAGCCCGCCTTGTTTGTGTTTTTCAGGCGGGCTTGTGTATAAGGGGTTACTTTGTTATTTCGTCGCTGTTAGGGCGAGGCTCTTTCTTTGCAAGGGTTACGATTTTGTATACATAATCGGTCATCCACTCGCCAGAGTAACCAAGTTTCTCTCTGTACTGACGCACGGCATACACGGTGCGGTAGGTTGCTTCGTCTTTCCAGTTGTTCTTTGTGAGTATGTCGTTAACAATTTTCTCGGTCATACCACGGAGCAACTTGTGGAAGATGCTGGGGATGCGGAATTTCCACTGCATAAGGTTGCCGACAAGCATCATGAGGTCGTTGTTGAAGCCTTGGAAGGCGAAGAGGTAGGGCTGAACATCGTGTATCTTCTTGCAGTTTTTCTTTATCGAGAGGTCTATCTCTTTAAAGAAGTTGTCGCCAAGACCATAGATCTGCTCGAGCATCTTTTTGCAACGGCTGCGCTCGGCAACACCAAGTTTGTTGTTCTGTGTGGGCACCTTAAGTGTGCGCTTGAAGGTCGCGAGGTCGGGCAACATACCTATGTTGGTTATACCCAAGTTTGCTGCGAGCACCGATTGATAGTAGACGCGTATGAGGGTCATAAAGTCCTCCATACCACCTACGCGCTCTTTATCTTTTTTCTTTTTGAAAATATCAAATAATCCCATATTGTTTATTTTTTATTGTTTCTTTTCTGTTGTTCTTCGAGCATGCGTCTCTGTTGCTCCTGCAAAGCCTCGAGGCGTGCCATAAAGTTGCTGCGTTTTGCAGGGTTGTTCTTGTTTTTCTCGTTGTAGGCCTCCATCTTTCTCAAAAGCTCTTGCTCGTCTATGCTTCTTCTGAGGTAGACAAAGATGAGAACGCTTATGAGGGTCGATACAAAGTAGTAGTAGTTGAGGCCCGAAGAGTAGACGTAGAAGATGAAGAAGAACATTATAGGCATAAGGTACATCATCCAACGCATAATTTTAGCTTGTTGCTCCTGCTCGGGTGAGCCACTCATAGAGGGCTGCATCTTTGATGTGTAGTATGTGTTGAGCACCTGTGTGATGCAGAAGAGCAAGCAGAAGATGCTTATGTGGTTACCTATGGGCCAAATGGGTGTGTCCCAGCTTATTAGTGCGTCGTAAGACGAGAGGTCGCCGGCCCACAAGAAACTCTCCTGGCGCAACTCTATGGCGTTGGGCACAAAGTTGAACATTGCGATGAAGACGGGCATCTGTATGAGCATAGGCAAGCAACCTCCCATGGGGCTTGCGCCGTATTTGCTATAGAGGCCCATGATCTCCTGCTGTTTCTTGAGAGCATCCTCTTTCTTTGTGTACTTTGCGTTAATCTCGTCGATGTAGGGCTTGAGGGCGCGCATCTTGGCCGACGAGAGATAAGATTTATATGTGAAGGGGTAGACGATTGCTTTCACGATGAGTGTGAGCAAGAGCAACACGATACCCATATTCATACCCCAGCTGTTGAGCCAGTCGAAGAGGTAGATGATGAAGAAACGGTTTATCCAGCGAACAATGGGCCAACCAAAATATATAAGTTCCTGGAGGTCGAGGTCTTTGTCGCCGTTTACCGCAAGGTGGTTGCTTGCTACAAGGTCGCTGTACTTGTTGGGGCCGAAGTAAAACTGCAGGTCGGTAGCAACTCTTCCGCTAGGGTCGAAGGGTGTGTACATAGATGCATAGCAGTTTTTGAGATAGCCCTCGCCTTCTTTTATGGTGTCCGACTCGAGGTAAGCGTTGTTGAACTGCTCGCCTGCTATCATTATGCACGAAAAGAACTGATTTTTAAATGCAACCCAGTTGATGGGCTCTTCGAGAGTCTCTTTGTCGTTCTTGAGCTCGCTCAAGTAGTCGGCGTCGTCGTCGATGGGCTTGTAGGTGAGGGTAGAATGCTGTTGCTCAAACTTGAAGCCTTTCTCCTGCTGACGCATCAACTGCTCCCAGGTGATGCCCATGCTACGAGCCGATGTGGGGAAGAAGTTTTGCATGTTGTGTGCGTCGACAGAGAGGTTGAGCATGTAGCTGTCGGGCAAGAGGCGGTAAGCAAAATCTATGTATTTGTCCTCTGCGAAGGCAAGACGCATAACAACGCTGCTGTCGGTCTGCTCGCGGGGTGTAAAGTAGAGTGCGCTTGTCTCTATGTTCTTCTCTTTTCCATCGAAAGTGAAGTACATCTGGTTGGCAAACTCGGTGCGACGGCCACGGCTGTCGGTGCGCTCTATCTTGTCGGTGGGAGCAAAAAGAGTGAGTTTGTTGCCCTCTTGGTTGGTGTAGTCGGCAAGGGTAGCCGATGTAACTTTTGCACCAAGTGTGGATATGTCGATGCTCACCTTGTTATTGGCAAGTGTGATGTTCTGCTCCTCGCCGTTCAACACGTTGAAGAAGAACGATGTGCTGTCTTTCTTCTGCTCTTCGATGGCAGCCTCTTCGGCAGCTTCTATCTTTAATTTAATATCTTCCTCGGCCTTCTGAAGGGCTGCTATGGAGTCGTTGTAGTGTTTTTGCGCCGCAATCTGCTCGGGGTTGGGCTTGCTGAAGTAGAAAAATGCTACAAAAAGGATTCCTATGAGAGCAAATCCGGTGATGTTATTCTTGTCCATAATCGGTTGTGTATATCGTTAGTTTTTTTACAATTGAGCGCAAAGATACAAAAAATTAAGCTAATAACGCCTTGTTGATGTGTAAATTTATTTAATAAAACGGCCGGGTTTGTTAATTTTTTCTCTTTGGGCGCCTATTATTATAATAATATATAGAAAAGTGTTAACTTTGCTCAAGTTTTCGTTTGTTGGAAATTTTGAACTAAAAGATGAATATGGGTAGATTTTTACTTTTCTTGATGATTGCGTGCATCTCTGTCTCGAGTGCTGCGCAGAGCGATACTGGTGTTTACGAATATTTTAAGTCTAAAATAGAGACTTTGGTCGCCGACAGCTCTTGCTTCACAGGCAGTGCCGATGTTAGCCCTAACCCTGCGTTTGCGAAGATGCTCGTTACACCCGTCTACTATAACTCTGTGGTAAGCAAGGGTGTCTCTTTTGCCGACGCTGCAGGAGGTGATGCGCTTGTTGCCGACGAGAAACGAGAGTCGGTGATAAATTCTTTGATGATGGATGTTTACAGGACACGCCCCGAGCTTGTGTATGCAACCGAGGGGCAGCTGCGCAGCGAGAAGGATGTTGCCGAAGTGGATGTCAAAAAATCGGCTCCAGCGTTGGATGTTGTGCAGAAAAACGAGGTTGTTCTCCCCGAGAATGTGCTCGGTGGTCTTGCGACAACGGTAAAGAAACCTAATTTCTGGCGCACATCGGGCTCTTTCGACTTGCAGTTTACACAGAACTATGTTACACCCAACTGGTCGCAGGGTGGTGATAACTCGCGCACTATGCTTGGTGTGTTGGTGCTTAACTTGAACTACGACGACAAAGACCGCATAACATTTACCAATAAATTCGATGCCTTCTTGGGATTTACTACGGTTGAGGGTGATACGTTGCATAAGTTCAAGACAAACAACGATAAATTGCGCCTTGAGTCAACGCTTGGTTATAAGTTGGTTAAAAATTTAGACCTTGCGATGAAGAGTAACCTGGAGACACAGATGCTCCCAAACTACCCGACAAACAGCTACGACTTTGTGTCTAAATTTATGGCGCCTTTCGATGCGAAGTTCTCGCTTGGTCTTAACTACAAGCCTTCGTGGGAAAACTTCTCGCTCGAGATTTATGTGGCTCCTCTGTCGGCTTACAACTATAAGTTTGTGCGTTACGAGCAGTTGGCTTCGCGCTACGGTATAAAGGAGGGACGTCACCACAAAGAGGACTATGGTACGCAGCTCATCGTGACTGTGCCCAGCGCAACGCTTTTCAAGGTGGTTAACTGGTGGTCGCGTGCCGAGTTTTATACAAACTACGAGCGTGCGTTCTTCTCTTGGGAGAATAAATTCGATATTAAACTGACACGTTACTTCAAGGTGTCGATGGTTATGCACGCTCGTTTCGACGACAGCTCTATCGACTTGAAAGACGAAAAATATGGTTTTTGGCAAATTAAGGAGTATATGACTCTTGGTTTGACATATACTTGGTAATGTATAACACTAAAACTCCTTGCTTGTGATATGAATTGGAATGCACTTTTTCCGGTTACAGACCCTACTTGGATTTTCCTGGGGGTGTTGTGCATAATACTTTTTGCACCGCTCTTGTTTAACAAGTTGCGTTTGCCGCATATCATAGGTATGATTCTCGCGGGTTTGCTCGTGGGGCCCAACGGGCTGAATATTCTTGCTCGCGACGATAGCTTTGAACTTTTTGGCAAGGTGGGGCTCTACTATATTATGTTTCTTGCAAGTCTCGAGATAAATTTGCAAGAGATGCGTCAGGCCAAGGGTGGTGCTCTTTTGCTAGGTCTTGCGGTGTTTGCTATGCCTATATTGCTAGGCGTTTTCTCAAATATATTTATTCTGGACTATGCGGTGGTTACATCGGTGTTGCTGGCGAGTATGTATGCATCGTACACGCTTATCTCCTATCCCATCGTGGCCCGCTATGGTCTCTCGCGCTTGCGTTGTGTGAACTTTGTTGTTGGTGGCACCATAATAACCGACACGCTCACTTTGTTTGTGCTTGCTGTTGTGAGCGGTATGTTTACGGGCGAAACAGGTTGGGGCTTTTTTGCTTTGCTGTTTGCAAAATTGGTGGTTATAGGTGCGGTTATAATATTCTTGTTCCCTCGCATAGCCCGTTACTTCTTTCGTAAATACAACGACGGCGTAATACAGTATATCTTTGTGATGGCTCTTCTTTTCCTGGGTGCAGGGTTAATGGAGCTTGCAGGTATGGAGGGTATACTTGGTGCGTTTATAACAGGTTTGGTGCTCAATCGCCTGATACCTCACTCTTCTCCGTTGATGCGTCGCATAGATTTTGTGGGCAACGCGGTGTTCATCCCCTACTTTTTGATAGGTGTGGGTATGATGATAAATTTAAGAGTGCTTTTTGGAAATTTTGATGCTCTTTTTGTTGCCACGGTGATGATAGTGACTGCTCTTTCGGGCAAAGCTATAGCTTCGTGGATTACAGCTCGTGCCTACAAGATGTCGATAAAAGAGCAGTTCCTTATGTTTGGCTTGAGTACCTCACAGGCTGCAGCTACACTAGCAGCAGCTATCGTGGGCCACAAAATTATTCTCCCCGACGGCTCTCATCTGCTGAACGATGATGTGCTTAACGGCACCATTCTTTTGATACTTGTAACCTGCATCGTGAGCTCGGTTGTTACCGACAGGGTATCGCGCCGCATAGCAGTGTCGGGTGAGGTGCTCGACAAGCCCGAAAACACATCGCAAAAGATGCTCTTGGCGCTTGCAAACCCCAAGATGGTAGACAGGCTTATGGATCTTGCTCTTTTGTTGAGAGACGAGCAGTCCAACCTGCCACTTTCGGCTGTGACAGTGGTGCTCGACGAGGACGAGAGCTTGCGTGTGCGTGCTCAGAAGGTGCTTGACAAGGCTGCCAACGTGGCAGCTTCGGTAAATGTGCCCATACTCACCAAGGTGCGCCTCACAACCAACCTATCCTACGGTATTATACACGAGGTTAAGGAGAACGACTATCGCGAGCTTATAGTGGGCTTCCACCAAAAAGAGACAGCTAACGATAGCTTCTTGGGTGGTGTTCTTCCCGAGCTCCTCAACGGAATAAACACGCAAATAATTATGGCGCGTATGAATATACCGCTAAATACAATACGTTGCATACATATAACTTTCCCTGCAAAAGCAGAGTTTGAGGCCGGCTTTAAACACTGGGTAGACGAGACGGCGCGTATGGCTGTGGGGCTTGGTTGCAAGGTTGTTTACCACGGTCACCCTGACGGGCTTGCTCACATAAAGAGCCGTCACAAGAAAATTTCGGGTGTTAACGCAGAGTTCTGCGAGACCGACGGCGGTAACGACCTCAAGCGCTTGTCGCAGATAATTGCCGACGACCACCTGCTTGTGATTGTGAGTGCAAGGCGCGGGTCTATATCCTTCCGCCCATCGCTCGACCACGTTTTTGTGCAGTTGCAGCGCGACTATCGCGAAACAAGTGTGCTGTTGATATATCCCAACGGGTACACACTCGATGGCGAAGTTTAATTATGTGTGCGTTTTTGTTTTAAGCTATTGAGATTTTGGTTACCTTTGTAAATATTAAACCTTTTTTATTGCTATGAAGGAATTTTTCAGTATGATGAGGCGTTTCGTGTGGCCTTATAAAAAGTATGTTGGCTGGTCAATAATTCTTAATATTTTGTCGGCTGTGTCCAACATATTCTCTTTTACCCTTCTAATACCCATCTTGGATATTCTTTTCCAAACAGGGGTAAATAACAAAGTTTACGAGTATATGGAGTGGGGCAGCGCCGGCTTGAAGGATGTTGCAGTGAACAACTTCTACTACTATGTTACAGAGTTGATAAATACAAAGGGTGCTATGATTACCCTGCTCATAATAGGTGTTGCATTTGCCCTTATGACCTTGATTAAGACATCGTGCTACTTTGCGTCGTCGGCAGTGATGATACCTTTGCGCACAGGTGTTGTGCACGATATTCGTGTGATGCTCTACAAGAAGATAATGAGCCTTCCCTTGGGTTTCTTTTCGCAGGAGCGCAAGGGCGATATTATAGCTCGCATGAGTGGTGACGTGGGCGAGGTTGAAACCTCTATCACAAGTTCGCTCGACTTGTTGATGAAAAACCCCATCTTGATACTCTTCTACTTCTCAACCTTGCTTATAACAAGTTGGGAGCTTACCCTCTTTACTATTTTAGTTCTCCCCGGTATGGGCTGGATTATGGGTCGCGTGGGCAAGCACCTGAAACGTCGTTCTCTCGATGCGCAAGAAAAGTGGAGTAATGTGATGTCGCAGCTCGACGAGAGCCTCGGTGGTTTGCGCATAATTAAGGCTTTTATAGCCGAGGAACAGATGATAAACCGTTTTGCAAACTCCAGCCAGGGTGTGCGCGACGCTATAACAAAGGTTTCTACACGCCAGGCTATGGCTCACCCTATGAGTGAGTTCTTGGGCACAGTGCTCATTGTCTTTGTCTTGTGGTTTGGTGGTTTCTTGATACTTAATGAGTCGTCTCGTATTGATGCTCCCACATTTATATTCTATATGGTAATTCTGTATAGTATAATAAACCCCTTGAAAGAGTTCTCGAAGGTTGGTTACAATATCCCCAAAGGTCTTGCATCGCTCGAGCGCATCGACAAGATTATGAGCGCAGAAAACCCCATAAAGGAGCCTGCAAACCCCGTTGAAATTAAGACTCTTGTCGACAAAATAGAGCTCAAAAACGTGTCGTTCAGCTATGGTACACGCGAGATATTGCACAATATCTCTCTTGAGATTCCTAAAGGAAAGACCATCGCTTTGGTAGGTCAGTCGGGCTCGGGTAAGTCTACTCTAGTTGACCTCATCCCCCGTTACCACGATGTTCAGCAGGGCGAGGTGATTATTGATGGTACAAATATTAAAGAGTTTCGTGTGCGCGACCTGCGTGCTATTATAGGTAACGTTAACCAGGAGGCTATCCTCTTCAACGATACTTTCTTTAACAATATTGCATTTGGTTGCGAGGGCGCTACTATGGAGCAGGTTATCGAGGCTGCTAAGATTGCTAACGCTCACGACTTTATTATGGCCTCGGAGAAAGGCTATGAGACAAATATCGGTGACCGTGGTGGTCGCTTAAGTGGTGGTCAGCGTCAGCGTGTGAGCATCGCACGTGCGATACTCAAAAACCCTCCCGTGCTCATACTCGACGAGGCTACATCGGCTCTCGATACCGAGTCGGAGCGCTTGGTGCAGGAGGCTCTCGAGCGCCTTATGAAGACACGCACAACCATCGCTATCGCTCACCGCTTGTCTACTATTAAGCACGCCGATGAGATATGCGTTCTTCACGAGGGCAAGATAGTTGAGCGCGGCAAGCACGAAGAGCTCTTGGCAAAAGATGGATACTACAAAAAGTTGAACGATATGCAGTCTTTGGCATAGTTTGTCGTAGATTGCACTGGATGTAGATAAAAAGACACCGGCTTTTTTGCCGGTGTCTTTTTATTTATTTAATTCTCGTTGTGGAAAGGCTCAAACTGTGTGTCTTTATCAACCCAGTGAGGCTTTCTCATCGCATATATTATAAAAGGTGCAACTACCACTACAATGCAACCTATAACCAGCACCGCATACCAGGTGGCGTTGCTGCCTACCTCTATTTGTGCAGGGGGTATAAAACTCAATACAAAGGCTAGCAGGCTGCCCAAGAAACCCATGCCTGACACTATCCACATAAGGCAGTTGCCCTTGCTTCCCAAACGGAAGGGGCGGGGTAGCTCCTTCATACTATATCGCAAGTATATAGCTGCGGCAAACATAAGCAGGTACATTATGAGGTAGAGCAAGACTGTGAGCTGCGATAAAATTTGGTAGAAGCTCTGCACCGAGGGCATAACCACAAATAAGAGGCTTAAAAGTGTTACTGCGGCACCTTGTATGAGGAGGATATTCTTCTGCATACCTAGGCTATTTGTCTTTTGCATAAATGGTGGGAGGTAACCTGCTTTACCCACAGCAAAGATACCCTTTGAGGGGCCCGATACCCAGGTGAGCACGCCGGCAAGCACGCCGAAGGCAAGTGCTATGGCTATGATGGGCGATAGCCACGATGCGTGTATGTATTTAAAATAGTTGTCAAAACCTACAAGGAGGCTCTGTGTGAGGTTTATATCCTTTTGCGGTATTATAATACCAAGCGAGAAGGTGCCAAGCACAAATATGAGTACGGTTATTATAGCACCTATAAACACGGCGCGAGGGTACTCTTTTGCAGGGTTGTTCATCTCCTTAACGTGTATACCTGTCATCTCCATACCTGCGTAGAAAAGGAATATACCCGAAGCCAGCACCAAATTATCGAGTTTGGTGATGTTGGGGAAAAAGTCTCCGCCAAAATCCATCTGCGATGTTCCACCGCTAGCAAGGTATATTACGGCAAGTATCATAAGCAGAAAGGCTGGTATAATAGTTCCTACAAGGCCACCAACCTTCGCAACCTTGCTCACCCACCCAAGTCCTTTGAGTGAGATAAATGTTGCAGCCCAGTAAATAATGAGCACTACGGCAAGTGTGTACAATTTGTTCGATGCAAGGCTCATATCGGTTGTGGTGTTGCTGCCGATGAAGGCTAGCGACACAGCACCAAAGGTGAGCACTGTGGGGTACCATATAGTGCTTTCGACCCACTGCAGCCATATAGCAAGAAAGCCCATACGCTTGCCGAAGGCTTCGCCCACCCATCTGAAAACACCGCCCTGCTTGTTTTGGAACATGGCTGCAAGCTCGGCTGCCACAAACGAAGTGGGTATTAGAAAAACTATAGCAGCAAAGAGGTAATAAAACGCCGAACTTATACCATACTCGGCTTCGGCAGGAAGACCACGCAGGGAAACAACCGCTGTGACGTTCATTATGGCGAGTGTGAACACTCCCAACTTTACACTTTTACTAATTGTTGAAGACATACTTTTGTTGTTTTGGGGTTAATAAATGCTTCAACTAAAACGTTTCTGTGGGTATAAATGTTTGTGCGTTCTGCCGGTAATAAAAAAGGTTCCCCTCGGTGCAACCGAGGGGAACCACTTGTTTATGCTGTTACAAGGAGATTAGTCCTCTTTGTTCCAGTCGAGTTTAGCCATACGCTGGTAGCTTGAGTAGCGTTTTTTAGCCATACCCTCAGCTGCCTCGAACAACTCTTGTGCCTCTGCGGGGAACTGTTTTGCAAGTGCTGCATAGCGCACCTCACCTTGCAAGAAGTTCTGGAATTTATCCCACTGGGGCTCTTTGCTATCGAGTGTGAAGGGGTTCTTGCCCTCCTCTTCGAGTGCGGGGTTGTAACGCCACAAGTGCCAGTAACCGCATTCAACGGCAGCAGCCTGCTCTGCCTGAGCTTTACCCATACCCTTCTTGATACCGTGGTTGATACAGGGAGCGTATGCAATAACCAAAGAGGGACCGGGATAAGCCTCAGCCTCGCGGATAGCCTTCAAGCACTGGTCGTAGCTTGCGCCCATCGCGATCTGTGCAACGTAAACATAACCGTAAGTTGTGGCAATCATACCAAGGTCTTTCTTGCGGATGCGTTTACCCGATGCTGCAAACTTGGCGATGGCACCGAGAGGTGTAGATTTAGATGCCTGGCCCCCGGTGTTAGAGTAAACCTCTGTGTCGAGCACGAGGAGGTTGATGTCCTCGCCCGATGCGATAACGTGGTCGAGACCGCCGTAACCGATGTCGTAAGAAGCACCGTCACCACCGATAATCCACTGTGAACGTTTAACGATGTATTGTTTGATAGCAAGGATCTTCTTGCAGGTGTCGCACTCTGCTGCCTCGCAAGCTGCGATGATAGCGGGAGCGATAGCCTTTGTAACCTCGCCGTCGAACTTGTTGTCGAGCCACTGCTGTGCAAGGGCTTTGAGCTCCTCGCTTGCGCAGCTGCACTGTGTGAGCTCTGTGAAGAGGGTTGTCAAGCGCTCGCGCATCTTGTTCTCGGCAAGCTTCATACCCAAACCATACTCGCAGAAGTCCTCGAAGAGTGAGTTACCCCAAGCAGGACCTTCGCCCTTCTCGTTGGTTGTGTAGGGAGTTGAGGGAACCGATGCTGTGTAGATTGAAGAACAACCTGTAGCGTTGGCTACTATCTCGCGCTCACCAAAGAGCTGTGTGATAAGTTTTACATAAGGTGTCTCACCGCAACCTGAACAAGCACCAGAGAACTGGAAGAGAGGTGTTGCGAACTGTGAGTTTTTGGGGTTGCTCTTAACGTCGATGAGGGTTTGTTTGCTCTTAACGTTCTTAACGCAGTAATCCCAGTTAGCAGCCTCGCCTCTCTCTTGCTCGAGAGATACCATAGTGAGGGCAGAGCCACCGAGTTTGGGGTTGCCGGGGCAAACGTCAACACAGTTACCACAACCCAAGCAGTCGAGAACGCCTACCTGTATGCGGAACTGCATACCCTTGAATGCTGCGGGAGCCTTCATCTCTATCTTCTCGGCGTTGAGACCTGCAGCCTCGTTCTCGTCCATAACGAAGGGACGGATACAGCCGTGAGGACAAACGTAAGAACATCTGTTACACTGGATACACTTCTCAGCATCCCATTTGGGAACGAAAGCGCTCACGCCGCGTTTCTCGTAAGCCGATGTGCCAAGAGGCCAAGTACCGTCGGCAATCTGCAAGTATGCAGAAACGGGGAGTGTGTTACCCTTCTGTGCGTTGATGGGGCGAACGATGTTTGTGATGAACTCGGGCTCGTCTCTCTTCTCCTCAACATCTGCGGGGAGGTTAGACCAAGCTGCATCGACAGTGAGCTTCTTGTACTCACCACCACGGTCAACAGCTGCGTTGTTCTTGTCAACGATGTCTTGTCCCTTCTTGCCGTAAGACTTAACGATGAACTTCTTCATCTGCTCGATAGCAAGGTCTACGGGGATAACCTCGGTGATGCGGAAGAATGCGCTCTGGAGGATGGTGTTTGTGCGGTTGCCCAAACCAATCTCCTGTGCAATCTTTGTAGCGTTGATGTAGTAAACGGTGATGTCGTTATCAGCGAAATATTTCTTGATGTTGTTGGGGAGGTTCTTGATGAGTTCCTCGCCGTCCCATACAGTGTTCAAGAGGAATGTACCGCCCTTCTGCAAACCGCCGATTACGTCGTACATACGCAAGTATGCCTGAACGTGGCAAGCTACAAAGTTGGGGGTGTTTACAAGATATGTAGAACGGATGGGTTTGTCACCGAAACGCAAGTGTGAGCAGGTGAAACCTCCCGACTTCTTAGAGTCGTAAGAGAAGTATGCCTGGCAGTGCTTGTCGGTGTTCTCACCGATAATCTTGATAGAGTTCTTGTTTGCACCTACAGTACCGTCGGCACCAAGACCATAGAATTTAGCCTCGAACATGCCGTCAACAACTGCAATTTCCTCTTTCTTGGGGAGTGATGTAAATGTTACGTCATCCTCAATACCTACTGTAAAGTGGTTCTTGGGTTTGGGCAATGAGAGGTTTTCGTAGATTGACATAACAACCGCGGGAGTTGTGTCGCAAGAACCGATACCGAAACGGCCACCTACGATAGTGGGGTTGATAGCCTTCAACTCATCGCAGCTTGAGAATGCCTCAACAACATCGAGGTAGAGGGGCTCACCGTTAGAGCCGGGCTCTTTTGTACGGTCGAGAACAGCGATGCTCTTAACTGTTTTAGGAGTAACTGCTGCGAGGTATTTGAGTGAGAAGGGACGGTAGAGGTGAACGCTGATAAGACCAACTTTCTCGCCTTTGGCCATCAAGTAGTCGATAGCCTCTTTTACAGCCTCTGTAGCAGAGCCCATAACGATGATTACGCGGTCTGCATCCTCGGCACCGTAGTATGTGAAGGGAGCATATTTACGACCTGTGATAGCCGAAATCTGGTTCATGTAGTCGGCAACGATATCGGGTACTGCATCGTAGAACTTGTTAACAACCTCTTTGTGTGCAAAGAAGGTCTCGGGCTGCTCGGCTGTACCGCGGATAACGGGTGAAGAGGGGCTCAACGCAGCGTCGCGGAAAGCTTGGATGCCATCCCAGTCAACGAGGGGTGCGATGTCCTCTTGCTCCAGAAGCTCAATCTTCTGTATCTCGTGTGATGTACGGAAACCGTCGAAGAAGTTAAGGAAGGGGATGCGGCTCTTGATTGTAGAAAGGTGTGCTACAGCAGCGAGGTCCATAACCTCCTGTACAGAGCCTTCGGCAAGCATAGCGAAGCCTGTCTGACGGCAGGCCATAACGTCCATGTGGTCACCGAAGATGCTGAGTGAGCTACCTGCCAAAGAGCGTGCAGAAACGTGGAATACGCTGGGGAGCATCTCACCTGCAACCTTGTACATGTTGGGGATCATGAGCAACAGACCCTGTGATGCTGTAAAGGTTGTTGTGAGCGCACCTGCCTGGAGTGAACCGTGCAAAGCACCGGCTGCACCACCCTCAGACTGCATCTCTTGAACTAAAACTGTCTCGCCGAAAAGGTTTTTACGGCCTTGAGCAGCCCATTCGTCAACATACTCCGCCATGGTTGATGAGGGAGTGATGGGGTAGATGGCTGCTACCTCGGAAAACATGTACGCAATGTGAGCTGCGGCCTGGTTTCCGTCACAAGTAATAAATTTCTTTGCTTTTGTCATAACGCAATTTGATTTATGTGGTAAAATAAATTATAGTTATCTCTCTTTTAGATTGTGAGGGCGTTTTTGCATACTGCGCCTCTAAAATCATACAAAAATACAAAATTATTGCGAATAACTCTCATATTTGATGCCTAAAAATGATTACTTTTGTGATATTTTTAATTATGAGAGCTATAAAATACACACTAACAATAGTTTTTTTCCTCTTTTCAGGGCTTGCCGAGGCTCAAAATGTGAGTTTGCCGAAGTATGAGTATCGTGCTGTCTGGCTCACCGCTATCGAAAATCTCGATTGGCCGAAGGTGCAGGTGAAGACTCCTGCCGACACCCTTGCACAGCAACGCGAGCTGGTTGTTTTGCTCGACTCTCTGCACGCACTTAATGTGAACACGGTGCTGTTGCAGACACGCGTGCGTGGCGATGTTAATTACCCGTCGGCCTTGGAGCCTTTTTCTCACGTTTTTACAGGGGTGGAGGGGCGCTCGCCCGGTTACGACCCCCTGGCTTTTGCCATAAAAGAGTGCCACAAGAGGAATATGCAGCTGCACGCTTGGGTGGTGGCCTTCCCCTTGGGTAAGGAGGAGCACATAAAAAGAATGGGGCGCCTCTCGCTCCCTCACAAGCAACGTGCTCTATGTACCTTGTACAAAGGTAGTTGGTATATGGAGCCTGGCAACCCTGCAACAGCCGATTATCTTTGTCGCGTGGTCGAGGAGATTGTGTCGCGTTACGATGTTGATGGCCTGCACCTCGACTATATACGTTACCCCGACCGCACCACTGGTTATCCCGATAAGAGCCTTTATAGTCGTCACGGCAAGGGACTTACTCTCGCAGGCTGGCGCAGAAAAAACGTAACAAATGTTGCACGCAAAATTTACTCTGCTGTTAAGGCTATAAAACCGTGGGTTAGAGTGAGTTGTGCTCCGCTTGGCAAGTATGACGACCTCACTTGCTACAGCTCCTATGGGTGGAACGCTCGTGATGCTGTTTTCCAGGAGGCACAAGAGTGGATGCGTGATGGAATTATGGATATACTCTTCCCTATGCTCTATTTTAGAGGTAATAACTTTTACCCCTTTGTGCTCGATTGGCAGCAAAACGCTCACGGGCGACATATAGTTCCAGGGATTGGTGTTTACCGCCTCTTGCCAGAGTATGGCGGCTGGCCTGCGGCAGAGATTGCACGACAGCTATACACATCGCGTTCGGCAGGCACAGCTGGTACAGCGCTTTTCCGTGCGGCTCACATATTCGAGAACGCGGGCGGTGCATCCGATATTTATGCAACCGTTTATAACAAAAGAGCACTTGTGCCGCCTGTAGAGTGGGCCCAAGCACCTGTGCCCCCGTCGCCTGCGTCCCTGTCGGTGCTTTGTGCCGACGATACTTTGCGTCTCTCTTGGTCGCCCGTGGAGCCTGCCGAGGGGCACCCGGCTGTTAAGTATAACATATATTTTTCGTTGGGCGACACCGTGGATGTGAATAACGTTGATAATCTCTTTAGTACACACTTAGCCGACACGACCTTTGTGTTACCGTGCCGCACCTCGCAGCTTATTTCCCTCGCTGTAACAGCTGTAGATGCTTACGGTCGCGAGAGTCAGCCCGTGTATTGGAGTGCGCCTGCTATCTACGAGCCCGTGCAAGAGCTCTCTTTGCCCGAACTTTCTGTGGCAGGGGCTCGCTTGACGGTCTACGATATGTATGGCCGCAAAATATTCGAAGGGCGTTATTCAACCCGTGCTATTGTGCGCAACCTCCCTCACGGGTACTATTGTTTTAAGGCTCTAGAACGCTCGGGCAAGGTGCTGTGGAGCCGATATTTTAAAAAGTAAATAAGATAAAGTTTATATACTATGAAAGTTACCCCCCCGTATGAAAAAGCATATAATAGCTTGTTTTTCAAGCTGTTATATGCTGTGTCTAAGCCTGTGGCTGTACAGCCTGTATTCTCCTTGTTGCTTTATGTACTATTCTTTTTGCTCGATGTTTTCTTCGATGGAGGTTTCCCCACTTTAACACCCCTGCAGAAAATAATTCACGGCATCTTCATTACTTATATTTTGCTTTTGCCTACGCTTTTTTTGCCACGTTATGTGAGAGGAGTTTATAAATTTGTGGTTATAGTTGTTGCTGCCATACAATTTTTGGTGGATGTTTATCTTGCTATTTTGTATGGCGAAACATTTAGCACGCTGCACGTTGATATGGTGGCAGCGATAGGCGGTACAAATAGTGCCGAGGCTAAGGAGTATTTGGCGTCGTACCTCACGGCCGATAAGATATTTATAATAACACTTGCAATATCTTTGCTCTCTCTCTGTTTTTGCTATTTAAATAGGTTAAAAATTAAATTTTCGCCTCTTTCTCGTTGGGTGGTTTCGGTTGTAGTGCTTGCGTCTGTTGCTGTTTCTCTTCTTCAGTGGAGAGTCGTGCTTTTAGGCAACATATATTTTCTTCTCAGGACCGATAATGAGGACCTGACTGAGTATCGCCAAAATCCTGTTGTTGTGTGCGACGGAAACTCTCCAGAGTATGTTGTTCTTTTGGTGGGTGAGAGTTTTGCGAAACAGCAGAGCTCGTTGTATGGCTACAACAAAGAGACAAACCCTTTACTTGGCAAGATGAACGAGGAGGGGCGCTTGGCTGTGTACAAGAACGTTACAAGTGCTTGTACAAAGACTGTGCCTGCTTTTAAGTCTATAATGAGCTCATATGTCGATGGGGAGAGCGCTGGTAAGTGGTATGAGTATCTCACTCTGATAGAGGTGATGCAGCGTGCCGGTTATAGTACAGCGTGGCTCTCAAACCAAAACAGAGAGGGGTTGTTCGATAACGAGGTTACAGCGTTTGCTCTTTTGTGCGACGAACTTGTGTTTGCTAATGAGAGGGGCCTTACATCGTATGATGAATGTTTGTTGCAGCTGATAGATGAGTCGTTACTTGCTGGCACATCGTCAAAGTTCTTTATTGTAAATATGCAGGGCTCGCACGTAGTATATTCTTCTCGTTACAGTGAGGATTTTGCAAAATTTAGTGCCGAGGACTATGTCGTATCTCATCCCCATTTATCGCAAAAGAGCAGAATAACCCTTTCGGAATACGATAACTCTGTTCTGTACAACGACTCTGTTGTGTACGAGATTATGCAAAAATTTAAGGAGAAGGATGCTGTGGTAGTGTATTTACCCGACCACGGACAGGATATCTTTAATAGCTCCGACGACTATGCGGGTCACGGTGTTTTTGCTAACGAAAAATCCCAAGCAGCCGCAGTTAATATCCCTTTGATGATTTACACCTCGCCCCTTTTTAGGGAGAAACGTCCGGCCTTGCAAGAGAGGATAGATGCTGCTGTTGATGTTGCCTTCCGCAGCGATAGCATTATGTACACAATTATGGATGTTGCAGGTATTGAGAGTGTGAATAACGTTTCTTACAAGCAAAAAAGTTTGGTGAAGTAATTTTTACGGGATGATAATAAACAAGCCACCCACGGCAAGCTTGCCGTGGGTGGCTTGTTCTATGCGTGGTTGTTTTTATTTTTCCTTGCTTCCAAAGATGGAGAAGTGAACATATCGTTGTGGGTTTTCCTTGAGGTCGGTGAGCAGAGCGTTTGCGGCGGCGCAAGTGCTGTCTAGTTTCTCATACAGCTCTTTGTTCTTCAGCAGGAGACCTGCGGTGCCCTCGCCGTTTTTGAGCGATGCGGTAATATCCTCGAGGTTGTTTAGAGTTGTTTGCACCGATGCAAAAAGTTTTTTGTAGTCTACTTCTTTCATTTGTGCAGAAACTGTTTCTACGTCGCTGCTTATGCTGGCCACGCTCCCAGTTATTTGTGGTATCTCGGTGGTGAGCAACTTGTTAAGTTGTGTGGTTGTTTCTATAAGTTTCTCTGTTACAACCTCTGTGTTCTCTATAGTGCTGCTCAGAGCGGGGTTGGCAAGCAGGGTGTTGAGCGAGGTGAGTATAGAGTCGGTCTTTGGTATCATCTTGTTTATAACGGGTACCACGCTCTCCATCTCTCCTGCGATACCTTTGTTTAACTTGCCTTTTATGGTGTCGCCCGGGGCCAGGAAGTTGTTGCTCTCACCCATAATTATGCTTATGTCGCTGCCGCCAAGCATGTGGTTGTTAACCTCGGCGTAACTGCCTTGCGGTATGCGCACTCTCTTGTCTACATCGATGGTTACCACCACGTTGCTCATATTGTTAAAGTCGTAGCTTATATTCTGCACGTTGCCGGCTTTGTAACCGTTGAGGTAGATGGGGCTTGCGTTGGCCAGCTGCCCTATGTTGTCGAACTTTACATAGTAGCGCTCCCCATCTCTAAAGAGGTCGATACCCTTGAAAAAGTTTATCAAAAGATAAATAGACAGCAAGGCTGTGATGCCTATTAAGCCTATAATCAACTCTTTGCTGAATGTTATTTTCTTCATTTTTTATTTTTTTGTTTGTAAAGCTCTATAGCTTTTTTTGTCTCTATTTTTTCTCCGTTCAAGAAAGCGATTATAAAAGCTTCTTTAAACTTTGCCGAAATGCTTTTGCGCTTTGCTGAAATTTCGTTGTAGTCCTCGCTAGCGCCGTAGGTGTATTTATACACACCTTTCTCTACATAGTAGTCGGCTTTTAACCCTTTGAAGCGCTTGTCGTTATTTTTTAACTTTGTGCTCGAGGTTAAAATTTGCACTTTAAAAATAGGGGTGTTGCTGTTTGTTGCAACCTTCTCCTCTCTCTCTTTTGCAGGTGCTTTTTGATTTTTAGCTGTGGGTGTGGCAGGAGCTGCTGTTGCTGTAGATGCTTTTTTTGCAGGTGCAGCAGCGCTCTTCTGCTCGCTCAAGTTCTTTTTGTAGTTTTTGTAGTAGCTTGAAAAGCCGTTGAAGATACCTCTTGCAAGGTCTTTTTGTCCGCTTTTCGACGCAAGGTACTTCTCTTCTGTGGAGTTTGATATAAAACCAAGCTCCACAAGTATGCTGGGCATAACCGTTCTGTGCAACACCCAGAAACCTGCCGAGGAGACACCACGGTTGTGCAGGTTTGTGCAGCTTACCATCCCTTTCTGCACAGCTTCGGCAAGGGCGATGCTCTTCTCCATGTCGTGGCTGCGTATGAGCTCAAATATTATGTAGCTCTCGCTCGAACGAGGGTCGAAACCTTTATAGGTCTGTTCAAAGTTCTCCTCGAGCATAATAACCTCGTTCTCGTACATAGCTGCGGCTTTTGCCTCGGCGCTGCTGCCCGAGCCTAGGGTGAAGGTTTCGCATCCGTGGGCGCTCTTCGACTTTGATGCGTTGGAGTGTATCGATATAAAGAGGTCGGCTTTTGCGTTGTTGGCAATAGTTGCGCGGCGTTCAAGTGGTATCTTTACATCTTTGGTGCGTGTGAATATAACTTTAACCTCGGGATACTCCTTCTTTATCATGTTGGCAAGTAAGTTCGACACGTTAAAGTTTATATCCTTCTCTTTAGCACGACGCCCAAGTGCACCGGGGTCTGTACCTCCGTGTCCGGGGTCTATAACCACGGTAAAGGGTTTTGCTTTGCTCTTTTGTGCCCAACAAAGAGCAGGCGCTGCTAATCCAAGGAAGAGCAGCGCTACAAAAAGTGTTATGCAAAGTTTTGCTTTCAGCACCTCTGTTTATTTGTTGTTTATGTAATTTACAATCCACTCACCAACCTCTTTGGTGCCATACTCTTTGCCACCCTCAACTTGGATATCGGGTGTTCTCACGTTGGCCTCCATAGATGCGTTAACAGCTTCGCGTATGAGCTTGCCCTCTTCCATAAGACCGAAGGCGTACTCGAACATCATAGCAGCCGAGAGTATTGTTGCAAGGGGGTTGGCTATGTTTTTGCCTGCAGCTTGTGGCCAAGAGCCGTGTATGGGCTCGAAGAGCGATGTGTGCACGCCGATAGAGGCCGAGGGGAGCAAGCCGAGAGAGCCTGTGATAACAGAGCCTTCGTCGGTGAGTATGTCGCCGAACATATTCTCGGTTACCATAACGTCGAACGAGGTGGGCCACTGAATGAGGCGCATTGCTGCATTGTCCACAAACATAAACTCTGTCTCAACTTCGGGGTATTGTGTTGCAATCTCCTTTGCTACCTCGCGCCACAGACGCGATGTCGCGAGCACGTTGGCTTTGTCTATAACGGTTACCTTCTTCTTGCGCTTCATCGCATACTCGTAGGCAAGTTTCACTATGCGCTCAATCTCCTCGCGTGAGTATACGCAGGTATCGTAGGCTACGTTGCCGTCTTCGCTGCGGCCTTGGGGGCGTCCAAAGTAGAGGCCGCCTGTGAGCTCGCGTATGCACATAAAATCGGTGCCCTTAACTATGTCTGTGCGCAAGGGCGACTTGTCGATGAGTGCCTCGAATGTGGTTACAGGGCGCAGGTTGGCATAGAGGCCAAGCTTTTTGCGCATAGCAAGAAGGCCTTGCTCGGGGCGCACTTTAGCGTTGGGGTTGTTGTCGAAACGTAGGTCGCCCACTGCACCAAAGAGCACGGCGTCGCTCTGCATACAGAGCTCGTGTGTCTCGTCGGGGTAGGGGTTACCTGTTGCGTCTATGGCACACGCACCCACAAGGCCTGTCTTGTAGTTAAGTGTGTGGCCAAATTTGTTGCACACGGCTTTTGTTACCTCTAATGCTTGTGCTATAATCTCGGGGCCTATACCATCGCCGGGTAATACTGCTATGTTGAAGTTCATCTTTTTTAGTGTTTTTAAAGTCTTTATCGGGGCTGCTTGCGTGGCAACCGTTGTTCTTAGATTTTACTATTCTCCCACGCCTCAATCTTGTCTTTGTTGTCGAGGAGGAAGTCTATATCGTCGAGACCGTTCATAAGGCAGTGCTTCTTGTAGCCGTTAATCTCGAATTTCTCGCTCTTGCCTGTAGCGTTGTTTGTTATGGTCTGTTCGGGGAGGTTTACAGTAACTTGTGTTGCAGGGTTTTTTTCGATGCTTGCAAAAAGTTCTTTCAAAAATTCCTCGGTTACCACCACGGGGAGTACAAAGTTGTTGAGCTCGTTGTTCTTGTGTATGTCGGCAAAGAAGCTTGAAACAACCACGCGGAAACCATAGTCGGCGATGGCCCACGCTGCGTGCTCGCGGCTTGAGCCGCAACCAAAATTTTTGCCTGCGACAAGAATTTTACCGCTGTATGTGGGGTTGTTCATCACAAAGTTCTCTATCTTGTTACCCTCCTTGTCGAAGCGCCAGTCACGGAAAAGATAGTCGCCGAAGCCTTCGCGTGTTGTAGCCTTTAAGAAACGCGCAGGCACAATCTGGTCGGTGTCGATATTCTCCAGCGGCAAGGGTATGCAGCTGTCGGTAAGTATGTTGAATTTTTCTTTTTTCATTTTCTAATAGCTTTTTCTTTTTTAGAGAAACTCTCGCGGGTCGGTTATTTTGCCTGTTACGGCTGCGGCGGCAGCAACGTAGGGGCTAGCGAGTATGGTGTGTGAGCCGGGGCCCTGTCGTCCCTCGAAGTTGCGGTTGCTTGTCGACACGCAATATTTGCCGGCGGGTACCTTGTCCTCGTTCATCGCAAGGCAAGCCGAACAACCCGGCTCTCTAATCTCGAAGCCGGCCTCGGCAAGTATCTTGTCTATGCCCTCAGCCTCTATCTGTCTAGCAACGCTCCACGAGCCGGGTACAAGCCAAGCAGTTACGCTGTCGGCTTTCTTCTTTCCTCTTACAATTTGTGCAAAGGCGCGGAAGTCTTCTATGCGACCGTTTGTGCAACTACCCACAAACACATAGTCTATGTTGTGCCCAAGAAGAGACTGCCCAGGTGTAAATTTCATATACTCCAACGACTTGAGGAACGACGCGCGGCCCGCCTCGTCTATGGTGTCGGCCAAGGGGATGTTCTCGGTGATGCCTATACCCATACCAGGGTTTGTACCATATGTTATGCGGGGCTCAATATCCTCGGCACGGAAGGTATACTCCTTGTCGAAGACGGCGTTCTCCTCGCTTTTTAGTGTTTTCCAGTAAGCTACGGCCTTTTCCCACTCTTCGCCTTTGGGAGCGTAGGGGCGTCCCTTAATATACTCGAAAGTTGTTTCGTCGGGGGCTACCATACCACCGCGTGCGCCCATCTCTATAGAGAGGTTGCAGAGTGTGAGGCGGCTCTCCATGCTTAACGCGCGTATAGCTTCGCCGGCATACTCCACAAAGTATCCTGTCGCTCCGCTTGTGGTCATCTGCGACATTATGTAGAGTGCTATATCCTTTGCTGTAACTCCCTTGCCGGCTTTGCCATCAACGTTTATGCGCATAGCCTTGGGTTTCTGTTGCAAAATACACTGCGATGCCATAACCATGCCCACCTCGCTTGTGCCTATACCGAAAGCGATGGCACCCATAGCGCCGTGGGTAGAGGTGTGTGAGTCGCCGCACACGATGGTCATACCCGGGAGAGTGAGTCCTTGCTCGGGGCCAACAACGTGTATAATACCGTTGTTGGGGTGTTTCATACCCCAGTACGACAAACCAAATTGCTCGGCGTTTTTTGTGAGCGCGTCAACTTGGTTGCGCGACACGGCGTCCTCTATGGGCTTGTCCTGGTTTCTTGTGGGTATGTTGTGGTCGGGCATACAGAAGATTTTTTCGGGGCGCAAGCACCCTATACCTCTGTTGCGCAACTCGTCGAAAGCCTGCGGCGATGTCACCTCGTGGCAGTATAAGCGGTCTATGTATAGTTGTGTGGGGCCGTCCTCAACTTTTTGCACGATGTGGGCGTCCCATATCTTGTCGAATAAAGTATTCATCCTTCTTTCTCCTGTGTTTACTCGTTGAATTTGTTTATACAGTCGATGTACGCCTCAACCGATGCGCTGATTATGTCGGTGTTTGCACCAAAACCATAATAGAGGCGGTCGTTGTACTCAACCTGCATATGCACCTTACCCATATCGTCGCTACCTTTGCTTATAGCCTGTATGGTGAACTCTTTGAGCACCATCTCGCGGCGTATGATGTTTTTAAGTGCCTTTATAGCAGCATCGACGGGGCCGTTACCGGTAGATGCGCTCTCGAACAACTCACCTGCAATGCGCAAACCGATGCTTGCCACCGAACGGGTGTTGATACCGGTGGTAACCTGCAAGTATTCGAGCTTGATGCCCTTGTTGTTGCTGCGCTCGGCACCTGCAAGAACGAGGATGTCGTCGTCGTGTACCTCTTTCTTCTTGTCGGCAAGACGCAGGAATTGCTCGTAAACCTCGTTCAGTCTGTCGTCCTCGAGAGTAACGCCCAACACGCTCAAACGGTATTTGAGTGCGGCGCGGCCGCTACGTGCAGTGAGCACTATTGAGTTGTCGTCGATACCCACATCTTTAGGATTCATAATTTCGTATGTGCTCACATCCTTCAACACGCCGTCCTGGTGTATACCAGAAGAGTGCGCAAAAGCGTTGCGGCCCACGATAGCCTTGTTTGCCTGTACGGGCATGTTCATAAGGCTCGAAACCATGCGGCTTGTGGGGAATATCTTTTGTGTGTTTATGTTGGTCTCCACCTTGAGTGTGGGGTGGCACTTTGTAATCATAACAATCTCCTCGAGAGAGGTGTTACCTGCTCTCTCGCCGATACCGTTCATTGTTACCTCAACCTGGCGCGCACCATTCATAACACCCGACAAGGTGTTGGCGGTAGCCATACCGAGGTCGTTGTGGCAGTGTGTCGAAATAATAGCCTTGTGTATGCCATCGACGTGCTCCATGAGGTATTTAATTTTTGCACCATACTCCGAGGGGAGGCAGTAACCTGTGGTGTCGGGAATGTTTACAACTGTAGCACCAGCCTTTATAACAGCCTCTACCACGCGGGCAAGGTACTCGTTGTCGGTGCGGCCAGCGTCCTCGGCATAAAATTCTATATCCTCAACATAGCGTTTTGCATACTTCACGGCAGCCACGGCGCGCTCTATAATCTCCTCGCGTGTTGAACGGAATTTGTACTGTATGTGTGAGTCCGATGTACCGATACCTGTGTGTATACGTTTGTGCTTTGCATAACGCAAGGCTTCAACCGCAACATCTATATCCTTCTCCACGCCGCGTGTGAGGGCGCAGATTGTGGGCCAAGTAACAGCTTTTGAAATTTCAATAACAGAATTAAAGTCTCCCGGGCTTGAGATGGGGAAACCCGCCTCGATGACATCTACACCGAGTTGCTCCAGCTGCTTTGCCACCTGTATCTTCTCAACGGTGTTTAATTGGCAACCGGGAACCTGCTCTCCATCGCGCAGGGTTGTGTCGAAAATAAATAATCTATCACTCATAGTTGTAATCTTTTTAAAATTTAATAACCCCTTGTAAATAAGGGGTGGGCATAAAACACCCGTCTAATCGGCAAAAATAATCTTTTATTTTTATAAAACTAAAAAAATATCGCTCTATTTATGTGCAAAAATCGCCGAATGTGTACTTTTTTCATATTCTCATTGACAAATTGCCATTATATGGTGGCGGGTTGATATTTTTTTGTATTTTCGCAGGGCTTAAAAGAAATCATTACTATTATATGAAATACATAAAATTTAATATAAACTACCAAGCAGAGCAAAACAGCTCTATGCAGGTGGTTTGCAAGTTTGGCAATTCCGGTGCGCAGGAAGTTGTTGTTGATATGTGTCGCGAGGGTGTCGACAGCTGGTGTGCCACCCTTGAAACTGAGAGCGAGAGCTCGCACATATCCTATGGTTACCGTCTTGTGCGTGAGGGGCGTGTTGCTCGCAATGAGTGGGCTGTAACCCCGCATAAAATTGTGCTCAACTGCGTGAATAACACCTATTATGTGCGCGATATGTGGTTGGACTCTCCTGTGGGCAACTACACGCAAACAAACCTCTTCCGCTTTTTTAATAAAGAGGCGCGCCCGCTTGACGAGCCTTCGGTTAATTGGTATAACCGCAGCCTCTCGCTCACACTCTACGCTATGGGTATAGGCGAGGGCGAGAGCCTTGCCGTGTGTGGTCGTGAGCCCCTGTTTGGCTCTTGGCAACCAGCCGATGCTTTGCCCTTGCAACAGGTGGAGCCCAACTTGTGGAGCATCACAGTGGACGCCGAAGCCTTGGGTTGCGATAATGTAGAGTTTAAATTTATTAAAAAGGACCGAGATGGTAACGTGCTGTGGGAAGAGGGCGAGAACAGATATATAGCTCTCCCTAGTTGCGAAAACTCAATAGCCTACTCTTTTACCTTACCTCACGTTGTTTTCCCTTCAAAAGAGATTCGCTTGGCGGGTACCGTGATACCTCTTTTCTCTATACGCTCGCACAGAGGGTGGGGTATAGGTGATTTTGGCGATATAAAACTTATGGCCGAGTGGTTGCGCTCTACAGGGCAGAATATTCTGCAGCTCCTGCCCCTGAACGACACAACTATCTTTGGCGGTGACGAAGACTCTTACCCCTATAACTGCGTGTCGGTTTACGCGCTTAACCCCATATATATGGATATGTCGGCTCTGCCCGCTCTTGCGAGCGAGAAGAGTAACCGTTACTATGAGGCACATCGCACAAAACTTAACGAGGCACCCGCTGTAAATTACTCGCTTGTTTATGCTTTGAAGATGAACTACTTGCGCGATCTTTTTGCCGAGCAGGGTGGTGAGATGCTTGCTTGCGAGGAATACCGTGCTTTTGCTCGTGAGCAGGAGCGTTGGCTCAAGCCCTACGCAATGTTCCGCTTCCTTTCTGCGCAGTTGCACAGTTGCATATGGGACTGGGGAAAATATCGTTATTGCGACGAAAATACATATTCTATACTCCTTGCCGACTACCCTGAGGCTGCCCGCGAGATAGACTTTTACTCTCTTGTGCAGTATATCCTCTACAAGCAGTTGAGCGATGCGCATAACTATGCAAACTCTATAGGCGTGGCCTTGAAGGGTGATATACCTATCGGTGTAGCCCCTAACGGCGTGGATGTGTGGTGCGAACGCGAACAATTTAACCTGGAGGTGTCGGCCGGTGCACCCCCCGATATGTTTGCTGCAGATGGTCAAAACTGGGGCTTCCCCACATATAATTGGGATGTTATGTCGCGCGACGGTTATGCTTGGTGGCGTCGTCGCTTGCAGTATATGTCGCGCTTCTTCGATGCCTACCGCATAGACCACGTGCTGGGCTTCTTCCGCATTTGGGAGATACCTCACACAGCAGTAAGCGGTCTTTCTGGTAGTTTCTCGCCCAACAAGCCTTTGAGCCGCGATGAACTATTGGCTGCCGGTTTCGAGTTGAGCGATGAACACTTGCGTCCCTATATTACAAAGGAGAAACTTAAAGAACTTTTCCCGCGTCGCGTGAAGTATGTGGTCGACCGTTTCTTCGACGAGGCCCCCGATGGTACATACCTCTTTAAAGAGCACATAACAGGTGCCTCGGTACTTGCCTACGAGATATACGACAAGTGTAGCGCAACCTTCCCCGAAACGTTGAAGAAGCACCTTTTGCGCCTCTTTGGCAGCGTGCTTTTCTTGCGCGACCTAAAAGAGCCGCAGATGTTTGTTCCCCGCATACTTGGTGGAGAAACAGAGGCATACCTGCAGCTTGCACCGCAACAACGCATAGCCTACGACCGCATCTACGAAGAATATTTCTATAACCGCCACACTATGCACTGGTTTGAAGAGGGTATGCGTAAGCTTGCTCCCGTGCTGCAGTCGACCACAATGACGGCTTGCGGCGAGGATCTCGGTATGATACCCGCTTGCGTGCCTTGGGTTATGAAAAACCTTCAAATACTTTCGCTCGAGATACAGCGCATGCCCAAGTTATATGGCGAGCAGTTTGCACGTCCCGAGTGTTACCCCTATCTCTCTGTGGCAACCCCCTCAACCCACGATATGAGCACTTTGCGCGGGTGGTGGCGCGAGGATGCGGCCCTCTCGGCACAATTTTATAACAGGGTGCTTGGTTTCGACGGCGATGCTCCTGCCGAGATGACAGGTGCTGTCGCGCGTGCTATAATTGCGCAACATCTGCACTCTCCTGCAGCGTTTGCTCTTTTTGCTTGGCAAGATTTGATGGCGATGGACGAGCGTTTGCGTTTGCCCGACCCTGATGCCGAACGCATAAATGTGCCCTCGAACCGCGACCATCTATGGAACTATCGTATGCACATTGCAGTGGAAGATTTAATGAACGAACGCGCTTTTAACGATGCACTCTTGGCTATGATAGCCGACGCAGGGCGCTGCTAAGGCGGGTAGATAAATAAAAAAGTTAGGCTGTGCCCCAGGCACAGCCTAACTTTTTTATGTTTTTAAAGGTATTTCTTACTTGTTGATGAACTTTTTGTCACCCTTGATGTAGATGCCACCCTTAACCATATTGGTAACCTTGCGGCCCTGGAGGTCGTAGGTCTCCTCTGTGTTGTCTGCACCATCGATGGTGATGTCCTTAATACCTGTAACGCCGTCGGTAACTGTAATCCAGCCTGCGAAAGCGTCCTCGATAACAACTTTCTCCTGTCCGGGAGCCGAAAGTGTTACAGCCTTAATGTAGAAGGGATAAGCACCACTCTCCAAGGTTGTGGTCAATGTTGCTGTTGCAACCTGGCCTTCACCGTTCTTGTATGCAGAGTTCTTCAAAGACATAATTACAACACCGTAAGTGTTGTTGCCTTTGTTTGCAACCTCGGCAGAGTGGCTCTTTGTTGCAGCTTTACCAGGCTCAATCTCGTAGTAGAGGTCACCATCCTCCTCGTAAGATGCAACTTCTATGCCCTCGGGGAGAACGATGTCGAACTGTACAGCAGAGAAGGGGTAGTCGGTGTAAACAGCGTCGATGCTCATAGTGTTATCCTCGACCGATGCCGAGAATGTAACGCTCTGTGCAGAAAGTGTCAACGAACACAAAAATAATGTTGCTGTGAGCAAGCTTTTAACGTAAAATCTTTTCATGATATAAATCTTTTTGTGGTTAAATATTTTTAAATATGGGCCCGTCGGCTGCCCAACGGGCCCATAAGTGTTATGCTTTTTTAGTTGATGATCTTCTTGTTACCTTTGATGTAGATGCCACCCTTAACCATATTGGTAACCTTGCGGCCCTGGAGGTCGTAGATAGCCTCTGCGTCAGCAGCGCCCTCAGCTACAATGCTATCGATGCTTGTAACACCACCCTCAACTGTGATCCAGCCAGA
>JAZKYU010000058.1:0-13807 GCA_045612305.1 Bacteroidaceae bacterium
GCGCGTAGCGCGGGTTGCGAACAGCAAGCATTGTCAATGCGTCTTTGGCAGCATCATCTAATCGTGACCCGCACTATGTGCGACTTATCACTGATGATGCTACCGATTTTGCAAGCAAAATTCGCTTATATCCTAAACTGCAACGGCCTTTAATTGTGTTACTTACGGTGCCGGCTTTCTTTTGAAATAACTATTGCTGGAGTAATTTTAAAAATTGCAGCACCGTTAAGATTACAGCGCGTATCCGAGCATTTACAGGAAAAAGTGCGAGCATTGTGTGAGTGTGTAGTTATACGTGCATAGCACGGATAACTGAACGAGTTGCGCAGCATCCTGTAAATGTGAGACAGAGACACGCGACAAGTGACCGACGAACGAGTTATATTGCCCCTAGGGGCAATTCACGAGCAGGAGGAGGGAACGACTAATCTTACTCGCGTGCTGCGCCTTTTGCTTCCTTTTCGTCTCACGAAAAGAAGGAGAAAAGAAATAAGTTTATTGAGAGAAGAACTCTCGGGCCACCGAGGATTTTAAAGCAAGACTATACAAACTCTAGCTGTGCGATTAAGTAAAGAATATGTCGCACTTTGGAGAGGGGAGATAAATATCAAGGTATAGATTAACCTAACTTTGGCATATCCCCATAGACTTTGCAGGTGAGCCCAAGAAAGCAAAAAGTACAATAAAGCAGCAAGGTCGTTACGACCTTGCTGCTTTATTATTAGTAGAGGTATTTGAGGTGCGGAATTACATTCCTCCCCAAATATCGTTCCAAGAGCCACCCAAGTGACCTTGCGACAGCTGGCCGGTGTCGTCGTCTTCTATACCGCCGCCACCTCCGGCCGATGTACCATCATCATCTTTAGGCAAAGATTGTGCTATAACGTGTTGCAACTCAACTTCTATTATAACCGCTTGCGGATGCATATATTGTTTTTTCATCTTCATATCTTTTTTCAAAATTATTCAACCTCGTTAATAAACACTTTCTTTCCGTCTACTATGTAGAAGCCGGGCTTGCTCACCTTGCTAAGCTTGCGACCCTGCAGGTCGTAGATAGTACCCGAAAGGGCGTTGCCTGTCTCGGTAATAACCTCCTCGATGTCTGTTGTGCCGCCCCAGTCGAAGCTCAAGCTCAAGGCCTCTGCTGCGTTCTGTTGTCCTCTAGGTATGGGCAAGTAAGCTCGGTTAGCTGCGCACACCGTGTGAGTACCATCATCTGTGCCCGAGAAATTGGGAGTAAAGTCGTCGTCGGCTGCATACTCCGAGTACACACGGTAGAGCTTGAGCACACCGCTGCGCGCCATAAGCATATAGGCCTTGCTGTAGTCTGTGGTGATATCTACAAGCTGTTTCCAAAGCACGCCCTTGAGCATATTGTTGCTTACAGGGGCTACAGCCTCGGTTGTGTAGCAGAAGTTTACGTTTGTGACACCATCTTCGGCTTTAAGAATAACTGCGGTGTTTGCAGGTATTATGTCGCCCACGCTCTCCAAGTATGCATAGCTATTGTCGCTGCTCACTGCAGCATATGCTGTTACGCCCTCGGGCACGGTAGCGTTGTAGTTAAGCATCAAGGTTGAATACTTGTAACGGCTACTTATTGTTGTTCTGTAATTAACATCCTCGGTAACCTCGTTTATAGTCCATAGCGATGCGTTACCTGCGGCAGCACCCCACTGCACAATTACAGAACCATTATCTTGCGCGTGCATAGGATTGCTGTTACCAACCTTCAGTGTTACCTGTCCTTCGGCATAACCTGCAATCTTAACAACGGCAGCTTCTGTAGCTGTGCCCATATGTGTACCTGCAAAAGATTTTACATAGAGGCCTGTGTGCAAGTTCTTCATCTTGTACTCGCCTTCGTTTGCTGTTGCCTCAAACTGGAAGGCAGCAAGCGACATAGAGCCTATATCTTCTCTTGTGCCAAATTTCAAGTTGGTATGATTATGATTATTATTACCCGTGGGTTCTGTCAATGTATACACATACTTGCCTGCGCAGTAATTGCAATTTTCGTTAGTTGCAGCCGATACTATGTAGTAAACCTTTTCGGGGTCGGCTGCGTTGTAAACAAGGCTTGCTTTTGTCGCACGCAAGTCTTGGTAAGCCTCGTAGCAAGCGTCGCTTGCGCTGGTGTTACCGGCTGCAATAACATCGGTAGCGGTGGCGTATGCTTCGCGATAACCTGCAACGTCGCCAGAGTAAAGACCTACGCTTGTACCACCGTAGATGTTTGCGGCGTTGGGCATATCAGCCTTAACATCGCTCAACTGGTAGTAACGCGCGTTGTCGTTCTCAAACTCTGCCTTAACAAACTTGAAGAGTGAGCCGGTGTCGCTTTCGGGGGTGCCGCTCCAGAAGCCCATCTTGTTGCCTGTACCGCCATTGTTACTAAAGTAGTTACTTTCATCGTGTACCTGTATGTTGTAGTAACCGTCGGTGCGAGCAACAAATTTCCACTCATAGAAAGCCATCTCGCCCTTCTCCACAGCAAAAACTGTTCCGTGAGCGTTGCCTGTTTCGTCGGCACTGAGCACCTTGCCATCGCCGTTGTAGGGGTGTATGGTTACACCGTTTGTGCTGCTCATAAAGTACCAAGCCTGCCAGCTCTTATTGTCGACCTTGTCTACAACAGCAACCTTTGTGGTTGCTTCGTCGTACTTGAGCACGGTTACATCAGCTGTACGCTTGATGAAGATTTTGTAGAGCACGGGGTTGGCTTCGTCGGTGGTGAGAGTCACGGGCAACGCAGCCTCGAGCAACGCAAGCAAGGCGTCGTATGCGCTTTGCAACGAGGTTTGTGCATCTTGCATTTGCTGTGCTGTTGTGCCGGTATTATATACACCTTTTGCAGCTAACAATGCATCGTAGGCTTCTGTGGCCTGCGCGTCGCTTATATCACTCTCGAGGTAAGGATACACATCTATCGAAGTTGTTACCTTGTAGAGGTCGAACTTGGCCATAGAGTATGCTTTGTGACCACTATTAGCGAGGTCGCGATAGGTGTCGTCGACCATAAAACGCAAATACTTGTAACCGCTTGCATTATAAACCTCCGACTCGTATGTTACTGCCGATGCAGAGGGCAAGCCTGTTAGCACTGCAATTGTAGTATACTCGCCATCTGCGGTAGCACAACCCGCAACAGTAATTTGTTTGGGTTTTTCGGTATTTACGTTGTTACGTGTTACATAAGAGAAACTGAAATTGCTCAACGAGGGATTTTCACCCAAATAAACACGCAGATAGTGGTGCAATCCATCGGCACTGTTTTCTGACCAAGTGGTGTGTATGTAAGTTGCATTATCTTCGTCAAGCAAATCACCTATCGCACCCTCGGCAATCTTAGCGTTGCTGTATATATAATACTGCTCGCCCTCTGTTGTCGATAGGTCTAACTTTGTTTTATCTTGAATAGCAGATGTACCCACCTGTGCTACAAGGGGCTCCATCAGTTCTATGAGCTCGCCAAGTTTTTTAAGCTCTTTTTTGGTGTTCATCTCCTCTATAAGTGCTTCCAACGCCGCTTTTGCTGTTGCATACTCGTCGGCATTGTCGGCGTAGTGAGTTGCAACGATATTGGCCTGTAGCTTTTCTTCGCACCATTGAGACAACAACTCCAAAGAAACAATTTCGGCATATTCCTCTTTTATCGCAGCATCCAAGCAACTTGTCATTGCAAAGTGGCTCATAGAGAAGAAGGTGTGTTCTTCATTGTTACCGTTCTTTTTAACCATAAATCGTATGTAACGATAAGCCTTGCCATTTAGCACAAGGCCCGACTGATACGAAGCAGGGTCTTCTGCAACAATCGTTGTTATAGTTTCAAAGTTGGTCAAGTCGTTACTACCCTCTATAAGTATCTCTTTGGGAGCATTACCGGGGTACCCATTTCGACCATTATAGTTAAACTTAAACAAAGAGAAGGCCTTACCTTCGCCTGCATCAACACGCAAGTAGTGGTCGAGCTCATCGGCCTTGTCGTCGCCAGAGTATGTTGTGTGCAAGAATGTATTCAAATTGGGTTCTCCATTAGCGTTCAAGTCGATTGCAGCAGCAACGCCACGATTATCGCTGGCCCAGGGATTTGTTCTACCAGGGGCGTTGCAATATATGTAATAAGGTGCGGTTTCAACGGTACACTGCAAGGGCAAAGACAATTTATAGTCTTCAACGGTTGCAATTTCGGCCATCAACTCTTCGGCGGTAGCAACAAGAGAAGCGAGAGTGCCGTCGTTAGCATCATCCTTGCCGTCGAGCTCGGTTTTGTAATCGTTGAGTTTATTATATATTGCAGTGTACTGCTCCTGTGTGAGATATGCACGAGTATTTGCCTCGCGTGCCATATCGAGTGCAAGACACATTGCATTGAAATCAATGCCCATTGTGGTGTAATATTCCTTCAACTTACGCTCTGCTACCGAGTATAAATTGAAAGCCGACATATGGAATTGATTATTTTGGTGCGACCTCACGGCAAAGCGTATGTAACGGTAATGCGCCTGGAGATCTAGCGGAGTTTCCATTTTCCAAAGCTCCGCACGGCCTGTTGCAAGGTTTTCCACTACAGCAATCTCGGTATAGTCCTCTTTGTTGTTACTACCAAGAATTTTTATCGCCAAAGGACGCTCGCCCTCGTTATCAGAGTTGCGAGTTGTGTAATCGAACGATAGTTTATTTAAGGTGGTTGCTATGCCCAAGTCTACTTCTATATAATGGTGGTAATCGCTAAAAATCACCTCATTACTCCACGATGTGCCATAGAAGGTTTCACCGTCTTTGTCCAAGAGATTGGCAACGCCATAACCGCCATCGGTTTCGCGTGCCCAGATGTAGAACTCATTGACATCACTTTCGGCCTGCAATGCTATAGCACCTATAGACTCTTCGGCATCAGAAATTGCTTCGAGCTTTTCGGCCATATAAGTTATGAGTGACTGCAACTTGCTCTTTTCGAGAGAGCCTGCTATGTTTGCTGCAAAAACCTCCTCGAGAATAGCGCTGGGAGTGCTCAAAGCAGCCTCGGCCGCCTCAACTTCTCCCTGTGTTACAGAGTTTGCTGCTATCACCTCATAAGCACCATCGAGCGCTGCTTTTACTGCAAGAAGATTGGCGTTTGTGAGTGCCGAAGGCGCATAGTCGGCGTTAACTTTGCCGTTACCATCGATCATTGCGTCGTAGAGAGATTTCGTTCTGTTATAAAGGGTTTCGAGGTCTTCTTTGTTAACACTACCCTCGGCAACCTCCACTGCTGCAGCCAATTTTGCATACTCTGCCTGTAACTCGTCCAATGTTTCGGACAAGAGTTCTACCGAGGTCGAAGTCTCGAGTATCTTTTGAGATTTAGCATTGACAAGATGTGTGTTGAGCAACAAATCTTGGGTTAAAACCTCGTGTACGTAGTTAAGGGTTACCGTGATATTGTTGTTATTATCGATAATTACGTCACCTGCTTTGTCCACAAGTGTGGTAGTTCTCTCTATGAGCTCTTGCAATTCGGCCTTTTTAGCTTCAACAACGGCATCGAGCACCGATGTGTATTGTCCAAACAATATTGTATATGAGCCATCTGTTTCATTGACCAAAGCATTCTTTTTGGCAGCTACCTCGGCAATTGTTGCAACGTCGTTGTTATAGAGCGATTTTGCGTGCTCGGCATCGGTGTAAGCATTTATAACAGCGTCCGCTGTAACACCTGTTTCATACTCACTGTTAACAGTTGCCGAAATGCTCACGGGGTAGAGCGAAAACTCCGACATATGGAAGAAGACATTGCCGTCGGCTCCCGTATTAGTACCAGAGTTGCCAACTGTTGCATCGACAACCAAGAAACGCAAATAGCGGTAGTGTGTGCCATTACCCATTACAACGCACTCGTTGCTAATGCCGCGGCCGGTCTTCAGGCCCGACGCAACGTGCAATCTAACATACGAGCTGTTGTCGTTGCTACCATAGACCTCTATAGTTCTTGGGTAGTTCGACACGTCGTTGTTGCGGGTTGTGTATTTAAACTTAAACGATGTGAGGTCGCTGCTTGTTCCCAAGTCCACTGTAATGTGGTGCCCCCAGCCATCGGCAGGCGCAGTTGTGGAGGTCCATTGAGAGTGGAAGAAGGTGTTTATGTTGTTATCAATGAGTTTATCGACATTTTCGTTCGATGTTCCTGCATTAGACCATATATAATTTGCCTCATTTTGGCTGCTTGCCTGCAATGCTATTTTTGAGCCCTCGGTGCAAGTGATAGTACCTACCACATCTACAAGAGCCGACGTTTTATTGGCAAGCTCCAACAACTCCTCTTTTGCGGAATTGCCCTCATTGGCCTCGAGAAGAACAATCTTCCATTGCGAATTGTTGTCGCTTTGAGAGCCCCAAGTGATTACTATTCCGTTGTTGGCTCCATCACGGTTCATATATCTACTTGGAACTTTGGAAGTTGCCAGTGCATACCAGCCCAAGTTCACCTCGGTTATATTGTAATTAACCTCGTTGGCCGCAACGGTAAATCTCACATTATTCTTGTCGGTAACCTCTTGCAAGTAGGTCGAGGTGCCAGCGTTCTTTATCTGGAACGAGCCGTCCTTCTCTATGTACCACTGGTTGGCAGGGGTATTGAGGTAATCGGAGTTTGATGCTACTGTTACAACATAGCCATTGTCCACTGTCATAATGTGGCCAAGTTTGTTTATAATAGCATACTTACTGCCGGGGATTATTTTCACACGCGACGCTTCGTTCGAACTCACTGCGTTATATTCGGCATATAGCAACTCATAAACAGCTTGCAAGTTCTCGTAATCATTTTCAGATATTACTTGTTCGGCAAGTTCCACATAATTGTTCAAGTTTACTACTGCCGAAGCCTTGTAGTAGCCCACGCGAGTTTCATCGACATTGTCGACCAACTCTTTAACACTGTTCACAAGTTCTTGCAAAAGTGTGTATCTTGTAGAAACCATCTCCACAATGGCAGGCTCTGTGGTATTCTCGGCATCAATGGTAACGATTGTTGCTTTACCTGCAGCAAGCAAGTGAGCAGCCTCGTCGCTCAAAGCAAATGTCGATTTATTGCTAAACGACACCACCTCACCCTTTTCGTTTAATATGAGGAAACCAACACCGCCTTGGCCGCCGCTCATAACCACAGTACCATCGCTGTTTACTGTAGCTGTATATGCGCTTGCAATGTTTGTGTTGCCGTTGATGAAATCGCTCACCGAGCCAAAGTCGGAGTTTGGAGTTGTCTCGTTATATATTTCACGAGCGCTCTCACCGTCGTGCTGGAGATATTTTGCATTCTCGTCGTCGTCGCCAATGAAGATTATAGACAAGTTTTGCTCATACCCTTTGGCTTTAACCTCGGCTATAGCCTCGGTTATCATCTCTTCGGTTACAGTGTATTCCGAATTCGAGTAGTCGCCAACCAAGCGATTCTCCATAACAGAGAAATAGCCGTGAACGCGGAAGAATTCTGTGAGGTCCTCGCAAGCTGCTTCGCAGGCCAACTTATAGAAGTGGAGCAAAGAGACATCGCCCTGCACATAGTAGCCCTTGTGCATAGGCTCGCGACGCAACAGCTCGAAAAGACGGGGGTAGAATTGTGTGTTGTTACCCGCAAGGTGGTAGTAGAGCCACAAGCGATAATACATATGGGTGAGGGCCCAAATGTTATTGGTGTAAGAGTCGCTTCCCTTGGTGTTGAAAGCGGCGAGCACGGTCTCCAACGAGCCGTCGCTACCATTGTAGCGCGAAGTGGAGATACCTTTATACCACAAGGCAATATTTGAGAAGAGGTTGTTTGTAACCTCGGTCAAACCGTTCAACGTGAGAAGCGATTGGTGCTGGTGACCTATCTCGTGGGCAGGGCCCCAAGTTGCGCCCGCAGTGTAAGCAATGTTATCGATGATACCATTGGACATTGTATTGTGGTGGTAACCGCAGTGGTCGCCACCACCATACATATAGCTATTGCCACCAACGCCCAAAGCCACACCGTGGTGGTTGAAGACATCGCTGTAATCGACGCCACAGAAATCGCTCAAGCTTTCCAAAGCAACACCGTTAGAAGTTGTTGTGGCAAGATAGTCGTAAATATTGGCTTTAACGTAGCCGTCGCCCGACTTCTCCCAACGGGGATAAAAGTCGTTCATTTTATCTATTGCCGACTTGCTAACCAAGCCCATTGTTGCAAGCTCGGAGTACATAATGCGGTCCCAAGCCTCGACCATAATATTCACCTTACCCTTATCTGTGGTGTAGGCTGCACCATAGGAGTTCCAATCTTTGGTGCTGTTATATGGCACGTCGGGGACATTTATTCTTTCGGGCAAATAGTAGGCCATACCATTATCGCCTTCGGCAGTGGTGCCTAAACTAAACAACAATATCTGGCGATGACCAAGCACGGGCAACACGCTCAAGTTGGCACGCTCTTCCATATAGTTCCAATCGTCGTCGTTGTCGATACCGCCCCACAAGTCGGGTGTACCATAGTCGCCGGCACGGAAGTCGCCACAAGCGTTATAGAAACCATTTATCGCTCCGCCCTCAATGTGTATCTTCAAAGGAGCGTACTCGCTTATTTTGTGAGGGAAGCGCTCCTCTACTGTTGCCGCATTAGCGTTATATGTGTCTACGTTGTAGCAGATATAGAGGTGGCCGCTGGTTGCGCCAAAATGTATTATGTTAAGGCCTGTTTTCAGTTCGTAGCCGCCTTGTGTTGCATTGCCTATTCTGTCGTTGGAGCCTGCATCTATCAGACGCAAAGTTGCTCCCGCCTCAATAGCCCCCTCTACCATCACATAGATGTTCCCGGCCTGGGGCACATAGATACCTGTGGGGTTATCGTTATTTGCGTGAGAATTTATGCCTAACCAAGATGTGATATCACCTGCTATGCTGTAAGGCTCGTACATCTGCACGCGGAACTTCTTGGCATAGTCGCCGTCCCAAGATGCTTTGCCAGCATCGGCATTATTCTCGGCCCACTCGTTGCTACGTATCTTCTTAACCATTTTTTTTAGAGAAGTAGAGAGGGCAAGGTAATTCGCATCGGCCTCGAGAGCTGCATCGCTCATCGAAGAGTATGTACTTTTGAGTTCTGTGCAAGCAGCATCGTCAAATATTTCGGCAAGTGCTGCTTGGTAGGTATCCACCGAAAATCTTTCCAAAACAGTTTCGAGAGACTCGGGCTCGTAGGAGAGTTCTGTTATATCCCATTTAGTATCGCCCCAAGTAGTACTTGAGCCAATAACATAAGCCGAATTCCACCCGGCATAATTCATATGGCCATTTTCGTCAGTTCCTTTGGCCTTTAATGTTGCAGTACCATTGGAGGTGTCCACGTAAAGCAACTTGTTGGCGTCATCGCTATAATCATCGGTCAAAGTCCATATAGTTTCATTGCCGGCACCCTTAACATACTTGCCGTTAAAGAGGTTACGCAACACGTAATACTCTCCCTGGGCTGTAACATACCAGTGTTGTTTAATGTCTGTTCTATCAACACTCAAGCCCTTGAGCTCTGCAGCATCATTTACGCCCAAGGCAATTCCCTGCTGGCCGTTATTCTGGAAGTAATACACCTTGCCCGACTCAAGGGGTTGTTTTCTGTGCACCACCAACTCTATATTGGTAACATTCATTGCATAGTTGCTACCGCTCAATTGGAAGGAGGCAGAGGAGGCATTGACACCAGTAACCTCCCAATGCTGCGATTCGGCAGACGAGGTCATTGTTTTAACGCCCGCCGTAATAGTGAGAGGCCTATCATTGACAGCCCACACAAAATCGAAGGCATAGGAGATAATGTCATAATCACTTGGCACGGAAATAGTCCAAGTAGAAGAAGAGCTGCCACCTACAGCCATTTGGAAAACATCGATAGGATTCGCCGCTTCAGAACCCGCGTACAAGTTATTTACATTGTTCGATACATTTATTGTCACCTGGGGATAAACACCGCTACCCGATGTCCAGTTAGAAGTCCAGCCGGTAGTTACAACTTGCGTTCCACCCCTTTTAAAGGTTCCACCCGATGGAGTAGCCAAGGTAATTGTCTCGTTTTGTGCCATAGTGGTCACCACCAGGAACAAAGAGAATAACAGTAAAGCAATTTTTCTCATCTTGTTTTTTTTATTTTAGTTTCTTATTTCTCTCGCAAACGTTTCTTCGTCTATATCATTTTTGAAAAATGCAAATATCTCTTTTGCACACAAAAACCATATATACATAAATTGTCCAAATTTAGTTAAAAATAACAACACGCACAAACTTTTCGCGCAGAAACAACCCCTATAAGGGGTTTATTTAACAAAAGTAGACTTTTTAGGCCCTATAAAAACGTCAATTTTTACCAACAAGCAAAATGTCTTTTTGCCACAACCGCACAGGTGCAAGGAAATAAAAAATTTGTTTTTTGCCCCGATATATTACATTTTTCAATGTTTAGTGTTATCTTCGCGCTTCAAGAGAGAAAACCTCACGAAAAAGCCCATATACAAGGGACTATAAAGAGATTTATTACTAAAAACAATTATAACTTATGGACAAGAAACTAAACAAAGGAACTATTTGTGTTCAGGGTGGCTGGCAGCCCAAGAAGGGCGAGTCGCGCGTGCTGCCCATCTTCCAAAGCACAACCTTTAAATACGAGACAAGCGAGCAGATGGCACGCCTCTTCGACCTCGAAGACTCGGGTTACTTCTACTCACGCTTGCAAAACCCCACCGTGGATGCAGTGGGAGCAAAGATTGCAGCTCTCGAGGGTGGCGTGGGCGCAGTGCTCACATCGTCGGGCCAAGCTGCTAACTTCTATGCTATTCTAAACATATGCCAGGCAGGTGACCACTTTGTATCGGCATCGACCATATATGGCGGAACATATAACTTGTTTGCCGTTACTATGAAGAAGATGGGTATAGAGGTTACTTTTATCGACGCCGACGCACCCGAGGAGGAGATACAGAAGGCTTTCCGCCCCAACACAAAAGCGCTCTTCGGCGAGACTATATCTAACCCCGGTGCCAACGTGCTCGACCTAGAGAAGTTTGCTACCATAGCCCACAAAAACGGCGTGCCCTTTATTGTGGACAACACCTTTGCAACACCCATAAACTGCCGCCCCATCGAGTGGGGTGCCGACATCGTAACCCACTCTACCACAAAGTATATGGACGGCCACGCTGTGGCTGTGGGAGGTGCTGTTATCGATAGCGGCAACTTCGACTGGGAGGCGCAGCACGACAAATTTACCTGCCTCACCGAGCCCGACGAGAGCTACCACGGCCTCGTTTACACAAAGGCTTTCGGCAAAGCGGCTTTCATAACAAAAGTTGTGTCGCAAGTGATGCGCGACCTGGGTGCTATGATGGCTCCCCAAAATGCTTTCCTGCTCAACTTGGGACTAGAGACTTTGCACTTGCGTATGCCCCGTCACTGCGAGAACGCGCAGAAGCTTGCAGAGTTCCTCGCAGCACACCCCAAAGTTAAATGGGTGAACTTCAGCGGTTTGAAGGATAACAAATATTACGACCTTGCACAAAAATACTTACCAGAGGGTGGTTGCGGTGTTATGGCCTTTGCTGTGGAGGGCGACAAGGAAGATGCTATACGCTTTATGGACAGCCTCAAGTTTATCGCTATCGTAACCCACGTGGCCGACGCTCGTTCGTGCGTTCTGCACCCCGCAAGCCACACTCACCGCCAGTTGAGCGACGCACAGTTGCGCGAGGCTGGCATAGACCCCGACCTCATACGTTTGTCGGTGGGTATTGAGGATGCCGACGATATTATTGCCGACCTTGAGCAGGCACTCAACGCTTTCTAAAAAAAGAGCGTTTACATATTCAACAAAAAGGTTGCCGTTTTATGGGCAACCTTTTTGTTGTGCCGGCTAAAGAGGTTATATTTGTGCCCAACTACAACAAACACGCGATGAATATTTTAAAGTACAATATAGGAGACGGGGTTACGGCCTTTTCCACAAAAAGAGGCGAGCCCAAGGGGAGCTATGACAGCTTTAACATAACACACTACTGCGGTGACGCGCCCGAGCACGTTACTGCTTGCCGCGCCGAGCTGTGCCACACGCTTAGCATCCCCGACGAGCGAGTTATACTGCCGCGACAGACACACGGCTGCGAGGTGCTGCACATCGACGAGGGGTTTATTGCAAAAAGTCGCGAGGAGCAAACAGCCGCCCTCGAAGGTGTTGATGCTATAACCACCGCCCTACCCCGCACCTGCATAGGTGTTTCCACGGCCGACTGCGTGCCTGTGTTGCTGTGCGACACAGCACGGCGGGTTGTAGCCGCCGTGCACGCCGGCTGGCGAGGCACCGTGGCAAAGATTACAGAAAAGAGCCTTGCTGCTATGCAAGAGCGTTACGGCAGCCACGCAAGCGATGTGAGAGCTATAATAGCACCAAGCATAGGGATAGAGGCGTTTGAGGTGGGTGACGAGGTGTACGAGGCGTTTGCCGCGGCAGGTTTCCCTATGGAGAGCATAGCACAAAAGAGAGACAAGTGGCACATAGACCTGTGGGAGGCCAACCGCCTGCAGTTACTCTCCTGCGGAGTTAAGGCCGAAAACATAGAAGTTGCAGGGATATGCACCCACAGCAGCCACAGAGAGTTTTTCTCGGCTCGCAGACTGGGGATAAATTCGGGCAGAATTTTCAATGGTATAATGCTCGAATAGAGCAACTTACAAGGTACATAAACAACAACGAGCTCGGGCGTGCCCGAGCTCGTTGTTTATTGTTTTCTTCGAGAGAATATTACGCGCCGAAGTTATCGTACATAATAGATTTTTCCTCAACACCAAGGTCAACAAGCATGTTTACAACAGCCTTTGACATGGGGCCAGGACCACACATATAGTACTCGATATCCTCGGGAGCCTCGTGATTCTTGAGATAAGTCTCGTAGATTACCTGGTGCACAAAGCCCGGAGTGTACTTAACGCCTGCTGCATCGGCAACGGGGTCGGGACGGTCGAGTGCAAGGTGGAATGTGAAGTTGGGGAAATCTTTCTCTAACTGCAAGAAGTCCTCGAGATAGAATACCTCGTTAAGCGCACGAGCACCGTAGAAGTATGTCATAGTGCGGTCGGTAGTCTTCAAAGTCTTTGTCATGTGCATAATCTGCGCACGCAAAGGAGCCATACCGGCACCACCACCTACCCACATCATCTCTTTCTTCGAGTCGAAGATGGGGTGGAAATCTCCGTAAGGACCACTCATAATAACCTTGTCGCCGGGTTTCAATGTAAAGATGTACGAAGATGCGATACCGCAAGGTACATCCATAAAGCCCGAACGGTCGGCCTTGAAGGGAGGTGTCGCAATGCGCACGGTGAGCATAATGCGGTCGCCCTCGGCGGGATAGTTGGCCATAGAGTATGCACGGATGGTCTCTTCGGTATTCTTGCACTTGAGGCCGAGAAGACCGAACTTCTCCCACGCGGGAAGATACTCGTCACCGATAAGGCTCTTATCGATATCCTTGTCGTATGTCATATCGTATGCGGGAATCTTTATCTGTGCGTAAGAACCGGGCACAAAGTCCATATGCTCGCCGGGAGGCAAAGCAACGATAAACTCTTTGATGAAGGTTGCAACGTTCTTGTTAGAGATAACCTCGCACTCCCACTCTTTAACACCCATAACCGACTCGGGCACCTTGATGGCAAGGTCGTTCTTAACCTTAACCTGGCAACCCAAACGCCAGTGAGCCTGCTGCTCTTTGCGTGAGAAGTGACCTGTCTCGGAGGGGAGAATTTCGCCACCACCCTCGACAAC
>JAZKYU010000059.1:0-35198 GCA_045612305.1 Bacteroidaceae bacterium
CCCCCGACGAAGTTGAAAAAGTTATGGAAAAATTTCTCGCACAACTGCAAACAGAGTTCTTGGAAAACTATTCGAAGATAAGGAGCCGATTTATAGACCGTCTCTACTCGGCCACGCCCGACGACAACACTGTGTATGACGACGATTATGTGTACGAAGACTACAACACCGACGCCCCCTCGCCCATAGACGAGGAGCCCGAGTATGACAGCGACGAAGAGATATACCTGAAAAGCTGCCCGAGAGCACAGCAACAACAAAATTGATTTTTATAGTAAATTTTATAAAAATTAAGATGCAGGATACTTTTCATTTACTAACTTTGTGGTCGCGCGTTTTTGCGCGACCACATTACATACATTAACAAAAGACAAAAAACAATATGACACAAAGTTGGTTCGAAGTAAAAGTATCCTATGAGCGTGCAGGCGAGAAAGGCCTCAACACCAAAGTAAACGAAGTATATCTTGTACAGGGTTTCTCGTTCACCGAGATTGAAAAGCGCATAACTCTTGAGTTGCAACCCTCGGTAACAGGTGAGTTTACCATAAACGAGATGAAACGCACAAAATATGGCGAGCTTGTCGACAGCCCCAGCGAAAGCGCCGACAAGTGGTTTAAGTGCAAAATTGTACTTGTAACCATCGACGAGGTGAGTGCAAAGGAGAAAAAGACCTCGGTTGTTATTCTTGTGAAAGCCGAAGATTGTGCCGGAGCCGTAGCAGGCCTCAACAAACATATGGAGGACTCTGTTATGACATACGATCTTGCATCGGTGAGCGAGAGTTCTATCGTCGATATTTTCCACTATGAAGCAATACTCTAACATAGGAGAAAAAATAAAACAGATAAGCGCTACCCTCCCCGCGGGGGTAACGCTTATAGCTGTGTCAAAATACCACCCCGTAGAGAGCATAAACGCCGCCTACGAGGCCGGGCAACGACACTTTGGAGAGAGCAAGGCGCAAGACCTTGTAGCAAAACAGCAAGCCCTTCCGGCCGATATATGCTGGCACTTTATAGGGCACCTGCAGAGCAATAAAATAAAGTATATAGCACCCTTCATACACCTCATACACAGCATCGACAGCCTGCGTCTGCTGCAGGAGGTTGACAAACAAGGGGCAAAAAACAACTGCAAAATCCCTTGCCTGTTGCAAATACACATAGCGCAGGAGGATACAAAGTTTGGTTTCACACCCGAAGAGTGCCTTTCTATGCTCGACGGCGAAGAGTGGCGCAAACTCAACAACATAGAAATTCGCGGGCTTATGTGTATGGCCAGCAACACCGACGACACGGCACAAATAAGAAAAGAGTTTGCCGCGGTAAAGCACCTCTTCGACACCATACGCAACAAGCATTTTAGCAACGAGAGCAGCTTCGGCATACTATCGGCCGGTATGAGCGACGACTACCCCATCGCCATAGAGGAGGGCAGCACGCACGTGAGAGTAGGCTCTTCAATCTTTTCGGGAGAGTAGAAAGTTTTATTTCCCCTCCGCACCCCCTTTTATTAAAAAGAATATTATATAGACAAAAGGTAGCAAGTACATAACGTGAGTAAAAAAAGTTACCTCTTGCAACGAAACATCGAGTATCGATAGTATATCGGCATACTCGGCGCAAGGTATTATACCCGAGGCGGGCAACACTGCTACAAGAGCCGGGGCAAAGAGCGAGTAAGAGGAACCCACCGAACGCATAATATCGACCACGCTACGGTAGTTACCATATATAAATCCAAAAATAGAGGTAACAAAGAGCAGCCCCAAAAAGAGGATAATTGCACCCCCTTGCACTATAGTCGATGTGCCGAAACCACCCGTAACACCAAGCAGTATGTTCCAAGGGTAGAAGGTACACACAAAGAGCAAAAAGAGATAGAGAAAAAAGGCAAGAGCTGCCATAGACCAGGCGCGACGCTCCACATAGGCAAGAGAGCCACCGCGCAACAAGCCTCGCACACTCTTCACAACCCCAGAGCCTGCAAGCAACCCTGCCGAGGTTACAAAAAGCAGTATCCCGGCCCACGGTGCCGAGTTTATAGACTCCGTCGCTGAGCGCAAAGCCCAACGCAACCCCTCGGCGCTTACCAGCGAAAAAACATCGCTATGAGCACCGCTCAATAGAGCCACCACACCCAAAAGCCAAGAGAGCAACCACACCCCCACAAGCAACAACAGGTAGGCCACCGCCGGGTAGTAAAGACGTCTGTTATTCATCGGCCTCCAAATTTTCCACATCAATAATATTAAGTTCCACGGCACGCACCACCAAGCGGGTAACGTTCACGCCACGTTGCTCGTCGCAGTCGAAAAGACGCGCCACAAGGTCGGCCTGACGTTTTTCGAGCGACTTAACACCAAACGGCATAGTCTTGAGCCCGGCTATCATCTCCTTTGTGTAGCCAAGAGCCAGGTGACGCAAGAAACACTCGTCGTAACGGTCTATCTCATACTTAAGCATCGACTTTCTATGGGCAGCCTCGCGCATAACCCCCTCGCGAAAACGTTGCACTATCTTCTCCATTATGGGCGCATTGAAAACAGGCCTTTTTCCCGCCATAACACCCATAATTTCGTGTCTTGTGAGCAGTTCACCCGTCTTGAGCGCTATGCCGTCGGCACCGGCGTCGAGCACATCAACCCACAACTTCTCGTTCAGCAGCTCACCGGTAAAGACCAGAACTTTCATCGAGGGATAGTCGCGCTTAACCCTTGCACAGATGGTTACACCCACCGTAGTAGAGCCTCCAAGCCCAAGATCGAGCAGGAGAAGATTAGGGCAAGATTTTGCAAGCAGAGGGTATAATTCGTCTTCGCACGACGCGACACCTATAATCTCGGCCTCGGGTATATCGGTGCGGAAAATTTCCTCCGTACCCTTTAACTCCAATTTAGCATCCTCAACTATTATTACACTGAACTTTTCCATCATACAACCTCCTTTTTAGGTAAAGTAAACATAATTATAACACCCTCATCGCCCGCGCGCGCCTCGAGACGGCCACCACGCTGCAAGAGAGCATCGTCGTGCAAACGCACAATTTCCCTCGCCACAAGATACTCCATACCTTTGAGCCCGTCGCCGGGCAAAATATTTTCACGCGAAGGAACAAACATCAACGCAAGCTCGTCTTTTGTGAGGGAAAGCCTTTTATCGACAAGCTCCACGCGCACCACATCGCCGCAGTCGACCGCACGCAGCAGCAAGCCTCCCTCTACCCGAACAGCCAAAGAGGCCTCGACAAGAAGTTCGAGAAGGTAGCGCAAAAGCACATCGTCGCAAACAACCTCCAGGGAGGTGGGCTCTACACAAAGCTCCACGGCGCAAGTACTTTTTTTCTGCTTGCGCACCACAAAACGGCGCATAGCCTCAAACTCGGCGTTGAGCGACACGTGCGAGCTGCGCAAGTTAACCTCGTCAAGCTGTTTTGTGGCACAACTACTCAGAATACCGAATATTGAGATATAATAATCCATCAACTCACGCATCACAGAGACCCTCTCTTGAGTGTTATTCTTTTCGGCTATAGCCTGTACGGCAAGAGCCTTTATGCGGCTGGGATAGTAGAGTGTCTCGTGCTTTATAACCGAGAGACAGTTGTCGAGCACCATATTTTGCACGTGCAAGCGATGCTCCTCGAACTTAACACGCTCGGCAGCCTCCTCGGCCGTGGCAAGTTCTCTATAATGAGAGCCCAAGCGCACTAAAGAGTGATGCAGCACAGAGGCGGCGTAGCGCGCAACAAGCTCCAGGTTAAGCACCTCGTTGCCACTTAAGGGGCGAGCCGACACAAACTCCACAACACCCACAAGCTGCTTTTCGGCAGCTACAACAACCGAAAGCGGCAAAGCAAGCAGATGTTTGTTTTCGGCCACAAAACGTTCACCGCTGTCGTAAGCACCACGCATATACACACTTACATACTCACGTTCCACAGACTCGGGGCACGAGAGCACAAACGTTCCGTCGCCATCGCATTTAAGCATCATAGATATGCGCTCTATGCACATAGCCTCGCCCAAAGAGTGATAAATTTCTTTTAAAACAGCGGCAGCAAGCTCTCTTTCGGTGAGCTGTTTGTCGCTTGCCGTAACCGCAAGCAAACGCCTGTTGAGGGTGAGCACCATGCGGCTATTCATACGCCCTATTATGCTGTGACGCACATAAGACACAGCATAGGTAACAAGCATCAGAATTATGAAACAAAGCAACAGAGCTATCGCCGCCTGGCGGTAGTTGCCGAGCCTACGCATATCCTCGTAGTATCCTTCGAGCCCTCTATCCTCGTGCACCAAGCGATAGAGCGAAGCGTAGATATTGTTATTGTATCGATAGTCGTCCCAACGCAAGGTGGCAAGCGCTGCAACAGCCAGCTCGTTGCGTATGTCGAGAATATTAAAAAACACATCCTCTTTTAATTGAGAGGGAAAAAGCCCCTCGCGCCACCACATAAGCTCGGCCGACACACCACCCGAGAGCGAGAGGGTGTCGACACCTCCCACACTTGCCTTGTAGAAGTTGTTAAGCCCCTCTATCGCCTGCGAGGCATACTTGTAGGCAGCCTCACTATCGCCGTTTACGTTGGAAATATAAACCGAGTCGGCATAAAGGGTTACACGCTCCAGAATTTCGTGGTTGCAAAAAGCCGACAACGAAGAGAAGGTTGCTACCAAAAAGAGGAGGCAACGCTGCACGCCGCTTGGCAGGCGGAAAGAGAAACGGCTCCCCTTGCCCTTGCTGCTGCTTATATCCATGCGACAAACCGAGAAAACATCGTCGGTCTTGCGGTACTTTTCTATGATGCCCTTGCAGTTCATAAGACCAAAACCGCCACCCTTCTTCTTGCTCTGCTGCTCATCGCCTATGAGAGAGGCGTCGTATACCTTCTCGCCAAGAATAAGCTCTATATCTTTTTGCGACAAGCCCACACCTGTGTCGGTTACCGACAGCTCCACAAAACCCTCGCCCTCCTGCGCATCCACCACTATAGAGCCACTCGCCGGGGTAAACTTACCCGCGTTGTCGACCAAGGTGTTTACCATAAAGAGGGTTAGAGCACGGTCGGCGCGCACCACAGCATCGGTCTCTTTTACATCGAGAGTTATACCACGCGCAGCAAAGAAAGGCACGCTTTTTTCTATTATATCGAACACCTCGCGCACCGAAAAACGCTCCACAGAGAGGTTAAGGTCGCCGCGACGCATCTTTATCCATCGCTCGAGTATCACATTGTGGTCTTCGAGTTTGTCGGTAAGCTCGGCCACATATTGCAGACGGCGCACCATCATAGCCTCGTTCTCCTCGTGCAACAGGTGACGCAGCTCGTGGGCAAGCCTCTCCATATAGGGACGCATACCACCCACCACAGAGACCGACACACGCTTGAGCATATTTTCGCGCTTATACTCGGCAAGGTAGAGCTCGTGGGCAAGCCTTTGCTCCTCAAACTGCGACTGCTCGTCAAGAATATCGGCTATGCGCAACCCCTCCTCTATAGCAACCGAGATATAGGGCAAAGATATCTCAACAAGAGACTGTTTATCTTCGTCGAGAGGGCTCTCGGCAGCAACATAGAGCGTGTAGTAACGGTTGTCACCCACCACAGGCAAAGAATATTTGTAAACAAACGGGGCTTCGTCGCAGGCCTCAAATGGAGCTGAGAGTGAGAAGCACATAGTGCCCGAAAAACCGGCAAAGCCGTCGGCAAGTATGCCGCAAACCGCACTGCACACCTCGTCTTCGCTTGCCATAGTGCGGGGCAGAGAAGAAAGCAAGAGATGCGACAAATTGAGCAGACGTTTAAGGTTGGACGAATAGACCTTGTCTTGCTTGCGACGACGACGCCCCATCGCGTAGAGCGAAAGAGCCATAACCACAAAAGCCACCACGGCGAGCAACGACCACCAATAAAGCCTTTTTGCCGTATCGGTAGCAGCCTGCACGCGACTCTCTACCAACTTATTCATACGCGTGGTGCGCAGAAGGTCGAGATAGGCCTCTCGGTTAATATCGGAAAGTTCCTTGTCGCCCAAGCCAGCGTAGGCACAACTAGCCTCTCGCCTTATGCTCAACAAGCACTCGGGAATATCTATAAAAGCGCTGTTCTGCACAAGCTCTTCTTCTTTTTCTGTCTCGGGATATTGGAAAAAGTTCAAAGAGAGCGTGTCGGCCCCTTGATAATATTTTTTATAGTAAGAATTTACATCGTTCACCGCCTCGCCCAAGAGAGCAAGCGCGTGGGCATAAAGCCCCTTTTGTGTGGCACACGAAGCCTCAACTGCCAACGCCTCTATGGCCATATATCTGTCGCCATATCGCGCAAAGTCCTCGGCAGCTTCCTGCGCAAGGAGCAAGGCAAGGTCGTCGAAGGAGAGGTTGTCCTTGTTAAACTGCGCTATAGCACCTGGCACCCCACAAGCAAGTAGCTCTTGCAACCCCTTACTACGCAAATTTATAGCCAAGAGCAACTTATAGTTGGCCGACAACCACGTGTAGCCACCATCCTCGGTCCTTATAACACCAAGAGCATACAGCTCGGCACGCTTCAAGGCATCGGGCTCAAACGAAGCAAGCATCATGCGGGCATAAAGACGCAAAGAGAGGTCGTTGCACCCCTCGAGCTCTTGCGATAGATACTCGCGTGTGAGCTGCATCTCTTCGCGCAGACCTATATTAGAAAAATAACATAGCGAAACAACGCCAAACTCCACCTTCGCACGCACAAAGCGCTCTTTGTCGGCCGGTGAGAGAAGCTCCACCTCCTCGCCTATGCGCTGCATACGTTTCTGCGCGCTCGACCTATAGTCAAAAAAGCTTCTGTTTGCCGACACCCTATAGCAGAGCGTCATCATACCCACATCGCCCACAAGACGCTCAATCTCGCAATGCGATGCCTGGTTTAGGCTTTCGTATAGCTCTAAAGCACGTTTATAGTCCATACCCATCATCGCCGAGTAGGCAAGAGAGGCTCTTGCCACCGAGTTATACTCGTCCGATGCGTTCTGCGCCAGCAACCCTTCGGCTGCAAGAGAGAGCCTCACCGCATCCTTGTAACGATACTCGCCAAGCAGCAAAGAGAGAGAGTCGGCACGCTCGACACCCTCCACCCCAACCGCACCGTTGTTGCACGAAGCAAGCAACAAGAGCAACAGCGAGAATATGTAAACAAGTTTGCGCATATATGCCTGCGAAGATAAGAATTATTGTCAAAACACGAAAACATCACAAACAATTATTGCCCCTTGTCGTTAAACGACAAGGGGCAATAATAAAGGTTATCAACCTATCAGTTACCAAGAACTACAACCTCGTAGGTCGAGGGGTCGATGCGTTGCAACGTGTTGGGCACCGCACCATAATCTCCAAGAGAGACAAGGTAGACAAACCCGTCCGAAGCCGCAAGAATATTTGCAGGGTTAGACGCAACATCAATCTTTGTAATCTCCTCAAACGTAGCAATGTCTATCACCGAAACAGTCTTGTCATATCCCTCCGATGTGGCATAACCCAAACCACCCGAGTTTGCCACAAACAACTTGTCACCGGCAATACATATTTGTTCGGGGTTACGCCCAACATTCACTTCTTTATCCACGCTCAAGGTTTCAGCATCGATGCGCGCCACGCGGCCGTCGTAGAGAGTTACATACACCTTGTTACCATCGGTGGCCATATAGCGGGGCTGCCCACCGAACTCAATTTTTTTCACTATGCAAGCATCCTTGTCGGTAACCCACACTACCTTGTCGGTAGCCACGGCTATAAAAATCTTTCCGGCACACACTATAATATCGTTAGCTATGTCGCCCAAGCCTTGCCCGTTTGCAGCAGAAAAGCAGTTGTTTACAACCGACCCATCAGCCACGTTATAACGTGTGAGCGAGGAGTTGTTGTAACCCCACAGACCCTCGTTGAGTATATATATATAATCGTCAACCTCCACAGCGCGGCGAGGGCCTATCCCGGCAGTGAAACTATTGAGCGGCTCACCATCGGTGGAAAACACATTCACATCGCCCTCATTCACATAATCCGACTCTGACACAAGCACAAACTCGCCAACCGACATCATTTTGTAGGGAGAAGCGACACCCGCAACCCACCCCTCGGTAACCTGACCGGTAGAGAGGTCGAGGCTGTAATGCGTTATAGTAGTATTCCAGTTTTCATCATACTTCGATATGAAACCATAGAGGCAACCACCGTTGTGGCACATCTCTGTCATATTCACATATCCATCGGGGAGCACAGGTGCTGGCGGCGGTGTGAGCCCGTCATCACTGTCGCTGCACGCAAAAAAAGAAAATGCGGCTAGCAAAAGAAAAAGAAGATTTTTTTTCATAAAATTATAAGTTTTAGAAGGTTAATTTCGCTGTTAACCGCCACTGCCTTCCCGGCATTGGGTAATATCGTATAACATCGTAGTTTTCATTGGTAAAGTTCTGCACCTCACCCTGCAAACGCAGCACACCCCAAGCACCGAGAGCCCACTCGCGGCTTGCCGACAAGGAGTGCTCCACGTAGGATGCAATCTCGTTTTTTGCTATGTTCTGCGGCAGCATATAGCGCGTGCCCACCGCCGTGAGCATATAAGAGACATTCACCCATCGATTATTGAAAGTGAGAGAACTGTTACCAGAATGCCGTGGCGTGTAAGGAATCTGATGCCCATAATTCTTCGATGTTCTCTTTGTTTTGTCTATGGCGTGGGTATAGCTATAACTAGCATCCCACAAAAGCGACATCCCTTTTTGCAGAGACAGCTGTAGCGATGTGGTCACATCCACACCCTCAACCTGCACCTTACCATAATTCTTCATACTCCACACATACATAGTGGGCACGGCAACAATCTTGTCCTTCACACTATTGTAGTAACCATCGACCGAGAGCGAGAGAGTTGCACCTTCTTTAATCTGGGCCGAATAGAAGATACCGGCGTTGTATTGCGTAGCACGCTCGGGCTTGAGCCCCGTGTTTCCCATACGCTGGTAATAAAGGTCGGCAAACGTGGGCACACGATAGGCATCGCGGCACGAAGCCCGCAAGAAAACAGGCAACGAAGCTATTGGCCTCCACGACAAGGATATTGAGGGCGAAAGCCTCTGCTTGTCCTCTGCAGCCACACCACCGCCTTTCACATCGTCGTCGATGAAAGTACCCAAGAGCGAAGCTGTTGCAACAAGCACCTTGTTTTCGTAGCGCACAGCAAGCACCGTCTGCGAGTTCAAGCGACGAGGAGCTTTTCCGTTTTTAAAGTTATTGCTTAACGAAGAGCTGGTTACATCGCTCGACAAGGCAAACGAAAGCCCCCTGCAAGCATCGACCCCAAGCCCCACAGAAGCATAATACTCGTGCTGCGTGTTTCGGTCCTCGGAAAATCCCTGCACGTAATTCTTGTTCTCATCGCGATAACGCGAGTGCGAGTAATTATATTTCAAATGCGAGTAAAAGTGCCACTTGTCGGCAAAAAAGAGTTTATAAGAGGCTTGCGCAAAGAAATTATCGTCCCACAAACGCTCGGCCTTTTCGCTGTTATAGAAATTAACAGCACCCGGCAAGCCACGCTCCGAATTAAAATAATACAACTTCACCGCGAGATTACCCCCCTGGCCAAAGTTTCCAAAAAGATTACCCTCGGCAACAACACTTTTCACATCACCGTTTTCGCGCCTTCTCTTCTCGGTCAAACGCCCGTTTTCTAGCTCAAAGGGGTAGTCACCCTCTACACGCCGCGCATCTACCGAAGCCGAATAACTCCACACGCTATTAAAAACCCTTTCGCGCAACAGAGCTACACCGGCCGAGCCAAAATCCCCGGCAACAACCTTTAAAGAAGTTCTGTTTTCGCGCGGCTTGCAAGTAACAAGGCCTATCACGCCCCCCGACGAAAACGCCTTTGCCGAGCGGAATATATCGTTACCCTGCCCCACCTCCAGGGAGAGCACATCCACATTATCGAGCAAGAAACGGCCAACATCCACCTGCCCGCTTTGCGCATCGGACACAGCAACACCATCATATGTTACCGCAGTGTGTTTTGCTCCCAAGCCACGTATCGACACAGTCTTTAGGCCGCCCACACCGCCATAGTCGTGCACCTGCACACCAGCCATCTTCTTAACAGCATCGGCTACATTCTGTAAGCCCAAGCGCTCAATATCCCCTTTATCGATGCGCTGCAGAGGAGCACCCGACAGCGCCCTGGCATCGACAAAGGCATCGACCACCTCCAGCTCGGCAAGATTATAAACCGAGCGAAGCGAGTCTGTACTCTGCGCATGACACAAATGGCCACAAAACAACCAAACGCACAAAACATATGGCCAACAACCATAAAAAAATCTTTGCATATAAAAAGGTTTACCAAGCCTTTACCCGAGGCGTTGCATAATACAAAAAGATAAGGCAGGTTTTCTGGCTTGTCCGCCTTCGGCAGCCTTCCCGCCGCACTTGCGACAGTGGCTCAAAGATTACCAAGGCATCTATGGACACACAGCTACGGGTATAGCTCCGGATTTTAACCGGATTCCCTTTTACTAACCTTGCTCGTGACGAGCAACGGTTACACCTTTATCCGGCACAAATGTAAAACGATTTAGCGATATCTGCAATAAAATTTAAAAAAAAAGAGCACAGCCCCGTGTATCACTACAGAGGGCTGCGAGGGGAATTGAATGATTAAGAAAAAGTTTTATCTATAAATTCGTTGCTGTTCATATTCTAAAACACACGCAGGGATAAAAAAGTTCTGAGTTATGAAAAAAAATCACAACTCAGAGAAAAAACAATAAGAGGATGACTTAAAAGCCATCCTCTTACCTATAATTGCAAAATAAAATTATTCAGCCGACTCTGCTACAACTGCGTAGGGAACCTTAACTGATACCTCTTTGTGCAAACGTACAGTTGCTGTGTAGTTGCCAATCTCTTTTGCAGCCTCAACAACAATAATCTTGCGGTCGATCTCAAAACCAAGTTTAGCAAGCTCCTCTGCAATCTGTATAGCGCCTACAGAACCGAAGATAGTACCGGTTGCGCTTACCTTTGTAGAGATTGTCAATGAAACGCCCTCCATCTTCTTTGCAAGCTCCTCAGCATCAGCCTTAATTTTGGCGAGCTTGTGAGCACGCTGGCGAAGGTTCTCAGCAAGAACTTTCTTTGCAGACTCTGTTGCAACGATTGCTTTGCCGGTGGGGATCAAATAATTACGGCCATAACCGTCTTTTACCTTAACGATATCGTCTTTGTAACCAAGGTTGATTACATCTTCTTTCAAAATTAACTCCATAATTATTCCTCCTTTATTATTTCATCATATCAGTTACGAAAGGCAGCAAAGCCAAGTGGCGTGCACGCTTAACAGCTTGAGCAATACGACGCTGGAACTTCAAAGAAGTACCTGTAATGCGACGGGGAAGAAGCTTACCCTGCTCATTCAAGAATTTCTTCAAGAATTCGGGATCTTTGTAATCGATATACTTGATACCGTTCTTTTTGAAACGGCAATATTTTTTCTTATCGACATCAACTGTGGGAGGTGTCAAATATCTAATTTCTGAAGGTGTCTGTGCCATAATTAGTTCTCCTTATTACCTTTAAGATTTCTTCTTTTAGCAGCATACTCTGCAGCATACTTGTCCAATTTCACTACCAAAGAGCGAATAACGCGCTCGTCGCGACGATACTGCAACTCCAACTTTGCAATCACTTTGGGATCTGCATTGAACTCAAACATTACATAGAAGCCTGTTGACTTCTTCTCAATGGGGTAAGCAAGTTTCTTAAGACCCCAGTTCTCCTCATTGACAATTTCTGCACCTTCAGCAGTGAGAATGCCCTTGAACTTCTCTACCGCTTCCTTCATCTGTGCATCAGACAAAACGGGAGTTAAAATGAAAACGGTTTCGTATTGATTCATTTTAGTTAATAAAAAAATTGGTTAAACATTCGTTTATCTAAACGCGGGTGCAAAGGTATGCATATTTTTTCAATTATCAAAGATTTACGCAAAGGATTTAACAAACAAAGAGCAAAACCCGCGCTACCACCCTCTAAATTTGCAAAAGAATTATATTTTTTGAGCTAAAAATTTTATTCTCTTAATATTTATATGTTACTTTGCAACATTAAGCAAGTATATAAAGAATAAAAAACAATAATAAATTATGGCAGCAAAAATTAAAAACCTCGGTCTTGCATTGATACTTATCGGCGCAGTTATCCTCATTCTCAGCCACTTTTGCGGTTGGAACAACATTAACGCCATCAATGTAGGCGCATACACAGGTATGGTAGCAGGCCTCATAACCTATATCATCGCAGGCAAAAAAGCGATGGAGGAATAATCCCCATCCCTGAAAAACAAAAGAAACAAAAAGAGCGACCTTTGTGGTCGCTCTTTTTGTTTGGCTGGAAGCACACACTTTAAACCTCAACCTCGGGGGCAATGAGCTTGTATCCCTTACCGTGGATGTTTATAATCTCTATAGACTCATCGGCCTTCAAGTGCTTGCGCAGCTTGGTTATGTACACATCCATACTGCGGGCGTTGAAGTAGTTGTCGTCGGTCCACACGGTTTTGAGGGCAAAGTCGCGCTGCAAAATCTCGTTAGCATGGGCACACAGGAGGCTCAAGAGCTCCGACTCTTTTGTTGTGAGCTTTGTTTGCTGGTCGTCTATGGTAAGAAGTTGTTTTTGTGTATCAAACTGGAAACGACCTATTTTATAAAAGGTGTTAGTTTTTGCCTTCTTGCCACAAACGCGACGCAAGATAGCCTCTATACGCAACACAAGTTCCTCCATTCTAAAGGGCTTTGTTATGTAGTCGTCGGCACCTATTTTAAATCCCTCGAGGATATCCTCGTTCAAAGACTTTGCAGTAAGGAATATTATAGGTATCTCCGAGTTTACCGCGCGTATCTCCTGCGCAAGAGTAAAACCGTCTTTCACAGGCATCATCACGTCGAGCACGCAAAAATCGAAGTTACCCTTCAAGAAAGTTTTATAACCAACATCTCCGTCGGGACAAAGCTCGGCATAAAAACCTTTAGCCTGTAGATATTCACGCAACAGCATACCGAGGTTTTCGTCGTCCTCGCATAGCAAAATTCTCTGTTTCTCGTCCATAATTTTTATTTTAAAGGTAATACAATTATAAATGTTGTGCCCACACCCGGCTCGCTCTCGGCACGTATAGAGCCTTTATGCGCTTGCACTATCTGTTTAACATAGGCAAGGCCCAAGCCGAAGCCCTTCACATCGTGCACATTACCGGTGTGTACTCTATAGAATTTTTCAAAAATTTTCTTCAAATCTTCCTTGCGGATACCTATGCCGTTATCCTTTATCGAGAGCATAAAGTTTCCGTTACTGTTCCAGGTGCGCACCTCAAGCTGCAGGGGCACGTCGGCACGACGATACTTAACAGCGTTGTCCATAAGGTTGAATATCACGTTGGTAAAGTGCATCTCGTCGACAAAAACAAAGGGCGAGTCGGCATTAAGTTCCCACGAGAGCGTGCCACCATTCTGCTCCACCTTAACAGCAAAAGTATTTACAATACCCTCTACAAGATCGTTGGCGTCGAGCTCTTTCATCTTGAGCGCGGCGGTGTCTTTGTCGTCGAACATCGACATCTGCAGCACCTTGTCGACCTGGAAGCGCAAACGCTTTGTTTCGCTCGATATAACCCCCGACAAGCGACCGAACATCTCGGGCGACTTTGACACTGAGCTATCTTGCAACATCTGCGCAGCAAGCGATATAGTAGATATGGGCGTTTTAAGCTCGTGGGTCATATTATTTATGAAGTCATTCTTCATCTCGGTTATCTTTTTATGTCTTATAGCCATATAAAGTGTTATCACAAATGTTATTAACAAAACAAAAGTGAACAGTATGGAAGGAATCATAAATTTAACCGAACTATAAATATATTTGTTCAAAACCGAGGTGGGGAAATTAACCTCGAGCACACCCATCTTGGCAGGCGGGTCGTTCTTGAATATCAACTCCTTGTATACATTATCCTTGTTGTCGGCCGAGAAGCCCGAGCTACGGTGCACCTCCTTCGAGTCGCCACGCAACACCCTAAAGTTGTAGGGCAACACTATACCGTTGTTGGCAAGCTCGGTTTTTATGCTGCTGTTGAGCTTGCTGAAATTTATTCTGCTCTGCAAGGGTTTCTCGCTTGCCTGGTAGAGCATATTATAGACAACCTCGTCGAGCACGGCACGCTGATATTTGTAGCGCTTGCTCAATATCTCCACAGAGAGCTTTTGTGCGTCGCGCACCGACATTTTACCGCGATTTGAATTTATTTGAAACTGCGACACCGACTGCGAAGGGTTTTTCACCACCGTCTTGAGCTCAAAAGCCGACAGCACGCTACCCCCCTCGGACGAAGCCAAGTAGCTATGTTCAAGTTTCAGGAAACCATCTTTTATCTGCCCGCGATGAATATCTTTTTGAATATCCTTTGTAAGGTAGTGACGCATCTCCTCGAGCTCCAAATTATAAGCAACCTGATAGAGGCTGCGGCGCACGCCCTCCTCAAAGTGCTCGCGGCGCATATCCACCATAGCCTCAATGTATGTGAGCTGCAAATAAAGAAGCCCCACACAACAAACGCTCATCACGAGCCCAACTATCCATATCGTAAGCTTTTTCATACAGCAAATATAAACACAACTATCAAAGGTTGTATCACAAAGAGGCAAAAAAGAGCCTCGTTTTTCTTTTAATTAACATTTGCCAAAATTATAATTATTATTTTAACAACTTATTTTATTAAAACAAGGAACTTTTCGCAAAACAGCATCGTTTTTTAACATAAAAAACAGCCAACCTTAAACAAAGGCTGGCTGTTTTCTATCAAGCAGAGAGCGCAACTACTCTTCTTCTTTCGCTGCAAACTCTTTCATCAACTTCTCCTGAACATCTGTGGGAACAAGCTCATAAGACGAGGGCGACATAATGAACGATGCGCGACCGCCGGTGAGCGAGCTCAAAGAGGTTGAGTAAGACGACATCTCTTTCAAGGGAACTTTTGCAGAGAGCTTCTCATAACCGTTCTCGCTCTCCATACCCATAATCATACCTCTGCGGCCTTGGATGTCGCTCATAACATCACCCATCTTGTCCGAAGGCACAAATACCTCAACATCGTAAACAGGCTCCAAAATCTTCGGGCCGGCGTTGCGGAAGGCCTCGCTGAAGGCGTTGCGACCGGCAAGCATAAACGAAACCTCGTTTGAATCTACGGGGTGCATCTTACCGTCGTACACAATAACGCGCACGTCGCGAGCATAAGAGCCGGTCAACGGGCCGCGCTCCATGCGCTCCATAATACCCTTGAGGATAGCGGGCATAAAGCGCGCATCGATAGAGCCACCCACGGTACTGTTTACAAACACAAGCTTACCACCCCACTCAAGTGTAACCTCCTCTGTAGCCTTGGCGTTAATCTTAAACTCCTGGCCATTGAAGCGGTAAACATCCTGCAAGGGCTTGCCCTCCTCGTAGGGCTCCACAATGAGGTGTACCTCACCAAATTGTCCGGCACCACCCGACTGTTTCTTGTGGCGATAGTCGGCACGGGCAGCCTTTGTAATTGTTTCGCGATAAGGTATTTTGGGCTCGTCGTAAACTACCTGTATTTTCTCCACGTGTTCGAGACGCCACTTAAGAGTGCGCAAGTGGAATTCTCCCTGGCCATAAACGATGGTCTGGCGAAGCTCCTTCGACTGCTCTACACGCCAAGTGGGATCCTCCTCGTGCATACGGTTGAGCGCCGACACAAGTTTCTCTATCTCACCCTCGTTGGCGGGACGTATAGCACGAGAATATTTCGATGCGGGGTATTTCACCAAAGTAAACTTATTGTTTGTCTCTTTTGCATTGAGGGTGTTACCGATGCGAACATCCTTAAGCTTCACGGTGCAACCAAGGTCACCAGCCTTAAGCTCGTCTACAGCGGTGCGGTTTGCTCCCGCGCTGCAGAATATCTGCGCGATGCGCTCTTTAGAGCCACGGTCGGCGTTCACAAAATCCTCACCCGCTTTAAGAGTACCGCTCATCACCTTAAAGTAGTTAACCTCACCGATGTGGGGCTCAACCGATGTCTTGTAGAAGAACAACGATGTGGGGGCTGTGCTGTCATAGGGGACAGTCTCGCCGTCGGCGTTAACAGGCTGGGGCATATCGTCAACCTCGGGAGCTACGTTGGCAAGGAACTCCAGCAAACGACCCACAGCCACGTTGTTTTGTGCCGAGCAACACAACACGGGATAAACGCTACCTGTAGAGAGACCCAAACGAGCACCCATACGTATCTCGTCGGTCGACAAGTCGTCAGAGTCGAAGAACTTGTTCATCAACTCCTCTTCGTTCTCGGCAGCCTTCTCCACAAGCTCGGTGTGCAAAGCCTTCGCCTTCTCTATCTGGTCGGCGGGCACATCCTCAACGAGAGGGGGCTGGCCTTCGGCTGTGTATGTAAGTTTCTTCATCAACAACACGTCGATAATAGAGTTAAAGCCGGGGCCGGCGGCAACGGGGTACTGCACGGGCACCACCTTAGAGCCATATATAGTCTGCAACTGCTCGATAACGTTATCATAGTCGCACTTCTCGTGGTCGACCTGGTTAACTACGAACATCGCAGGTTTTTTCATCTTTTGTACATAACGGAAGCAGTTTTGTGTACCCACCTCCACGCCATACTGGCCATTTATAACCATCATTGCAAGGTCGCAAACAGTCATAGCACACACTGTACCACCTGCAAAATCATCAGCACCGGGACAATCTATGAGATTAAGTTTCTTACCCGCCTGTTCAACTTGGAAAACCGTTGTAAACACAGAATAGCCATACTCTTGCTCAACGGGGAAATAGTCGCTCACGGTATTCTTCGCAGCAACCGATCCTCTACGTTTTATAATACCACCCTCATAGAGCATAGCCTCTGTGAGCGTGGTTTTTCCCGAGCCCGAACATCCTACAATTGCGATGTTCTTGATTTCATTAGTTTGATAAGTTTTCATATAGTTTTTGTTTTTCAGCAAGAGCACAAAAGAAAAAGCAGCTACCGAAGATAATCATAACCACGTACCGGAATGTCTTTACCCTCGTGCGCCCCTTCCCAAGTAACCTTGCTTGGTTAGTTATGTTATAAAAGCGGTAGCAATGTATGAAATTTAGATAAGAAAAGCAAATAGAAGACATATGTTTTTTAGCCTAATAATTAAAAAAGCTATCTTTGTAGCAAATTTTAACAAAAACCTATGGCGGGCATATACATACACATCCCCTTCTGCAAGCAGAGATGCCGATACTGCGCCTTTTACTCCACAACACAGCACCACCTGCAAGAGCGTTACACCGACGCCCTATGCTTGGAGCTACGCGCGCGCAAGAACTATATAAAAGGAGAGAGAGTCGACACCATATACCTGGGAGGAGGCACCCCCTCGCTGCTCACTAGCGAGCAACTCGAACGCATTGTCGACACCATAGAAAAAGAGTATACCATAAGCCCCATAGCCGAGAGAACTATAGAGTGCAACCCCGACGACCTCACACCCACACACCTTGCGATGTTGCGCCAGAGAGGCTTCAACCGCATAAGTATGGGCGTGCAGAGTTTCAACGACGACATACTCCGCACCCTCGGCCGCCGACACACTGCCGATAGCGCACGCGAAGCTGTAAAAAATGTGCGCGCTGCAGGCTTCGACAACATAAGCATAGACCTTATGTTTGCCCTCCCGGGCTCAACGCCCCAAACGTGGGAGAACGACCTGCGCAACGCCATAGAGCTACACCCCGACCACATATCGGCCTACAACCTCACCTACGAGGAGGGCACCCCCCTCTTCCGCGCTCTGCAAAAAGGCGACATAAAAGAGCTCACCGAGGAGGAGAACATAGCGCAGTTCAACAGCCTCATCGAAAAACTTAAAGAGGCCGGCTACCGACACTACGAAATTTCCAACTTTGCACGCCCCGGGCGCGAAAGCCGCCACAACAGCAGTTACTGGAACGACACCCCTTACATAGGGTGCGGTGCGGGCGCACACTCCTACGACGGTACCTCGCGTGGCTGGAACGCAAGCAACATAGAGCTTTATATAAAAAACCTCGAAGAGGGCACACCCCCCTTCGAGGTCGAAGAGCTCACCACCGAAGAGCGCTACAACGACGCAGTGCTCACCCGCCTACGCACCGCCGACGGGTTGCCCACAGAGTGGGTAAAAGAGAAGTTTGGCCACACCTTATATAATTATATGATGAAAGCAGCGCAAAAAGAGATAACCCACGGAAGCCTGGAACTCTTACCCGACGGACACCTGCGCCTCACCCCAAAAGGCATCTTCATAAGCGATGCAGTGATAAGGGAACTCATATATGTGTAAACAAAAAAAACCGCAAGCCAGGCTTGCGGTTTTTTACTATAATTATTCTCTAAAAGAACATTACATCAAGCTGTTAGCGAGAGCAAGTATCTCCTCACCGATAGCATCGGCAGCCTCCTGTGTGGGGCCCTCTGAATAGATGCGAACGATGGGCTCTGTGTTGCTCTTGCGCAAGTGTACCCAAGTCTCGGGGAAGTCGAGCTTCACACCATCAACAGTGTTAATCTCGGCTTTACCTGCGTATGTAGCCTTAATCTTCTCGAGGATAGCGTCAACATCGCAACCGGGTTTGAGGTCGATGCGGTTTTTACCCATAAAGTAAGCGGGGTATGTAGCGCGCAACTCGCTCACAGTCTTCTTCTCGTGTGCAAGGTGGCTCAAGAACAAGCAGATACCTACCAAAGCGTCGCGACCTGCGTGGCAAGCGGGATAGATAACTCCACCGTTGCCCTCACCGCCGATAACAGCGTTAACCTCGCGCATCTTGGTAACCACGTTCACCTCACCCACAGCCGATGCGGCATACTCGCAACCATGAGCATTTGTAACATCGCGCAAAGCACGTGTAGAGCTCAAGTTCGACACAGTGTTACCGGGTGTGTGCTTCAATACGTAGTCGGCAACAGTAACAAGGGTATACTCCTCGCCATACATATCGCCGTTCTCGCAGATGATAGCCAAGCGGTCAACGTCGGGGTCCACAACAAAAGCAACATCGTTGCCACCCTTTGCCATAAGGCCCATAATATCGCCCAAGTTCTTTGCGAGGGGCTCGGGATTGTGCTGGAAGTCACCTGTGGGCTCGCAGTAGAGCTTGTCGACCTTTGTTATACCAAGTTTCTCGAACAAGCGGGGAAGGATAACACCGCCCACCGAGTTTACGCAGTCGATAGCAACTTTAAAGCCAGCAGCCTTAATAGCCTCAACATCCACAAGGGGAAGAGCAAGCACTGCATCGATATGTTTCTCGTCGTATGTCTCGTCGAGGCGATATTTGCCAAGTGTTTCAACATCGGCATAATCAAACTCCTCAGCCTCTGCTATGCGGAGTACCTCTTTACCCTCGGCAGCGTTCAAGAACTCACCCTTCTCGTTGAGGAGCTTCAATGCGTTCCACTGACGGGGGTTGTGACTAGCTGTGAGTATGATACCACCACAAGCATCCTCCATAGTAACAGCAACCTCTGTTGTAGGTGTCGATGCAAGACCTATATCAACAACATCGAAGCCCATACCCATAAGAGTACCACAAACGATTTTGTTAACCATCTCGCCCGAAAGACGAGCATCGCGGCCCACAACAATCTTGTTGCTTTTCTTTGTTGTTGTTTTACGTATCAGCGCTGCGTACGCCGAAGTTAATTTCACTACATCCAGGGGAGTCAAACCCTCATCGGCTCTACCACCGATGGTACCTCTGATACCTGAAATAGATTTAATAAGTGTCATATAAGTTTAATTTAGTGGGTTTATCTTTCGGGTTGAAATGTTATGTTATAGAAACAAGGATATACATAAGTTGCTGCATACGAAGTTCCTGCTGTGTGCGGCACAATCAGGTTAACCTCGGCAAGGCTTGCTTGGCTGCGGGTAAAATAGAGGTAAGGCATAACCACAAGCCAGCCTGTGGGCACTGCGCTTGTACCATATTCGCTCATCATAACCCCCGACGAGAAAGCCGCCTCGAACGAGCCGCTGTCGTTTTTCACAGTCACCTCATCGGGCTCGGCCTCATACTTGTTGGTTGTGAGGGTTGAGCCGTCTCGGGCGTCGAGCTCGGTGTAGCGCACCAACAAGTTCAAAGACTCACCATCTTCTACTTTCCTTGCGTTCTTTGCATCTTTGGGGTTACACACAAACTGCACGTAGACATTATCCAAAATTACATATTCGTTCTTTTCAACATCGGTTGCGTAGCCCTGGCTCTGAAACTTGTCGTAAGAGATAACATTTATTTCGGCAGCAGCAACAAATCTACCGATAGCATCTTGCTCTCTCTTCTTCATATCGGAGTAAGAGACCTCGTCCTCGCAAGACGAGAGCAAAAACACCATCAAAGGCATCAACAGCACATAAAACCAGCGGTTATTTATCATAAACAAAATTCGACTCTTGTGATTACATTCCTAAATTCCTTCAAAAGTACAATTTAGTTGCGAAAAAACAAACAGATAGCAAGAAAAACAACTTATAAAATAAATATTTTTATAAATTTAAACACTTATTGTGCCTTGCCACGCTCTTTTGTTCTGCGCTTCCAGCCCTGCTATCACTTAGTAAGTTGCTCGTCGTAAGCCTCAACGGCCTTCATAAACTGCGCCACGGCAACATCCATAGAGGCACGCACCTCGCCTCCCGACGCGTTCTTGTGCCCGCCACCACCAAAAAACTCGGCCGCGAGAGTGTTGCAAGGGAAGTCGCCCACCGAGCGCAACGACACATTTATCTTCCCGGGCTGCTCCTCACGCAAGAAACAAGAGAAGCGCAACCCCTTTTTCTGCAAGGGGAGGTTTACAAGACCTTCGGTATCACCCTTCATCACATTGAAACGTTTAAGTTCTTCGCAAGTGAGGGTTATGAGCGCGGCGTTTTTGTTGGGGATAAATTTTAGTTTTTCATACAACACATAGCCCATAAGTTTAAGGCGCGACTCGCTGTAATTATAGAACACCTTGCGGTATATCAAATCCTTGTCCACACCCTTCGCAATAAGCTCTGCCACAATGAGATAAATATCCTTACGATTTGATGCATAGGCAAAAGAGCCGGTATCGGTCATCATACCTGTGTAGATAGCTTGCGCAATCTTTTTATCGATAGCCGCGAGTGAGTGCACGCGGTATATCATACGAAAAACAAGCTCCGATGTTGCGCACGCCTCGGGGCAAGAAACAGAAACCGAAAAGCCTTCGTCGGGGTGCAGGTGATGGTCGAGAAGCACCTTTTTAGCAGCAGAGCCCTCAACAACCGCGCCCATATCGCCCAAGCGAGAAAAAGCGTTAAAGTCGAGACAAAACAGTACATCGGCCGCAGCTATAGCGTTCTCGGCAGCCTCTTTGTTGCTCTCAAAAACAATAACCTCGTCGGCTGAGGGCAACCAGCGAAGAAAATCGGGGAAAGCGTTGGGCAGCACCACATCGGCCTTTTTGCCCAAGCTGCGCAAGTAGAGCGCGCAAGCAAGCGAAGAGCCCACAGCGTCGCCGTCGGGGTTTTTGTGTGCAAGCACCACAAAATTATTGTTATTCTCTACAATATCTCTTAAAGCCTCAACTTGAGACTCTGTTATCAATCTATCGAGCATAAAATAAAGGATTTTTTATTTTGCGAAGATACTCAATACAGGCCTTATGAACAAAAAAGATACCCTAAAAAAACAGGCAAGTACCATTTAATACACCGTTATAGGCCCGGCGCCATCACAATTTTTGCAAGTAATATAGTTTCTCCACGGGTTACTAATCCTAATTATTTTCCCTTGACATAGACCACCGAAAACGTATCATCGGCTCCTACCAACTTCACAGCACCACTCTTTGCAATATCCACACAAGCCACCCCGGCCTTGCCACACTCGCGCAACAGCCTGCGACGGCTCCCCTCGTAGAGCGAGCCATCGAGTAGCACGCAATTAGTGGGATAGTGCACAAGCAGTTGCTCAACTCCACCTAAAAAGCCTCGGCACAGCAAAAGAGCATCCACGGGGCGTTGCACGCTATCTGCGAGCCAACAATCGTCGGCCAACAACTGCACCCGCAACCCACCAAAAGAGAGCAAGCCACCTCTATAGGCAACCGTGCTGTCGCTGTAACCATCATCTAGCCAACGCGGGGCACGCAAGCGCTCACACTTCACAAAAGGCTCCACCACCCTGTCTATATCGGCATCAAACTGCGGCACCGACGAGAACACATACCCCTCGCCACCGGCCGTAACAGCAAGCACCGCAGCCGATTTTCTGTTATTAAACACCAGCAAAGCATCCTCCTCGCCCTCCCTCGGTATAAAAAGAACGTTCACGAGCACCACCGCAACTGCAAGCACCACCGCAAGGAGCATCAAACCATACTTTTTCATCGCCGCAGCACCAAAAAAGAGCCACAGCAACATCGCAGCCAAGCAGGCACCTGCAACCCCCACAGGAGGCAACACACAAGATGCGCCCGGGAGCGAGGCTACATACTCCACCACCCCGTTCATAAACGATAGCAAGCACTGCAACAGCCACGCCACAGGCAACTGCAGAAAAGGAGAGCACGACACCACCCACAACACCACCACAGCACCCACCAACAACGTTACAAGGGGCACAAGTAGCAAGTTTGCAAGCAAAAAATACAACGGGAAAGTACCAAAATAGTACCACACAAAGGGTAGCACGCCCACCTGCGCCGCAAGCGACACTGCAAGCAGAGAGAAAGAAAAATTATAGAGCCTGCCGTGAGCATCGCACCGCAACAAAGAGCGTTGCCACGGCACAAAAAACAATATAGCAGCTACCGACGCAAAAGAGAGCTGAAAGCCCATATCGAAAAGCAGTCGTGACGAGAAGAGCAACATCACCAACATAGCAAAAGCCAGCGAGTTAAGCGACGAGCCGTCGCGGCGCAAGCAACGCCCCACCCCCACAAGAGTAAAAAGTACGGCAGCCCTAACCACCGACGGCGAGAGACCCGCAACAAAAGCAAAAAGCCACAACAGCAAAATAACAGCAAGCTCGCGCAACACAAAAAGCCCTCTCCTGCCACGTACAAACGAAAGAAGCAACGTCAGCACCATATAAAAAACACCAAGATGCAACCCCGACAGCGCAAGCAGGTGGCTCACGCCCGCATCGGCATACACCTCGCGCAACTCACCCGAGAAGCCACGCCTCTCCCCCACCGACACCGCCGACAAGAGCGCAAGCGCATCGCCTTCAAAGCCAAGCTCCTCGTACCAACGCACAACCCTGTCGCGCAAAGCAAGGGCACGCATCGCAAAATTTCTCTCGCCCACGCCAAGGCTCTCCCACCCATCGATGGGCAAAAAGACCGTGCCGTCGATACCCTTCAGACGCATATAACGCTCCACATCAAACTCGGCAGGGTTGCCCGCGTTTGCAGGGTTTTTCACCTTCGCCTCGAAGCGCACTTTTTCGCCCACGCGCAACGCCTCTGCCTCAACACTTGTGGCAAAATATATGTACACACACCCTTCGCGGCGCCCGCCTTTTGTAGCCAGGCTGTCCACGCGCTCCACCCTTGCCAAGGCTCTTGTTGCCACGCCTCCAGCGTGAGGAACTTCGAGCAAGCAAGCCTCAAAAACGCCCTTTTCATCGGGCCATTTAGGCTGTGCCACCCCCTTGTCACACGATATCACGTAGCACCCCACAGCAAGCATCACCCCTGTAGCGCCCACGCCAAACAACCACCTGGGCGCCGAGCTAAAAAGCCCTGCCACGAGCAACAACACAGAAACAAAAAACAAGGTGGCCGTGTGCAACAGCTCAACGCCGCACAGCCACCCTATTATTATGCCTGCAACAAGCGGTAACGCAAGTTTCAGCAAAGGATAATTTTTAATATCGAAGTTTGTCACGCCCCACGAACTACAAAGCACGCAAAGCCGAAATTACCGCCTCGGGGTCTTGCGCCTTGAAGACTGCGTTACCGGCAACAAGCGCGTCGGAGCCGGCAGCAGCGAGCAAAGCACCTGTTTCGGCGTTCACCCCGCCATCGACCTCAATAACCGCCTTTGAGCCGGTACGGTCGATAAGCTCGCGCAGCTCACGCACCTTCTCCACAGTGTGAGGGATAAATTTCTGACCGCCAAAACCGGGGTTAACGCTCATAAGGAGCACAAGGTCGAGCTCGCCTATGATATCCTTGAGCATACACACCGGGGTGGAAGGATTAAGAGTAACACCCGCCAGCATACCGGCATCCTTTATCTGTGTAACAGCGCGGTGCAGGTGCGTGCAAGCCTCGTAGTGTATGTTCATTATGCGAGCATTGAGCTCCTTCATAGCATCGAGATAGTTCATAGGGTTAACCACCATAAGATGCACATCGAGCGGTTTCTTGCAAAGCTCGGCAACATACTTGAGCACGGGAGGGCCAAACGAAATATTGGGCACAAACACCCCGTCCATAATATCAACGTGCAACCAGTCGGCCTCGCTGCGATTTATCATCTCAAGGTCTTCCTGTAAATTTCCAAAGTTAGCCGACAGAAGCGACGGCGACACAATCTGACTCATATATTTTTCTTTTTCTGCGAAGATAGCGCAAAGAGCAAAATAAAGCAAATAGCCGAGCACAAAAAAACTCTTTTCAAGCACAAAAAGCACTATATTATAAAATAATATAAGAGCAATAACGCTTATTTCATTTTTTTTTATTTAATTTGCAAATTGCAATGACGCGCAAATAATAAATTTAAATTTTTATATAACTTTAATTAATTACATTATGAAAACCAAAAGACTCTATTTGTATGTGCTCGCACTCTTTATGAGCATTGCAAATGCTTGGGCAGGCCTACCGGCGTTGGGAACAACCAAAACCGGCACGCCCGAAAACGGCAAGAAGTACTACATCTATGCCGACACCTACAAAGACGGAGCCTACGTAAACCGTTATCTCTACAACGACAACGGCACTCTCAAGATGAATGCCGCTGTAGACGAGACCAGCGACTATTACGTGTGGACCTGCGCAGTTACTAACGGCAAATACACGTTCCAGAACGTGGGCGACAACACCAAGTTCCTTGGCCACAAAGAGCTTGCCACAGCAGCCTACAACTTCACGCTTGGCAAGGCCAACGCAAACCACGAAGGAACTACTATCTGGTCCGACGGAGCAGGCCGCTACCTTGTAGCAAAGAACGACGGTAGCAGCTTCGACCAGTCTACAGGCACCTACAACCAAACAAGCGGCGATTGGTGCACCGACTATGTGTTTGTTGAGTATGTAGTGCCCGAGGGCAACACCTTGAGCATAACCACAAACTTTGCAGGCGGCGGCCAAGTGCTCATCAACGGCACAGCCACAGCGCTCCCCTACACAAAGTTTGCCAGCACATTGAGCCTTCCCCTCACACTCACAGCCACAGCCAACGACCTCTTTGTCTTCGAAGGTTTCTACATCAACGGTGTAAACCAAGGCAAGGAGTGCACTATAGAGACATTGAGCGAGAACATAGCCGTAGAGGCTCGCTACTCACTCGGCATCTTCTCCGAGTCTTTCGAGAATGGAGTACCCGTGCAGATTTACAACACAGGTAACACCAACTATGCCATCAAGATGAACAGCCAGAACAGCTACTCGGGCCAAGCCGTAAACAGCGGCACCATCGGGTGGGGTAAAAACGAGACTTGGATTCTTGTTGGTAACGCATCTTCGTTCAAGATGTACAACAGCGTAGCAGGTAAAGACCTTGCCGTTAAACTTGCAGGCACAAGCAGCGGCTCTGCTGCCACACTCGTTGCGGCAAACGAAGCAACCAATCTCTGCATCACAACAGGTGTTGAGGCTGGTAAATTTGCCATCAGCCCCGCAGGGTACACCGACCAAAGCTTTAATATGCACGGTGGTGCAGGAGCAAATATCAAGCTCTACGCAACCAGCGATGGTAACAGCAAGTGGAACTTCCGCAAAATAGACTTGAGCAAGAAAGCTACAATCAACTACACAACAGCTTTCGAGGGAGGCAAGTTTGTTGGCAACAACAACGCCATAGGCTACATTAAAACTGTTATTGGTGATATCACAACAAACAACCTCATCACCAAGACAAGCACATTCACATCAGGCGACTGCTACTTCCCTGCAAACGCAGTATTCTCTATGAGCAGCGACCCCTACCACGGTTGGACAATCACCATCAACGGTGGTGCCGGCGTCGCCGAGCAGACTATCCCTGCCGAAGGCCTCACTATAGATGTAAACATTGCAGCAAACCCCAGCGACATCTATCAGTACCTCTACACCACACCCGACGCAAACGGCAAGCCCTACCGCATACCCGCGATAGCAGCAGCACCCAACGGTACAATCTTTGCTATCTCCGACAACCGCCCCTGCGGTAACGATATCGGTTACGGCGAAGTTGATATAAAGTGCCGCATGTCTAACGACAACGGTGCAACTTGGGGCGAAGAGTTCTTTGTTGCCGACGGCCAGGGAGGCGATTCCAACGTTATGACAACAGGTTATGGCGATGCCGCTATCGTTGCCGACCGCATCGAGAACAAGCTCCTTGTGATGATGGTTTGTGGTAAAACAGTGTGTCACGACGGCCGCTGGACTCCCGAAAAGAGTGCCGAAGCAGATGCAGTGAACCGCGTTGCACGCGTATACGCTACATACAACGAGTCAAGCAAGACTTGGGAGTGGTCACAACCCGAGGAGGTTACAAACAGCATCTACTCTCTCTTCCTCAAAGACGGCAACCCCACCGTTACATCAATGTTCATCGGCTCGGGCCGCATTGCACAAAGTAGCAAAATTAAGGTGGGCGACTACTACCGTCTCTACTGCTCAATGTGGACACGCGACGGCGGTAACCGCGTTATCTATTCCGACGACTTTGGAGGCAGCTGGAACATCTTGGGTACTGTAGACGACCGTCCCGCTCCCGGTGGCGACGAGCCCAAGTGCGAGGAGTTGCCCGACGGTAGCGTGCTCCTCAGCAGCCGTAAATACAACGGACGCTATTTTAACGTGTACAAATATACAAATACCGAGACCGCCGAGGGTAGCTGGACAGGCGTTGTAGCAACCAACGAAGTTGGCGACCTTGCTTGGGGTGGTAACTCAACCAACGGTGAGGCACTGCTTGTAGGCAACGTGCTCTTCCAGTCGGCTCCCACAGGAAGCGGCCGCAGCGACGTTTCTGTATTCTACAAGGTTTTGAGCAACAACCCCGACGACTACACACCCACCAAGCTTTCTAGCGGCTGGACCGAGATTGAGATCTCACACAGAGGTTCTGCATACTCAGCTATGTGTATTCTCCCCGACAAAGAAAACATAGGTCTTCTCTACGAGGAGGAGCCCGGTGGCTATAGCATCGTTTATCGTCCCCTCATTTTGAAGGACCTTCTCACACCCGAGGCCTACGAGGCAACATCGGCTCTGCCCCCCACATATGCAACCGAGAAGAGCCCCGTATGGCACAACATTAAGTTCGGTGCAACAGGCAACGTACTCTTCGACCAAGGTGCAGGCCAAAAAGCCGCAACCGCTACAGCCGAGGAGGAGAACGACGCTTGTATGTGGAACATTGTGGGAACAAAAGATGGTTTCTACCTTGTGAGCAAGCTTGGTAACTACCTTGCCTATGACGAGGCCAGCGCCCGCTACATAACCACAGCCGACAAGAAGCAGAAAGCAGCCCTCATTCTCAAAGAGAACATCAAGGGCAGCTGGGAGATTATGCGCAAAGGCTCCGATAAATCTCTTTGCGAGGTAGCAGTTAACCGCAGCATATATGGCGAGATTAGCGAGGCTACAATCTGTGGCGATGCTAACCAAATAGCTTTCACCGACCTCACACCCGAGATTTACGACCCCAACATCTTCTCAACCGAGAAGAGCCCCGTGTGGTTCCAGGTGCAGTTTAAGGCAGGCGGTTGCTACATCGCCGACCAGGGAGCAGGCAACAATCTCCTCACCAAAGCATCAAACAGCGAAGATGCACAATTCTGGCAATTCATCGGCAAACCCGAGAGCTTCTATATGAAGAGCCGCAGCGGCAACTACGTTTACTACACAAACAACCGCTTTGCAACAAACGCAACAGAGAAAACCGAGTTGCGAGTTATTAAAAACGCGGCAGAGGGTTACTATGAGATTGGCCGCGTGGGCAGCAGCAACAATTATATGAACCAGCACGGTGGTGCAGGCGCAGACAAACAACTTGGCGAGTGGGGTGCAGGCGACACCAACAACCCCTTGCGATTCATCCAAGAGGAAATAGAGGTTGAAAAAATCAACTACTTCTCAACCGAGGATGCACCCCAGTATTGGTGGATACAATTCAACAAAGGTGGAGCCTTCCTTGCTGACCAGGGCGCAGGAAACAATGCGATTACAGCCAATAAGGCCTACACCGATGCACAATTGTGGCAATTGGTAGGTAGCGAGTCTTCGTTCTACTTGAAGAACAAAGCCGGCCGTTACCTCTCTTGGACAGGTAGTCGCTTTGCAACAAGCGCAACTGAAAGCGACAAAGCCACCCTCATTCTGCACGAAACAAGCAGAACTGATGCAGAAGGTTGCTACGAGATACAATTAAGTGGCAACAGCTATATGAACCAGAACGGTGGTGCAGGCGCAGACAAAGAACTTGGTACTTGGAACGCTGGTGATGAAAACAACCCCATTAAGTTCATCAGCGCCGAGGTTACATACCCCACATTCAGCACCGACACTAAAGATTATTGGTACTTCATTCAGTTTGGCAATGGTAACTACACTATCGAGGACAAGGGCGCGGGCAACAACGTGCTTACATCGGCGCTCGACGACCTTGACACACAAAAGTGGAAGCTCACAGGTACAAAAGAAAACTGCCAGATTATAAATAAGGAGGGACGCTACCTTGTTTACCAAAACAGCCGCATCAAAGCTAGCACAAGCCCCGATGCACAAGGCTTCAAGTTGGTACCCACAACAAACTCAAACTACCCCCTCTACCTCGAGATACAACACTTGAGCACCGAGAACAAAGCATTCAATATGCACGGTGGCTCAGGCAAAGGAAAAGAGATTGCCCTCTACGACTCGAACGATGGCGGCAACCCCTTGAAGTTTGTTGCCGAGGCCGACGTTGTATACCCCGAGTTTAAGGTAGAAGCTTCAAACGCTGCAGCACCCGAGGAGAAACTCACCTTGTGGTACACACAACCCGCTACAGCAACAGGCGTTTCAAACACTTGGATGGAGTACTCTCTCCCCTTGGGTAACGGACAGTTTGGTGCATCGCTCTTTGGTGGTGTAGCAAAAGACGAAATCCTCTTCAACGAGAAAACTTTGTGGAGCGGTGGCCCCAACTCATATGGCGAGTACCTCCCCTTCGGCTCTATCTACATCGAGGACATAAGTGGTAACTTCACATACAACTCTACAAAACCCATAAAGAACTACTATCGCGACCTTAACCTCAATACAGCTACAGGTACTGTAACTTACGAGGATTTTAACGGCGTTAAGTACACACGTCAGTACATAGTAAGCAACCCCGACAAAGCTGCGGTTACAAGAATTACAGCAAGCGAGGCTGGCAAGCTCAACCTCCGTTTCACTATGGAGAGCGGCAAGCCCACTGTAAAGGCAGAGACAACCTACAACAACGGTTACGCAACCTTCAGTGGCAAACTACAAACTGTAAGCTACAACGCTACAATGCGCGTTATCGCTAAGGGCGGTTACACCTCTACCGGTGCCGATGGCATCATAGTTGAGGAGGCCGACGAGGTGCTTGTAATCCTCGCTGGTAGCACCGACTTTGCTGGCGAGAACGTAAGCCACAACAATGGTAAAACAGCACAACTTGGCGACGACAACCTCGCTATAGTAAACGCTGTTGCAACTAAGGGCTGGGACGCAGTTTACGCCGACCACGTAGCCGACCACCAGGAGTTCTTCAACCGTGTAACTCTCGAGCTCGACGGTGTTGAGAACAATGTTCCCACAAACGAGCTTATCACTGTCTACAACAACACAAAAGATTCAGGCAGTGCATACAACCTCATGCTCGAGCAGTTGTACTACAACTATGGTCGCTACCTCTCTATCGCCTCTTCACGTGGCGTAGCTCTCCCCAACAACTTGCAAGGTATTTGGAACAACACCTGCTCACCCCCCTGGCATAGCGACATCCACGCCAACATCAACGTTCAGATGAACTACTGGCCTGTGTCGGCAGGTAACCTCAACGAGATGTACGAGCCCTTCCTCAACTACATCATCAACGAGGCTGCACAGCCCGAGTGGAGAGCGCTTGCAAGCAATGCTGTAACAAGCCTCAACAACACTCTTGGCACAACAACTGCTGCACGCGAGGATGGCTGGACCTGTCTCACCGAGAACAACATATTTGGTGGTATCAGCGGCTTCGCGCCCAACTACGTTATCGCCAACGCTTGGTATGTAACACATATGTGGCAGCACTACCGCTACACACTCGACAAAGAGTACCTCACGAGAGCCTTCCCCGCAATGAAGGGTTCTTCACTCTTCTGGGCCGACCGTATGGTACTTGCTGCCGACGGCAAATACGAGTGCCCCAACGAGTACTCACCCGAGCACGGCCCCGGTAGCGAGAACGCTGTAGCACACGCACAGCAAATCGCTTGGGAGTCTATCGACAACACCATCAAGGCTGCAGATGTTCTTGGTGCTGTAGAGAAAGGTCTCATCTCTCAAGAGGATTACAACCTTCTCAAGGATCGTTTGGAGAAGATGGACCGCGGCCTTGCTATTGAGCAGTACGAAGCACACACTGAATACAAGACCAACGACGAGGGCGAAAAGGTTGTTGCTTACAGCTGGCCTGCAGAGCGCAACGGCATTAAAACAGGCGACAACATCATCCGTGAGTGGAAGTACAGCCGCTTCTATGCTTCTGGCGACCAAGGACACCGTCATATGTCGCACTTGATGGCCCTCTTCCCCTTCGGCCAGCTCACACCCGCCGACGAGGAGTTGTTCGACGCTGCTATCAACTCAATGAAGTTGCGTGGCGACGAGTCTACCGGCTGGTCTATGGGTTGGAAGATTAACCTCTGGGCACGTGCTTTGATGCCCGACCGTGCACACACTATCTTGAAGAAAGCGTTGAAACACTCAACATCTTATGGCACCGACCAGGGCCAGGGTGGTATTTACTACAACCTCTACGACTCTCACGCACCCTTCCAGATCGATGGTAACTTCGGTGCGACATCGGGTATCAACGAGATGTTGTTGCAGAGCCACACCGATGTAATCGATATTCTCCCCGCCCTCCCCGCCGCTTGGAGCAATGGCTCTGTTAAGGGCCTCAAGGCTGTGGGTGACTTCACCGTAAGCATCGAGTGGGAAAACAACAAGGCACAGAAGGTAACCATCATCAACAACCAGGGACAACCCTGCTACGTTAAGTATGGCGACCGTCTCCACCTTGCACTCGTAACCGTAAACGGTGTAGCTACAACATTCAGCGAGGAGAAGACCGTAAACGGCCTCAAGTGCTACCAGATAGCATCTAACGCCGGCGACGAAATTGTTATCGACCTCACCAGCGCCACCATACAGGATGACAAGAGCGAGCTCGAGGAGCTCATCGCAGCAACCGAGGAGCTCGTTGGCGAGTGCTACGACTACTACACCGAAGCAGCCCCCCTGCAAGTAGAAAATGCAGATGCAGCATACTACCTCTCTACCAACGCCGACCACAATGTCTACAACAGCACCAAAGACGGCCAAGGTATCGGTGCTCTTGTCGATGATAGCGACGACACCTACCTCCACACAAACTGGAGCGCAAATAAGGAAAATGATATCACCGAGGCTCACCGCCTCGATGTTGACTTGGGCGAAAACGCTATAAGCTCGTTCAAGTTCAAATACAGAACACGTAAGACCGATACCGACTTCATCAAGACTATGGAAGTTTATGGTTATAATAGTGAGGGTGAGTATGAGCTTATCACAACTATAACCGGCCTACCCACAGGAAGCGGTAGTCAAACAAAAGAGTACAAATCACCTGTCATCAAGGGCGACGAGGCTTACTCTAAACTACGTTTTGTTGTAACAGAGACCAACACAAACAAGTCGGCCAGCGGACAAAGATACTTCCATATGGCCGAGTTCGACCTTATGCTCTACAGTGCAGAGAGCCCAGTGCCTAGCTACCCCGAGTCGAAGTTCATACCTGCCGCTGTGGAGAAAGCTAACAACGAGATTGCCGACGCTAACGTAGCGCTCAATACCGAGCAAACTGTAGCACAGTACAATGCTTCGCTTGCAGAGCTACAAGCTGCATACGACGAGCTTGCTGCAGCTATAGCAAGCGGCAACCTTCCTGTTTTGCTTACTACCGACGCAAACAAACCTGTTGTATATAAAATAGGATTGCCCGCGCGTGGCGATAACAAGGTACTCAAATACGACCTTGACGGTGCAAACCTTATCTCTGTTGTAGACTACAGCGAGGGCAACACCCTCCAGGGTTGGTACTTCACCAAGGGCTCTACAGGCGAGCAAGTATTCATTCACCCCTATGTTGGTGGTGGCGATGTGCTTGCATCGAACAATGTAGGCGACAACCATAGCCGTGTTGAGGCTGTTGTGAAAAACAGCGAAGGCTATATGCAAGAGTGGACAATACACACCAATGATGCTGAAAACGGTATTTACAACATCAGACCCACAAGCGGTAACACATACTTCAGCAACATCTATGGTACAGGCTACAAGATGGGCTTCTACAACAGTGCAAACGACAACGGCTCTAAGTTCACCTTCACAGGCATCGACTTCGAGGGCGAGCTTTGGTACAACACCCTCAACACATACAAAACAACTCTATGTGCTAAAGAGAGCGTAGTAGAGGGTACATCACCCGGCCAATACATAAACGGTAACGCATACAACACTGCACGTGCTGCAGCCGTTGAGGCCCTTGCCGACGAAGCATCTACCGAGGAGGAGCTCAAGAACGCTTACACAGAGTTGCGCGCTGCAAGAGAGGCTATGGAGTTTGTATCTATGAAGGAAAACCGCTACTACACCATCAACTGCGAAGGTAACTACATCACAGGTAACCTCAACACAGACGGCAAGATAGCTATGAGCAGCACCAAAGATGCAACAGCCATCTTCTACTACGATGGTGAGCACCTGCTATCGTACAGCAGCGGTCTTTACATAGGCCTTAACAGCAGTGATTGGGGCTTCGAGGCTGTAGGTTCAGAGGACATCTCTGTTATAGAACTTACAGAGGGCTCTGTAGCTGGTACATTTGCCATCAAGTGTGGAGGTCGTTGGTTGCACAGCAACGAAACATTCGTTAACCGTTGCCAGAGCAACACTTGTGGGGCTGCTCACAGTTGGGCTTTCGAGGAGGTAACTTCTCTCCCCGTAACAATAACATCGGCCGGCTACGCAACATTCTACGCACCTGTAGAGGTTTCTGCCAACGAGAACGTTGAGGCCTACTACACCACAGGTGAGATTAAAGAGAGCAAGTACTTGCAGATGATAGAGATTGAGAGCGGTGTGATACCTGCTGAACAGGGTGTAATACTCAAACTCAAGGACGCTGCCGCTGCCGGTACATACAACCTCGACATCAACTACAGCAGCGCAGGTAGCGAGGAGCTTACCGATAACTTGTTCGTCGGTACTAAAGAGAGAGCCCTCATCACCAAGGAGGAGAACAACTCTTACTATGTTCTCGGCTTGGACAGCAAGGGTGTAGTTGGTTTGTACAACCCCACAAGCAACATAGACGGCAAGTTCTACAATTCTGGTCACAAGTCATACTTGGTTATCGGAGATGCTAACCAGACTGCTGGCTACAGCTTCGGCTTCGACTGGAACGGTACAACAGGTATCGAGGATATCGATGCTACCGAGGAGAACGGCGCGAAGAATATCTTCGACCTCCAGGGCCGCAAGCTCAAAGAGATAAGTGCTCCCGGTTTCTACATCGTAGATGGCCAAAAGGTATTTATAAAATAATCGAAAAGATTATCTGATAACAAAAAATCGGTTGCACACAACGTGCAACCGATTTTTATTATACCTTTATGCCAAGTATGAAACAGACAAAGGTAAACCCCGTGCTACGGGAGTATGTAGAGAGTGAGATACTGCCCCGCTACCAAAAGTTCGACAAGGCACACAACACCGACCACGCCCTCACTGTGATAGAGCGCAGTTTGCAGCTTGCCACGCACTACGACGTCGTTACCGACCTTGTGTATACCATAGCAGCCTTCCACGACACAGGGCTGTGCGAGGGGCGCGACACGCACCACACGGCGTCGGCACGCATAGTGCGCGAAGATAAGTTCCTGGCGCGCCTCTTTAGCACCGAGGAGATAGAAACCATAGCCGACGCTGTGGAAGACCACCGCGCATCGAATAAACAGCCACCACGCACCATATATGGAAAGATAGTAGCCGAGGCCGACCGCCTTATAGACGGGGAGACCATAGTGCGCCGCACCGTTCTTTACGGGCTTGCCCACTACCCCACACTGAGCCGCGAGCAACACTTTACACGCACTCTCGCTCACTTGCGCGAGAAGTATGGCCGCGGGGGTTATCTGCGTTTGTGGCTACCCGAGTCGCCCAATGCCGAGCGATTAAGAGTGTTTCAAGACACTATAGAGAACGAGCAAGCAATACTCGCACTCTTCGACAAGTTTTTCGACGAGGAGAGCAAAACGTAACGCAAGTTTTGGCTCACCAGAAAAAGTTGAGGGAGTATGCAAAGACCTCAGTTAATATATAGAAAAAATAAACTCTTTGATATTTACCCCCTCTCCAAAGCGTGATGTATTCTTTACTTAATCGTACGGCAAGAGTAACACTTTTATTGTATAATCTTGCTTTAAAATTCTCGGTGACCCGAGAGTTCTTCTCTCAATATACTTGTTCTTTTCTCCTTCTTTTCGTGAGACGAAAAGGAAGCAAAAGGCGCAGCACGCGAGTAAGATTAGTCGCTCCCTCCTCTTGCTCGTGAATTGCCCTGTGAGGGCAATATAACTCGTTCGTCGGTCACTTGCCGCGT
>JAZKYU010000060.1:0-30016 GCA_045612305.1 Bacteroidaceae bacterium
CATTGTATCTGTCATACCGTAAGAAGCTGGACCTGCAGCCATGTTGTCTGGGTGCAATGTGCGGCCTGTACCACCACCTGAAGCTACTGAGAAGTAGTTCTGGCCTGCGAGTACGCGCTCCTTCTTGTATGTACCTGCAACGGGGTGCTGGAAGCGTGTGGGGTTGGTTGAGTTACCTGTGATAGATACGTCAACGCCCTCTTTCCACATAATGGCAACACCTTCGCGAACATCGTCGGCACCGTAGCAACGTACTTTGGCACGGGGACCATCGCTGTAAGCAATCTCACGAACGATGTTAAGCTCGCCTGTGAAGTAGTCGAACTGTGTCTGTACGTATGTGAAACCGTTGATGCGAGAGATGATCTGTGCAGCGTCTTTACCAAGACCGTTGAGGATACAACGGAGGGGCTCTTTACGCACTTTGTCGGCTTTAGCGGCGATTTTGATAGCGCCCTCAGCAGCTGCGAATGACTCGTGGCCTGCGAGGAATGCAAAACATTTTGTCTCTTCGCGCAACAAACGTGCAGCGAGGTTACCGTGGCCGATACCTACTTTACGGTCGTCGGCTACTGAGCCGGGGATGCAGAATGCCTGCAAACCAAGACCGATAGCCTCGGCGGCGTCGGCAGCGTTTGCGCAACCTTTCTTCAATGCGATGGCTGCACCTACAACGTAAGCCCATTTTGCGTTCTCGAAACAGATGGGCTGTGTCTCCTCACAAGTCTTGTAAGGGTCGATGCCATACTGCTCGCAAATCTCGTTAGCCTCTTCGATGCTAGCGATACCGTTCTCGTTCAATACTGCAAGGATCTGCTTGATACGACGATCCTGACTTTCAAATTTTACGGGTCTTATCATAGCTTAGTCCTCCTTATTCTTTACGTGGGTCAATGTACTTAACTGCACCGTCCTCCTCTTTGAAGCGGCCGTATGTCTTTGTGAGGTTCTTTACAGCCTCGTTTGCGTCGGTACCTTTCTTAATCTCGTCCATAAGCTGACCGAGGTTGATGAACTGGTAACCGCAGATCTCGTCGTTCTTGTCGAGAGCAAGCTTGGTGATGTAACCCTCTGCCATCTCAAGGTAGCGTGAGCCCTTGGCAAGTGTGCCGTAGAGTGTACCTGTCTGGCTGCGGAGGCCTTTGCCAAGGTCTTCCAAACCAGCACCGATAATCAAACCACCCTCAGAGAAAGCCGACTGGCTGCGACCGTAAACAATCTGCAAGAAGAGCTCGCGCATTGCTGTGTTGATAGCGTCGCAAACAAGGTCGGTGTTGAGAGCCTCGAGGATTGTTTTACCGGGGAGAATCTCCGATGCCATAGCTGCAGAGTGTGTCATACCCGAGCATCCGATAGTCTCAACGAGAGCCTCCTGGATGATACCGTTTTTAATGTTCAAAGAAAGCTTGCAAGCACCCTGTTGGGGAGCGCACCAGCCGATACCGTGTGTAAAGCCTGAAATGTCGGCAACCTCTTTAGCCTTAATCCATTTACCCTCCTCGGGGATGGGAGCGGGACCGTGGTTGGGGCCTTTCTTTACTACACACATGTTTTCTACTTCGTGTGAATAAACCATACTTTTTTATGTTTAAATTGTGAAACAGGTTGTTATAAAATTCCTATTTTATTTTGCGAAGATAGTGAAAAATATAAATAGGGGCAAAGAAGAGCGAAAAAATATTTGCAAAAAAAAAGCAGTGTGCTAAAAAAACAAAATAATTGTGCTCTATTTGCGCGTGCGTGTGTATTTTTCAATATTTTGTTTATATCTTTGTCTTTTGTTTGTTACACGAAATAATTTTTTTAGTATGAAAAATAGGCTTTTTAATCTATTATTACTCTTGGCTTTTTTGAGTGGAGCTTTGGTATCTTGCGACTCTCCCGAAGCATATCTCACGCATAAAGGCTCGTTTACAAGTGTGTTTGATGTGAAAAACTCGAAAATAACCCCGCTCTTTTTTGAGGAGGATTCTTTTGTTGTTAAAAACCTGTCGGCTATGGGCCTTGCAGAGGGTGACAGAGCATATATGAACGTGAAGTACGTCTACGATGTTTACACTATGCTTGCTCCCGATATGGAGATAACCCAGGTCTACTCTGAGGTTCCCTTTTTGTCGATAAAGAAGAACAGCGAGATAGACAAAACGTGTTATAACTCTCTCTTGAATGGCGTGTACCCTGTTGATTTTGCAACTATGGGTAGCGAGGTTGATGTGAGATATCTTTGGGCCGATGACAATACACAGAATATAGTTGTGAGATATGACAACGACCAAGTGGGGCAGTTTGAGATGGCGCTCGATAGCATAAGTGGCCAGGCTTTGTGTTTCCGCCTATATTCGCGCCTGGATGACAAAAAATGGGAGGAGGATGGTATTGTTTTCGATGTAAACGCAAAAGAGGTAGCCCGCGTGCTCACTTTTAAGGTGGACTGGGGTAAACTGAAAGAGGAGATATCTGTAGCCGACCGTGAGAAACTCTCTTCTTATGAAAAACTGACAAGTAGCATCGCTATAACTAGGAAAGGCTGCAAGATGAACGAGCAGGGTCTCTATGTGCCCGAAGGTGTTGTTTACACCCAGAACTATATAAAGAACCCGTGGTACAACAACGCTGAATAACGTCAACTGCAAGGGAATTTTACAGAGTATGGACTTTAAGAGTTTGGCAAACACGGTTGTGATGCTGCTCACACGGCCCGCTATGGCCTGGAAGAGTATTCTGCATAGTGCCGACAAAGCTGCTATGCTTAATCTCTTTATATACCCGCTTATAGCGCTGTGTTGTGCATCGTCGCTCTTGGGCTCGCTTTTCTCTTATGGTATAGAGGTGGAAAGTTTCTATTACGTGATAGTGCGTATGGGGCTTATTTTTGTAACTCTTTTTTTGTCCTATCACCTGTTGGCTTTCCTGGTGTTTAAGTTCTCGGTGGCTTATATGAACAACCCAAACTGTAGTCGTGTGCTCACCGACCTGCTTGCCGGTTACTCTATGGTTGTTGTGTTGCTGCTGGAGATATGTTTGGGGCTCTTCCCCAACTTTAGAATAATTGGCTGGATATTGCAGTTCTACACGGTGAAGATTGTGTGGGATGGGGCAGCGGTGCTTATGCGTGTGCCCGAGGAGAAGCGTTTGTCCTACACGTTTGTGGTGTCGATGATGGTTATTTTTGTGCCAGTTCTAGTGGGGGCGGTAATGTCGATGCTCTCTGTTAACTTTGGATAGACTAGATTTATGGAAAAGAAGATTACAAATATAAATATAAAGAACAAGCGTGCTACGTTCGACTATATAATAACCGACACCTACACGGCAGGTCTTGTGCTCACCGGCACGGAGATAAAGTCTATACGCCAGTCTAAGGCAAGCCTTGTAGACACCTACTGCACCTTTATAAACGAGGAGTTGTGGGTTAAGAATATGCACGTGGCCGAGTACTTTTATGGCTCGTATAACAACCACACGGCTCGTCGCGATCGTAAACTGCTCCTCGAACGCAAGGAACTGAACAAGCTTAAACAGGCAGTGAAAAACCCTGGTTTCACGATAGTGCCCACGCGTTTGTTTATAAACGAGAAGGGCCTTGCAAAATTGGTTATAGGCCTTGCGCGAGGTAAGCACGAGTATGACAAGCGCGAGACGTTGAAGGAACGCGACGACAAGCGCGAGATGGATAGATTGAAAAGAAATTATTGATGATGAAAAAAGGGGCACTCCACACAAGGGGAGCCCCGTCACCTTATATATAAGTATGGAACTTAAAGAGGCATTGAGAGAGAGGGTGCTGGTGCTCGACGGAGCTATGGGTACTATGATACAGCAATACTCGCTACAGGAGGGGGACTTCCGTGGCGAGCGTTTTGCGTCGCACCCCACGCAACTGAAAGGCAATAACGACCTCTTGGTGCTCACCCGTCCCGATGTGATAGGTGCTATACACGAGAGCTACCTTGCTGCTGGTGCCGATATTATAGAGACTTGTACCTTTAACGCAAACCGCATATCGCAGGGCGATTATGGATGCGAGGCTTTGTGTGACGAGATTAACCGCGTAGCGGTGAAGATAGCCCGCGATAAAGCCCTCAAATATTCAACCCCCGAGAAACCCCGCTTTGTAGTGGGCTCTGTGGGGCCCACTGGGCGCACCTGCTCTATGAGCCCCGATGTTGAAAACCCAGCTTACAGAAACATAACCTTCGACATGCTTGCTGCAGCCTATGTGGAGCAGATGGAGGCGCTTGTTGATGCGGGTGTCGATGCCTTGCTTTGCGAGACAATATTCGACACGCTGAATGCAAAGGCCGCTCTTTATGCAGCCGATGAGGTTATGCAACGTCTTGGGCGACGTGTGCCTGTGATGCTCTCCTTTACGGTGGCCGATAGTGGTGGCCGCATCCTGTCGGGGCAGACTATAGAGGCTTTTGTGGCATCTGTTCTTGGTTACGATATACTCTCGGTGGGCTTAAATTGCTCTTTTGGTGCCGAGCAGATGAAACCTTTTATAAAACGTCTTTCTGAGATTGCGCCTTGCTATGTGAGCGCTTACCCGAACGCAGGCCTCCCCAACGAACTAGGCGTGTACGACCAAACACCCGCACAGATGGCGGCTTTCGTGGCCGAGTATATAGACGAGGGGCTGGTGAATATAGTTGGTGGCTGCTGTGGCACAACAGATGAACATATAAAAGAGTTTGCACGCCTTGTTGTGGGGAAGAAACCCCGCCTGGCGGCGCCCAAGCCTTCCGATATGTGGCTGTCGGGGCTCGACCGCTTTGTGGTGAACAAGGAGAAAAACTTTATAAACATAGGCGAGCGTTGCAACGTAGCAGGCTCGCGCAAGTTCCTGCGCCTGATAAACGAGAAAAACTACACCGAGGCGCTGAAAATAGCCCGCTTGCAGGTGGAAGACGGCGCGCAGGTGCTCGATGTGAATATGGACGATGGTTTGCTCGATACAAAGGCCGAGATGGTAAACTTCTTAAACCTCTTGGCAAGCGAGCCCGATATTGCGCGCCTTCCCGTGATGGTCGACTCTTCGGATTGGGAGGTTATCGCAGCCGGTCTCAAGTGTTTGCAGGGCAGGGCAATAGTAAACTCTTTGTCGTTGAAGGAGGGCGAGGGGCTTTTCCTTGCTCGTGCCGCCGAAGCCAAGCGTTTGGGCGCAGCCGTGGTGGTTATGGCCTTCGATGAGGAGGGGCAGGCGACAACCTTTGAACGCAAGACCGAGGTGTGTGCCCGTGCTTATAATTTGTTGGTAAACAAGGTGGGCTTTGCTCCCCAAGATATAATATTCGACCCTAATATTCTTGCTGTGGCAACGGGTATTGAGGAGCACGCGCTCTATGGTCTCGACTTTATTCGTGCTTGTGCCTGGATAAGAGAAAACCTCCCCGGCGCCCACATAAGTGGCGGTGTGAGCAATCTCTCTTTCTCGTTCCGTGGCAACAATTATGTGCGCGAGGCTATGCACGCTGTTTTTCTGTACCACGCGATAGCCGCAGGTATGGATATGGGCATTGTAAACCCTCAAACATCGGTGCAGTACGATGATATACCTGCCGATGTGCGCGAGGCGATAGAGAACGTGGTGCTTGCCCGCACCCCCGACGCTACCGAGAAGCTTATAGCCGTGGCCGAGGGACTGAAAACCCGCGAGGTGGGAGCGACGCGTGGTACCGACGATACGTGGCGTGGAGCTTCGGTCGACGAGCGCTTGAAAACAGCTCTGCTTAAAGGTGTAGGTGACTATCTCGAGGAGGATATAGCCGAGGCAGTAGAGAAGTATAAAACCGCTATAGCAGTTATAAGCGGCCCGTTGATGGCGGGTATGAGCTATGTGGGCGAGCTTTTTGGCGAAGGTAAGCTGTTCCTGCCGCAGGTGGTGAAGACCGCGCGCACTATGAAACAGGCAGTAGAGGTGTTGCGCCCCTTGATAGAGAGCGAGAAGAGCGAGATGTCGGCGTCGGCGGGTAGGGTGGTTGTTGCCACCGTAAAGGGCGACGTGCACGATATAGGCAAGAACATAGCTTCTGTGGTTATGGGCTGCAACGGTTACGAGGTTATAGACCTTGGTGTGATGGTGCCGTCGGAAAAGATAGTATCTACAGCTATAGAGCGCAAGGCCGATATTGTTATTCTGAGTGGTCTTATAACTCCCTCGCTCGAGGAGATGATAACCGTGGTTAAGGAACTTAAAACGGCAGGGTGTGCCCTGCCTGTGATGATAGCCGGCGCTACCACAAGTCCTCTGCACACTGCGCTAAAGATAGCTCCGGCCTATGACGGGGCGGTGATACACGTTAAGGATGTGTCGCAAAATGTGGTTGTTGCCTCTCGTTTGCTTGGCGGTGACAAGGAACGCACAGCATTTATTGAGGAGTTGCGCCGTGAGCAGGCTCTGTTGCGTGAGCAGGATGCAGAGAAGAAACGCGAGCCGTTACGCTCTCTCGACGAGGCGCGCGCCAACCGTCTCGACCTCTTTTCGGCAGAGCAAAAGTGTGATAAAAGTTGTTGAATATCGTAAAAAGAAATATATGAGCAAGCAAAGAATGTTTAAAGGATTAACATCGGTTGAGGTTGAGGCAAGCCGTGCAAAGTATGGCTCAAACATACTCACTCCACCCGAGAAGGAGTCTTTGTGGAAGAAATTTCTCGAGAAGTTCGAAGACCCCATCATCAGAATACTCATAGCAGCATGGGTGCTGTCGATGGTTATATCGGCTGTGCACTGCTGGGGGCCCGAACAGAAGGGCTTTGAGGCTTTCTTGGAGCCGATAGGCATATTTTTTGCAATAGTTCTTGCAAGTACAATAGGCTTTATATTCGAAGTTAAGGCGGCGCGCGCCTTCGAGGTGCTGAACACCGTGAACGACGATGTGATGGTAACTGTGGAGCGCGATGGCAAAATACAACAAGTATCGCGCAAGGATGTAGTGGTGGGCGATGTTGTGATGCTGAACACCGGTGACGAGATACCTGCCGACGGTAATTTGCTCGAGAGCACCTCGTTGCAGGTGAACGAGTCGACCCTTACAGGCGAGCCCATGATTGCAAAAACTACCGTCGAAGCCGATTTTGACAAAGAGGCCACATACCCCTCGAACAGAGTGTTGCGTGGAACAACTGTGGTTGACGGCCACGGTGTGTTGCGTGTCGACCTCGTGGGCGATGCCACCGAGTATGGCAAAGTGAATCAAGGAGCGCAAATCGACAACGATGTTGAGACACCCCTTCAAGGGCAGTTGCGTCGCTTGGCCGGCGTGATAAGCAAATTCGGCTACGCGGCGGCTGTCTTGATATTTGTACTTTTGTCGGCAAAAACACTCATGTCGGGTGAAACTCACTCCACCATGGATATTGTGTCGGCTCTGCTCAACAGCTTTATGATAGCTGTAACACTTATCGTTGTTTCTGTGCCCGAGGGTCTGCCTATGAGCGTAACATTGAGCCTCGCTTTGAGCATGAACCGTATGCTCAAGGCAAACAACCTTGTGCGTCGTATGCACGCCTGCGAAACTATGGGCGCAACAACCGTTATATGCACCGACAAAACCGGAACGCTCACACAGAATCGCATGCAGGTGTACGAGGCCAACTTCTATGTCCTTGGTGACAATATTCTCGGCGACGATGATATGAGTCATTTGATAGAGGAGGGCATCGCCGTTAATTCAACTGCCAACTTGAACAAGGAGGGTGGAGAGGTAAAAACTATAGGTAACCCCACCGAGGCTGCGCTTCTTTTGTGGCTCGACAAGCAGGGTGTTGATTACGCTCCTTTGCGCCGTGAGGCAGCAGTTGTGAGCCAGCTTACCTTCTCTACCGAACGCAAATATATGGCAACCGTGGTGCAGTCGCCCCTGTTGGGCAAGAAGGTCCTCTATGTGAAGGGAGCCCCTGAGATAGTGCTTGCCAATAGCAAGCGTGTGGCTTATGAAGGTGGCGCATACAAGAGTGTCGAGGAGAGCCGTACTGCAATAGAGGCCCGCTTGCTCGAGTATCAGAGCATGGCTATGCGCACCTTGGGCTTTGCTTATCAGATACTCGACGATGATGCTAACGACGCGCCTTACGAGAACGGCCGTCTTGTTGCAGACGTAGACCTCACATTTATAGGCTTTGTCGCAATATCCGACCCCGTACGCACCGATGTGCCCGAGGCTGTGCAGTGCTGCTTGAGTGCTGGTGTAGGCGTGAAGATTGTTACCGGCGACACCCCTGGCACGGCTCGTGAGATAGGTCGTCAGATAGGTATCTGCGATGCATCTACCCCCGATGAAGCAATCATCACAGGCCCCGACTTTGAAGCCTTGAGCGACGAGGAGGCCGCAAAACGTGTGATGGGCTTGAAGGTTATGTGTCGTGCCCGCCCTATGGACAAACAACGCCTTGTGCATCTGTTGCAGGAGCAAGGTGCAGTGGTCGCTGTTACAGGCGACGGCACAAACGATGCTCCTGCGCTGAAGGCTGCACAGGTAGGACTCTCTATGGGCGACGGCACCTCTGTGGCAAAGGAGGCAAGCGACATAACCATCATCGACAACTCCTTTGGTAGCATAACTCGTGCTGTAATGTGGGGGCGTTCGCTCTACAAGAATATACAACGTTTCCTCTTTTTCCAGCTCACAATAAACGTGGCTGCCTGCTTCATAGTGATGCTTGGCTCGTTTGTGGGCACATCTTCGCCTCTTACCATAACACAGATGCTTTGGGTAAACCTTATTATGGACACCTTTGCGGCGGCGGCCTTGGCTTCGTTGCCTCCCAGCTGGAGCGTGATGAAGGAGAAACCCCGCAAAAGTGGTGAGGGAGGCGATTTTATAATAACCCGCAATATGGCTCTCTACATATTTGGCTATGCGGCGCTTTTTGTTGCAGTGCAGATGGGCGTACTTCTCTACTACAAGAGCGATGGCGAGCTGTCGGCCTACGATATGTCGTCGTTCTTCACCATCTTTGTAATGCTGCAATTCTGGAATATGTTCAACGCAAAGGCCTATATGTCGGGGGCGTCGGCTTTTAAAGGCTTGCTCTCGGGCGGTACCTTCTTGTTGGTTGTGGCGCTTATACTTGTGGGGCAGTGGGCTATAGTTACATATGGTGGTGTTATGTTCAACGTGGTGCCCCTCACCGCCTCAACGTGGGTGAAAATTGTTGTGAGCACATCGCTGGTGCTTGTTGTGCCCGAGCTATGCAGGAGCCTTGGAAAGGTTTTTCGCTGGTTGGGGCGTAAATTTGCTTGAATAATAAATAAAAAAACGATAAAAATATTATGGAATCTGTTGCATTTATAGAGTGGTGTCTCGAGCACCTTAATTACTGGACAATAACCCTGCTTATGGCGATAGAGAGCTCTTTTATCCCTTTCCCCTCGGAGGTTGTTGTGCCCCCTGCAGCTTGGCTTGCTGCCGACCCCGAAAGCGGTCTTAACGTCTATCTTGTGGTGCTTTTTGCCACACTTGGTGCTATGATAGGTGCGCTTATAAACTACTACCTTGCTTTGTGGCTCGGCCGACCCATAATATACAAGTTTGCAAACAGCCGCTTTGGGCATATGTGCCTCATAGACGAGCCTGCCGTGAAGAAGGCCGAAGAGTACTTTGAGAAACGTGGTGCTGCGTCTACCTTTATCGGTCGCCTTATACCTGCTGTGCGACAGCTTATATCGATACCCGCCGGTCTCTCGCGTATGAAAATGAGCACCTTCCTAGTGTTCACGGCTCTTGGTGCCGGTATATGGAATATTGTGCTTGCCGCTATGGGCTGGTATCTTTCAAATGTTCCCGGTATAGAGACAAAAGAACAGCTCATAGAGAAGGTTTCCGTTTACAGTCACGAGATAGGGTACTGCTTCATAGCTCTTGGTGTGTTTATTGTTTGTTACCTTGTGTATAAAGGCTGGAAGAAGTAATATCAGGGTATTAAAGAAAAAATATAGAGCACTATCCGTGTGGATGGTGCTCTATATTTTTATTCATAACGGAGAAGGGGCTACAACTCTACGATGCGTGTAAATTTTCTCCAGCCGGGGGTGCTTTGGTATGCTTCTTTTGCTCCGCGGGGAACATAGAGCACGCAACCCTTGTCTATGTCACTGAAAACGCTGCTGTGCAGGATAAAAAGGCTGTCGGCGGGGATGCGCGACACAACTTTTTTGAGTCTCTTGCAACCATAGAACGCCGCTTCGCCTATCTCTCTTGTTCCGCAACCTATGGTAACTGTTGTGAGGCTCTCGCAGCAGTCGAACGCATATTCGCCTATGCGGCTCACAGCATCGGGTATGGAAATTTCGTCGAAACTACAGTGTGAGAAGGCCCCAAACTCTATCTCTGTGAGGCTTTGCGGCAAGGTTACTCTATGGAGGTTTTCCGACCATTGAAAAGTGTATTGCTCAATCTTTGTTACACCCTCGGGTATATCAATCTCCTTTATGCCACTATGGAAGAACGCGCATTCGCCTATACTTTTTATGCTTGGTGGTAGCACAATGTTCTCGCCTTTAAAAATACCTACAAAGGCGTTTGCTGCAATAGCTGTAACGCTGCCGGGTATAAAGGAGTTTTTGCAACCGGCAACGAGGGTGTTTGTGGCGGTTTCTATAATTGCGTTGCACTGCTCCCGGCTGTCGTATGTGGTGTTGCCGGCACTAACTGTGAAGCCCTCGATGTAAAAATGTGGCTCGAAGCACGCCTTGCCTATGTGTTTCACGCTTGCAGGTATGTTTATGACACCGTTGAGGTTGCAGTGCGAGAAGGCGTGGTCGTTTATGGTTTCAATACCCTCGGGGATACTAACCTTGTTTATGTATGGGTTTTTAAATGTGTACTCGGCAAAGGAGGTTACTGCGAAGGTGCGCCCGTGGTATGTGACGGTTTGGGGGATTATAATTTCCCCGCCGCTGTACTCATACTCAAACTCGTCGGGTGTTTGGCCCTTGTAGGTTACCTCAACTTGGCGTGTATCGTGGTTGGTGATGCGGTAGAAAACTCCATTTTGCTCAAATCTTTCGGGGAAGCGGTTTGTGCTCCAGCCAATATAGTCGTCTAGTTGTTGCCACAAAGGCGAGCTGGTAAAGCCCACGCACAGCGCAGCTATGACAGCCACGGCTGCAAGAGCCTTGCCTGCGCAACGCAACTTGTGATACTTTATGGTTGTTATAATGTCGTCGGTGGTTGAATATCGCCTCTCCTTTTGTGCTTGCAGGCAGCGTTTTTTTATCTTTTGCAACTTGTGTGGGAGTTTTTTGCCCGTTTTTTCCTCTATGTACTGCAATATGCAGCCCACGCTGTAGATGTCGGTGCGCGCATCGAGCTTGCTGAGGTTTTTATCCTCAATTTCGGGAGCTGAGAAGCCTTTTGTGTAGCCGCCTGTGTGGTCGTTTGTGTCGCTTATGCAGAAACCAAGGTCTATGAGCTTTACATCGTTGCTGGCTTTTGTGAGCAGTATGTTGCTTGGGCTCAGATCGAGGTAGATTATGTTCTGGTTGTGCAGCGCTTTTAGAGCCTCGGATAGCTGTATGAGCAACTTGCAAATGTTTTTTTCGTTGAAGTATTCGGGCTCGTGCTTGAGCTTCTCTTCGAGGCTTGTGCCGTTGACATACTCCATTATTATATAGAGCCCATCTTCGCTTTCGTTTATGCTTGTGTACTCCACAACATAGGGGTGCTTTATGGCTTTTCCGTTCTCGAACTCTTTGAAGAAGAGCGAGCGATAGAGGGCGTTGTTGGCATATTCGGGCAGTAGCTGTTTCATAAAATAGAGCCTGCCGTTCATACGTAATTTATATGTTTTTGCTGTGGAGCTGCTGTTTTTCAGTTGCTCCACTTTTTCTATCTCTATTTTGTTGTCGATGAAACTTGATGTTTGCATAAACTACTTTAATCTGTGATAATCTTGAACTTTACACCATCGATGCAGCCACACACATAGTTCGTGGGGGAGTTACCCTCGTGTACCAGACAGTATAGATGCAGAGGCTCGCCGTCTATTATGTTGTCGCACAAAAAGGTGTCGCCTGCACTTAACTTGCTGTTGATGCTCTCCTGTACTTTGAACATACTCATCCCTTCGTAGCTTATGGTTACGAGCCTGTCGGGGTGCCACGTTAGCTGTATCTTGTCGCCCCTGTTAAGCGAGGTGGTTTTTAGGCTCTCGTTGGGCAGAAAGTCGCTTTGCGAGGTGCTGTTGTTGTGGTTTGTTTTGAAGTCTTCCCAGTCTATGTAACCGGCATATAGTGCCAGAGTGTCGAGGGTGAAACGGAAGGGTGATGTTTGTCTCTTCTCTCCTAGATAGCCCCAAAAACGTTTCAATGTAATAGGTGCTATGTAGTTCCTTGTTTTGTTAAGAATGTGCATCGAAAGAAAATCAAAGTCGCGTGGGGTGTTCATCTTTCTCCCGGCAACCTTTTCCACCTTGTCGCGTAGTGTTTTCTTTAAATCAACAGCTATCTCCATAAAGTAATATTCTATAGTAGGCACTCTCGGGCAAGAGAGTATTTTAGTTTTAATATGTATGCGTGTTTTTTTGCATAGCGAAAGTAATATAATATTTGCTTAAAAAAGATTTAAACGTGGAGAAAAAGCAGGCAATATTTATAAAAGAACTAAAAAGAACCAAGAAACTGGGCGGTAAAATATTTTCCTTTGTAAAAAATGTAAAAAAATATCCCCTGTTGCACAAAACGGGCTTGAAAGATAACAGAGTTTTAGATGGTAAACGTGTGAAAAGGTTAATAAAATAGTGGTTATTATCTTTCACTCCTCCCCGCACAGCAACGAGTGCGGGGAGTTTTTTTGTCGCTAAAATGACAAATTTGCACCACATAGCGTGCTTTTACTTGTTTTTTTTAAAGAAAAACTCTCTTGTTTGCGTAAAAAAGATAATAAATTTATATCTTCGCAAGGTGATAGAGAGGGCTCTATGTAGGCCCATAGATTAAAGAGTAAAAAACTTAAAACAGATATAGAAGATGAAAACACGTCTTGAACACGATTCGCTAGGCGAAATTCAAGTCCCTGCCGATGCGTACTATGGCGCTCAAACATTGAGAGCGTTGATTAACTTTAGAGATGTTAGTGGTCTTTCGATAGGCGAGCACCCTTATTATATTAAGGCTCTTGCTATGGTTAAGTGGGCAGCTGCGCACGCCAACGTGTCGCTCGGCTCGCTCGACGAGAGCATTGGTACTGCTATCAAGAAGGCTTGTGAGGAGATTATGGAAGGCGCGCTCAGCGACCAGTTCCCCATCGACCTTATACAGGGTGGTGCGGGTACCTCGACCAATATGAACATAAACGAGGTGGTTGCAAACCGCGCTCTCGAGATTATGGGTTACAACAAGGGAGAGTATCAATATTGCAGCCCCACAGAGCACGTAGACCTCTCGCAGTCTACAAACGATGCTTACCCCACAGCCTTTAAACTTTGCTTTATATTGCACAACGAGGACCTTGTGCGTGAGTTGCAGCGCCTTATAGCTGCTTTCCGTGCAAAGGGTAAGGAGTTTGACAAGATTATAAAGATGGGCCGCACACAGTTGCAGGATGCTGTGCCTATGACTCTTGGTCAGGAGTTTGAGGCTTTTGCCGTAACTCTCGACGAGGAGGTGAGCCGCTTGAACGAGATTGCAAGCCTCTTCTTGGAGGTGAACTTGGGTGCAACGGCTATCGGTACAGGTATTAACACTGTCCCCGGTTACTCTCACACCGCGGTAGATGCTTTGCGTGTTATATCGGGCAAGAAATTTGTGCTCGCAGGTAACCTCGTGGAGGCAACATCTGACGCGGGCTCATCGGTTATGTACTCTTCGGCTTTGAAGCGCTTGGCTGTTAAGTTGTCGAAGATTTGTAACGATATTCGTTTGCTTGCAAGCGGCCCCCGTTGCGGCCTGAACGAGATAAACCTCCCTGCTGTGGTGCCCGGCTCAAACCTTATGCCCGGCAAGGTAAACCCTGTTATCCCCGAGCTGGTTAACCAAATTTGTTATAGCGTTATAGGTAACGACCTCACTGTAACTTTTGCAGCCGAGGCAGGCCAGTTGCAGCTCAATGCGATGGAGCCTATTATCGTTCACTCTATGTTGTCGTCGATACGTATGTTGCTCAAGGGTCTCACACGTTTGCGTGTGCTCTGTGTCGATGGTATTACAGCCAACGAGGGACACTGCAAAGAGCTTGTTCTTGGCAGTATCGGTATCGCAACAGCGCTTAACCCTGTTATAGGTTTCGAGAACACCGACCGCCTTGCAAAGCGTGCTTTGAAGGAGAACCGTGCTATTTATGACCTTGTGCTCGAGGAGGGGCTTATATCGAAGGACGAGCTCGACGAGCTGCTGCGTCCCGAAAAGATGATTGCGCCTTATACAATAAAGCCTAAAAAACGCTACTAAAAATATTTGAGGCTCGCAATTGCGAGCCTCAAATTGTTTACATCCCAAAGGAAAATTCTTTTTTTTTATGAAAAATTTGTTTTTTGCCTTGCTGGCTCTTTTTGTGGTTGCTTGTGGTGGTGATGCCCCGCAGCCCCAGAAAAGTATAATACAGAATATTCCGCTTGCACCGCCGGCTTTGTCGGCCGAAGTAAAGCTTGCTCCCGAAAAATACACGCAACAGGTTGTTGTGGAGTTTAAGGGTGATGAGGTGCAACTCTCGCAGTTACCCACGGGTGTAACCGCCGAGGTTGTAGGTGCCGACGTGTTCCTGCGCAGCAACCTGCCCGGGGTGGAGTTTGTGGTGGGTGGTGCAACCGATCGTGGCTCTCTCACCGTGGTTAGCGAGTGCTCTCCGTTGCTCACTCTCGACACGCTCTCTATACTCTCAGTGGGGCGCGATGCTCTTACTGTGTCGTCGAAGGAGAAGATATTTATTCGTGGCTCTGTTGCCCGCTTGGCCGACGCGCCTGGGCAAACGGCTATGGTAGACAAGCAAGCAGCCACGCTCTCGCTTATGGGCGATGCGGTCTTTTGCGACGGTGTTGAGGTGTGCTTGAGCGCGTCGCGTCGCGATGCTGTGCGCTCCACGGGTATAGTTTATATCGATAGCGCTCGCGTAGCTGTGGACTGCGCGGCAGCAAGTGCGGTAAGCGCCGTAAAGGGCTTGGTGCTTGCTGAAGGCGAGCTTTCTGCCACTTCGGTAAAAGCTGTTGTGAAAGTGAAGAAGGGCAACTTTGTTATGCTTGGCGGCTCTCTTGTGGTGGACGCTACAGCCGACAAGGCCGATGCTCTTGCTGCGCGTAACATATATATATATGGTGGTAAGGCGTCGCTTTCTGTAGCCGGTGCAGCAGCCAAGGGTGTGAAGAGCAAAGAGTCGGTATTCTTGCTTGGTGGCGTGCTCGACGTGCACACCTCGGGCGGTGCTCTCTTTTCCGACAAAAAAGGCGACTACAGCTCTTCGTCGTGCATAAAAAGCAGCCTCAATACTTATATAAACAACGCAAAGGTGTCGCTTGTGAGCAATGGCGATGCGGGTAAGGGTATAAATTGCGACGGTTTGTTACAGGTCGATGGCGGTGTGCTCTCGGTTAAGACCACGGGCAACGATGTTACCCACCCTGTAGACCTTAATGCTCACGCCTCGGCAAAGGGTATAAAGTGCGACAGCACCATACTTGTGAGAGGTGGCAACATAGAGGTACTTGTCTTGGGCAAGGGAGAACGTTGCGAGGGTATTGAGTCGAAGCACGATGTTATAATATCGGGTGCCGATGCAAAGGTTTATGTTTGTGCCTACGACGATGCAGTAAACTCGGGTGGGGATTTTATTCTCGACGACGGCCGTGTGTTTGTCTACTCGGCAGCTAACGACGGCATCGACAGCAACGCCAAAGTGTGCATAAACGGTGGTGTGTTGATAGCAAACGGCACGCACACCCCCGAGCAGGGCGTAGATTGTGATATTGAAAGCGAATATACGTTGCGTGGTGGTCTCCTTTTATCTTTGGGTGGTATGTTTGGGCCTTCGCCCACTCTTCCCAAAAACAGAGAAACCGATGTTGCTGTTGTTGCGTGGTGTGGTATAGATGTGGAAGATGGTCGTTACTTTAATGTGGCCGATGAGGCTGGGCGCGTGTTGCTCTCTTATCGTTTGCCTCGCTCGCTTAGCGGAGCTGCTGTGGTGGCCTCTTCTCCAGCACTTGTAAAAGGCGACAAATACTCTATGTTTATGAGCGACAGCGTCTCCGGTGGCACGGCTATGGGTTGCGGGCTCTATTTGTCGGGCACTGCGCCGGCTTCAACATTGTCGGCTGCAGTGGCGTGGCAACAAAAAGGTTTGCTTGCTGTTATCGACAGCAAGGGTGAGGCTCTCTTTATAAACCCCGATACTGTAAAACCTATGGGTAAGGGTAGCTTTCCGCCCTTCGATGGCAAGACGCCTCCTCCCCCTCCTAACGGCTTCCCCGCTTTTGGTGGTAAGATGCCTCCTCCTCCTCACGGTTTCTTTGAAGATGTCCCGGCGATAGAGGAGCTACCTTGCGAAGGGTGGCTGTGATAAAAAAGTTAGGCGTACAACCGGTTGTACGCCTAACTTTTTGTTTTTCAGTATATCTGTGTTTAGTCTTTCTTGTATCTCTTGTTCAAACCGCTTATAACCTCTTTAGTTATGTCGAGTGCTTGGTTTGCATATAGCAAGTTGTCGCCCACGCGGCTTATAATGAGGTCGAAGCCTTTCTCTTTGTTATACTCGTTGAGGAAAGAGTTTATAGAGTCGCGCAAAACAACGTTGTTCTTCTGGCTCTCGGCTGCAAGCTCGGCTGCAAGACGCTCCGATAGTCTCTCGTAGTCTTCGCGACGCTTGATAATGCGGCTCTGCTCCTCTTCGGCACGCTTCTGTGTTGCGTAAACGTTGTTCTCGAGTTTGCGCTGGAAGTCTTCAATGTCGGCCTGTATGTCTTTTGCTTTCTCGCTCAAAGTCATGCGCATGTTTTCTTCTTTGCGCAACATCTCTTTGTTTATGGTTGTAGAAAACTCGTAGTTTGTGAGCAGTGAATCTATGTCCACAAAAGCGATTTTAATGGATTTTACACCATCTATGGCTACGGGCTGCGCAGGTGCTACCTCTTGTTTCTCGTTGCTGCATTGTACAAAGGCAAGTGATGCCACAAGTGCCAACGCAAGGATTGTTGTGTTTTTAAGATTTTTCATAGTTTTTTTATTCTGATTTTACTCTTTTCTTCTCTCTGGTGTTGCGTGAGGGTTGTAGCGACGCGCATCTCGGTCTTGCGACTGCACGCACTTTATACCTCTCTCGCGCATATACTTGTTGCCGCCAACGTGCGTGTTGGGGAATTTACCGTTCTTCTTTATTATTATGGTTACTGCTAGTAGAGCGAAGCTTATAGCAATTATTAACAGCGTAAGTAGTAAAGTTTCCAACATTTCTATTATTTTTGCGTATTATAGCTAGAGCGCAGGGCTCTCTTTGTGGCATTTTCTCTGTAATGCGTTGCGAAGATAGTTTTTTTGAATGTTTTTCTGCGTTTTTGGATGTAAAAAATTATAAAAAAGCGTGTAAATATCCCTTTTGTTAAAGATATTTTACAATGTTAAAAACAAATTAACAAATATTAAAGATTATAGGTTATGGAAAAACTTGTTTTGAACCCCGAAAAGGTATTTGATTATTTCTTTAAACTGTGCGAAATTCCCCACGGCTCAAAGAACGAGGAACAAATCTCAAAATATTTGCAAGATTTTGGTAAAGCTCTTGGGCTCGAGACAACAGCCGACTCTGTGGGCAATGTGCTTATTAAAAAACCTGCCTCACCTGGTTATGAAAACCGCAAAACTATTATTTTGCAGGGGCATATGGATATGGTGTGCGACAAGCGTCCCGATGTTCAGCACGACTTTACAAAAGATCCCATACACACCTTCGTAGATGGTGAGTGGCTCAAAGCCCAAGGTACAACTCTTGGTGCCGATAACGGCATAGGCGTGGCTGCTGCTATGGCTGTGCTTGCCGATGATACATTGAAACACGGCCCCATAAACTGCTTGTTCACCATAGATGAGGAGACAGGCCTCACAGGTGCCGAAAAGCTTACTCCCGAATTTCTCGAGGGTGATATACTCATAAACCTTGACTCCGAGGACGAGGGTGAAATTTTTATCGGGTGTGCCGGAGGTATGCGCACAACTGCACACTTTGAGCATAAGTGGGTGCCTGTTGCCGGCGATATGTTCTATATGAAGGTGGATATTAACGCCCTCACAGGCGGACACTCGGGCGACGACATCGATAAGGGACGTGCTAACGCCAACAAGCTCCTTGCTCGTTTCCTTTGCCGTGTAGCCGAAAAATACGAGTTTTATCTCTGCGAAATTTCGGGTGGTAGCTTGCACAACGCAATACCGCGCGACGCTTCGGCTGTTTTTGCTGTGCCTGCGGCCGACAAAGAGTCGGTGCGCATAGATTTTAATATCTTTGCCGCAGAAATTCAAGATGAGTATAGCGTAACAGAGCCCACAGCACGTTTCCTCTTGCAGAGTACCGAGCCTGTAGGTCGTTGCATAGAGCCCGAGGTTGCAAAGGGGTTGCTTAAGTCGCTCAACGCGGTGTTTAATGGGGTGTTTGCTATGAGCCAGGATATGCCGGGGTTGGTAGAAACTTCGAGCAACCTAGCTTCGGTTAAGCGCACAGCAGATAACGTTATAACCGTTATCACAAGCCAACGCAGCTCCATAGAGTCGGCACGAAACACTGTTTCCGACGTGGTGCGTGCGGCCTTTGAACTTGGTGGTGCCAAGGTTGAGTGCAACGGTGGTTACCCGGGGTGGAAGCCTAACGTGAAATCGGAGATTTTGAAGGTCGCGTGCGATACCTACAAGGAAATTTTTGGCGGCGAGGCCAGAATAAGAGCTATACACGCAGGCTTGGAGTGTGGCCTTTTCTTGGAGAAGGCGCCCTCGCTTGATATGATATCTTTTGGCCCCACAATGCGTGGCGTTCACTCGCCCGATGAGCGCTTGAACATACCTTCTACCGAGCGTTGGTGGCGTCACCTTGTAGCCGTGCTTGAAAAAGCTCCTCTAAAATAGAGCCTTCGCAATAAATAGAGTTTTTCTCCGTTTATTGTGATGTAAAAACTATGTAAATGAAAATTCTTGAAAAAATATTTTCGGTATTTGTCTTGTCGGCGCTCATCGTTGCTTGCAGCGATGAGGTCGATTTTTCTACCGACTTAACTCATCGCTTGACCTTCTCGAGCGACACCATCTCCTTCGATACGCTCTTTACAACACTAGGCTCTCCGCGTGGCGGGGCTATGGTCTACAACCGCAACAGCAAAGACCTGAGAATAACCTCGGTGGCGCTTGCTGGTGGTGGGGCTTCGGGTTTCAGAGTGATGGTCGACGGCCTTACAGGCACATATATACCCGATATAGAGGTGCGTAGCGGCGATAGCTTGTATGTCTTTGCCGAGGTGACGCCCGAGGCAAACGGTGCCTCGCAGCCTGTCCTCTTGAGCGACAAACTGCTCTTTACACTCGAGAGTGGGTTGCAACAGGTTATAGACCTTGTTGCTTATGGTCGAGATGTGGTGTTTATGGATGCTGTTACCGTGCGCTCCGACTCTGTTATAAAGCGTGGGCACTATGTGGTGTACGATAGCCTTGTGGTGGCACCCTCGGCAACACTCACTATAGAGCCGGGTGCAATACTTTATTTTCACGACGAGGTACCCTTGGTGGTGCGTGGCACGCTCTCGGCTGTGGGCACGTCGCAAAGCCCCATAATACTCCGTGGCGACAGAACAGACCGCATTTTTTCTTATTTGCCATATGACCGCTTGCCCGGGCAGTGGGATGGGGTGGTGCTCGCCTCTACAAGCAATAACAACTTGCTCGAGCACTGCGATATTCACAGCGCAAACTATGGTGTGAAGATGGAGGCTGGCGACAGCACTGTGCAACGCCTCACGATGAACTCTGTTCGCTTGGAGAATTTCTATGGACACGCTCTTGAGCTTGTGCAAGCACACGCCGATATTAAGAACTCTCTCATAGCCAACGCCGGGGGTAACTGTGTGAAGGTGGTGGGCGGCAAGGTCAATTTTACTCACTGCACTATAGCCAACTTCTTTGTCTACAAGGTGCGCAACGTAGCCCTCTCGCTACATAACTTCTATGGTACCACGCCTGCACCCCTCTATGGTGCCGATTTCGTAAATTGCATAATCACAGGCGGTAGCAGCGACGAGGTTATGGGCTACCTGTCGACACTTGGCGATACCGTGCCCAACTGTGTGAACTATTATTTCGAAAATACTCTTATAAACACCGTCGTGCCCGAAGGTGACGAACACTTTGTAAATGTCCTTGTAGACAAAACCGGTGTTTCTCCCTTTGCCGGAGAGCACTTTGCTACAATAGATCACAACGTGTTTTACTACGACTTTCACTTGAGTGAAGCATCGTCGGCACGCTCCTTGGGTGGTGATGCTGTGGTGAGCGATGCCCTCTTGCTCGACAAGGATGGCACCCCTCGTACCCCCGGCTTGGTCGATGCCGGTTGCTACCAATATGTGGAGCCTGTGAAAGAGTAATACAGGCCGACGAGAAGAATAAAATAATAGGCTGTGCATTTACGTGCACAGCCTATTATTTTTTGTTGTGTTATTCATTGCTGCATTGATTGTATCCCTCACTATAAGATTTTTTTTATTCGTGGTGGTAGGGCAGGTGGTTTATTATGGTGTAGGCACGGTATAGCTGCTCTATGAAGAGCAGGCGTATCATCTGGTGCGAGAAGGTCATCTTCGATAGCGATAGTTTCTCGTGGGCGGCGTCGTAGACTTTTTGCGAGAAACCGTAGGGGCCACCTACGATGAACACCAACCTTTTTGTGGATATATTCTGCTTGTGTTCCACCCACGCGGCAAACTCGGTGGAGCGGTACTCCTTGCCCCCCTCGTCGAGCAACACTACGCGGTCGCCGGCTTGCAGGCTCTTGAGTATGAGCTCGCCCTCTTGCTCTTTTTGCTGTGCTTCGCTAAGCTTGCGGGCGTTTTTGAGCTCGGGGATAACTTCCATATCAAACTGCACAAAGTGCCCAACGCGCTGTGTGTAGTCTTTTATGCCGGCTATTATATTGGTGTCGACGGTGCGTCCGACAACGAGGAGTGTTATTTTCATACTTGTTTTTTTATCTTTATGGTTGCGAAGATAAGAAGATTTGTCTATCTTCGCAAAAAATATCTTGTACTATGAATATTAAAGACGAACTTATCGACAGACTTATCGACCTGTCGTTTGCCGAGGATATCGGCGACGGAGACCATACTACACTTTCTTCTATCCCTGCCGACGCGATGGGAAAGAATATGTTGCTCATTAAAGAGGATGGTGTGCTTGCCGGTGTGGAGATGGCAAAGCGTATATTTGCTCGTTTCGACGAGACGCTGCAGGTGGAGGTGCTCATTGAGGATGGTGCCGAGGTGAAGAAGGGCGATATTGCGATGTATGTAACGGGTAGTGTGCGCTCTTTGTTGCAGACCGAGCGTTTGATGCTCAACGTTATGCAGCGTATGAGTGGTATCGCAACTATGACACGCAAGTATGTGAAAAGACTCGAGGGTACAAACACCCGCGTGCTCGATACCCGCAAAACAACTCCCGGTATGCGCATTATGGAGAAAGAGGCTGTGCGCATAGGTGGTGGCGTTAACCACCGCATAGGTCTTTTCGATATGATTCTGCTCAAGGATAACCACGTGGACTTTGCAGGTGGCATAAAAGAGGCTATCGTGCGCGCGCAGGAGTATTGCAAGGAGAAGGGCAAGGACTTGAAGATTGAGATTGAGGTGCGCAACTTCGACGAGTTGCAGCAGGTGCTCGACCTTGGTGGTGTGCATCGCATTATGTTCGATAACTTCGACACCGAGAAGACACGCAAGGCGGTGGAGATGGTTGCCGGTCGTTACGAAACAGAGTCGTCGGGTGGCATCACCTTCGATACTTTGCGCGACTATGCTCTCTGCGGTGTAGACTATATATCGGTGGGTGCGCTCACTCACTCGGTTATGGGCTTGGACATGAGCTTCAAGGCTGTAAAATGAAAATAGCAAGTTTAGTATAAAACAAAAAAGTTGTTCTCGTTATAGTTGACGGAACAACTTTTTTGTTTAGTTTTGCAATGGTGCACTTTGTGTGAACCATTGCTTTTTTTTATTGTTGAATGTATGATTGAAAAAAGTGCGCTTATGAAAAATGAAGATTTTATGCGCAAGGCCATAGAACTTGCTCTTGAAAATGTGAAATGTGGTGGCGGCCCGTTTGGTGCTGTTATAGTGCGCGATGGCGAGATTGTTGCCACGGGTGTAAATAGGGTGACTGCAAACAACGACCCGACGGCTCACGCCGAGGTGTCGGCTATAAGGGCTGCTTGCACGAGGCTTGGAACTTTCGACCTGAGCGGTTGTGTAATATATACATCGTGCGAGCCGTGCCCTATGTGTCTTGGGGCTATATATTGGGCTCGTCTCGATAAAATATATTATGGAGCCAACCAGCACGATGCGGCTGCTGTGAACTTTGACGACTCTTTTATTTATCGTGAACTGGAACTGAAACCGGCCGACAGACACAAACCGGTGGAGAATATTTTGCATGATGAGGCTCTGGCTCCTTTTGATTTGTGGCGGACGACTGAAAACAAAACCGAATATTGACATTAAGATAGCATAAAGCCTTTGCCGCGGCAAAGGCTTTATGCTATCTTAATGTCTTGTAGTGCAGTATGTGTATGGTTATGGCGGTAGCAAGTGATAGGAAGAAAGCTCGCAACCACAGCTCTTGGGCTATGAAGAGGGTGCAATAGAGTAGTGTGCCCCAAACAAGGCTCACCGATACAATTTTTACTCGCAGGGGGATGGCTTTGTTCTCGCGAAAGTTTCGTATGTAGGTGCCAAGGTGTGGGTGTTGCAGTAACCAGTTATACAATCTTTCTGAACTGCGAAAATATAGTGCTGCCGCAAGTAACAGAAAGGGGGTGGTGGGCAGCAGGGGTAAAAATATACCCACAACACCCAAGGCAAGCGATATTGTTCCTAAAAAAGCGAGAATATATTTCATCGTGTTTCTTTGAAAATTGACGCGAAGTTATGAATTTTATTCTTACTAAGTGCATAAATGCGCCCTGTGCGTTAAAAAAAAATAAATATTTTTTTATTTATTCAAAATTTATCGTACATTGCAGGTGCTTAAGAAAAACATTATTAACCATTAAAAAATATCGGTATGAAACGTTTGATGCTATTGGTGCTGTTTGCTTTTACCGCAACTGCAGTTTATGTCTCTGCACAGCAGAAGGTTGATAAAAGTATTTATGGTTTGTGGCAGTTTGCCGAAGAGCGTGTGGCTCCCGATGGCACAACACAATATATAGGCAAGCCTATATTCAAGAGCATTAACCAAGATAACTCTTATTTTGCGATGGTTTCTATAACCTTGGATATAGCAGGTAGCGCAAAAGAGAAACCTTACTCTATAACCGAGACTTATGTTACCCAGAGCGGTGAGATAGAGTTTTCGTCGGTCGGTAGTTATTTTGAATATATCGGCGAGCACTACACCAACCCTGGTCTCACAAATACAATATCGGAAATAAGATACGAATTTAAAGACGAGGCGAAGAGTATTATGTATATAGAGTATCTAACAGCCAACAACAACGATACTTGGTTTGGTGAAACTTGGATTAAGGTGCAGCCTTTTGGAACAAAGAGATAAGTATTTTGCAAAATAGAATATATGGTGTGTCGGGCTTTTGCTCGACACACTTTTTTGCTATAGAAAGTGGGTGAAAAGAGGGGTAAAATAACTTTATAGATAATTTTAAAGAGCTTCTTAACTTGTTTATAAAAAGTTTTTTTATTTTTGCAATTCATAGCCCTTTAATATGTTTTAGGGCCTCTTTTTATGAGGATAACGATAATACAACAAAATATAATCTGGAAGGATGTTGCTGCCAACCTTAAACAGATGGAGCAACTTATTACAAAGGCCGAAAGAGCTGATGTGTATCTTTTCCCCGAGATGTGCTCGACGGGTTTTTGTATGCAGCCGCAAGAGGTAGCCGAGCCTGTTGACGGCCCCACCGTGCAGAAGTTTAAAGAGTGGGCAAAAAGGTACGATGCTGCTATAGCTGGAACGGTTATGACACGTGAGAGCGATGCTGTTTTTCGCAACCGAATGTATTTTGTAACCCCCGACGGCGAGGTGCGTTTCTACGATAAATGCCACCTTTTTGAGTATAGCGGCGAGGACAAAGTGTACAAAGCCGGAGAGAAAAAGGTTATATGGGAGTGGCGTGGTGTGCGTTTCCGCCCGGTTATATGTTACGATATACGTTTTCCCATATTTTTGCATAACACGGGTGACTACGATGTGATGCTCGTGTCGGCAAACTTCCCCGAGAAGCGTATGCTTGCGTGGGATGTGCTCATACGCGCTCGTGCCATAGAAAACCAGTGCTATGTGGCAGCGTCGAACAGGGTGGGAGCCGACGATTATGGCACATACGTTGGCCACAGCGTTATTCTCAACCCTTATGGGCAGGATATTGCCCGTTGTCGCTCGCGTTATCAAGGTAGCGCGACAGCCGAACTTGAGTGGAGTATGATGGAGCGTTTGCGTCGCAACTTCCCCGTGCTCAACAACGACAAAGAATTATAAGTATTGAACAGGAATATAAATTAAACAAATATAGAGATGAAAAAACTACTATTAGGCGACCAGGCTATTGCTCTGGGAGCGTTGAATGCCGGTATAAGCGGCGTATATGCCTACCCTGGCACACCCTCGACCGAGATAACTGAGTTTATCCAGTCGTATCCCCTTACTAAAGAGCGTGGTATACACTCTCGCTGGTGTACGAACGAAAAAACTGCGATGGAGGCTGCTCTTGGTGCTTCTTATGTGGGCAAGCGTGCGTTGGTGTGTATGAAACACGTTGGTCTTAACGTGTGTGCCGACCCCTTCGTGAACTCTGCGATGACAGGTGTTAACGGTGGTGTTGTGGTGCTTGTGGCCGATGACCCCTCGATGCACTCTTCGCAGAACGAGCAGGATTCTCGTTTCTATGCAAAATTTGCGATGATACCCTCGTTGGAGCCTTCGAACCAACAAGAGGCGTACGATATGATGAAGTTTGCTTTCGATTTTTCTGAGGCACAGGGCCTTCCCGTGCTTATGCGTGTTACCACCCGCATGGCACACTCTCGTGCAGTTGTGGAGATAGATGAAACTCCGCGCGAGGAGAACGCTCTTGCTTTCCCCCAAAAGGCAAAAGACTGGGTGTTATTGCCCGCAAACGCTATACGTCGCAACAAGGAGGTTACCACACAGCTTGTGGCTCTCGAGGAGTTGTCGTGCGACTCAAAGTATAACAAACTCATCGTTCCCGAGCAGGGCAAGCACTACAAACAAGGTGTTATCACTTGTGGTATCGCATACAACTATTTGATGGATGCGTTTGAGAGCAAGGTAGATTTCCCCGTGCTCAAGATTACTCAGTATCCCATACCCAAGAAGCTTATAAACGAGCTTGCTGCTATGTGTGACGAGATTGTGGTACTCGAGGAGGGACAGCCCATAGTAGAGGAGCAGGTGCGTGGCACACTGCCCACACCTGTTACAGTTAAAGGTCGTTTGACTGGCGAGGTTAACCGCACAGGCGAGCTCACTCCCGACGGCGTGAAGGCTACCTTCGGCCTTCCTTGCAAGGCTGTGTATGCCAAGAGTCAGGTGGTGCTTCCTCGCCCCCCTGCGTTGTGTCAAGGATGCAGCCACCGCGATGTGTACACCGCGCTAAACGATGTTATTAAAGAGTACCCCAACGCAAAGGTGTTCAGCGATATAGGTTGCTACACTTTGGGTGCGTTGCCTCCCTTCCGCACAATATCGTCGTGCGTGGATATGGGTGCTTCTATCACTATGGCAAAAGGTGCAGCCGACTCGGGGCTCTTCCCCGCTATAGCTGTGATAGGTGACTCTACCTTCACACACTCGGGTATGACAGGCTTGCTCGATGCTATAAATAGCAAGGCCAACATAACTGTGGTTATATCGGACAACCTTACAACAGCGATGACCGGTGGCCAGGATTCAGCCGGTACAGGCCGCATAGAGTCTATCTGTCTTGGCTTGGGTGTTGAGCCCGAGCACTTGCGTGTGATGCTTCCCATACCCAAAAACCACGATGAGCTTTGCAGCATCATCCGCGAGGAGATAGAGTACAACGGCGTTTCGGTTATAATACCTCGCCGCGAGTGCATACAGACTATGAATCGTAAACTGAAACAGAAAAAAGCCAATAAAGCATAAATAATATGAAAACAGATATAATTTTGGCCGGTGTAGGCGGTCAAGGAATACTCTCTATTGCAGCTATCATCGGCGAGGCTGCTATGAACAAAGGCCTTTACATAAAACAAGCCGAGATACACGGTATGAGCCAACGTGGCGGTAGCGTGGAGTCGAGCTTGCGCATCTCTTCAGCCCCCATCTACTGCGACCTCATAGCCGAGGGCACAGCCGATGTGATAATCTCTCTTGAGCCTATGGAGGCGTTGCGTTACACACCTTATCTCTCGCCCGAGGGCTGGATAATAACATCGAGCAACCTTTTTGTCAACGTGCCCGACTATCCCGAGGCCGAGGTGCTGAAGGCAGAGCTTGCAAAGTACCCCAACGTTATTCAAATTGATGTAGAGGGCCTTGCTGCCGAGAATAATATGCGCAAGAGCGGTAATATGATATTGCTTGGTGCTGCGTCAAAGGCGTTAGGTTTCGACTACTCACTGCTTGAGCAGGCCATAGCAACGGTGTTCTCGTCAAAGGGTGCCGAGGTGGTGGATATGAATATAAAGGCTTTGGCTATAGGCTTGGCTAACGCAAAATAATATTTTGTAAATATTGCTTTTTAAATTAAACAAGGTTATATTTGCAATATCAACTATTGATAATATTAACAAACTTAAACCTAATACTCCAATGAACTCAATTGTTTCTCAATTCAACATTCAAGGTAATGTAGTTGAGGTTGCTCCTTTGGGCAACGGTCTTATAAACACAACTTATCGTGTTAAAACCGAGGGCGATGCACCCGACTATGTTTTGCAGCACGTGAACAACGCTATCTTCCCCGATGTGGATATGCTTATGAACAACATCGTAGCAGTTACAAACCACATCTATGGCAAGCTCGAGGCTGCCGGCACAGACGACATCAGTCGCAAGGTTTTGAAGTTTGTTCCTGCAAAAGATGGTAAGTATTACTATTTCGATGGCGAAAAATACTGGCGTGTTATGGAGTTTATCCCCGAGACAGAGTCTATGACTGCTGTTACACCCGAGACATCGTACATCGTTGGTGAGACTTTCGGTAACTTCCAGGCTATGCTTGCCGATATCCCTGTGCAGTTGGGTGAAACAATTAAAGACTTCCACAATATGGAGTTCCGTTTGAAACAGTTGCGCGAGGCTGTAGCCGAGAACAAGGCCGGTCGCTTGGCCGAGGTACAGTGGCTTGTTGACGAGCTTGAGAAACGTGCCGAGGAAATGTGCAAGGGTGAGCGCCTCTATCGCGAGGGTAAGTTGCCCAAACGCATCTGTCACTGCGATACAAAGGTGGACAACATCCTCTTCGATAAAGAGGGTAACGTGCTTTGCGTTATCGACCTCGATACCGTGATGCCTAACTTCATCTTCTCGGACTTTGGTGACTATCTCCGTTCGGCAGCAAACACCGGTAAAGAGGACGACAAGGATTTGAATAACGTTAACTTCAATATGGAGATATTCAAGTCTTTTGCAAAGGGTTATTTGAAGTCGGCTGCGTCGTTCATCACACCCATTGAGGTGGAGAACCTTCCTTACGCAGCAGCTCTCTTCCCCTATATGCAGACCGTGCGTTTCCTTGCCGACTACATTAATGGTGATACATACTACAAGACACAGTATCCCGAGCACAACCTCGTGCGTTCAAAAGCACAGTTCAAACTGTTGCAGAGCGTTGAGGCAGCCCAGCCCGAGATGCAGGCTTTCATCGCATCGCTTGTGTAATGTGGTGTGATAGATAAACAAGAAAAAGAGACGAGCACGTGCTCGTCGCTTTTTCTTTGTTACAAACCAGCAACCTCGCTGTAGGGTGGGATATCTTTTAAAAAGGTGTAGCTGTTGTTTTCATAATCCATCTTGCAACAAAAGTGTTGCAGGCCGTTGCTCACAATGAGGTAGTCTACTTTGAGGACAAGGTTGTAGCGTGCTATCTGCGCAAAAACTTTTGCATCTATTTTGACGCTTGGTGCTTTGTACTCTACGATGACTTTGGGTTGCAGCTGCTTGTCGTAGACCACGGTGTCGCAACGCCTGCTCATACCGTTGAGCGAGATACCTACCTCGTTTGCTGTGAGTGAGGTGGGGTAGCCTTTGTGTTCGAGAAGCATGTGTACAAAATGCTGTCTCACCCACTCTTCGGGGGTGAGAGCCACGTAACACCGGCGCAGAGTGTCGAAAATTTGCTTTTTGCCGTTGTTGTTTTGTATTTTAGCCTCGTAGCGTGGTAAATTTAACGATAACATTTTATATCTTTGCTTGTGCAAAGCAAATATACTTCAAAAGCGCAATATGGCAAAGCATACATACGAATCTATTTTGTCGGAACTTAAAAGCGGCACATATCGTCCTGTCTACTATCTTATGGGCGAGGAGAGTTATTTTACCGACAAAATAACCGATTATATATCAAACAACGCCTTAACCGAGGATGAGCAGGGGTTCAACCAGTCGGTTTATTATGGTCTCGACAGTAATATAGACGATATAATAACCGCTGCAAAGCGTTTCCCTATGATGGCCGAAAGACAGGTGATAATTGTGCGCGAGGCGCAGATGCTGAAAAACATAGACAACCTGCTCTATTATCTGCAGGCTCCCGTGGAGAGCACGGTGCTTGTATTTGCCCACAAAAACGGCTCGCTCGACAAACGCAAAAAGGTGGCTGCGGAGCTGGAGCGCAAGGCTGTGGTGCTCGACAGCAAGAAACTGCGCACCGAGCAACTTCCCTCTTTTGTTAGCGGTTACCTGCGCGAGAAGGGGCTTGCGGCCGACAGTAAGTCGGTGATGATGATATGCGAGTCTATAGGGTCGGACCTGTGCCGCATAGCAAGCGAGATGGACAAACTCTCTATAGCGTTGCCGGCGGGTACTGCAACCATCACACCCGAGCTCGTTGAGGAGCACATAGGTATAAGCAAGGAGTTTAATAACTTTGAGCTGCAGAACGCTATTGTGAACAAGGATGTTTACAAGGCCAACAAGATAATAATGTACTTTGCGCAAAACCCCAAGAAAAATCCTATACAGATGACGCTTGCTCTGCTTTTTGGTTTCTTCTCAAACGTGATGATGGCCTATTATTCTCCCGACAAGAGCGAGCGTGGCGTTGCCGACTTTTTGGGGCTTAAGAGCACGTGGGGTGTGAGCGATTATATTAAGGCTATGAAAAATTACAGAGCTGTGCACGTGATGGAGGTGTTGCACCTCATACGTCTTGCCGACGCGCAGTCGAAGGGTGCCGAGGGGGCTGCTGCTCCCGATGGAGAGATTATGCGCGAGCTTTTATACAAGATTTTGCACTGATGTTTTCGGCTCACCAACAAAGTCGAAGGGATATACAAAAGTTATGTTAATTTATCCCCTTTTCAAAACGCGACACACTCTTTACTCAATCGCACAGCAAGAGTTTGTATTGTCTTGCTTTAAAATTCTCGGTGACCCGCGAGTCTTTCTCTCAATATGCTTGTTCCTTTCCCCTTCTTTTCGTGAGACGAAAAGGAAGCAAAAGGCGCAGCACGCGAGTAAGATTAGTCGCTCCCTCCTCCTGCTCGTGAATTGCCCTGCGAGGGCAATATAACTCGTTCGTCGGTTACTTGCCGCGTGTCTCTTTCTCACATTTACAGGGTGCTGCGCAACTCGTTCAGTTATCCGCGCTACGCACGTATAACTACACACTCA
>JAZKYU010000061.1:0-56204 GCA_045612305.1 Bacteroidaceae bacterium
CATTTACAGGAAAAAGTGCGAGCATTGTGTGAGTGTGTAGTTATACGTGCGTAGCGCGGATAACTGAACGAGTTGCGCAGCACCCTGTAAATGCGAGAAAGAGACACGCGGCAAGTGACCGACGAACGAGTTATATTGCCCTCACAGGGCAATTCACGTACAGGAGGAGGGAGCGACTAATCTTACTCGCGTGCTGCGCCTTTTGCTTCCTTTTCGTCTCACGAAAAGAAGGGAAAAGAACAAGTATATTGAGAGAAAAACTCTCGGGTCACCGAGGATTTTAAAGCAAGATTATACATTTACTCTTGCCGTGCGATTTATGTCGCGCTTTGAGGGGGATAAGTATCAAGGAGTTTATTTTACATAGATTAACATAGCTTTTACATATCCCCCAGAATTTGCAGGTGAGCCTAGTTTGCCAACTTTACGGCAAGCTCTTGCATAGCAGGGAGGTCGCTCTCCTTCATACGCGAGCGTATGGTAACCATGGGCTCCACAATCTCAATATCTTTCATCTCCTCGAGAGCTGCACGCATAACACGCCCGGCGGTGGGTGCCCACGAGCCGTTCTCGAGCAAAGCAACCTTGCGACGCTGATAGTTTTTGCTCTTTAGATGGTGTAAAAAGTCGGCCATAGGAGGGAACACCCCGGCATCGTAGGACGAAGCGCAGAGCAGCACGCGAGAGTAACGGAATGCATCCTCCACAGCCTCGGCAAGGTCGCAACGAGATAGGTCGGCAATAGAAACCGCCTGCACGCCGGCCTCGCTCAAGAGGTGGGCCATCTTTTTTGCAGCAACGGCTGTACCGCCGTGTATAGAGGCGTAGGCTATGAAGACTCCATCGGTTTCGGGCTCGTAGCTGCTCCAAGTGTTGTAAAGGCCCACGTAGTAACCAAGGTTATCCTTTAACACGGGACCGTGCAGAGGACAAATAACCTCCACGGGAAGTGCCGCCACCTTTTTGAGCAGGGTTTGCACCTGCGCGCCATACTTTCCGCATATATTAAAGTAGTAACGACGCGCCTCGCAAGCCCACTCTTCGTCGGCCGATAGAGCCCCAAACTTGCCGAACGCATCGGCCGAAAAGAGCACCCCCTCCGTGGTGTCGAAGGTTACCATAACCTCGGGCCAGTGCACCATGGGAGCAAGCAAGAATTTGAGCGTGTGCTTGCCCAAAGAGAGCGTGTCGCCCTCCTTGACAGCGATGCTGCGCGACGAGTAGTCCACACCCTCAAAAAACTGTGGCATCATCTGCAGGGCTTTTGCTGTGGCCACAATGCGCATAGAGGGGAACTTCTCCATAGCCTCGGCTATGAGTGAGGCGTGGTCGGGCTCGGCGTGGTGCACAATGAGGTACGAAGGCTGTCGCCCGTTGAGCGCAGCTGTAAGTTTTTCCCACCACTCTGCGGCCATACGGGCATCGACGGTGTCGAGCAGGGCTATCTGCTCGTCATCTATTAAATAGGAGTTATAGGAGATGCCGCGGGGCACCACATATTGGCTCTCGAAAAGGTCTATAGTATGGTCGTCAACACCTATGTATTTTATTGTCTCGGTTATATTCATAACTAAAATTTATTGAGCTCACTGCGAAAATTATTGACCATCGCAGCGCTGCGGGTTGATATTTCCTTTATATTTATTGTTTGCAATAGTTTTTCGAGCTTGCGCTTGGCTTGCTCGTCGCCTTTCTCTGCAGCATCGGCAAGCAGAATTTTATATTTTTCGTACTGCTGAATACCCTGTACAAGACGCTCCCAACGCACAGAGCTTGTGCTATGGGGGTAGATAACGTATGTGTCGCCTGCAGGCCACGCTATGAAACGAGAATCTTTTTCGGGCTCCACTGTCCAGCTGTTATAGGCCCAACGCAGATAACCGTCGAGCCCCTTTGCAAGAGCCTCAAGGGCTATAAACTCGGCGTCGGAGGGGGCGGTAAAGGTAAAGAGGTTGGGATACTCGGCCGAACAACAAGTGTAGTAGGTAGACACCTTGCCCTCGCTGCGACGACGGGCGAGAAGCTCGGGAGTATAGGCGCCATAGGCAAATATATCGAGGCAGTAGTCGCTTATATCGGCCTCAATCTCGGGGTGATAGTTGCCTGCCATAGAAATTTTCATCCCAGGGGCATACTTTTTTATAACCTCTATAGCAGCCTGCATCTGTTGCAAACTGCGCTCGTCCATAGAGATAAAGGTTTTGTGAAACCAGCCCTTCTCCTTGAGGTGCTGGGCAAAAGCCTGCAACATACCTCCCCAAAAATCTTCGTAGGCCTTGTCGCCGGGAGCACACTGCATATATTTGTGGCAGTCGGTAGCCTGGTCGTAGTAGCGGAAGGATAGTTTCCAAGGTATCATAGAGAAACAAGTTATCTCCTTGTCTATGCCACAATCCATCATAAAACGCACCCAACGGTCGAAGATAGTAAAGTCGTAGTACCAGCTGCCATCGGCCTTTTTCATCCAGGTAACCATACTACCAAAGGGGTCGTGGGTTTGCCCGTCCCAGGGGCGGTCTATAAGAGTGGCGGTTATAGCCTTTTGCCCTGCCGAAGCGAGCTTACGCATATAGGGGGCGAGCTTGTGAAAGTGCTGTGCCGACCAAGGCTCTACACCGTGCACACGAGCTACGGCGTAGGGGTTTTGCCACAAATCGAGGTGGAAGCTCCACTCTTTGGGCGCGGGCAGGGTGTGAGAGAGCACCTTTACGGTGTAGGTGTGGGTGGTGGTTACGCCGGCTGCGGTTATAGACACGCTTCCCTTATATGTTCCCGGGGTTGCGTTTTGTGGCACGCTCACAGTGAGCCACAAGCCACGCGAGGTGTTAGCCTCGAAAAATGTGGGGTTGTCGGTTGTTATGCGGTCGGCCGACAAAGCCGCGCCGTAAGCGTCGACAGCGTGCTTGCCACAACCTGTAAAGCGGTCGGTTATGACACCCTGCACAAAACCACCAACAATGTTTTTATGCGAAATTTTGTGTTTCCCGCACACAAGGTCGGCAAAAGCATACTCCACTGCAAGGCTGTCGCCCGCGTTTCTCACAAGTAGCTGCAAGTTTACACGCTCGCCGCGCCACGCCACAACCTTTTTCACCGAAGAACTTTTTACAGCCGCGCCGGCCTCTATGGGATAGCGCGTGTCTGTGTTGCCCCAAGAGACCTTTAGTTGTGCACAAAGCGGCAGAGCCACAAACAATATAATGAGCTGAAAAGATAATCTCTTAAACATACAAATTATTGTTTTAGTATTCCGTTGTAATTAAATTCTTTGCCTGCGACGTAGGCTGCAAGGTCGGGGCTCATTTGTGCATAAAAAGTGAGAGTTGAGCTTCTCATATCAAACGTGCCCGACGCTGTGGCGAAGGTATAATCGGCGCGAGGATTTGTACCAACAAGAGGCACAATATTCTCGCCCGAGAAGCGCACCACCCCACCTGCGTTCTCGCAAGCAAGGCCGCATAGTGTGATATCGAGCGTGGGCATATTTTCGGTAAACTTAACACCGTGCATTTTAAGGTCGAGCGTGCCGGTCTCGCGGCTCACAGCGACCGATAGCGCAGCGCTCTCCAACGAGAAAGAGCCCACCTGCAGGGAGCCCTCAAAGTTGTAGTCGAAGGTTTCGGTTGCAGGAGGAACAACAACGCCACCACCATCGTCGGGCGCACTACCCTCGGCATCGTAGACAAAGAGCTTGCCTGCGACGTAGGCTGCAAGGTCTTGTGCCATCTGTGCCACAAAGGTTATGCCGGAGGCGTCGGCGTTAACTCTGCCGCTTACAATTTTAAAACGATAGTCTTCGCTAGCCCTGCCACCAACAAGAGGTACAATATTCTCTCCCGAGAACATAAGCAGCCCGTCGGTCTCCACACAGGGGATGCGTGGCAGGGTTACATCGAGCGTCACGGGCATATTTTCGGAAAACTTTACATCGCGCATAGTTATGCTCATAAAGCCCTCGCCATCGTGGTTTATATCTACGTCGACAACAACATCGTTCATAGTTGCATCGCCCACCAACAAAGAGCCGGTGTAGCTGAAGCTCATCGCTTCTGAGGGAGGGGCTGAGAAATTTCCGTTATCATCGTCGGCACAAGAAGAAAAAAGCACCGACAACACAATTAAAGGCAATAAAGAAAAGAGGTTTTTCATATCTTGTTTTTATAAATTCAAATGTAACGACACACCAAGCTGCAACAGCTTGCCTGCTGCAAAGAAGTTGTGGCCCATAGAGCTAAAATAAAATGTATTATACTCGCGGTCGAGCAGGTTTTTACCCCACAAAGAGGCTCCCAAATGCCCTTTCTCCCAAGAGAGCGAGGCCGACAGCAACCCGTAGAACGACTGCGACAAGGAGTTGGCCTCGTCCCAATAAATGCGCCCCACACCGCTCCAGCCCACGTTGAGCACAAAGCGGTTGGCAAAAGAGCGCGACACAGGTATATCGTAGGCCACGTTAGCCGAAAGAGTCTCGCGAGGAGCAAAGGGAAGGGCGTTGCCCGAATAATCCTTGCCGTCGCTCTCATACTCCTCGAACTTTGTGTTGGCACAGCCGAAAGAGCCGTCGAGCGTAACACGCCCCACATGATACCTCACAGCAAACTCTGCACCGTAGCTGCGCGACTCTCCCGCGTTGGACATCATGCGGCCTGTGCCACCTGCGGGGAAGACTGTGAGCTGTTGGTTGCGGCAAGCTATGTAGAAGATTGCAGCCGAGAGGTCGAGAGAGCCGTCGAGCAAGGTGAGGTGTGTGCCTAGCTCATAGTTCCAGTTAGTTTCGGGCTTGTAGACCGTTGTCGATGCGTCGGCGGCCGAAGAGGTTCCTAAGAGCCCGTCGACCATCTTGCCACGCAGAATATCGGAAAAAAGTTGTGTGTTGAAACCACCCGCTTTAAAGCCCTTGCGCGCCGACAGATAGATGTTTCCGTTGTCGTGACGGTAGGCTATAGAGAAGCAGGGCATAAACTCCACCTCGTCTATCTCTTTTTTACCGACAAACTCTGTCGACAACGGGGCATAGAATATGCTATTGCTCTTTGTGGTGTAGTGCACAAGAGAACGACTATCGTAGTCCATAGAAGCATACTCGTAGTCGACACGGGCTCCCGCGCTAAAGTCGAACGCACCAAACGTGTAGGATAGTTGCGCATAGGCAGCCGCGCCCCACGAAGGCATAGTAAAGTCGTCGGCTATGGTGAAACTGCGCTCCTTAAAACGTACCCCTGAGTATTTTTCTATAAGCTCGCTCACCCCATACTCTTTGAAGATTACAGGGGCCTTCATCTGCAGATGTTTGTAGAAGCCTGTAAGGCCCGCAACCCATTTAAAAGGCTTGTCATCGTGCGATTTAAGCACAAACTCTTGGGTGAAAGAGTGCTCGCGTTGCATCTGCTCCAGAACAAAATAGTCGAGAGGCAGAAAGTCGTTGTCGAGGTGCATTTTATCGTCGGTATATTGGTAACCGCTAACCAAGGAGAGGGTAAAGTTGTCGAAAAAGCGCTTAGCCACAACACCCTCGGAGATGTTGAAACGACGATAGGAACACTCTTCGTTGTAGTTTACCGGCGACACGGCACCTGTTGCAGCATCGTAGAAACGATAGCTCCAGCCACCCTCGTCGACATAACCAAGAGAGAAAGTGTTGTCGATGCTCCATCTGTCGGCAGGCAACCACTGAAAGCGGAAGCGCGCAGCCGCGTTGTCGCCACCATCGCATTTATTGCCTGTGAAGTTGTTAGTAAAGTAGCCGTCGCTGTGGCTATAGTGCACACCAGCCGACCAGCCAAAAGATTTGCTCTTTGCTGCATAGTGAGCAGCTTTTACACGCAATGAATTTGCGTTACCATACTCCATAGAGAGCCTTTTTCCTTGAAAATTAAGCGGTGAAAGGGTGGTTATGTTTATTGTTCCGCCTGCGGTGTTGCGCCCCATAAGAGTACCTTGAGCGCCACGTACAACCTGCACCTTGTCTATATCGAAGAGTTCAAAATCGTAGTTATTTTTGTTCATTACCGGCATCTGGTCGATGTTCATACCCACAACCGGTTGGTCGATGCGCGAGCCGAAGCCACGGACATATATCGAGGAGGTCATACGCGAGCCGTAGTCGGGCTGCAAAAAGTTGGGCACCACGGCCGACAACTCTTTAACCCCGTTTATGTGCCTATTCTCGAGGTCGGCACGCCCCACTGTTGTAACCGAATAGTCGCGTCGGCCCGCCGCATCGCTCATTTTAATCGACGACACAATTTCCACACCCGAGAGCATCACCGTGTCCGACGGTGTGCAAAAGGAAAGGACAAAAAGTGAAATAAAAAGTGAAGTTATACTCATTAAACAGTTATACTTAATTGCTACGCAAAGATAGCAAAAAAAACGGTTATGCGCGCAGTTAAAACCGCTAAATAGAGATTACATAAAGTGTTAATACATCGGCTCATTCGATGTGGGCAAGAGCTCGGCAAGGAGTGGAAGGAGCACCTTCTTCACAACCTCGTCGTTAAGGCGATGTTCGCCGCGGAACCACCTGCAACGCTCCTCGCCGTAGAGGCCGGCCATAAGGGGCTGAAAGTGCACCACTGGGTCTTTGTCGCCAAAAAGCCCCACTACAAGTTCCTTTTCGCGCTCACAAACACCGGCAAACTGTTGCTTCTCCATCTGCTTGAAGCGCTCCACCACTCCCTTGTCTATGCGAAACTCGGTAGCACCGTCTTGCCTCTTCGACGTGTACTTGTTGCGCCCCATTTTGCCAAAAAGCAGAGAACGCGACATCTCGAAGGAGGGATTAACCACCACACGAGGCACACCCCATAGTTGCTGCACATACATACCTCCCATAGAGGTACCCACAACTATCTCGGGGTGCTCTTTTTCCACTATACTGCGCAGAAGTTCAAGAGCCTCGAAGGGATCGACAGGAAGGTCGGGTGCTATCACCTGCCAGCCTGTGAGGTGACGACGCAGGCTCATCACTGTGCCCGAGCTTCCCGACGAAGCAAAACCGTGGACATACATTATTTTTCTCCTTTCCATCGCGTGTTTCTTGTTTTTCCACAAAGAGGGGCCCGCAAAAGCAGGCCCCCTCTCTCTTGTTTTCTTATTTTATAGAATTTTCGAGGTTTTTCTCAATCTCCTCGTCGCTTATAGAGTAGTTATTGAGGCTACCCGATATAAATTGGTCGTAGGCGGTCATATCCATAAGACCGTGCCCCGACAAACAGAAGAGTATAACTTTCTCCTCGCCTGTCTCCTTGCACTTTTCAGCCTCGGCTATAGCGGCTGCGATAGCGTGACACGACTCGGGAGCAGGCACAATGCCCTCGGCTTTTGCAAAGAGAAGGCCGGCGTTAAAAGAGTCGAGCTGGCTTATGTCGGCAGCCTCCATAAGGCCGTCCTTCAACAGCTGCGACACAATAACACCCGCACCGTGGTAGCGCAAGCCACCTGCGTGTATGTTGGCCGGCTTAAAGTTGTGACCAAGCGAGAACATAGGCATAAGAGGGGTGTAACCAGTCTCGTCGCCAAAGTCGTAGCAGAAACGGCCGCGAGAGAGTTTGGGGCACGACTCGGGCTCGGCGGCCACAAAGCGTGTCTTTTTATCGCCTTTTATATTGTGACGCATAAAGGGGAAAGCGATACCCGAGAAGTTAGAGCCACCACCGAAACAGCCGATAACCACGTCGGGGTACTCACCAGCCATCGCCATCTGTTTTTCGGCCTCAAGACCTATGATTGTTTGGTGAAGACTCACGTGGCTCATAACCGAGCCAAGCGCATACTTGCAGTTGGGTGTAGTGCGAGCAAGCTCAACCGCCTCGCTAATGGCTGTTCCCAACGAGCCCTGGTGATTGGGGTTGACGGTTATAATATCCTTACCCGCACGGGTAGACATTGAGGGCGAAGGGGTTACCTGCGCACCAAAAGTCTGCATAACGCTGCGGCGGTAAGGCTTCTGCTCGTAGCTCAACTTCACCTGATAGATGGCACAATCTATGCCAAAAACTTTTGTGGCATAGGAAAGGGCGGCACCCCACTGCCCGGCACCGGTTTCGGTGGTAACGTTTGTGGTACCCTCTATCTTGCAGTAATAGGCCTGGGGAAGAGCCGAGTTTAACTTGTGCGACCCGATGGGGCTCACACTCTCATTCTTGAAGTATATGTGAGCAGGTGTTCCGAGAGCTTTCTCAAGACCATAGGCACGTACCAAGGGTGTAGAACGGTAGTAACGATACATCTCCTGCACGGGCTCGGGTATATCTATCCACGCATCGGTGAAGTTAAGCTCCTGACGCGCCGACTCGGCCGACAAAAGCTTGGAAAGCCCCTCAACCGTCACAGGCTCGCGGGTTACAGGGTCGAGCATAGGAGAGGGCTTGTTCACCATCTCGGCCTGAATATTATACCACTGTGTGGGTATCTCGTTTTCTTGCAAAAAGTAACGTTTCTGTTTCATTGCTATATGTGTAATTTTATTTTTGTTCCAAATAAAAGCAGACCGGCCTGTGAGACCGGTCTACCTGTTTTTATATGCTACAACGTCGAACGACATATGCGGCAACCGCTCACGAGTTTTTACCCGAGATGCGCCACCACCAAAACTTGTTCACGTTGCTTGCCATAAATCTCTGTTCTAATTGTTTGTGCTTGCGAAGATATATATATTTTTTATCTCAACAAATAATTACAATAAAAATATTGCACTCTACTCAAAATAGAGCGACAACACTATCATTTTAGAAACCACCTTGTCTACCGAGTGGGTAAACTTAAGGTCGTTATCGTCGGTGAGGTCTTTGCGGTTTTTCTCGAGCACATCGGTGAGGCTGAAAGCAAATTTAAGCTCGGGTATAAGCTTGAAGAAAGGGAGATAAAAGTCGCAACCCATACCCACCTCGAACATACAGTCGAACTTTTTAAACAATATGGGGCGGTTTTTCTTCACCGTGAGGTTTACCATAGGTGCAACACCCGCTGTGAGGTAGGGGCGATAGTTGTTGAAACGCTCGGCTGTATACTTCACGTGCAACGGAAAGGCCAGATAAGTGGTCTTCACCTGCTGGCTCTCCTTAAGCCCGCTCTTTGCATTGCAAAATTTTATGGTGTTCTGCCCAAAGTGCAAAGTGGGCAAGAGGCGCAGTGAAAACTGGCTGTTCAAGCGCAAGTCGGCAAGCACACCCACGGTGAAACCGGGGTTGTACGAGGGTATATCGGCAAACCACTGCTCGCCGTTTTCGGTAACAAAGCCGTTGTTGTAAAATTCCATATCCTGCATGTGCAAGCCCACAAAAAAGCCGTAGTGCAGGCGACGATAGTCTATGTATGGCTTGTTCTGCACCTTGCGCTCCTGCGCAAAGAGCGACAAAGGCAACACAAGCAACAATAATATGTATAATATTCTCTTCATAACATTCTAAATAACGTGTTTCAGGGCCTCTTATTGCCTTTGCGAAGGTAAAAAAAAGAGAGAATATATGCAAATTGTAAAAAAATGTTAAAAGACAAAAATTATAGACGGCATATTACAAAAAGCACTATCTTCGTGGCTGATAAAATACAATTAAAATTTTACAACTATGGCTTACGTTATTTCAGACGACTGCGTTGCTTGCGGTACATGTATCGACGAGTGTCCTCAGGGTGCAATTTCAGAGGGTGACAAATATTCTATCAACCCCGATATGTGCATCGATTGCGGTTCTTGCGCCGGTGTTTGTCCTTCAGAGGCTATCCACGAGGCTTAATTAAAGCGCAGCACAAGCAAAAAAGATGAAACGAGCCCGCCTAAAAAGTCGGGCTCGTTTTTTTAACAACTCCACACAAAAAACGTATATAAACACAAGGTTTTTATGAAACTCCTGCTTCACATAATTATTAAATCGATAATAATAACGCTTGTCTCCGTAGCCGTGTACCTTTTTTATATAAATGTTATAGCATAGCACCAAGCCACGTTTTTACAGAAAACATACAAATAACCCCTGCGCACAACAGTGCACAGGGGTTTATGCTAAACCTATAAAACTCTTTTTTAATAGTTCTCGGGCTTAATTTGGAAGTATGCCTTGGGATGCGCACACACGGGGCACATCTCGGGAGCCATCTTGCCAAAGTGCAAGTGACCGCAGTTGCGACACTGCCACACGCTGTCTTGCTCGCGGCTAAATACCTGACCGTTCTGCACGTTCTGCAAGAGTTTCTTGTAACGCTCCTCGTGAGTAGCCTCAACCTTTGCAACAGCGTCGAACATTGCAGCTATCTCCATAAAGCCCTCCTCGCGAGCCTCCTGTGCCATAGTGGGGTACATGTCGGTCCACTCGTAGTTCTCACCTGCTGCTGCGTCTACAAGGTTCTCGGCGGTATCACCGATGCCGTGAGCGAGCTTAAACCACAATTTAGCGTGCTCTTTCTCCTGGTCGGCAGTCTCTTGGAAGATTGCAGCAATCTGCTCAAAACCCTCTTTCTTTGCCTTGCTTGCGTAGTATGTATATTTGTTACGTGCCTGGCTCTCACCAGCAAAAGCGGCCATCAAGTTGGCTTCTGTCTTTGTTCCTTTCAATGATTTATCCATATTTGTAAACTTTTTATGTAAATTAACTTGTGCAAATATCGTTATTTTTTTAACAATTGCAAATATCGCCTACTATTTATTTACTTAATAATTCATAAAACAACAGCAGGCGATATTTTGTTCTCTACAAAGGCAACTTTTTACTTGCAGCTACCCGGGCAACGGGGTTTTATCTGCTTGAAGAAGTCGTTACCCTTGTCGTCGACGAGGATGAAGGCAGGGAAGTCCTCTACCTCAATTTTCCAGATAGCCTCCATACCAAGCTCGGGATACTCCACACACTCAATGCTCTTTATGTTGTTCTGTGCGAGGATAGCTGCGGGGCCACCGATAGAGCCAAGGTAGAAACCGCCGTGTTTCTTGCAAGCGTCGGTTACCTGCTGCGAGCGGTTACCCTTTGCAAGCATAATCATTGAGCCACCGTTCTCTTGGAAGAGGTCGACATAAGAGTCCATACGACCTGCTGTGGTGGGGCCCATAGAGCCACAAGGCATACCTGCGGGTGTTTTTGCAGGACCAGCATAGTAGATGGGGTGGTCTTTTATGTATTGAGGAAGACCCTCGCCACGGTCGATGCGTTCTTTGAGCTTAGCGTGTGCAATGTCGCGACCAACGATAATTGTTCCGTTCAAAGACAAGCGGGTTGCAATGGGATACTGGGAAAGCTGTGCACAAACCTCTTTCATAGGGCGGTTAAGGTCTACACGCACAATGTCGCCCTCGCCTGCGTTGCGCAACTCTTCGGGGATGAGGGTTGCGGGCTGGTCGTCGAGTTTCTCAATCCATATACCGTCTTTGTTAATCTTTGCTTTAATGTTGCGGTCGGCACTACAGCTAACACCCATACCCACAGGGCAGCTTGCGCCGTGACGGGGCAGACGTACCACGCGTATATCGTGGGCAAGATACTTACCACCAAACTGCGCACCAAGACCTATGCGGTGTGCCTCGTCGAGAAGCTGTTTCTCGAGCTCTATATCGCGGAAGGCGCGGCCTGTCTCGTCGCCTGTTGTGGGGAGGTTGTCGTAGAAGTGTGTAGATGCAAGCTTAACGGTGAGAAGGTTTTTCTCGGCCGATGTACCACCTATAACAAACGCAATGTGATAGGGAGGACAAGCTGCTGTACCCAGGCTCTTCATCTTCTCTACAAGGAAGGGGATGAGGGTTGCGGGGTTCAAGAGAGCTTTTGTCTCCTGGTAGAGATATGTTTTGTTGGCCGAGCCACCACCCTTAGTAACCATAAGGAATTTATACTCCATACCCTCGGTGGCCTCTATGTCTATTTGTGCAGGGAGGTTGCAACGTGTGTTCACCTCGTCGTACATATTTAGAGGGGCGTTCTGGCTATAGCGCAAGTTCTCCTGTGTGTAGGTGTCGTAAACACCGCGTGCAAGAGCCTCTTCGTCGCAGAAACCGGTCCACACCTGCTGGCCTTTTTCGCCGTGGATGATGGCTGTTCCCGTGTCCTGACACAAGGGAAGCTGTCCCTTGCAAGCAACCTCGGCGTTGCGCAAGAAGGTGAGAGCTACATATTTGTCGTTCTCGCTTGCTTCGGGGTCGGTGAGAATTTTTGCAACCTGCTCGTTGTGGGCACGGCGCAACATAAACGACACATCGCGGAAGGCTGTGCGCGACATAAGGGTAAGAGCCTCGGGAGATACTTTCAGCATGGGTTTACCTTCGAACTCACCAACCGATACACCCTCTTTAGACAAGAGATAATACTCGGTGGTGTCGGCGCCCTGTTGAAACATGTGGGCAAACTTAAATTCGGGAATTGCTGCCATTTTCTTTCAGTTTTTATGTTTAACAAATATTATTTATACTCTAGGGGTTTATTGTTCTTCGTCGTAGGTTTGATAGAGGAAGTCGTTGTAGGGATATTTTTGCACGTGAAGCTCGCACACACGCTTGTATATCACCTCTTTAAGGTTTTCTATATTCTGCTTCTCGCGTGCCGATATGAAGATGCAGTTGTCGGCAAGTTGGGCCATCCACGAGGCTTTGAGCTCGTCGAGGGTGATGTTCTCTTTTGTGCGGGGGGTGAGGTCGTCTTCCTCTTTCTGCACATAAGTAAAGGCGTCTATCTTGTTGAACACCACCATCAAGGGCTTGTCGCCACAGTTTAGGTCGGCAAGGGTTTTGTTCACAACCGCTATCTGGTCTTCAAACTCGGGGTGCGACACATCGACAACGTGGAGCAGGAGGTCGGCCTCACGCACCTCGTCGAGGGTAGACTTAAAAGACTCTACAAGGTCGGTGGGGAGCTTGCGTATAAAACCTACAGTGTCGGACAAAAGGAAGGGTAGGTTTTCTATAATCACTTTGCGCACCGTGGTATCGAGGGTGGCAAAAAGCTTGTTTTCGGCAAAGACCTCGCTCTTTGCAAGCAAGTTCATAAGGGTAGACTTTCCAACGTTGGTGTACCCCACAAGCGCCACACGTATGAGACGGCCACGGTTTTTGCGCTGTATAGACTTTTGACGGTCTATCTGCGAAAGCTGCTCTTTGAGTAACGACATGCGGCCTAGGATTATACGGCGGTCCATCTCGAGCTGTGTCTCACCGGGACCACGAAGACCCACGCTACCGCCCTTGCCGCTTCCCGAGCCACCACCCTGACGTTCGAGGTGGGTCCACAAGCGTTGCAGACGAGGGAGCATATATTTATACTGCGCAAGCTCCACCTGCACTTTTGCGTGGGCGGTTTGCGCACGCATCGCAAAGATGTCGAGGATGAGCGATGTGCGGTCGAGTATCTTTATCTTGAGCTCTTTTTCTATGTTTCGCAGCTGTTTTGCCGACAGCTCGTCGTCGAAGATAACCATACCTATCTCGTCGTCGGTATCCTTACGCATCTCTACGTACTCGGCTATCTCTATGAGTTTTCCGCTACCCACATATGTCACAGGGTGCGGGTGATCTATTCTTTGTGTAAAGCGCTTCACAACCTCGGCACCTGCTGTTTGAGCAAGAAACTCAAGCTCGTCGAGGTACTCGTTGGTCTTGCGCTCGTTCTGAGTCGATGTTATAAGACCTACCAATATGGCGGTCTCCTTTTTGGTGGTGGATATTACAAATTCCTTCATTAAGCGTCGTTATTCAAAAAACTTTTGCTAATATACAACAAAATATTAAGTGGTGGTTTCAAAAACAGGAGGAAGTTAAATGAGAGCACGATAACAACCGCCTGCAACCGCTTTCACATAGCCCTTCATCTCCATATCGAAGAGCAGGGGCATCAACACATTTATGGGCATATCGACCTTAACCACAAGCAAGTTTATCTGCATACCATCGGAGGAGCTTTTAAGCAGCTTTATAATGTCGGCCTCTTGGGGTGATAGCTCGGGGAAGAGCTCGGCTTGCTGGGGTTTGTTTTTTTGTATAGTAGCCCAGTTCATAGCCTCAACAAAGTCGTAGGCCGATGTAACAAGTGCCGCACGGTTGCGCGCCACAAGTTCGTTGCAGCCACAAGAGTATTGGTCGGTAACCCTACCGGGGAAGGCAAACACATCGCGTGAGTACCCTTGAGCTATTGAGGCGGTGATGAGCGAGCCTCCTTTTGATGCCGACTCTACAACCAACGTTGCGTCGGCAAGGCCGGCAACTATTCTGTTGCGCTGAACAAAAAACAGAGGCAAGGGGTTGGTTTCGCTCATAAACTCTGTGAGAAGGCCACCACCCTGCTCTATCATCTTTTTTGCCACGCTACGATGCACCTGTGGGTAAAGGCGGTCGAGCCCGTGAGCAAGCACGCCCACGGTGGGCAAGCCCGCATCGAGAGCCGCTTTATGGGCACAGATATCTATGCCGTAGGCAAGGCCGCTTACTATGAGAGTGTCGGGAAGGAGGGCTGCAAGGTCGCGCACAAAAGCCGTACACATATCCTTGCCATACTCCGTAGCGTGACGCGTGCCCACAATAGAGACTATGTGCCTTGCGTTAAAAGGTGTGTCGCCCAAAGAGTAGAGGGCGATGGGGGCGTCGGGGCACTCGAAGAGGCGTGTGGGGTAGTTGCTGTCGTTGAGACAGGTGAGCTTTATCCCCTTTTCCTGCACAAAGTCCATCTCGCGCTTTGCACGCTCTATGATGCTCTTGTCGCGCAAAGCCGCAACAAGTGCGGGCGAGGCCGCGGGTAGAAAGTCGTTTATATAGTCGAGGTTTTCGAAGAGCTCTTTTGCGCTGCCGGCAGCCTCGAGTATTTGACGAAGAAGAGCAGGGTTCTGTACCTGCACCCGTGAGAGCGCAAGTATAGAAACCTGCTCGTTTATGTCGGCGTTGTAACCCACTATTTTAGGATAGCTTTAAAGGCTTGGTCGTTGGCATATTTTGCAAACTCAAGGTCGCCAAGAGCTTTCTGCGCCATAGAGGGATCGAGCTTAATAGCGTTCTTGAGACCGTCGTAGATGAGCGCGGCGTTGCCTGTGCGCGCGCCAAGAACAGCTTTTATGTAGTGTGTTGTTGCGTCGGGGTTTTTAATCGATGCGATAGTCTTTTTGGCTGTGCTATAGTCGGCATCGAGAAGCTGGGCAAGAGCAGTGCTGTTAGAAGGCTCTTTCTCGAGCAAGTAAGCAGCGCGGCCATACAAGCCCTGTGCTATGTAGAGGTTGCCAAGTGCCTCATCGCCAGCCTTTGCACCTGCACCCATAGCCATATAAGACTCTGCTGCAGCTACGTTACCCTCGAGTAACTCCAAGTAACCAAGGTTTACGTTCACCTCGGGAGCTTTACCGTCGACCTTTGCAGCCTTTGCAAAATACTCTTTTGCGGTAGCATAGTCGCCTGCGTTGTAGGCAAGAACGCCCAAGTTATTGTAACCACGGTAGTCGTTGGGGTGGAGTTGTGTTGCTGTTGTGTAGATAACTTTTTTCTCCTTAACATCGTCGGTGAGGATAGCCGAGTAAAGTATCTCCTCGAGCGAGAGCTCTTTGGGGTCGGCAGCAAACTGCTCTATAATCTCGTCGTCGGAACGACCGATAAGCTGGTAGTTAAGGGTGATGCGGGCACGACGAAGCTGGGGCAAAATTTCATCGGCAAGGTCTTTGTAAACCGACGAGATGTTCTTTATCTGCTGCTCACGCTCCTCGGGCTCGTTGTACATAGAGAGCACACGCAAGATAATCTCTTTGTCGGGAAGCTCTGACTTTGAAACAAGCTCTCTAAAGCCATCCCAATCTTCGGCTGTGTAGTCGGCATCGAGATAGCCCTCCAACTGAGCCTTCTTCATCTCTTTCTTCACAAACTTCGATGTGTTTTCCTCGCGGCCGGTTGCAATATCGGTATTGAGCAACATACCACCGTCGGGAGAAGCGTAGGCCGAAATTTCCACGTTATCGACAACCTTGTTCTCGGCATCGGCTGCAACATCACGCATTGTAGCTGTGAGCTCGTTTATAGACTGGCTCTTGAGCTCTGCAGCACGCAGGTTGGTCTGCTGTATGAGGAACATGATGTTAGCCTCCTTGGCCTGCTTGATAACACGCTGGAAAGCGTCCTCGCCAAGAGCTATCTTTGCGCTCTTTGCTGTAGAGCGGTAGAGCTGCGATGTTGCTATGCAACCGTCGGCTATCTTAACCTCGGGGAGATTGTAGGTCTTGTCGCCCTTCTTAACGGTGAAGTTTAGGTACAAAGCCGCTTTCTCCATAGCAGGGATATAGTCGAAGTTCATCTTCATTACGAAGTTTCCACCCTTGTCGTAGAGGATGGTGCGGTTGTTGCCGCGCACCTTCTCACCCTGGAAGATAACAGACTCTGCTGTGGCAGAGCCGCCATCGTACTTGAGCACGGGTGTGATGGTGAGAATAGATTTTTTATTGAAGAACTTGGCGGGGAACTTACCGTCGACTGTTACGGGAATTTCACTGCCAACAACTTCGAGCACCTGGGGTGTTACGGTAAAATACTCTGCGGGAAGCTCGCCCATTTTAGAGCTACAAGAGCAGAAAAAGAGCACCACGAGAGATAGCAAGAATGATAGTTTTTTCATCGGTTTATTTATTTTAAGAATTTGCTTTATTTGATGTATGTTAAAAACTACGCGAAGATAAGTTTAATAATCCACTTTACAAACAAAAATACCCGAGCACAAATTATTTTTCATATTTTTCACACTCTTTTTTTGTTTCGCGGGTGGTGTTCTATAATCTCCTCGCGCAAACGGGTGCGGTCGAGGTGGGTGTAAATCTCGGTCGACGATATACTCTCGTGCCCTAGCATCGCCTGAATTATTCTCAAGTTGGCACCCCCCTCGAGCAGATGCGTAGCAAAAGAGTGCCTGAAGGTGTGCGGGCTTATGTTTTTCACTATCCCCACCGCGGCGGCAAGCTCTTTTACCACATAGAAGACCATAACACGGGTAAGGCTCTTTTTCTGCCTGGCGCTTATGAAGACAAAATCCTCGTAACCGGGCTTTATGTTTATGTGGCAACGCTCTTGTTTGTAGGCATCGAGCTCGGCTATGGCACGAGGCGATATGGGGACAAGACGCTGCTTGCTTCCCTTGCCTGTAACTCGTATAAAGCCCTCGGAGAGAAAGAGGTCGGACAGCTTGAGGTCGCAAAGTTCCGACACACGCAGGCCACAGCTATAGAGCATCTCCATCATAGCTCTGTTGCGCTGCCCTTCGGGCTTCGAGAGGTCTATAGCGTTTATCATATCGTCTATCTCTTGCAGAGAAAGCACCTCGGGCAGGCGCACACCCATCTTGGGCGACTGTAACAACTCGGCTACACTTTTTTCTACAAAACCATCGAGCTGCAGAAAGCTATAAAAGGAGCGCAGAGAAGAAACCACGCGAGCCTGCGAGCGAGGGTTTATGCCAACCTCATCGAGAGCTGCCATAAAGGCGCGCAGGTCGTTAAGCTCGGCTGCAATAAGGCTCTTTCCATCGAGGAAATTTGAGAATTTCTCTACATCACTCACATAGGCCTCTATAGAGTTGGGCGAAAGAGACTTTTCGAGCCGCAGATATATGCGATAAAGCTCAAGAGGAGAACTGCTGCGCCCCCTTGATACATCCTTTTTTTTCACATAATCTTTGCTACCCATAAACCCATAAATTCAATGCGAAGTTAGTAATAAACCATAGCAAAAAAGCAAATTACAAAAAAAATCTGCCACTTTGCACAAAAAAAGCAGGCTACCACACGCTCAATTTCTCATTTTCACATAATTATTGTATCTTCGCACTCAAATTATTATTACCTCAATGAGTATAGACAGCAGGCTCGACGATTATATTGCCGCACACAGCAGCCCCGAAGGGGAGTATCTCTACAACCTCTACAGAGCAACAAACATAGAGATACTTAACCCTCACATGGCATCGGGGCAGGTGCAGGGGCGGTTGCTGAAGTTGCTTGTGAAGATGATGCGTCCAAAAAGAATTTTGGAGATAGGCACATACACTGGCTACTCGGCTATATGTATGGCCGAAGGGCTCGACGAGGGCGGAAAGCTCTACACCTTTGAGATAGACGACGAGCTCGAAGATTTTACCCGTCGCTGGATAGAGGGCTCTCCCGTAGCCGACAAGATTGTCTTCACCATAGGTAGCGCGCTGGATATTGTGCCCACGATGAACGAGAGGTTCGACCTTGTCTTCATCGACGGTAACAAACGCGAGTACACCGCCTACTACGAGATGGCGCTTGCACACCTTAACGAAGGTGGGTGGATTATAGCCGACAACACCCTGTGGGATGGGTGGATAATAGACGACAAACGACAAGACGCACAAACAAACGGCGTGAGAGCCTTTAACGACTATGTGCGTGCCGACAAACGCGTGGAAGAGGTCATCCTCCCCTTGCGCGACGGGCTCACAATAATTAGAAAAAAAACAGATAAAGAATAATGGACAGTACAAGACAAAACAAAATTTCGCGCCTCATACAGAAGGAGTTAAGCGATATTCTATTAAAACTTGCAAAGGAGACACGCGGCATTATGGTGTCGGTGAGCGTGGTGCGTGTAAGCCCCGACCTCGGCATAGCAAAGGCCTATTTGAGCGTGTTCCCCTCGGAGAAGGGCAACGAGGTTGTAAAGCACCTTAACGAGAACATAAAAGCTATACGCTTTGAGCTCGGCAACAGAGTGCGTCATCAGTTAAGAATAATCCCCGAGGTACGCTTCTACCTCGACGACTCTCTCGACTACATAGAGCACATCGACGAGTTGCTCAAAGACTAACGATGAACTTGTCGTTATACATAGCCAAGAGATACCTTTTCTCAAAAAAAAGCCACCAGGTGATAAACATCATATCGGGGGTGGCTATAGCCGGCGTGACACTTGCCACCGTGGCGATGGTGTGCACCCTGTCGGTTTTCAACGGGTTTAAGGAGTTGGTGGCCAAGCAATTTACCGCCTTCGACCCCGACATAAAAGTTACGGCTATGCAGGGAAAAAACTTTGTTTTCGACGAAGAGACACGCACTGCACTGCAGCAACAGCCTTGCCTGCAGGTTGTGTCGGCAGCCATAGAGGACAAAGTTATGGTGCAGTATAACGGCAAGCAGACCATGGCCACCATAAAGGGTGTTGAGGAGAACTTCAAACTACTTACCGACATAGAAGGTAGCCTAGTGGGGCGCGGCCGTTTTCTTTTAAGCGACAGCATAAACAGCTACGCGGTACCGGGCTTGGGTATTTTGAGCACGCTTAATAGCGGGCTGTACCACGTTGCTCCGCTCGAGATATATGCCCCAAAGAGAAAAGCAAAAATAAATTTCTCGCAACCTGCTGCAAACTTCAAAAAAGGAAAGCTACAATCGTCGGGGCTAGCCTTTCTCACCAACCAACCAAAGTACGACGAGGGGTATATCCTCACATCGGCCCGCTTTGCAAGAGAAATCTTCGGCCGAGCCGACAACGAGGTTACAAGCCTCGAGATTAAGCTTGCCGACGGGCATAGCGCAAGCGAAGCAAAAGAGGCTATAGCCGGCATACTTGGTGAGGGATTCAACTTGGAAGACCGCTACGAGCAACAAAAAGATATATTCAAGGTTATGAGGATAGAGAAGTTTATATCCTATATCTTCCTCTGTTTCATACTGCTCATAGCTTGCTTCAATATCATAGGCTCGCTATCGATGCTCATTCTGGAGAAACGACAAAATATGGACACCCTGCGTTCCTTGGGTGCCACAAAAAAGATTATAACAAATATTTTTGTCTTCGAGGGGAGTATAATATCGGCTATAGGAGCCTTGGGAGGCATAGCCTTGGGGCTTGTTATATGCCTGTTGCAACAAAAATTTGGGTTGCTGTCGCTGGGCGATGCGGCCGACGGCTTCATTGTGAGCAGCTACCCTGTAAAAGTTGAGCTTGCAGACGTTGCAACAATCTTCTTCACCGTGCTTGCCGTGGGGCTTGTTGCCGTGTGGTTGCCGGTAAAAATACTTACAAAAAACTTTTTAGGCAGGAACGAGGAATAAACTATTCGAGCACAACGTGCTCTACCTCAATGTTTTGTTCTAGATAACGCGAAGCCTGCTCGCGGAAACTATTATCAGACTCTGTTGTTCCAAAAACCGTTCTACCACCTTTTGAGCATAGCGCATCAATCTCGGGGTGACGGCTTAAGTAGTCTTTAAGCGATGCTGCAACCGCTGCGCCCTGGGTAAGCACCTTAACGCCCTGTGGCACAAACTGTTTAATTTTGTCTATGAGCATAGGATAGTGTGTACAACCAAGTATTATGGTGTCTATCTGCGGGTCACGAGACAAAAGATTATCGATGTGGCGTTTAACAAAATAATCGGCACCCAAGCTGTTGTGCTCGTAGTTCTCGACAAGAGGCACCCACATAGGGCAGGCCTCGGCGGTAACAACCACATCGGGATAAAGTTTCTGAATTTCAAGAGGATAAGAGTTTGACTTAACCGTACCTGCCGTGGCAAGTATACCCACGTGACGGCTCAACGTAACATCGCCTATAATTTCGGCTGTGGGGCGTATTATACCAAGCACCCTGCGATGCGGCGCTATAACAGGCAGGTCGACCTGCTGTATCGAGCGCAAAGCCTTTGCCGAAGCTGTGTTGCAGGCAAGGATAACCAAATGGCAACCTTGCGAGAAGAGGTGCTTCACACACTGACGAGTAAACTCGTACACCACATCGAAAGAGCGGGTACCATAGGGGGTGCGGGCGTTGTCGCCAAGATAGAGATAGTCGTACTGCGGCAACAAGCTCTGTATCTCACGATATATTGTGAGACCACCGTAGCCCGAGTCGAAAACACCTATCGGGCCGGCTATCTTATCTTTGTTGTTGCCAAACATAACTTTTTCTCTCTTACTCTTCTACAATTTGTATTTCTTCGCTGGTAGTGTTCTCTTCAGCTATAGAGGTGGTGTCAACAGCTTCGCTGGTAGCCTTCTCGGTAGTTGAAGCGGCGTCGGCAGCCTCGCTTTCAGCACCCTCCTCAACCGACACAAATTCTCTTGTTTTTTCAACCTGTTTGGGCGATATAACCTCTTGAATAACAAGGTCTGTTATATTTACTCCAAAGTTGTGGTTTACAAAGCGATATACCTCTTTGTCGGTATCTATAGCATACGCAAGATTGTTGCGCAAGCACACACTCTCTATGGCGGTATCTATCTTCTGCACGATGGGAGAGAACAATGAGTCGTGTGCCTGAACAAGGTACTCCTTGAGCTCGTCGCGAAGCACAACTATGCGGTCGACCATCTCTTGCAACTCTTTTTGGCGTTTGCGCAAGATGGGCTCGGGGAAGCTCTGCTGACCGTCTAGGAAAGATACATAAGCACGGGTTAAGGTCTCCTCGCTATGCTCTATTTCTTGGTCGCAAAGAGCAACAAGAGCATCGTACTCCTCCTGTGCTACACGCGCCTCGGGGAGGGCGTTCATAACCTCTTTAAGACCAAGGTAACCAAACTCTGTGTTCTGTGCCTGCAACATCAGAGGCACAAAAAGTAGAACAAAAAACAGTTTACGCATTTATATATGTTTGCTTCTTGTAATTATACAATTTTAAGAGGCTGCCCGAAGTTCTGCTTCTTGCACAGCCTCTTAAAATTTTTATCTGTCAAATTATTACTTTGCAGCTATACCAAGCTTCGCCTTAACTTTTGCGTCGAGGTTGTCGCAGAGAGTCTCGCTGATGTAGGGGATACCACTTGAGATATCGAAAACGCAGATGTAACCACCCTCGCGACCGACAGCCTGAATAGCGGTCTGCAGAACATCGTTAACCTCGGCAAGCTTTGTCTCCTGTGCCTGACGCAAGTTTTGAACGCTCTCCTGCTCATACTGCTGCATGCGTGTGTACAACTCCTGCAACTCACGCTCACGACGCTGAAGTATGCTAGCGGGGAGAGAATCTTTTACCTGCTCAAAAGCAACACCCTTCTTCTCGAGCTCGGTGCGCAAGCGGTCAAACTCGTCAGAATATTGTTTCTGCAAAGTTTGCAAGTCGTTCTGTGCCTTTGTATACTCGGGCATAATCTGAACTATTGAAAGTGCGTTAACATAACCGAACTTCTGTGCACTCTGCGCAAAAAGGCTCAAGGGAGCCATCATCAAAATTAAAATAAGAATCTTTTTCATTGTTTTATTTATTTAATATTATTCACATTTTAAACAAGTTTGGTTACAAAGGTAGAGATTTAATTTGAATAACCAAGTTTAGCAAGCACCTCATTGCTTATGTCGACCTTGGGCGTGGCATATATTATGCTCCCTGCCGACGCTCTGTCGACAACCATAGAGTACTTTTTGTTCTCGCAAATCTCTTTCACGGCGTTGTAAATCTCGTCTTGTATGGGCGCCATAAGACTCTCGCGCTTTTTAAAGAGCTCGCCGTTAGGGCCAAAGTAGAGGCGTTTAAGCTCGCTGGCCTGTTTCTCTTTTTCGAGTATTTCTTCTTCGCGTGCTTTGCGCTGCTCGTCGGAGAGAAAAGCCGACTCGCTTTGATACTTTTTGTACAACTGTTCGGCCTCGAGCACAAGGTTATCTATCTCGGCCTGCCATCTTTTAGATTGTTGCGACATCTGCTCGTTGGCACGTTCATAGGCCGGAATATTTTTCAATATATACTCCATATCTATGAGAGCAAACTTCTGTGCCTGCGCAGCCATAACCGAGAAGAGAGCAAACAATGCAACCATATATACCTTTTTCATAACTATACTTTTTTAAAATTCCTGACCTAATACAAAGTGGAAGTGACTGCCGCTGTACTGTGTTGAGCCAAATACATCGTCGAAGCCGTACGCCCAGTCGAGACCTATGAGACCTATCATCTGCAAGAAGACGCGTATACCCACGCCGGCACTACGCTTGAGGTCGAAGAGGTTGAACTTGGAAGCGTCGTTCCAGGCGTTACCACCCTCAACAAAAGCAAGACCATAAATTGTGGTAGAGGGTTGCATCAAGAAGGGGTAGCGCAACTCAACACCTATACGAGTGTAGGCATAACCTTCGTAACCATAAGGGGTGAGGCTTCCGTTCTCGTAACCACGCAAAGAGACCATATCGGTGGCGTAGTTATAAGAGTAGCTACCGCTCATACCGTCGCCACCCACATAGAATGTTTCGAAGGGCGACTTTTTGTTCTTGTCGTAACTGCCCAAGAGACCAAAATCGGCACGGGTCATGAGCACAAGGTTGCGTTTGCCCGATGTGAGCGAGGTGTATGTCTTGCTACGGAACTTAAACTTGTAATACTCTATCCACTTATGCTTGTCGCGGAGCTCGCTCTTGTAAGAGGGGCTCTTGGTGTTGCTGGCAAGCGATGCGTAGTCCTTGCCATCGAAAAGCGAGTAAGGCGGTGTGGCAGAGGTCTGCAACGAAAACTCCGAGCCTTGACGCGGGAAGAGGGGGTTGTCGATAGAGCTACGCGACAAGGTGAGAGTGAGGTTTATATTGTTACAGTTACCGTCGGTTATGAGGAAGTACTGCCAGTCTTTCAACGAGTAGAGCTGATAGTTCAACTCGGCCGAAAGTGAGAAGTGGTCGTCGGGCCACTTGAGGCGACGGCCCCAACCGATTGAGAAACCATACATCTTTATGTACTTGTCGGGGTCGTAGTACGAAGCCATATTGTTGTAACCGCTACCATAGTTGTTATAGTTTCCGTAACCATAGAGGTAGTTGTTATAGTTGTTATAGTAGGCCGAATTATAGTAGCTGTCGGCTACGTCGGTCTGTATCGACATAAAGGCCGACACAGAGAAAGAGTTGGGGCGTTTGCGACCAAACCAAGGGTCGAAGAACGACACGCTGTAGGCTTGGTAGTACTTTCCGTTAGATTGTGCGCTCAACGTTACAGTTTGTCCGTCGCCCTGCGGCAAAATACCACGACGCATAGCTCCCTTGCGAAACATATTGCGCATAGAGAAGTTGGTGAGCTTGAGCGAGAGCTTACCTATGACACCTGTCTGGCCATAACCAGCCGACAGCTCTATCTGGTCGCTACTCTTTGTTTCGAGGCCCCAGTTAATATCCACGGTACCCGACTCTCTATTGGGAACAACATCGGGTTTTATGGTTTCGGGATTAAAGTGCCCAAGGTTGGCTATCTCGCGATAAGAACGTTCGAGGGCGCTCATCGAGAAGAGGTTACCGGGGATAGTGCGAAGCTCGCGACGCACAACCTCTTCGTAAAGGCGCTCGTTACCCGTGATGCGCACTCTATTTATGGTAGCTTGTGCACCCTCGGACATACGAAGTTCCAGGTCTATTGAGTCGTTTACAACGCTCACCTCTATGGGCAATATATCGAAGAAGACATAACCCTGGTTGTAGTATTCGTTCTTCACACCGTCGTCGTCGGAGAAGAGGCGTTTGTCGAGCTCTGTTTGGTTATACACATCTCCGGGCTTCAGGCGCAGGAGAAAATCGAGATATGCGGTGGAGAAGACACTGTTACCCACCCACTTTATGCTGCGTATGTAGTATTTGTTACCCTCTTCGATGTCGATGTATATATCCACACTCTTGTTGTCGTGGGGCACAACGCTGTCGGAGATAATGCGAGCATCGCGGAAACCATACTCGGCGTAACGCGAGAGAATGTTTTCTTTATCCTCGGCATACTGCTCGGGAACAAAGTTCTTTTTTCTGAAGATGGTCTTCTGCAAGTTGCTCCAACGCATCTTTTCGCGCGTTTTCATCGCATATTTTATCTTCTTCAAGGGTACCTCTTTAACACCGTTTATGTATATGCGGTTTACCTTGACTTTCTCCTTTTTATCGACATTTACATCGACTATAACCTGGTTGTCGGCTGTAACGTCGGGACGCTGACGTATTATAACATCGGCGTTGCGGTAGCCCTTGTCCTCGAAATACTCCTTCACAACCTGCGTTGCGCGGTCTACCATATTGGGCGTAATTTGGTTACCTTTTCTAAAACTCAGCTTTAGCTCCAAGTCCTCGCGCTCGCTCTTTTTCATACCGTTGTAGTTTATTTGCGAGATACGCGGTCTTTGTTTTAGGTTTATACCCAAATATATTTTATCGCCTATAATACTGTCGGCCTCTATGCTCACATCGGCAAAAAGGCCGTGTTTCCAGAAATTCTTCACAGCCGTAGTGATAGCCTCGCCGGGCACCTCGATAACATCGCCCACAGAGAGCCCCGAGATTCCTATGATGAGATAGGGCTCGTAGTTATCAACACCTGTGAGGTTTATACCACCGATGGTGTAGGTGTGCGATTTGTCGGTATATAGAATTGTGGGTTTTATAATGGTTTCCTGCGCCGTTACTTGCAAAGCTGCAAACAGCGACAACATTATAAAAAGAGTTTTCGGGAACGAAAAATATTTCATCTTTAAATTTATTTTCATTTACTAACTTGCTCGCCTGTCAAGCCATATCTGCGCTGACGCTTTTGATACTCACAAACGGCCTTGCACAGCTCTTCGTGGTCAAAGTCGGGCCACAGCACCTCGGTGAAGTAAAACTCCGAATAGGCACACTGCCACAGAAGGAAGTTACTCAAGCGCTGCTCTTTTCCGGTGCGTATGAGGAGGTCGGGGTCGGGCATAAAGTTTGTGGTAAGTTGCGACGATATGTACTCGTCGTCTATGTCGCTCACAGCAAGCTCACCGTTCTGCACGCTCGAAGCGATGCTACGCACAGCCTCGGTTATCTCCCACTTTGCCGAGTAGCTCAGAGCAAGCACCAAGGTCATACGGTCGTTGTTGGCGGTGCGGGCAACACAAGCCTCGAGACGCTCACGCACATTCTGCGGCAACTTGCTCAAGTCGCCTATTATGCGGAAAGCCACGTTGTTCTTTACAAAAAGCTCCTCCTCTATCGACTCGAAGAGCAACGCCATGAGCGCGGCAACCTCGGCCTGGGGACGTTTCCAGTTTTCGGTCGAGAAGGTGTAGAGGGTGAGATACTTAACACCTATGCTTATTGCGTTCTCAACAAGCTGACGCACAGTAGCTGCACCCGCCTGGTGACCCTGCGAGCGGTCCAAACCGCGCATTTGTGCCCAACGGCCGTTGCCGTCCATTATTATCGCTATATGTTGAGGAACATTCTCTCTATTCACAAGTTCTGAATAAGCCATATCGTATATATTTTTTTGAAGTTTCCGGTTTTAATTATTGCATCTCCTGTATTTGGGCGATATATCGTATGTCACAAATATCGAAAAGTAGGAAAAACTGTCTTTGTTTTTCAAGCCGCTACTCTTTATACCATAGGGGTCGCTCAACACAGGAGCCTGCTCGCTAACTACATCGAGGTTGTCGGAGAAGGTAAAGTGGTAAGACAGCTCGCAACCCACGTTCCAACGCGGTGCAAGTTTATACTTAACACCAAGGCCAAGAGGCAACTCCACGGCAAACACACTCTCGAGCGGGGCGGGTGCAAACGTAGCTCCAAGGCCACCGCTTATGTAAGGAGTAAAACGGCGTGTGCCCTTGTAACTTGCGCCGTTGCCATAGGCAAAAAAATTGCACTCAAACTGCACCGACAAGTTATATATAGAGCGGCTAAACTCCGTTTCGCCTTTGGGGAAGCGGTTTTCACCATCGGCGGTGTTACCCGATATTTTACCCACAGCAAGAGAGCCCTTTACTGCCAAACGCGGGTTTATGTTGTATCGGCCTGCAAAGCCACCCATCACGTTCATATTTTTGAACATCCCGCTATAGTTGGCATCGCCGTAGTAGTTTGTCACACCCAGCATACCGCCTACCTCCATTCTATATTCGAGGTCGTCGGCACGCGAGATGGTTGCAAAGCCCCACAACGCAATGAACAACAAAAGGTTTTTAAAAAAACGGGCGTTCTTCATAGTTCCTGCACTTTATTTAAACCCCAAACGGTTAATTCTTCCCTTCCACACAGCGGTGGGGGTTACTATCCACATATACTCGTTCTGCGACACCGCAGCTGCAAAAGCCTCATCGGCACCTTTAAGTTCTGCCGGGAGCGACACACCATAGTCGTTGCACTCTTTCCACACAACACCGTTATCGCGCGAGATGTAGAACTTATCGAAAGAATTAAGTTGCACACCGCCGAACTTTGTAGCGCCACCGAAAGCAAACATAGCATCGTCGTAGCCCAAAACAGCCAAGCCGCCAAACGAGGGACAAGTATATTCGTTATTACCCAAAGAGTATTCAAACCAACCGCTACCGTTCGACAAGCGGCACCACACCTTCACATCGCCGGTTTTTTCAGCAGTTGCATAGCCGATAAGTATAGTGCGGTGTATATTCGCATTTGTTGTCAACGTGCTGTTTATAAAGTTGTTGCCATAAAGGGGGAAACCTTCGGGCAATGACTGAACCTGCTGAAAGCTCTCACCATCGACCGAACTGTAGATGTTGCTCGCATCGGCAGCCCAAAGCTTGCTACCATTGTCCGACACCGAAAAGAGCGAAACAAAACCGGCACCCGACGAAACCACCTCCCACGACAACGCGTCGGCCGAAGCATAAACATCGCCTTGAGCAAGCACGTAGAACTTATCGCCAAAAAGCAAGATAGACGATAGGTCGCTACCTGCGGGGAGCGATGCAGCCACAACACCCCACACGGGCGAGCCCTGCAAAGAGCTTTCGGCTACCACAACATCCCCAGCCGAAGATGTTCCAAAAAGATAGAGTTTGTCGCCCTTTTCGAGCAACTTTGCGGGAGTAACACCCTCGAGTGTGGCATCGACAAATTTTTCCCACACCATAAGATTAGGGTCTACCTGGTGCACATTAAGCTTTATGGTATAGTAACTTTCGTATGTACCATCGGTAGAGGCGATGCAAACATTAACGGGAGAGGTAAAATCCACCGAGTCGGAAGAGTTGTAGTAAACATAACTGTCCTCGGCAGCAACGTAGCGGTAAGGCACGCCCACGCAAGAGATATAAGAGACAACCTTGTTGACCTTTGTGCCAAAAGTGAGAGAGTCTATATTGTAAATCTCTTTCGCCGCGTGATCGATAACAAATTCAAATTCATCGCCCGACACAATTTTTTCAACAATAGTATCCTCGCCCATAGCTGTAACATCGTGGAAAGGACATTTGATATTGTCGATATTAAAGGCTGTTACGTAGGCATAATGCGTGCCCGAAACATCGCCTATTATCTGATTATCATCCTTGCACGACGCAGCGACGAAAAGCAACGAAAAGAGTGCCAAATATGTTGCTATGTTTTTTCTCATAGTTTTAATACTTTTATTCAACTTACAAAAATAGCAACATTTTTTGGTTTAAACCATTTTTCGCGCCTTATTTATAATATTTTATAATTTATATAGCATTTTTTAAACAAAAAGTTGCCACAACATTACCTGCAAACTCCTCTTTTTTTGCAGGCGACAAAGCTGGCAAAGAGGGCGACTTGACACCGTTGTGAAGAAAGAGGTTAGGATTTTGTTCCACCCTTATAACGTCCCACAGAGAGGCGTCGATAAAACTTTGCAACAATTTAGCACCACCCTCAACAAGCAGACTGCCCACCTTGCGAGAGTGCAGGAAGGTTAATATCTGCGGCAGCACAGAGAGCGAAAAATCCAAGACCACCTGCTCCACACCACGCCCGAACTTACCCTCTTGCTCACGCTCGGTAAAAACTACCGTCGGTTGCTTGCCGTCGAACAAATTAAGAGTAGAGGGCAAAGCACCACGCCTGTCGATAACCAAGCGCAAGGGCGAACGACCGCCCCAGAAACGCACGTCGAGCGAAGGATTATCGAGCAGGGCTGTGTGAGAGCCAACAAGTATAGCATCGCAACGCGAACGCAACTTGTGCACCGCAACGCGCGACAGAGGATTTGAAATTTTCGCCGGCAACTGCAAAGAGCTGTCGCGCAGAGTGTCGATAAAACCGTCGGCACTTTCGGCCCACTTGAGAATTATACGTGGGCGTTGCTGCTCGTGAAAAGTAAAGAAATTTTCATTTATCTCGCGAGCCTCATCGTTCAGCACACCAACAACAACTTCTATACCCGCAGCACGCATACGCGCTATGCCGCCACCGTTTACACAACTATTTGTATCGGTGATGCCAACCACAACACGCGGTATTTTACAGGAGATTATGAGGTCGGCACAAGGGGGTGTTTTTCCATAATGCGAGCAGGGCTCAAGCGTAACATACATAGTCGACTGTGAGAGGAGCTTTTTGTCAACTTCTTTTACCGAGCGCACCGCGTTAACCTCGGCGTGCGGCTCACCCGCTTTTATGTGGTATCCCTCGCCTATTATGCGCCCGTTGCACACAATAACGGCGCCCACCGCGGGGTTGGGCGATGTTCCTCCAACGGCACAAGCAGCAAGCTGCAGGCAACGACGCATATAAATTTCATCTATCGGCAAGGGTTGAGCCATAAGTTTACACAGTTAGAATAACGATGCGAATATACAAAAACATTTTCTTTTGCCCGCAACCACGCGAAAAAAAAGAGGCTCTACAAGTGCTGCGACACACTCTTGAGAGTAACCACAACTATCTCGCTTGACGCACACCAACGCACCCGTCGGCGCGATGTACCCACCCCGTTTGTGGTTATCACGGGCACCCCTTTGTCGGTAAAGTTAAGCCCTCGCAAGAAACGCTTGCCATATTTTGTGTTTTTAACCGGGGTGTAAAGCCACAAAAAAGTCACCTGCCCACCGTGCGTGTGCCCCGAGAGCACAAGGTCGCACTCTGCGCCTGCATCTTGAGCAAAGTCGGGAGTGTGGGCAAGGAGCACGGTAAAAAGATCGGCCGGTTGAGTAGCAAGCATCGCAAGAGCCGCAGAGTCGCACCTGAAAGAGTTGCGCACACCCATAACAGCTATGCTGTCGCTACCACACGACAAATACACAGCCGAGTCGGCAAGCAGCACCACCCCGTTACGTTTGCTCTCGGCTAGCAGAGTGGGGTATATTTTATAATCGTGGTTACCACACACCGCAAACTTCCCGTAGGTGGTTTTTAGCGATGAAAAGGAGGAAAAAAGCACATTGGCACACTGCGGCGAAGCAAGATAATCGCCACCGAAAGCAACAATATCGGCACCTACATCGCTCAATTTACGAGTTAAACGACGAAGCCTTTTTGCCGAAAAAAGACTTGGGTAGTGAAGGTCGGACACAAAGGCTATGCGCGTGCCGTCGAAGCTTTCGGGCAGGCGGGCGCTCTCTACCGTGTAACGCTTTATGCGCCCCACCCCGCTACGCGACAAAGAGGCGCAAGACGAAATCAGCAGCACAAAGGCTGCTGATAAAAAGATATTTAAAAAGCGTGTCGCGCGCATAGAAAAAAGATTACTTCTCTATAAGCACTGTTGCGTAGGCTGTTATGCCCTCCTTGCGCCCCTCAAAGCCCAACTTTTCGGTGGTTGTAGCCTTTATAGAGAGCATGTCGGCGTCTATGCCAAGCACGTCGGCCATAACACGTTGCATCTCGGGGATGTGGGGGTTTAGCTTGGGGGCCTGCGCAGCCACCGTTGAGTCTATATTACATATTCTGTAACCCTTTGCAGCGAGAAGCTCACCTGTGCGACGCAACAAAATTTTGCTGTCGATGTTCAAAAACTCATCAGAGTTGTCGGGGAACTGAAAACCTATGTCGCGCAAATTTGCAGCACCCAAGAGAGCATCGCATATTGCGTGTATAAGCACATCGGCATCGGAGTGGCCTGCAAGACCATACTCATAAGGTATTTTAATACCACCTATCCACAAATCGCGCCCCTCGGCAAAACGATGCACGTCGATACCAAAACCTACTCTTATCATAACTTCTATATTTTATTTAACGGCCAAAAAGCTCTCTCAAGCCATCCATATCAAACGAAAGCGAGAAACGCAACGTCTGGTCGAGAGGGTTGCTCTGCGCTGCCGATATAAGGTAAGCACCGTCAAGAGAGAACACGCTCATCCTGAAACCTGCACCAACGGTGTAGTACTTACGGTTTCCCTTAAACTCGTTCTCGTAGTGATAACCGGCACGCACTGAAAATTGTTGGTTATAGCAGTACTCAATACCTATACCACCATATATCTCCTTGAGCTCCTCGCTAAAGCCACCGGGAGCATCGTTGAACGACTTAAAGATACCCGAAATGGGCGAAACATCGTTGTAACCCTCATTGTCGAGCCACACATCGTACTCCTGACGATAGTCTACACCATCGTTAGCCGAATAGCCCATCTCTTCGAGAAACTGATTATATGTGGGGCGAGTGGGCACCAATAACTTATTTATATCGGCACTAAACGAGATGGTGTTATACTCGTCGATAGGATAGAGCAACGAAGCACCCAAGCGCAAGTTTGTGGGAAGAAACTCGTTGCTGGTACCACCATCGTATGAAATTTTTGTACCTATGTTCGACACGTTGAAACCCAAGCCCAGCAAGCACTCGCGGTCGCCCACCATAACATAATTATTATAGTACATAGCAACATCGGCAGCAAAAGCCTTTCCGGGCTCCATATCTTCGTTGCGCGAGTATTTAAGGTCGGAGTAAATTACACGCAAAGCGATAGCAGCCGATAGTTTTTCCGACAGCATACGAGAGTAGGCCACGTCGAAGGCAAACTCATAGGGTTTTATGGTTGTTTGGTCCTCCAAGAATACCTCGCCCAGAGAGAAGTATGTGAGCGAGCTACTTATAGCCGAATAATCGCCTATACGATAGAAGCCTGCTAGGTTCACCAAGTCGATGTCGCTAACAAGCTGACGCAACCAAGGGGTATAAGACATAGCCATACCCGCGCGAGCTATATTAAAGGGATACTTTGCAGGGTTCCAATATTGCGAGAAAACATCGGCCTCGGTGGCAACACCCACGTCTCCAAGAGCGCCGGCACGGGCGTCGGGAGCGATTGAAAGAGAGGTTACACCTGTGTAAACAGGGTTAAACTTCTCGTCCTGTGCATAAGACGACACAAAAAGCACAGCCAACAGCAAAAAAGATAAAATCCTATTTTTTGTCATATTTTATTTTTTATTCAAGGTTATTATTATAAACTCCGTTTTGCACTATTTATTGTTTATCACCACAAATTTTCCCGATTTTGTCACCTCGCTGCTGCCACCCGACGAGAGAGATGCACGGTAAATATAGACACCTGTGGGCATAGGCTGGCCGCCGTCGGCTGTAACATCCCAAGCGCAAGTATACACGTTACCGCTGCACAACGCTTGTTCGGTTTTTTGCCACATGCGCTGCCCCTGCATATTAAACACCTCTATTTTAACATCCATCGTGCTGTAGGGGAGGTCGTGTGTAAGCACAAAGTACGATGTCTGTCCATATCGTGCGGGGTTGGGCGAGAGGGTTATTTGAGCAAGGTCGGGAGCCAGGCCGGGAACAACCACAAAAGAGAGCTCGCCCACCGAAGAGTTGTTATACAAGTCCCACACGCGCAACATAAGCGTGTGAGGCCCTGGCGACAAAGCATCCAACGAAAGTGCAACCGTGCCACGCTTGTAGTCGCCCACCACGGGGGTGTAGACATTATTTAAATTATATGTCTGGTTTATGTCGTTGTCCACAATGAGCATAATATCGTGACCTATACCCGAGCCCACCGTGTTTATACCGTTCTCGTCGTACAACGATGCACAGAAGAAAGGTGTAGTGTTAACCTCGCCGCCATCGACAAAAGAGGGAGTGTTGAGGTACATTTTAATCTCGGGACCTTTACCATCGTTTGTTAACGAAGAGGCGGTGCCGGCCACGTGGAAGTTATCATAAAGCCCTTGCGCCAGGCGAGTCTTCGAGGCGTCGTAGGCAAACAGGTTAAGCCTTCCCTTTTCGTTGCTGTAGCTTATATCCATAGGTATGGGCATCTCTATCTTGAAGCGACCATCCTTCACCGAGTCGCTACCAACAAAAAGTTTTTTGTTAAAGGCGGTATAGTTGAACGGGCCGTAGCCGAGGTTGTCCTTTGTGTAAACATCTTCGGCGCTATCGAAGAGGGTCGAAGAGAGCACACCCGTGTAGTCGGTTTGTATGTTTCCTTGTGCATCGCTCACATAGCCTTCGACCTGGAGAACACCGCCTGCCGACACATTGGTGGTGGTTGAGGCAGAAACACCGTTGAATTTTTCAACCACAAACTTGTACTCGGGAAGCTTCAAGCGGAGCGCAGGGTCGCCCAGCAGGATGAACGATAATTTATTCTCACTTAAGTCGCTCGACGAAGATATGACATTGTTTTTTGCACGACGCACAGCATCGCCCACAGCTTGGTAGCGGCCATCCTGCACAGGAGAGAGCAACACACTCATAAAAGCACGGTTCATTATAACGTTTCGCGCCTGACGCACCGTGCGGGTGGTGGTAAAGAGGCCCACAGCTCCGCCCGTGGGGTTCAAGAGGGCAAGCTCGGCCAAAGAGTAGTCACCTATATCGAAGGGGCCTATATCGCAAGAAGCTGTAACCCAGAAGGGCAAACGAGGAGATGCCAACGCCTGCATATCGGCACCAAGCCACACCATCTCGTGCGACAGCACCGTGGCGCTTCCGTGGCCCGAATAGTTAACCACCAACGCGCCTTCGTTCAAGCGATTATATATTGCTTGTGTAACCACAGGGTAGGCGTTACCGGTGGAGTTTGCAACGGGCTCATAATCGTCCCAATATATTCGGTCTATTATGTACGAAGGGTAGTTGGTCTGCACCACGCCGGCAACGCTTTCGGCATCTATCATATGTTGGTTGGGCAGGTCGTTGTCACCGTCGTCGCCCAAAAAAGATATCACATTTTGCCAGTCGCCCACCTCGGCGTTTTCCATATAGGCGATGGTTTTGTCTACCACCACATTGGCCTCTGAAAGACTTTTTACAGGGATGCGACCCACGCCTATATCGACCTTGTCGCGCAAGAAGTTTTTACCCTCACTGTCGTCGAGGAAACCATAATAATCTTCTAGCACATAGGAGTATATCGCGTTCACCGAGTTGTCCGACTCGTAGCAGAGCAGATAATCATCGGCTTTTGCGGTGGGGTTGGACAAGAGGCGGTTGTCGAAAAAGCTGTCGCCAAAGAGCAACAAATATTTGGGAGCAGAGGCTGCATCGGCCGCACGGTCGTAGAGCATCTTCATAAGGCGGCGATAGGCGGTAGCGTCGGGTGTTCCCGAAGAAAACTCGTTGTATACCTGTGCTGCTGTAACCACAGCTACGGTTATGCCGTCGTGGGTGCGGTGTGCTTCGGCCAAGCGCTCGGCCGGTGCCAAATACATTCCGTTAGAGGGCACAATTATAACCATATCGGTCTGCCCAAGCGCGTGGAGGTTTTGGTTGGGCACAACGCCCACATACTCAACTGCGGGGAAGCTGCCCGAGGTGTTAAACGCCACATACTCGTCGCTGAACGAGCCACCTGCCACAACAGAGTAGTTGCCGCCCGAAAACTCGCCCACAACCTCACATATTTCACTGGGGGAAGAGACGCACCACACGCGTGTGTCGGCTGTTGCACCCGAGATTACAAATTTTGCATTATTGGCCGAGGTGCGGTTGCCACGGAAATTTATCTGCGAGCCACGCAAAGCCAGGTTGCGGGTAAAGTTGAGCCGCACATAGTCGAGGTGGCCCGACATTGTAGCCTTCGAGGCTGTGTGGGTAAGGGTTATCACCGTGTTTTCAGCACCGCTTGTGCTCGAAAAACCACCTTCGACAATCTTGCCAAAATCGGCAGTACCCACCTTGGAAATAGTTAAGTTACCTACCGACTCACCGTTTACATCTATCGCAACCTTGCTTGCCTCCTCGGCGCTGCTACCAAAAGCAACATCAATATCAAGGTTGGGGGTGCTCAACTGTGGCAACGAGAAGGTGTACTTTTTTGTACGCCCCGAAGCGTAGTTGTAGCTGTCGAGCATTACATTACCATAACTGCAAAGAGATATTGCATCCTTCTCGTAAAGTTCATAGTCGGGGAAGGTTGTGTTCTGGGTGGAATAATTTGATTGAGCTGGCGCCGTGGGAAACTGCGCAGGCTCTTCGTCGCACTCTGTTACAAAGTAGTATCCGCTTGTTGAGTAAACATTCTCGCGATGCACATATTTGCTCGAAGAGTATGCCCAAGAGATTGTTGCGTTGGCATAGAAGAGAAGGCGGTTTGCGTCGCGCAACACAGGCACCTCGCACAAGTCGTCAACAAGGGTGTGTATCTCTCTTTCGGGGAGTATATTACCTCCATAACCATACAAACGTACTTTAGAGGGGTCCTTGAAACCCATCTGCGCAAGTTGTGAGTGAGTTATCTGGTGCACACCACGCTCCCCGACACGTATCTTGACCCAACGCCCCGACGCAAGAAGCGAACTTTCGGCATATCGTTCGGAGGGCGAAGAAGCTGCGGCTTTACGCGGCTTGGCCGGTTGCGCCTCACGCTCAATGGATAGTTTGTAGGAGTTTAGGCGCAAATACTTGCCGTCGCGTAACACAACCGGCAAGAAAGCTACATCGAGCATCGGTTTTTTGGCAGCAAAGGATACCGATGTTTCCACAAGCAACTCCTCTGCTACAAGCCCTGCTAGTGAGGAGAGGCGGTAACGCTGTACCTCCTCGGGAAGCATCTCTTGAAACTCCGGATATTCAACCCTTGCACAATACTTAAAGCCCTCGTAGTCGGCAGGCAAGGGTATTACAGCCGTGCACTGTGGAAGAATGGTGTCGCCCTCGGCTCTCTCCCAGTCGACACTTGTAAACTGTGCACTCGCAGCAAACGGAGCGAGCAAAAGCAGTGATATAAGCAGTGTTTTTACGTTCATAGTCTATCGTATGTGAAAATCGAGAACTTTGTCGCCGGCCAAATAGCCTTTGAGGTGCGTGCCTATGCGCGCTTCGCCCACACCGGCCGGCGTTCCCGTGAATATTAAATCGCCTGTTTTCAACGTGCAAAAGCGGCTCACATAGGCCACAATCTCGTCAACCGAGAAGAGCATCTGCGATGTGTTGGCGCTCTGCACTGTTTCTTCGTCTATCGTCAGCGAAAAATCTATGTCGTTCAAATTAAAATTCTCTATGGGGCGAAACTCTCCCAGCACCGCCGAGCAGTCGAAACCCTTGGAAAGTTCCCAGGGAGCACCTGCCTCTATAAACTCGCGCTGCATATCACGAGCAGTAAAATCTATACCCATGGTCACTGCATCGTAGTAACGATGGGCAAAGCGTGCGGGGATACTCTTTCCCAGCCTACTTATACGCACCACAACCTCAGCCTCATACTCTATGCGGCCCAAGAAGTCGGGTTTGTAGAAGTGTTTTCCGTTCTTCAGTATAGCCGAGTCGGGTTTCATAAATATCATCGGGACACGAGGTTTCTCACTCGTTCCGTCGAACTCCATAGCGTGACAAGCGTAGTTTTTTCCAACAGCAATAATCTTCATCTGTAACTTTTATTTATTTCCCGTATCGCTTTGCAAGCCTTCGAGACGGTTGAACATCAACGATAAATGAGCATACAACGAGGTGTTCTGCACCACAATATTATCGGGCACTCTTATGCGCAGGGGGGTGAAATTCCATATTGCTTTTATACCCCACACCATCATCTTGTCGGCAACCTCTTGCGCGCTACCTATGGGCACGGTGAGAACGCCTATCTTCACATTGTGGCGGCGCATCTGCTTTTCAAGCTCGCTTATGTGGTACACGGGGATACCCGACACGGTGTGCCCCACTATGCGCTGGTTTACATCGAACGCAGCCACCACCTCGAGACCAAATTGTTTGAGACCCGAGTCGTTGAGCAAAGCAGTGCCCAAGCGCCCCGCGCCAAAGAGGAAAGCCTTATGCATGCGGGTAAAGCCAAGAAAATCCTCGAGTACCTGCAGAAGGTTGTCTATATCGTAGCCCACCCTTGTGCGTCCCACAATATTCACACAAGAGAGGTCTTTTGCTATCTGCGAAGCCACGATATTGGTCTCCTTAGACAAACGTGTCGACGAAACATACTGCTCGCCTCTCGACTTCAAAAGACGGCACACCGACAAATACCACGGCAAGCGGCGCAACGTGGGCTCGGGCACCTTTTCGGCATATAATTGTTCCATCGACATACTCGTTATTTGTGTATTGTATTATTTTATTTACTACATATAACGCAACAAAAATAGTCTTATTTTACGAAGAGATGAAATTTGTTATCAAAAATTTATACCTTTGTGAAAACAAACCAAAGCAAAAACTTTTGAAAAGATGAAGAACAACGATTGGAAAGAGAGGCTGAATATTGTCTACTCCACCAACCCCGACTTTCAATATTTCACCGATGAAAAGGAGGAAATTGACACCCTGCCCAAGCAACAACAGAAGCTCAGGGTGAGCATAGAAAAGAACCACCGAGGCGGGAAAACCGTAACACTTATAAAAAACTTCACAGGCCGCGACGAAGATATAAAAGAGCTGGGCAAACAGCTGAAGACCAAGTGCGGCGTGGGCGGCAGCGTGAAGGATGGAGAAATTATTATACAGGGAAATTTCAAAGAAAAAATCGTAGAGCTGCTAAAAAAAGAGGGCTACACACAAACTAAATAAAAACAGCATACTCTTTTGAGATATTTTTTACTATCTTCGCACAGCAAACAAACTACACCGATTTAATTTTTAACTAAAACAACAGATATTATGGCACAGAAATCAAAACTTCTTCTTGCAGCAGAACTGCTGAAAATCAAAGCCGTTAAGTTACAACCCGAAGAGCCTTTCACTTGGGCATCGGGCTGGAAGTCTCCCTTCTACTGCGACAACCGCAAAACCTTGTCGTTCCCCGGCTTGCGCACTCGCGTTAAGCTTGGTCTTGCCAACCTCATACTCGAAGAATTCCCCGAGGCCGACACTGTAGCCGGCGTTGCAACAGGCGCTATCGCACAGGGCGCCCTTGTAGCCGAGGAGCTTGCAAAACCTTTTGTTTATGTGCGTCCCAAAGCCAAAGACCACGGCCTGGGCAACCAGATTGAGGGTGACATACAACCCGGCGCAAAGGTTGTTGTTATCGAGGACCTTGTTTCTACAGGCTTGAGCAGCTTGAAAGCTGTAGACGCGTTGCGCGCTGCAGGCGTGGAGGTTGTGGGTATGGTTGCATCGTTCACATACGGTTTCAGCGTTGCCGAGGAGGCTTTTGCAAAAGCAGGCGTGAAACTTATCACCCTCACCGACTACGAGGCTGTGCTGGAGGCTGCAAAAGAGACCGGATATATTACAGAGGAGGTTATGCCCACACTCAAAGAGTGGCGTGCTAACCCTTCGGAGTGGAGAAACGACTTAAAATAATACTATGAGCCAGTACGAAAGTAGCGTAAAAAACATACCCTACCCCCAGGAGAGAGTGTTCGGCAAGCTCGAGGACCTGAACAACCTCGAGAGCCTCAAAGGCCGCATACCACAGGACAAGGTCAAGGAGCTCACATATGACCGCGACCAAGTAACCGTGGATGTACCTCCCGTGGGCAAGGTAACCTTGCGCATAATAGAGCGCGAAGCTCCCAAGTGCATAAAATTTGAGACCGTAGGCTCGCCTATGCCCGCAAACTTCTGGGTGCAAATTATACCCGACGGAGAGCAAGCATCGAAGATGCGCGTGGTGGCAAAAGCCGAGATAAACTTTATGCTCCGCGCGATGATTGAAAAACCCCTAAAAGAGGGCTTGGAGAAGATTGCCGAGGCCCTTTCTCTAATAGCATATTAAAAAGATGGCAAAAAAACTTTGGGAAAAGAACATAGATGTCAACCCCGAGATTGAGCGTTTCACAGTGGGCAAAGACCGCGAGCTCGACCTCTTCCTCGCACGCTACGATGTCTTGGGCTCCTTGGCCCACAGCACAATGCTGCAGAGCATAGGCATGCTCACAAAAGAGGAGATGGAAAGCCTGCACACAGAGTTGCGCAGCATATACACCACCATAGAAGAGGGGGGCTTCACCATAGAAGACGGCGTGGAAGACGTGCACTCACAGGTGGAACTTTTGCTCACTCGCAAGCTTGGCGACACGGGCAAAAAGATACACAGCGGGCGTTCGCGTAACGACCAGGTGTTGCTCGACCTCAAGCTCTTCACCCGCAAGGAGTTGCAAGATGTGTGCGAGGCTGTGAAAGAACTTTTCGACGCCCTCGTAGAGCAGAGCGACAAGCACAAAGATGTGCTTATGCCCGGGTACACACACCTGCAGGTAGCTATGCCCTCGTCCTTTGGTTTGTGGTTTGGCGCATACGCCGAAAGCCTTGCCGACGATATGCTCTTCCTGCAAGCAGCCTATAAAATGTGCAACCGCAACCCCTTGGGCTCGGCTGCAGGATACGGCTCATCGTTCCCCCTCAACCGCACTATGACCACAGAGCTTCTAGGCTTCGACTCTATGAACTACAACGTGGTATACGCACAGATGGGGCGCGGAAAGTGCGAGCGCAACATAGCCTACGCCCTCGCAAGCGTGGCCGGCACACTAGCCAAAATGGCCTTCGACGCCTGTATGTTCAACTCGCAGAACTTTGGTTTTGTGAAGCTGCCCGCCGAGTGCACCACAGGCTCCAGCATCATGCCACACAAAAAGAACCCCGACGTCTTTGAGCTTCTGCGTGCAAAGTGCAACCGCCTGCAAGCGCTACCCACTGACATCATACTCATAATGAACAACTTGCCCAGCGGTTACTTCCGCGATCTTCAAATAATAAAAGAGCTCTTCTTGCCCGCCTTCGGCGAGCTTAAAGACTGCATCGCTATGGCAACATATATTATAAGAAGGATTGAGGCAAACAAAGAGATACTCAACGACAGCCGTTACGACGCTATGTTCAGTGTCGAGGAGGTAAACCGCCTTGCAAGCGAGGGTATGCCCTTCCGCGACGCATACAAAAAGGTGGGGCTCGACATAGAAGCCGGGCTCTTTACACCCGACAAAAACATACGCCACACACACGAGGGAAGCATCGGCAACCTATGCAACGACCGCATAAAAGAGCTCATGGAAAGCATCTGCAACGCCATGAACTTCGACAAGAGCCGCAAAGCCGAAGAGGCGCTTCTGGGCCGTTGACGCTTAAAAACAATTAAACGCAACCCGCAAATACAATAAACCTTGCCGGGTTGCGTTTTTCTTTTATAAAAAAGCTACAATTGTATGAAAAACAAAATATTATTTGCCGTAACCAGCATTGTGCTAACCCTCTTCACATCGTGCAGCGACAACGACTCATCGCGCTACTCTCACTACCCCGCAAGCTTCAGCTTCAACTCATCTATACACCCCTACTACATAGCAACCAACCCCGGAGAGTTCATCACAATCACCCGCAGCGGTGCCACAGCCTACAAAGTTGAGTGGGCCAAAGGAGAGCTCACCGTGCAACTATCACAGCAAGACATTATGCTTGGTGGCCCATACTACGGGCTTGGCGGGCTCATAATAGGCATACCTGCGGCCGGCGACGGCAACATCATAGCCTGCGACCTTGCCTGCCCACACTGCGAGAGAGCCGAAAAAAAACTCACCATAATACACTCACACGGGCACGCTCACTGCAACAAATGTGGCAGCACGTTCGACCTAAACAGCGGCGGCATACCTATTGAAGGCCCTGCACAACGCACCCTGTGGCAATACCGAGTTTTTAGAAGCGAAACCAACCCCATAATCAATATCACAAATTAAACCCCTGTTTTTAGGGACTCCTGCACAATAGTTGCGGCCCCGTCAATTACATCTGTGGCAAAAAAGGTGGAGTTAAATTTCAAGTTATAACAAGGGCGTAAACCAATGGAACAAAACCATAGCAGCTTTTTTATATACACCAAGAAGGTGGACCACATTGAAATGTTAGAGCATTTCGGTGCCACTTCACTCGCCTACAAGATACGAATGGACGGGCGCTTGTTCTTTATGAAAAAACTACGCCCCGAGCTATACAGCGAGCCGCGCTACCGCGAAATTTTCTTCAAGGAATACAACACGGGGGTAAACATAAAAAGCCCATACATAGTAGAGTACATCGACATAAAGGACGATGCCGACGGGCTCTGCCTTCTTATGGAGTATGTAAACGGTTGCACATTAAAAGAAAAGTTAGAAAAGGAGCCCGAATATTTTCACAACAAAAAGAACACCGAAAAACTATTATTACAGCTATGCGAAGCGCTGAAGGCTCTGCACCTGAAAAATGTGGTACACCTAGACATAAGCCCCCGCAACATCATAATATCCCAGGCAAATAACAACATAAAACTTATCGACCTTGGGTTCTGCTTGAGCAACTACAACGACTACACGCCCGGCTGCACAAATGGCTTCAATGCACCCGAAACCGTCCACAGCAACATAAAAGAGATTGACGCACGCGCCGACATTTACACCGTGGGCTGCATACTGCAATACATAGAGGAGAATTGTGGTAAAACACACACAAGAAAGTTGCGGCGCATTATGAAACGTTGCCTGCAACAGCAAAAAGAAAAGCGCTACCATAGCTGCGAAGAGATAATACAAGAACTCGCTGCAAAGAGGGTAAGAACAATTCTTGTAGCCGCGTTAGTCGCCTGCCTGCTCACGCCCCTTGTTATAGAAGGCTACAAATCAGCACACGACTACATTGCGTGGGAACGCGGGAAAATTGCCGATAAATTCGAAGAAAAAGGTTTTCATTACCTCATCACCGACCACAACGCACGCACAGTAGAACTCACCTACAAGGGCACACACCCCGAAGAATACATAAACGAATATAACGACGGAGAGGTAAAAATACCCGCAACAGTAACGCACCGCGGCCGCACCTTTCGCGTTACATCCATTGGGAGCCAAGCCTTTGACAACCCCGAAACCACAAGCATAATATTCCCCGAGGGGCTCGAAAGCATAAAAAGAGAAGCCTTTATCATCTGCCGCCTCACAGGAGTGGTGCACATTCCCTCGACCATAAAAGAGATTGGTGAATGGGTTTTTGAAGCAAACACACAAATAGAAGGCTTCGCAGTCCACGAGAAAAACCCCACATACGACAGCCGCAACGGCTGCAACGCAATAATAGAAACCGCCACAAACAGGCTCGTTGTCGCCTGCACCAACACCGTGATACCAGAGAGCGTTACTATCATCGGAACAAGTGCTTTTACTCAACAGCAGATACCAAGCATCGCAATACCAGAGAGTGTAGAAAGCATAGAGGCATACGCCTTCCACAACAGCGCAATAAAAGAAATTGCAATCCCCAAGAGAGTAAAAATAATAGAAGCACACAGCTTTTTGCATTGCCAATCGCTACAAAAAGCCATTTTACCGCAAGGACTTGCCGAAATAGCACAAAGAGCATTCTGCAATAGCGGTTTACAAGAGATAATAATTCCCGACAGCGTAACCACTATTGAAGAAAAAGCCTTCGCCAGCTGCAAGAGCCTGCAAACAGCAATAATAGGCAGCAGGGTAGAAAATATCGGTGCATACGCCTTTGAGGGGTGCGACAAGCTTACAAAAGTGGTCTCACGCATACCCGCCGACAAACTCACAGCAACAGGAAGCGGCTGTTTCGGCGAAATTAACAAGAATTGCATACTCTATGTTCCCCGTGGCGCAAAAAGCACATACAAAAACACTTACGGCTGGAACTCCTTTGCAAAAATTGTGGAGGTGGATATGTAATTGTGCCGTAAATAAAATATACGACTCGGCGGCAATAAATGTAGCGGCACATACCCATCGAAGGCCCTACACAACGCACCCTGTGGCAATACCGAGTTTTTAGAAGCGAAACCAACCCCATAATCAATATCACAAATTAAACCCCTCTTTTTTTGATTTATTAGGCAAAAGCAATTATCTTTGCACCGGTTTTGAAAGAAACCACACAAAATAAAGGTCGCTCGAATGGTGGAATCGGTAGACACGAAGGACTTAAAATCCTTTGGCATTTAAACGCCGTGCGGGTTCAAGTCCCGCTTCGAGTACTTGCGAAGCCCCTTGTAAATTGTTGATTTACAAGGGGCTTTGTTTTGCGCTACATCGAGTATAATTATAAATTGCAAAACCTATATAAAAGCGTTGAATAAAAAACACCACCCCCGAGCTTCTGTAATGTTGCTCGGGGGTGGTTGTTATTAAGAAAGCCCGGAGAGGATGCTATGAAAGAGATTTTAAATATTCGAGCCCCTCTTTGTAACCATCGAATCCTTTGCCGCAGATGGTCTTTTGCGCATAGAGCGACACAAAGGAGAAGCGGCGAAACTCCTCACGGGTTGATATATCGGTGAGGTGTACCTCGACAGTGGGGAGCGCTACGGCTTTAAGCGCGTCGAGGATGGCTACACTTGTGTGGGTGTAGGCTGCAGGGTTTATGAGTATCGCATCGAACACGCCGTAGGCAGCTTGTATAGCGTCGACTATGGCGCCTTCGTGGTTAGACTGAAAGAGCTCTACCTCTAAACCTAACTCGCCGGCAGAGGTACGTATAAAGCTTTGCAACGCAGCAAAGTTTTTCGCACCATAGAGCGCGGGCTCTCGCAAGCCTAGCATATTAAGGTTGGGGCCGTTTATTACAAGTATCTTCATAGGTGATTATATTATCTCGGCATATGTTCCGAAGTATTTAAACTGCTCGCCACACTCGTGAAGCTCGCACATGAGCGAGAGGAACTCTTCGCTGTAGACCGAAGCCTCTATGTCGAAGTAAAAACGATACTCAAACTCGCGCTCGGGTATTTGACGGCTCTCGAGCTTCACAAGGTTGACACCTGTAGCGTTGAAACGCGACATTATACGGAAGAGTGTACCGGGGCGGTTGGGGATGTTTATCATAATGCTGGTGCGGTCGGCGCCAGAGTAGATTTTGGGCTCCTTGGCTATGCAGATGAAGCGTGTATAGTTGTTGTCGCGGTTCTGGATAGAGGATTTTAGCACCTGCATCTGGTAAAGCTCGGCACAAAGAGTCGACGAAAGAGAGGCTTTTGTGCGATCGCCCTGCTGAGCTACCATACGCGCGGCCTCGGCGGTGTTCTCGACAGCGATAACACGCACGCCCTTGAGTGTAGAGAGGAACTCCGAGCACTGGCTTATCGCTTGCTGGTGAGAGTATATCTCTTTAATTTCGGAAAGCGTTGCACCGGGAACAGCAAGCAAAGCGTGGTCTACCTTAAGACGCACACCGCGCACGATGCTCACGTTGTACTCCGAGAGAAGGTCGTATATTGCGTTCACAGAGCCTGCCAAAGAGTTTTCTATGGGCAACACACCATACTCGCAAAGACCGCTGCTCACCGACTTGAACACGCCCTCGAAACCGTTAGAGTACATAATCTCGGGAAGGTCGAAGAGACGCTCCGACGCCAAGTGAGCATAAGAGCCCTCGCAACCGGCACAAGCCACAGTAGCGCGTTTGGGGAAGGGGCAAGGAGGCACCGAGGTTATCTCCTTGATTTTTTCATAAAATTCAGAGCCCTCGGCAAGCATACGAGTCTCCATAGACTCGCTCAAGTCGAAAATTGTGCGATAGAGAGTGCGGCCATAACCCTCGTACTCGGGGCCGAGGCGTTTAGAAACATTGTGCAGCACTGTGCGCGCACGCGAAGGATGATACACGGGCATCTTATTCTCTTTCTTGTACTTTGCTATGTCGCTCACCACCTGCATACGTTTTGCGAAGAGGTCGCACATTTGGGTATCTATATCATCTATCTGATTACGAAGCTTCTTTAAGTCCATAATATATTTGTTTTTATAGTTTTTAATTTAGTTGTGCAAATAAAAAAATAATCAGTGAGAATATCAATATAAATTACCGCCCAGGGCGGCAAAATCGTCAAAAAAGAGGGGGTACGATTTTGCAACGCACTCTGCGCCATTGATGGTGGTGACACCACCTGCTGCGGTCGACAACACTGCGGCCGACATTGCTATGCGGTGGTCGCCAAAACTATCTACAGCAGTAAGGGCAAGAGGCTCACCACCAACCACTTTAAAAGTATCTTCACCCACAAACGAGGCAATGCCAAAGGCTGCAAGCACCGACTTCATAGCTGCAAGACGGTCGCTCTCCTTGTAACGCAAACGCCCCACGTTAAAGAAGGTTGTTTCCCCTTGTGCTGTGGCCGCAGCCACCGAGAGTATGGGCACGAGGTCGGGGGTATCGGCACAGTCGAGGTCGGTGCCGAAAAGTTGCGAAGGATGCGCCACTATGGCGTCTGGTGTAATTTCTATGTATGCACCCATAGAACGCAAGAGATCTACTATTTTGCGGTCACCCTGCAACGAGTCGGTCTTCATACCTTTTATGGTTATGGGTCTTTTGCCTATAACGCCGGCAACAACCCAAAATGCGGCCGACGACCAGTCGCCCTCGACCACTACATCGCCCTGCAGGGCATATTTCTGATTACCCCCTATGGTATAGGTGTTGCCCTTTCTTGCAACAACTATACCGGCCGCACGCAAAGCGTCGAGGGTCATATCTACATAGGAAGCACTTGTGAGGCCGCCTGTAATCTTAATCACGCTGCCCTCATCGGCAAGAGGAAGGGCAAAAAGCAAGCCTGTGAGATACTGCGACGACAAGTTACCGGGGAGTGTGTAGCTACCACCCTTTAGTGTACCACAACAGCTCAAAGGAAGCTCGAGCCCGCTTTCGTGTTTCTTAAAAGAGATGCCGTGCTGCTCCAAGGCCACGCAAAGGTCGCCCATAGGGCGGGTGGGCAACTTACCAGCACCCACAAAGGTTGCGTCGGCACCGAGAGCCGCTGCTACCGACACCAAGAAGCGCAGGGTAGAGCCGCTCTCGCCACAGTCGAGGATAGCCCCCTTCTGCAACACAACAGGGCGCACAGAAAAGAGCCCGTCGGCATATTTTATGTCGGCACCAAGCGCGTTAAGACAGCGCATAGTTGCCATAATATCGTCGTTGACACTACTGCAAGCGATGGTACAAGGCGACGTGCCCAACGCTGCACAAATGAGCAAGCGGTGGGCCTGAGACTTTGAGGGTGGGGGCACAACCACACCCTGTAATGTGCCGTTAACCTTTCTTTCCATCGCAGTCTATTACTTTGCACAATAACTCTTTAAACTCACTCACAGTAACGGTAACAAGAGCGCAGTCGCCTATTGCGCGAGGGAGCACTATGGTTATGTTATCGCCACGACGTTTCTTGTCGGACAATATGGAGGCGTACATATCTTCGGCTGTGTAGTTACAAGAGAGGTCGAAGCCGTAGCGCTCCAAAAGCCCCTGCAACTCTGCAGCCACATCGCACAACCCACACAGAGGAGCCATCTTTGCGGCAAGCAGCATACCCTTTGCCACAGCCTCGCCGTGTGACACGGCAAAGTTACTCAGCTTCTCTATCGCGTGACCAAATGTGTGACCAAAGTTCAAAAGCCCACGTACGCCGTTATCAAACTCGTCTTGGGCCACAACATCGCTCTTTATCTGAACACAGCGTGCAACAACGCTCTCGCGCTCAAAAGGCACACTCTTGAGTGTGGTATAGAGCTCGCTGTCGAGTATCATACCATATTTTATAACCTCGGCACAACCATCGCGATAAATTTCGGCGGGCAAGGTATCCATAAGCGTGGTGTCGCAGCACACCAGCACAGGCTGATAGAAGCTGCCGACAAGGTTTTTACCCGCGGGGATATCTATGGCTGTTTTGCCACCTACCGAGCTGTCCACGGCAGCAAGGAGGGTCGTGGGCATCTGCACATACTTAACTCCACGCAGATAGAGCGAAGCCGAAAGACCACCAAGGTCGCCCACTACACCGCCACCAAAAGCAATTATAGCATCGCTACGGGTAAACTGCTCCAGGGCAAGAAAGTTGAGGAAACCGAGCAGGTTTTCGGCACTCTTCGATGCCTCGCCTGCCGGTATAACAAACTTGCAAACATCGTAGCCCGAAGCCTGCAACACCGTGACAAGTGTGGCGCCATAGAGTGCGTCGACGTTGCTGTCGGTGAGAATGGCCAAACGGCAAGTTCCCAAAAGGGGGCGCACAAGCTCGCCCGCCTTTTGAAGCAGATTTTCACCTATTAGTATGTCGTAGCTGCGCGACGCAGTTACGTGTATTGTACGATGAGACATAGCTTTCTTATTCTATATTTTCTTTGGCCTCGCGCCCCTCGCGCAACAGAGAGCGCAGGGTGTCGGCAGAGCCCGAGGCTATAGCCTCGCGATACTGCCCGAGGGAATCTATCAATAAATCGAGCTCGGTGAGCAGGTTTTCCTTGTTCTCCAAGAAAAGTTCGGCCCACATATTCTCGTTAAGACGCGACACGCGAGTAAAATCGCGGAAGCTGCCTGCGCTGTACCCCTTGTGGTACTGTGCCGACGGGCTTTTAACAAAAGCGTTAGAGACCACGTGGCACATTTGAGAGGTATAGGCTATCATGCGGTCGTGAAAGTCGGCCGTTGTAACCACAAACTTCTTAAACTCCAGAGGCGAGAGAGCCTGTTTCACCCTGTCGAGGAGGGTTATATCGTCGTGCACAGGGGGCACCATTATAAACGGAGCGCCCGAAAAAAGCGTAGCACGCGAGTATTTATACCCCGAGTACTGCAAGCCTGCCATAGGGTGGCCGCCCACAAAGGTGAAACCGTGCTGTGCAGCGAGAGCAAACCCCGAAGCACAGATAGCACGTTTTGTTCCACAAAAATCCACAACAAGCACACCCGAGGGGATGTTAGACGCGTTCTCCGAAAGATACTCTATGGCGGCAGCGGGCGTGGTAGCAAGCACAACAAGCTCGCACTCTTTGAGCGTGCGCGCATCGAGCGCTTTATCAATTGTGCCCTCGAGCTTGGCATAACCCTCTACAGCTTTGTCGACATCGCAACCATACACCGTGTTACCCGCAGCTTTATAAGCCTTGGCTGCCGAGCCTCCTATAAGTCCCAGCCCCACTACTCCAACCTTCATAACAGAGAGATTAGTGCATTATACTGCGTATCTCACGCACGCGCGATGCAACCTCGTCGAACTGCGCAGGGGTGAGCGACTGTGCACCATCGCAAAGAGCGTGTGCAGGGTCGTTGTGTACCTCTATGATAAGACCGTCGGCACCCGAAGCACAAGCCGCACAAGCCATAGGACGCACGAGGCGTGAAACACCTGTTGCGTGGCTGGGGTCGACAACTACGGGAAGGTGGCTCAAGCCGTGAAGCACGGGAACGGCTGCAAGATCGAGCACGTTGCGGGTGTAGTTGTCGTAGCTGCGTATACCACGCTCGCACAACATAACCTGCTCATTACCCTCGCTCATTATATATTCGGCACTCATGAGCAACTCTTTGAGCGTTGCCGAAAGGCCACGTTTAAGAAGAATAGGTTTTTTAGAACGGCCAAGCTCCTTGAGAAGCTCGAAGTTCTGCATATTGCGGGCACCTACCTGAATAATATCTACATCGGAGAAGAGGTCGAGGTGAGCTGCGCTCATAATTTCGGTAACGATGGGGAGACCTGTTGCCTCGCGAGCCTTAAGCAAGAGCTGCAAGCCCTCGGCACGCAAGCCCTGAAAATCGTAAGGCGAGGTGCGGGGCTTAAACGCACCACCACGCAAGATGTTTGCACCCGAAGCCTTTACAGCTTGTGCAATAGCAAGGATTTGCTCTTCCGACTCAACCGAGCAGGGGCCTGCCATAATAGCAAAATGGGCACCACCTATCTTAACTTTGTTCTCACCGCTGCCCACCTCAACTATGGTATCCTCGGGGTGGAAGCGACGGTTCGCACTTTTAAAGGGATCACTTATTCGGGTAACATTCTCTATAATCTCGAGACCCGAAAGGAGATCTATATCTATTTTACTTGTATCGCCAATGAGGCCGAGAACTGTTTGTATCTCGCCCTCCGATACGTGAACTCTCACGTTTTGTGTTTCCAACCAATGAATAAGGTTGTCGCGCTGCACCTTTGTGACACCGCTTTTTAGTACTGCAATCATAACGTCCTTTCTTTAATCAATGTCTTTAAACTTTCTAGCTGACCGCGAATTTATAAACAAACTTTTATTTTCCTATATTTTAACGAAAAAATTACATTTTTTCTTGACAAAGTATGCTTTAAACACCTTTAAAGCTCGTTTTTGGGCATTTTAAAGATAAATAACTTTTTATTTTTGACACACGGCCTTATTTATGCAGCAAAAAAGAGGTGCCCGGAGAACGGACACCTCTTTCATATTATAGCCTGTGTGTATATTACTTCTTCAAGGCTTTTTTCACAGCTTTTGCAATCTGCTTGTCGGCAGCAGCCTTGGCAGCATCGAGAGCCTTCTGTGCCTTAGCCTCAGCCTTGGCATTACCAGCAGCCTTGGCAGCCTTTACTGCATCGTAGAGAGCCCAAAGGTTCTTATCTGCTGTAACCTTCTTCTGTGCTGCAGTGTAAGCATCGGCAGCAGCCTCTGTTGCAGCCTCTGCCTCGGGAGCAGCGTAAGCGTGGTTATAACCCTTAATCTCGTTCCAGTAACCGCGTGTAAAGTCAGGGAATGTAACGGCTGCACAGTTGTTGTCCATTGACAATGTACCGAGCTCGGCCAAACAACACCACTCTGCCATGTCATATACGTCCATATCGAGTGGCAAACCGTTCTGCAAGCAGTAAACAAGACGAGAGTCCATTACAAAGTCCATACCACCGTGACCGAGGTCGCGACCCTTCTCAACATACTTCTTGAGGATTGGGTGGTAGTACTTTGCCATCATTGCATTTCTCTGCTCTGCGTTCATAAAACCGTGTGCATTGAGGTTGTCAACCTGAGGAGCACCAGTACCCTTGAGAGCCTCGCCTGAAAGTGCAAGCTCAGGTGTAGGATACTTTGTTGCATAACCCTTTGTACCTGTGAGCTTGAACAAACGGTTGTAGGGCTGGGGTGTCATTACGTTGTGCTGAATTTCAACCACTTTACCCTTTGCTGTGCGCATAAGTGTTGTAGTGTGGTCGCCATTGCGGAACTCTTTGCACTCCTTGCCTGTCTTCTCCTTAACTAGCTCCTTGCCAAAGAAAGGATCAGTATCCATAGCAACCAAAGTTGTGAAGCGGTCGCCACGGTGAATGTTCATGCACTGTGCAACGGGGCCAAGGCCGTGAGTAGCGTAGAGGTCGCCACGGTTCTCCTTGTTGTATTTCAGACGCCAGTGGAGGTTGTCAACGTCGTTGTCGGCGGGATCTTTCCAGTATGCATCCCAGAACCACTCGAGGCTATGGATATATGCACCCTCGGCACGAATAATTTCGCCGAATACACCGTCCTGTGCCATTGCAAGGGCGTTCATCTCATAGTCGTCGTAGCAGCAGTTCTCAAGGATGAAGCAGTGAAGACGTGTCTGCTCAGAGAGGTTGATAAGGCTCCAGCACTGCTCGAGGTTCATTGCAGAAGGCACCTCGATAGCTGTGTGCTTGCCGTTCTCCATTGCATACTTTGCAATGGGATAGTGGTGGTTCCAATCGGCAGCTACGTAAACGAGGTCAATGTCAGGACGCTCACAAAGAGCCTTGTAACCATCGGCACCGCTGTAGATGTCGGCAGGCATCAAGCCCTGCTCGCGCAAGAACTTGTTGCACTCCTCGGCGCGCTCGTACTCATAGTCGCAAAGAGCAACAATCTCAACACCCGGGATACGGCAGAAACGGATAACTGCACCGTCACCACGCATACCAAGACCAACAAACGCTACGCGAACTGTCTTGATTGGAGCAACAGCAAGATTAAGAACGTGCTCCTGACCTGCAGGGCGCTCCGGAGTCTCAACTACGATAGTACCTTTATCCCAATGCCACTTTGTAGAGGGAGAAAGAGACTGAGCCTGTGATGTTGTAGCGGCGAATGCCATTACAGCAACAAGGGCTGCACCAAAAAATTTCTTCAAATTCATAATTACAGTTAATTAATAATTAATATTGATTGTGTTTTGTCTTTATCATTCCATTTGTCGCGAGAATACCCCAACATGACACAACGCTGATTCAGCGACTACAAAAATAGTCATAATAATATTATTTTACAATTATTCAGGGCGTTTTTTCGAGAATAGCAAACAGCCAACAGCCGTTATGCAAAAGCGACACTTTATTCGAGTGTTGAAAAATCAATTTCAGGTGCCTCTGACACATTGCCTGCACGCTCAAACCAAGTACCCGATGTCATGAAGTCATCAAAGAAACCGCCCATTGAGAGGAAGAAGCCCTCGCCCTCAACACCACCGGTGTAGTCGAGACGGTGTCTGAGGTGACCTGTCGTATCGCAAGTGAAACGACCGCGTGACACAGGAATCCAGCGGCCATCGGCTGTACGTGCCCACTGGTTGCAATAGTATGCCTTGCGGTTAATGTAGCCCATCACAGGGTTGAAGTTCTCAAGGAATGAGTGTGCGTTTGTATACCAGGTTGAGATTTTTGGACGACGCCACGATGCCACAAGCACCCATTTGTTCTGATGATTATCGTAGAAGTAGGCTGTATAAACCGTACTGTTATCACCGTCGGGCTTCACTCCCATAAGGAAACGGCAACGCTCACCCGGTTTCCAGTCATAGTGCATGAAACTTTGGCCGCCGGAGCCCTCGTTTCCAAAATCATTTATCGTCACATTTTCTCCTTTTTTGACGAGTTGCACCCGCAAAGAATCGGGAATTTCTGCAGGATTGTCTGTTTCAAAAGGACTCCACACCGAGAAGAGCACTCTTCTTGGGTAAGGAGTATTGTTCTGCATGCCGAAATAGCCCTGTCCGAAGCCGCAAGCCATGTAATAGCTGCTAGGGATATCACCCTCTTCGGGCACTACTATCTCATTGTAGAACCATTCGACATCCTCCTTGGGGAGAGCATAACCCATGTGAACCGATGGACCACGACGGCCAAAATGAGTGCTGAAGTCGGGAGCGACACAAACCACAGGAGCCACATCACCGTCCACAAGAACAGCCGAGACGTTACCGAAATCCGCACCGTTGTCTATCTTCAAGCCACGGACATCCATTTTTACATAGCCGGGGGTCTTGACCTTGAATGTTCCTACCTCCACGCGCGACAAGTCATCGCTGTTGAGTTTTACTTTTTTCTTTTTGCCCAAGATTGACACCTCTATGCGTGAGTTACCCTTCGCCTGAAGCGCAACATTCATCTTGCCGCTCTTTTCCACTTTGAAGTAGAAGCTGACCAAATCGTCTGTGCTGTCCCAATTACGCAAGGCACAATTCTGTTCGTCTATAAAGACGTTCTTGGAGTCGGCACCCTCTGAAGTTGCAGTTACATAAGCATTACCAGCCAAAGTGACAACACTCTCATCCTGTGCAACCGTCGGCATAACAGGAAGCAGAATAGCCGCCAAAACCAATTTTAAAATCCTTTTTCTCATAAAAATATCCATTAAAAATTATTTATCATTCAACTTTTGTATCACCCACCCATTTGCCATAATAGACATGGCGGTCGGTCTTCACCAGCATTCCGTAACCGTCGCGGTAGCCGCCACGATAATTACCGTACCAAAGGTCACCGTTCGCCCACTGATAGACACCATAGCCGTGACGGCGGCCGTTGTAGAACTCGCCGATATAAACATCGCCGTTTCTGTACGTCTCTTTCTTGAAGCTGTAGGGCGAGGGCTCGCCGTCGGGCGATGCCACAAGCGGATAGGCAAGCGGCAAGTGCCCCTCATTGGTGTGCAGGCGCATGATTCCGCCTGTCGCAAGGTCATACATCACATAGTGTTCATCGCTGCCCACCCTTGCCACTTCACTGTTTATGAGCAGACCGAAGAGCAGCTTGCCGCCGCGGTACTGGCCATAGGACTGGATGCCGGCGGATGAAAGGAAAAGCCCCCAACCATAGAACTTGTGGTCGATGAGCGTGCCAACATACTCGCCTGCGGCATTTGCTATGTGGCTTGTCTGGGAACACTCCCTTACATAATCACAGAATACCGCCTGCAATGGGTCACACATATCGTCATAGAGCTTCACCTTTTCCTGCGCCGCAAGCGGCAGGGCAAGCAACAGCAAAAGAACTGAAAGACTATTTCTCATACATCTTGTTTTCTTTTATAAAAGCAGCTACAGCCGGCGGTACAAGAGAAGATATGTCATCACCTGCGGCAACGGCTGCACGCACCATTGTAGAACTGACGTCATGGAGTTTTGCAGGCAACCACCGCACACCCTGCGGCAAAGGAGGCTCACTCTCACTGCCACGCGGATAGACAATGATTCCATAGCGCGAGAGAATCTCATCGCCCTTGTACCAACGGTCGAATTTCTCCCAATTGTCAGCCCCGATGAGCAGTGAGAAGCAGCATTCGGGGTAGGCCTCATCAAGCGCCGTCAATGTGTTGAGCGTGTATGACGGCCGCGGCAACGCAAACTCAAAATCGCAGGCCCTCGCACCATCCATCCCCTCAACGGCAAGCCGCACCATCTGCAGGCGTAGCTGCTCATCGCTCAAAGCATTTCCTTGCTTGTGGGGATTCTGCGGCGTGACCATGAACCACACCTCGGCGGCAAGACCACGCCTGAGCACCTCGCCCGCAAGAGCAAGATGTCCGTTATGGATGGGATCGAAACTGCCGCCAAAAATAGCCACACACCGTTTATTCATTCAGAAATTTATTGACAATGTCCATCAAATTCTGCTTTGCCTTCTCAAGGTCGTCATTGACAATGACCCTGTCGGCGAACTTGGCGAATGTCATCTCGTACTCGGCCTTGCCCACGCGTTTCTCAATCTCCTCCATTGAGGTATCGCCACGGCCTACAAGGCGTTCGCGCAGTATTTCCACCGAAGGTGCCTGCACAAAGATGAAGAGCGCACGCTCGCCATAGTAGCGTTTGAGGCTGCAGCCACCCTTCACATCAACATCGAAAAGGATGTTCTGCCGCTCGAGCTGCTGCTCTACCTGCGATTTCAGCGTGCCATAGAAACGGCCGGGATAGACCTCTTCATACTCCACGAACTCATCGGCGGCAATGCGCGCACGGAATTCGTCGGCGGTGAAGAAATAGTAGTCGACACCATGTTTCTCCTCGCCTCGCGGAGGACGGCTGGTTGCCGACACCGAGAAACCGAAAGAGGAATCCTGCTTCATTAGAAAATGCACCAGGGTAGACTTGCCCGAGCCCGACGGTGCCGAAAAGATAACGACTTTGCCCTTTTTCATATTTCTTTACATTACGTTCAATACCTGTTCCTTTATCTGCTCCAGTTCATCCTTCATGCGCACCACAATCTTCTGCATCTCGGCATGGTTACTCTTGCTGCCGAGGGTGTTGATCTCGCGACCCATCTCCTGCGCAATGAAGCCCAGTTTCTTGCCCTGTCCCTGTTCATCACCCATTGTCTCAATGAAGTATTGCAGATGGTTGGCAAGGCGCTGCTTCTCCTCGTTGACGTCGAGCTTTTCGATGTAGAAGATCATTTCCTGTTCAAGGCGGTTGCGGTCATAGTCGACACCGGCGAACTTCGCAAGCGACTCCTCAATACGGGCACGGATCTTCTCCACACGCTCTTTCTCAAATGGCTCCACCGATGCCAGCAGCTGCGATATATTGGATATCTTGCTCTGGAACTTGGCCGCCAAGGCCTCGCCCTCCTGCTTGCGGAACGCCACCAGGTCGGCAAGTGCGGCCTTCACACCGTCGAGCACAACAGCCCACTCCTCATCGGTAACCTCATAGACCTCCTTGCGGGCAATCACCTCGGGCAGGCGCACAAGCACCTCGAAGAGGTTCTGCGGCATGGGCAGCCCGGTGCTCTTCGACACCTCGGTCATCTGTTCCACATAGCCCTGCACGACGGCCTGGTTTATCGATGGCATATCGGCCTTCTCGCCCTGCTCCACCCACAATGCAAAATCCACCTTTCCACGCTCGAGCACGCTTGTGAGCAGGGTGCGTATCTCCATCTCACGCCCCTTGAACTGTGGCGCTATGCGGGTAGACAAATCCATAGCCTTACCATTGAGCGAGCGAATCTCTACACAAATCTTCCTATCATTGAAAATGGTCACGGATTTTCCATAACCGGTCATTGAATATATCATATCTTCATTACTTTACCGCAGGTCGGCACGCGCCCTGCACCATTAAAACATTCTATTTTGACAAAATTAATCAAATAATCGGAATACACGCTCCCAAAAGAGCGTTTTTTACCTCGCACGTGCAAAACTTATTTAAAAAATATTATTTATTGGTTATAATGACAATTAATTTGTATTTTTGCATCTAATTACCCGACCGCGCGCCAAAGTTGCGGCAAACAAAGGAAAAACGGAAAAGTTATGAGAACGACAATAATACTACACATCGAGGCATCGGCAGGGACCTGCTCGGTCGCATTGAGCCAGGACGGCCACGTGTTTTTTGAGAGGGTCAACCGCGAGGAGATGTCGCACGCAAAGGTGCTTGCGCCGTTCGTGGAGGAGGCATTGAAGACAGCCGACGAACAGGGCGCCAAGATAAACGCCGTGGCGCTGAGCAGCGGCCCGGGCTCCTACACAAGCCTGCGCATAGCATCGTCAACGGCAAAGGGCGTGTGCTACGGGCGCAACATCCCGCTCATTGCAATACCCACGACAGCCGTAATGAGCGTGCCCGTGCTTTTGCGCGAGGAGATTGAGGAGAATGCACTGCTGTGCCCAATGATCGATGCACGCCGCAACGAGGTCTACGCGACAATCTATGACCGCGCGTTGGGCGTTGTAAAACCCACGCACGCCGAGGTGGTCACCGAGGAGAGCTACAAGGAGCTGCTCGACAAGCAGCCCATATACTTCTTTGGCAACGGAGCCGAGAAGTGCAGCAGGATAATCAGCCACCCCAACGCACATTTCCTCACCGCGCACCGCGACGCGCTGGCAAAGAGCATGATGCCGCTTGCCGAGAGAGCCTGGTTCAATGAGCAGTTCGAGGACATTGCCTATTTCGAGCCCTTCTACCTGAAGAACTTCATTGCAACCAAACCCAAGGAACTTTTGAAGAACAGTTAAACGATATACCGCTATGATGGAATACAACACCAAACAGAAAAGGCTTCCGTTACCCGAATACGGACGCTCGGTACAGAAGATGGTGGACCACGCGCTCACTATCGAGAACAGAGAGGAACGCCAAAGGTGCGCCGAGACCATCGTGCGCATCATGCGCAGCATGTTCCCCGATCTGCCCGACCAGGAGCGCAAGCTCTGGGACCACCTGGCGATAATGTCGGATTTCAAGCT
>JAZKYU010000062.1:0-88332 GCA_045612305.1 Bacteroidaceae bacterium
GCATCCGCAGAAGTAATGTACAAAGAAAGCCGGCACCGTAAGTAACACAATTAAAGGCAGTTGCAGTTTAGGATATAAGCGAGGACATAGTGCGGTATGCCGTTATTTTACTCACAACGCAATACCGCACGCTCCCGGAGCGCCTAAACTGCAACGAACAGCCTTTAATGACAAGCGAGGAACGAACGAGGGATGTTTCAACTTTTTGAAACAGCGTGAGCAGAGGCGCGAGCGACTGTTACGCTCCGTGTGCCGAGCGTTTGGTTCTTTGCGCGACAAAGAACATATGAGATTTAACTTCGATTGAGAGAAAACCGCCCAACAACACCGAGAAATTTAATTAAAGGCTTTTTTACCCCCAACTTTTGCTGGTGAGCGGTTTGATGGTTGGTTTAAGCGAGTTGAATTAAACCAGGTATTAAACCGGGGTTTTAGGGTGTAGTTGTTTTTTGCTTTTTAAGTGAGTTTGTATAAACAAAAAGTACTGTAAATGTCGTAAAAGCAGGCTTTATGTACTGTTGCACGGCCTTAGTTAAATAATTTTGTAAAAAAAAAGACTCTTTTTTGGATTTTTCCACATTAAATATGTACTTTTACTCGCTAACTACAGAAATTTAATTTTACGATTATGATTATTGGTGTTCCAAAAGAAATTAAGAACAATGAAAACCGTGTTGGAATGACCCCCTCGGGTGTTCGTGAGATGGTTAAACACGGGCATATTGTATATGTGCAGGCTACAGCCGGTGTGAATAGCGGGTTTAGCGATGAGGCTTACTCTGCAGCCGGTGCAAATATACTTCCCACTATCGAAGAGGTGTATGCTGTTGCCGATATGATTGTGAAGGTGAAAGAGCCCGTGGAGAGCGAGTATAAATTGGTGCGCAAGGGGCAGTTGTTGTTTACTTACTTTCACTTTGCATCGTGCGAAGAGCTTACAAAGGCTATGATTGAGAGTGGGGCAGTGTGCTGTGCTTATGAAACCGTTGAGCGCCGCGACCGTTCTCTTCCCTTGCTTGTGCCTATGTCGGAGGTTGCAGGCCGCATGGCGGTGCAGGAGGGATGTTATTTCCTTGAGCGTCCCCGCGGTGGCAAGGGTAAACTTGTTGGTGGCGTGCCGGGTGTGAAACCTGCAAAGGTGTTTGTTATAGGTGCAGGCGTGGTTGGTACAGCTGCTGCACGTGCTGCTGCAGGCTTGGGTGCCGATGTAACAATATGCGATATATCGTTGCCGCGTCTCTCTTATCTTGCCGATGTTATGCCTCCTAATGTGAAGACTCTGATGTCTTCGGAGTATAACATACGCGAAGAACTCAAGACCGCCGACCTCGTTATAGGCTCAGTGCTCATCCCAGGTGCAAAAGCACCCAAGTTGGTTACTCGCGATATGCTCTCGTTGATGGAGCCCGGCAGCGTGCTTGTCGACGTTGCGATAGACCAAGGTGGTTGTTTCGAGACATCGCACACAACAACCCACGAGGAGCCCACTTATTACGTAGATGGTGTTTTGCACTATTGCGTTGCAAATATCCCCGGTGCTGTGCCCTATACATCGACTCTTGCGCTTACAAACGCTACTCTGCCCTATGCGTTGCAGCTTGCCGACAAGGGCTGGCGCAAGGCTTGTGCCGACAACGAGGAGTTGCGCAAAGGCTTGAACGTTGCCGAGGGTAAAGTTGTGTACAAAAAAGTTGCCGAGGCTTGGAGCCTCCCCTACGAAGATTTGCAACTTTAAGTTACAATACAGAACAAAGAGCAGCCCCAGAGTTTTAGCTTTGGGGCTGTTTTTTTTTGTTTATCAACCCTTGAAAAGCTGTGTTTTTTGTATACTGGTTTTGCTGTTTTCTCTCTTTACTTAAAACATTTATTTAATTTATTTAAAATTAAATAGTTCTTTGGTTGATATATATGTATTTATTTTGTTTCTTTGCAGATGAGGAAAACTATGACTAAAACAAATTAAATATACAGTTATGAAAAAGTTGTATCTCTCTGTTATTCTTTTGGTGCTTGCAGTTGTGTCTGCACAGGCTGGCGCGTCGGCTCTCGTAGCCGGGGAACAACCGTTTAATGTGCCTGCAACAGAAACTACAAGCGGAGATTTTCAGTTAGGATCGGCTGTGACAAGTACTGCTGCTTTGTCGCAGGAAGGGCGTTATTTTGTGTTGCGTGGTAACGCGGCAACAGAGTTTACATCTTCTACCGGTAGTGTAACCCAGGGCACTGGTCCAGTTTATATGCTTGGTGCTTTGCAGGGCACAGAGAGCGCTACCGTGGACAATGTGGTTAAGTTCATCCCTTGCGGCGATGGCAAGTACCTGCTCTTCTGGCCTTCGCTCAATCTTTATTTGAAGAACAGCGGCTCGGTTTACAACGGTGTTAACGGCTGGCAGTACACTACCGAAGATGTGAACGAGGCTGCTATGGTGGAGTTCTCTTCTCTCTCTTCGGGCGATTTTGAGATGTACTACTACTCAAACTACAAGAACAACAAGATAAACGACTATTTTGGAAAGTTGTATCTTGGTGCTGAGATGCGCGTGAACGCTCTATCGAAGATTAAGACCTTCTCTCCCGACAAGAAAGATGCTCTCGAGGCGGGCGACTACACACAGGGTTACTCTCTCCCCATAGCTTTTAACTGGTCGCTATATGCGGCAACGCTCAGCTCCTCGGTTGCTGCAAGCTACGACGAGGCTGCTTTGCAGTCTATGGTGCTGTTGCTCAAAAGCACAATCTCGCAAGCAAACTTGAAGATTTTGATTAGTGGCGACTTTAACGGCAATGGTGTAAGCGAGAAAGAGGCTTTGGACAACGCTATCGCAGCCTCACAAACCTTGCTCGATACAACTACCTCTCTCAACAACGTGGTGGCACAATACCAAGCACTTGTAGGTGCGCTCAAGGCTTATCTGGCCGTTAATCTCAAGACTTATAAATCGACTATCGAGGAGTTGTTGACTACCTCGAACTTTGGCACAGTGCCCACAGCTAACACATACCCCGAGTCTTCTCGCACACTTCTCAATAATCTTCTCGACAAGATTGCAGAGATAAACTCAAACATAAACATATATACCCCCTCGGCTATAGAGGTTGAGTGTGGAAAGTTAGAAACCGAGATAGCAAATTTCTACTCAACAAAGGTACAGGTTTCTTCTCTCCCTATCAGCTACAACGGAGCCGACGGCCTCCCCGGTGTAGAAGAATCTTATGGCGGCTACGTTTGGTCTTCGCCTGTGATATACTTCAACGCGCCTGTAACCACACTGCGCGTTCTCTTCAGAGCTACAATAAACGAAGAACTCTACAACGGTTATCCTATGGTAAACCTTGGTGAGTTCGAGATATACGACGTTTATGGCAACAAGGTACAGCTTTCATCGGGTTACTTCTCTACAAACTCGCAAGAGTATACGGAGGGAAGTATAGTAAATATATGCGACGGAGATTATTCAACATATTGGCACTCTGCTTGGAGTTATTACTCAAGCGTGACATCTTCGGGTTATGTCTACCTCGATATAACCTTGCCCACATCTATGCAGGCCTTCTCGTTCAAGATGTATGGTCGCGACAATTATTCGTCGTCTAAATTCCCCACAGATATTCTTGTAACCACGCCTATGAACATTTTGGCCGTGGATAACTTGCAACCCTTTGTGGACCAGGCGCGCACCTACCAGCTAAAATATGGCTCTTTCGACGGTAAATACACCGGCGACGCTATAACCACATTCGAGGAGACCCTTGCACAAGCCGAAGCTGTTGTTGCAAGCCCCTCGCCCACGATGGACGATATATATTACTGGTCTAGCGCGTTGAGCACAGCGTTGAGAAACTATGTAGCTTGCAAGCTCGACATCTACAAGGCGCAAGTAAACACCCTGCTCTCTACCGAGGAGTTTTGTTCGTATCCCAAGATTGGGGCTTACTCCGAGTCGCAGCGTCTCTTCCTCAATGGTGTAATAACCAACATCGATGAGGTTAAGGCCAACCTCGACATCTACACCATAGAGAATCTCGAAGAGCTCTACGTGAGCATAGATGCCGACCTTGAAACTTTCTACTCTTCGAAGATAACCTACTTGGCGCTCCCCTTGATATACGACTCAGTTCAGGGGCTCCCCGGCGTGCAGCAGAACTATGGGGGCTATATGTGGGTATCTCCCCTGATAAAGTTGAGCGAGAATAATATGGGCGTGCGCATAGAGTTCCTCTCGAGCACCACCCCCAACGAAAAATTCAACAACTCGCCCATTATAGCTATAGCCGAGATTGAGCTATACGACGCGGCAGGTAATCTTGTGGAACTTGGCGCTAGTAATTTTGTTGTTAACTCTCAAGAGGCTTCGGAGGGTGCTTTGAAGAATATTTGCGATGGCGACAACAATACATATTGGCAGTCGGCTCGCAACACGGCGTCCATAATACCCTCGGGCAATGTTTGTGTAGACCTTGTCTTCCCCACGCCTATGAACGAATATACAATTGTTCTTTATGGTCGCGACGACACACAATACAGCCCCGCAAAGGTTAAGCTATCGACTATGAAAGAGGCGCTAACCCCTAAAACACCGCTAAACGGAGAGACAGCCTATGTCTATTTGAAAAACGGTGGAGTAGAGGCGTTTGCTGTTGCCGATATACTCGATGGTTATTATATGCTGGGCGACTATATGTGTGTGCCTTTAAAGTCGGGCGACACAAAGTACTATACAGCCGGCGAGTACGACAGTATCTCGGTTGTGGCTCCTGCTCTGCCCGAGTTTACATCGTATAAGTTTAACAACAAGTTCAACCCCAACCTACATGTCGATGCTATTGCCAGCGAGGTTACCAGCGAGATGAACTTCTCTTTGAACTCTATAGGTAAGTGGCTCACTGCAAGTTTTCAGCTGAGCGACGATAACGCGGTTGTCTACATCGACACCGTGCAGCAAGTGTCTAAAGAGACTCGTCAGAGCTTTGCAAGCCCCAAAACTTATGTGGTAACCTACCCCGGATACAAAAAATACACATCGGTTAAGGTTGCCGACGAGGTGTGGGAGTATGCCGATGGTGCGGTAAAAGAGATACCTCTCACCGCCGATATGCTTGCAACCAATAAGCCTGCAAACGACGATACACAAGGGCTCTGGGCTTTGGTAGACGGCGATCCCTCGACAAAATTTCACTCAACTTGGGGCTCAAACAATAACTCAACCCTCTATGTCGACGCATATATCACGGTTGCTTTGCCCACCGCGATAGAAAAAATGAAACTCTACTACAAGTGCCGCAACGACCAAGATGGTTACAACCCGTTGATACTTGACGTGTTTGCAAGTAACGACGGAAGCACATGGAAATCTGTGCGTACCCTCACAATTGCCGACGGTATGCCCGTGGGTGGTGTGGGCAGCGAGTATACCTCGCCTGTGATATCTTTGGGCGGTAGTTACACCCACCTTAAATTCTTGCAAACATCGGGCGAGTATTCCAAAAACCACCTCACCCTCTCCGAGATGCGTGTATACAATGTGGAGAGCGGAGATTCTACCCTTGTCAGCAACTCGGTTTACGAAACAAAGGCTGTGCCCTTTGGTAGAGAGTACAAGGTTGGTGTAGAGTGGCTTGTGGATAACGCAACATCTGTACCCCGCATAGATATAGACATCGATGGTGGTGCCATAGTTACCAGCAAAGATTACTATTTGAATGCAAACTTCCGCATAACGGGCTACGGGGTGTACGATAACTTCGAAGACTCTGTGCAGATAAAGGGTCGTGGTAACACCTCTTGGGGCTACTCTAAAAAACCCTATCGCTTGAAGTTCTCGAGCAAGGTTAAGCCCTTCGGCCTCACAAAGGGAAAGAGTTGGGTGCTTCTTGCCAACGCGCAAAAAGGCTCAATGATGGCCAACGCTGCAGCGATGAAGATAGGTCAGATGGCCGGTGCAGAGTTTGTTAACCACATAGTACCCGTAGACCTCTATATGAACGGTGTGTATAAGGGTAGCTATATGTTCACCGAGAAGGTGGGTATGGCGAATAACAGTGTCGATATAGACGAAGACCTGGGCTATCTCCTCGAGCTCGACAGCTACTACGACGAGACATATAAGTTTAGGTCGACAAACTTCTCTTTGCCTGTAAACATAAAAGAACCCGACCTGAGCGAGTATACCACCACAGCCGCTAATGCCCGCAAGTCTCTTATCCAGAACGACTTTAACACCCTAGATGCTGTGGCATACTATGGCGGTAACGTGGGCGAGGTTATCGACTTGGAGGCTTTTGCACGCTTTATGCTCACCAACGACCTTGTGTGCAACCAGGAGCTTGGCCACCCCAAAAGTACATACCTCTTTAAAGAGGAGCTCGAGAAGGTGCACAGCAAAATAAAATTTGGTCCTCTGTGGGACTTTGACTGGGCGTTTGGTTACGAAGGCTCAAGTACCTACTGCGAGACAACACCCACAGCTCCTCTCCTCAAGAGCAGTATGTCGAGCGAGGCTGGTTATAAGTTCTTCCAGAGCCTTATGAACTTCGATGTAGTAAAGAAGTACTATTATAAGGCGTGGAGTGAGTTCCTCGACAAGAACTCTATGGCAGAGCTTGCCGATTATATGGACTGCTACTATAACTTTGCGAAGAAGTCTTTCGAGAACAACGCTACCGTGTGGAACGATGGTACAGGTTATGCCGCAATAAACACCCGTATGCAGCAGTGGTTGAACACCCGCGCCGAGTATATATATGAAAACCTCGATGTGTACGATCTCGACGAGTTTAACTATCCTCTTGAGGGCGATGTAAACAAGAACAACTTCCTCACTGTTCACGACATTGCGCTCGCTACAGCCTACAACGTGGGTAACGAGCACCCTGCATTTAATTTCGCAAAGGCCGATGTTAACGCAGACGGACGCATAACAAGCAGCGACTTTACTACCATAGAAGCTGCAGTGCTTGCAGCCGACTTTATGGACGCTACAGCATACCACAACACACCTCTTGCAAAAGCAGAGTTGAAGGTCGATGATATACCTCTTGCTTTGTACGAAGACTGCACCGTGCCTGTCAAATTGCACCGTGGCGCAAACGACAACTACAAAGCTTTGCAGATGGATATTGTGGTGCCCGACGGAATTATGTTGCTCGATGCAACCGTTGCAGCTGCAACACAAAGCCACAAAGCCGTGTTTACACAGTTTGATATGACAACTTATCGCTTGGTAATATATTCGGCCGACGACGAGGCGTTTGACCCCGATGCTGATGTTATTGCCAACCTCTTGCTTAATTGCTATATGGAGATACCTGCCGAGAGCTGCGTAGAGATTAAGAATATTCTTGTAGTAGACGAGGCTACCGATGAGTACAGAATGAGCAGCGTTGTTGCAGGCTTTGTTCCCGCAACCCAGCAGTTGATGGGCGATGTTAACAGCGACGGTAGTGTCGATGTTGCCGACGTAACAAAGGTAATCTCTGTTATCCTTGGCAAGGTAGAGACCTTCCCTGCAGCCGATGTTAACGGCGACGGCGGTGTCGATGTTGCCGATGTAACAAAGATTATAACAGTGATACTTGGTGTGAATAAAGCTCCAGAGATGCCCCAACGCGTGGCGGCTAGAAGCTACGGCGCATCGAGCATAATATCGGCCACAGACAAGGGTGGTGCTCTCTCTATAAAAGTTGCCAACCCCTCTTATGCTTTCTCGGCTATACAGTTTGATATTGACTTGCCCGAGGGTATAAAGGTTGCCGAGAAGGGTGACGACTATGCGGTATCTCTTGGCCGTCGTGCAGGCAGCAACACACACGCACAGCCCGTTTGCGCTATGCAGCCCGATGGTGCTCTCCGCGTAGTGATAGTTTCAAACTCTAACTCAAACTTCACCGATGTTTCGGGCGAGGTTGCGGCTGTAGATTTGAATATAGACGGTGTTGCCGACGGAGAGTATGAGTTTGAGATAAAGAATGTGAAGATATCTTCTCTTGGCACAAAAGAGAGCCTTGCTCCCTATGCGGGTACTATAACCGTGAAGAGCGGTATAGAGGGCTCTATAGTTGAGGCCGGCGAGGGTGGCGATGCTTCTCTCTACGACTTGAGTGGCCGCAAGGTATTTAATCCTTTGAAGAAGAGCGTCTACATAAAGGGCAACAAAAAGTATGTAGCCGAGTAGTTGCACTTGGTCTTTGGAATAAAATATGGCTCCTTCGATTGAAGGAGCCATATTTTGTTTTGTATCTCTTGACCTTTGCGCGTTCCTTATCTTGCCAAGTACAGATGCAAGAGGGCCTGCAACCATTATAAACTTTAAGGCAAAGAGCGCTCCCTTTCTTAACACTGTACATCTACTTGTTGGTGTCTAAAAGCCTTGAGGTGCAAAAAAAGTTCGGCAAAAGCCGAACTTTTTTTCTGTTTTATGTGTTATACTAAATTACTCAGCAATAACCATCTCGTCGACGATGCGTTTGCAACCGCCAAACTTCTCAATAACAAAGAGCACGTAGCGTATGTCTACGTTTATGCAACGCTGCAACTTGGTATTGAAGTTAATGTCGCTGCTCAAAGACTCCCAGTTACCGTCGAAAGCAAGGCCGATGAGCTCGCCACGAGCGTTCATCACGGGGCTGCCGCTGTTGCCGCCGGTTATGTCGTTGGTGGTGAGGAAGGCAACGGGCATCTCGCCGTTAGGCAATGCGTAGCGGCCGTAGTCCTTTGCAAGGTAGAGCTCCTTGAGGCGTGCGGGCACGGTGAACTCGCTGCTTGTGTTGTCCTCTTTCTCCATAACACCGGCAAGAGTGGTGTAGTGGTTAAATGTAACACCGTCTTTGGGCTGGTAGGCTTTTACGCTACCATATGTCAAACGCATAGTAAAGTTTGCATCGGGAGCCATAGGAGCACCGTCGGCCATCTCCATAAGGCCTTTGAGGTAGGTTTTGTGCAAGGGGTTTATTACAGAGTCGAACTGTGCTTTTTCGGCTGCAAGCTCGCGATATTTAGCCCAAACGGCTTTGCGCAACTGTGTAGCGAGGTCTTTCTCGAGAGCTTTCTCTGTGGGCTTCTTGAGGAACTTGGCAAGGCTCTTCTCGTTTGTCATTATAGAGTTGTTATAAACATCGTCTATGTATTTGTCGAGGTTGCCTTTGTACTTTTTGTTCATCTCGTTGAGCAGGGCGGGGCGCTCCTCCTCGGTTGTGAGCGACATATAAACAGCGAGCACCGACTTAGCTACGCGACGGTCTACATTGTGGTTGTAGTCGCGGTTGTGTATCCAAGCATATATGCCTTCGGCCTGTTTCTTTGCGTTGTCTATGTTGCTGAACATATCCTCGCTTGTTATGTGCATATTGCGCTGTATAAACTCTATGTTGCTTATAATCTCGAGGGTGAGGGTGTAGAGATACTCTTGGCGGCTACGTGCGTTTATAGCTGCGTTTATCTGCTCAACTACGTTGTCATACTCTGCGCTGCCCACCTTCTGTGCGTAAGCCTTGAAGGCTGCCTCTTTCTCGAGTTTTGTTTCAACAACCTTGTTGTCTACGATAGCCTTGTTCATACCTATGGAGTTTTTCCAGTAGTTGCTTATGCGGGCCATCTTGCTTGCATACTGTATGTTCACAGCCTCATCTTTCTCCATCTCCTCGCGTATAATCTTCAACGATGCATCGCGCATAGCTATGCGGGGCTCGTTCTGCGAGAACATACGGTGCTTAACCTCGTCGCCTGTGAGGTAGCGCGATGTGCTGCCGGGGAAGCCCATAATCATCGCAAAGTCGTTGTAGTCTATGCCTGCGAGTGAAATTTTGAGGTGCTTGGGTGTGTGCAAGGGTATGTTTTTCTCGCTGTAGGGTGCGGGGTTGCCAAGTGAATCGCCGTAGACGCGGAACACCGAGAAGTCGCCTGTGTGGCGGGGCCACATCCAGTTGTCGGTCTCTCCACCGAACTTACCGATAGAGTTGGGAGGTGTGCCCACGAGACGCACGTCGGTATATTTTTTATAATATACAAGGTAGTACTTGTTGCCCTCGAAGTAGGGGAGGAGTTGGGGGGTGAGGTGCTCCTTGCCCTCGATGCTGTCGGCGTTGAACATCTCGGCAGCGATGGTTGCGAGCAGCTCCTCGTTGAAAGACTCTTGTTCGGTGAGTGTGCCCTTGCTTATGCGTGCGTTGATGTCGGCTGTAACGTCCTTAATCTCGGCTACAAATGTGAAGTTGATATCCTTGCAGGGGAGCTCCTCGGCGTAGTTCTGGCTCCAGAAACCGTCGCGCAAGTAGTTGTGCTCCACGGCGCTGAGCTGCTGTATGTAGCTATAACCGCAGTGGTGGTTGGTGAGGATGAGGCCGTTGGGTGAAACAATCTCGCCGGTGCAACCTCCACCAAAGATTCCTATCGCGTCTTTGAGCGAGGGTGCTGAGGGTGAGTAGATGTCGTCGGCTGTAAGTTCAAGGCCGAGCTCGTGCATAGGTTTCTCGAGATTGTGGCTGCGCATAAGTTGCAGTAGCCACATACCCTCGTCGGCAAGGAGTTGTGCCGGCAGGGCGATAGCTGCGATGAGCAGTGTTAGGAAAGTTTTTTTCATCTTAATAAACGTTGTATTTAATTTATATAAATTTCGCACTGCGAAGATACATCAAAAAAAACACTTAATCTTTCTGTTGGGCCGGAAAGTTGTGTCTTGGGCGTGAAAGTCCCGTGCTGGCAGGGCTGGTGGGCGTGGTGTGTGTTGCCTCCGGTTTTTGTGTTTGATTGCAGCTCTGTGCCGTGGAATAAAAAGCAAGAGACCACCACAGTGGTCTCTTGCCAAGTATCTTTGATGGTTGCTTATTTTTCTCCCAAAGTGTTTGCTATTACTTCGCGAGATTTTTCCATGAGGAACTCTACGTTCTCGCTGCCACGGCTCTGGCTTTCAATGGGGGCGTGGAAGGTGAGGATTATGGGCGACCAGTGAAGGAAGATGCTTCCGGGGCGCATAAGCTCGTACGAGCCTTGGATGGAGACAGGCACCACAGGCACTTGTGACATATTTGCTACAACAAAAGCTCCTTTCTTGAAGCGGCCAAGCTTGCCGTCGCGGCAACGTGTGCCCTCGGGGAATATTGACATAGATTTGCCGCTCTTTAGAATGTTGACAGCCTTGCGCAAAATATCTTTCTGCGGTGTCGTGCGGTCTACGAATATGTGGTCGGTATCGGCACAGGCCTTGCCAAGCAAGGGCACTTTACGCAACGACTCTTTCATCATCCATTTAAAGTTTTTGCCCACATAGCCATACATTACAAGCACGTCGAAAAGGCCTTGATGGTTGGCCACAAAAATATAGTTTTTGTCTTTCTCGACAAACTTGTTGCGATCGACAACTTTTACGGGGATAAGGCATATCCAGCACACCACACGGAAGAGGATGAGCGCGGGGTAGTAGTCGCCGTTCTTTATTCTCAAATATCGGCCAAGAAGGCTTATGAGTATACAGGTTATGGCAATTACAAGCAAGGCTGCCCACCAGGCGAAGCATACTTGGTACAGCACATAAAGGGGGTGAAGAATTTTTCTTAAGTTCATAGTTCGTCTGTTTTGTTTGTGCGAATATAGCTCTTCTTTTCAAAAAATAGCTCTTTTTGTAGCTAAAAGAGTTATTTTGGTAGGTTTTTGTATAAAAATTTGTGTAAATCTACAGTTGATATCCCCCTTCTTTGGGCATAATCGCGCAGTTGCTCCTCGCTGATGTTGCCCACGGAAAAGTAACGTGCGGCGGGGTGGGCTATCATAAGCCCGCACACCGAGGCGTGGGGGTGCATAGCTCCGTTGGGGGTGAGTGTGATGCCTGCCTCCTGCATATTGAGCAGGCTGTCTATGATGAATATAATTGTTTGGTCGGGTAGCGAGGGATAGCCCACTGCGGGGCGTATGCCTTGGAACTTTTCGGCGTTAAGCTCTGCGGGGGTGAGGGCTTCGTCGGGGGCGTATCCCCAAAGATGGGGGTTGCGGCGCACCTCTTTGTGTAGAAGGGTAGCTGCAGCCTCGGCCAGGCGGGTGGCTATAGTTTGCGTGAGCAGGCCCTCGTATGTGTGGCTCTCGCAGGGGTGTTGGGTGTTGTGTACCGTGGCGGCAAAAAGCCCTATTTTGTCGCTGTGGGGCGATACAAAGTCGCTCAAGCAGAGGCAGGGCTCGCCCTGGCGGGCGTGTTGTTGTCGCAGGAGGGGGAGGGTGGTGTTCTCCACTATTATGTTGTCGCCGTCGCTCTTTGCGTCGCACAAGGCAAACACGGCGCTTGCAACCTTTTTGTGGGCTGTTTTGCGCAATAAATATTCGGCGTCGCGCCTCACCTCGAGGGCTTTCTCGCTGGTGCTTTTCTGGGGCTCTATGCCCCACGCGTGGTAAAAGTAACTCCAGTCTATGTAGGGGGTGAGCTCTTCGGCTGTGTAGCTGAAAATGTGCCTTTTCATCGGTCGAAAGTAATCATCTTGCCTCTTACCTCCTCGTTTATTTGGCCGTTGCAGTAGGCACACTTGCCGTTTACCCAGGTTTGTTCCACGCGCCAGTTAAATGTTTCTCCCTCAAAGGGGCTCCACCCACATTTGCTTATTATGTCGCTGTTTTCGATGGTGTGGGGTGAGTTGGGGCGCAGCAGCACAAAGTCGGCGTAGTGCCCTCTCTTTATGTATCCTCGCTTGCTTATCTCGAAGATTTTTGCGGGTGCGTGGCACATTTTTTCGACCATAGTTTCTATGGTGAGCACGCCTTCGTCGACAAGCTTAAGCATCGCGAGCAGAGAAAATTGTATGCTTGGCATGCCCGATGTTGCTGTGAGAGCGCCTCCCTCTTTGTCGGAAAGAAGGTGTGGGGCGTGGTCGGTGCCTATGGTGTCGATGACGCCTTTTGCAAGGGCTTTGCGCAGGGCGTCGCGCTCTTTGGCGTCTTTTATTGCAGGGTTGCATTTAATTTTAGTACCAAGTCTTTTGTAGTCGTCGCTACAGAATGTGAGGTGCGCCGGGGTTACCTCGGAGGTTATTTTTTTGTACCCCATAAGGTCTTTGCTCAGCAGGCTTAGCTCTTTTTTGGTGCTTATGTGCATGATGTGCAGCCTTGTGCCGTATTTTTTTGCAAGCTCCACTGCCTTCTGTGTGCTGCTGTAGCAGGCGTTGACATCTCTTATTATTGGGTGGTAGCTTACGTCGGGGTTTTCGCCCGCCTCTTTTATCACCTTCTTGGTATTTTTCTCAATAATAGAGCTGTCCTCGCAGTGTACGGCTAGGGGGAGGGGTGCTATGCTGAATATTTTTTCGAGTCTTTCTTCGTCGTCGACAAGCATATTGCCTGTGCTCGAGCCCATAAAAAGCTTTATGCCACACACGCGGCGCGGGTTGAGCTTGGTGAGCAACTTGCTGTTGTCGTTTGTGGCTCCAAAATAGAACGAGTAGTTTATGAGGCTATCCTTTGCGGCTATTGCGTGCTTCTCCTTCAATGCCTCAACGCTGGTGGTTTGTGGCTTTGTGTTGGGCATGTCCATAAACGAGGTTACACCGCCGGCTGCGGCGGCACGGCTCTCGCTGTAGATGGTGGCCTTGTTGGTGAGGCCGGGCTCGCGAAAGTGTACGTGGCTGTCTATGATGCCGGGGATGAGGTAGAGCTCTTCTGCCTCAATCACCTGGTCGAACTTGCCTTGAGGGCGTCGGCCGTTGCGCTGGATGGTTGTAATTTTTCCGTTGCTCACTATTACGTGGCCGGGGAAGCTCTCTCCTTCGTTTACTATTGTGGGGTTGCTTATAAGTACTCTCATAGCGTTTTTTGCTTATCTTGTGCGAAGATAGTGAAAAACGTGTATAAAAAAAAGATTGCTTGGGTCAAGCAATCTTTTTTTGTATTTTTTCTGCAATTTCGGCAAACTCTTCGGGGGTGAGCTTTAGCTTGGGGTTTGTGAAGAGCATGTCTTTCTCGCTCTGCATTGGCACGAGGTGTATGTGCGCGTGCGGAACTTCGAGCCCCAGCACGGCTTGCCCCACCTTTATGCAGGGGAAGGCCTCTTTGATGGCTGCTGCTACCTTTTTTGCAAAAACCTGCATCGCGGCTATTTCCTCGTCGGTAAGGTCGAAGAAGTAGTCGACTTCGCGTTTGGGTATTACAAGTGTGTGCCCTTTTGCGAGGGGATTGATGTCGAGGAAGGCATAAAACTGCTCGTTCTCGGCTACTTTGTAGCTAGGAATCTCGCCTGCAACTATTTTGCTGAATATGGTTGCCATGGTGCTGTTTCTTTTATTAGAAAGAGATGCTTGTTATCTCGAAACTGAGCTTGCCTTGGGGGACGGTAATCTCGGCTACATCGCCCACCTTTTTGCCCAAAAGGCCTTGTGCGATGGGGGTTTTAATTGAGATTTTGCCCTCGCGCAAGTTTGCCTCGCTCTCGGGAACTACGGTGTACTGCATAGTTGCACCGGTCTTTGTGTTCTTGAGACCAACTTTTGTGAGAACCTGTACGCTGTCGGCGCTAAGTTTCGACTTATCTATTATTCTGGCTTCGGCAATAAGGCGCTTGAGGTCGCTTATCTTCATTTCCAACATACCCTGTGCCTCTTTTGCCGCATCGTATTCCGCATTCTCCGAAAGGTCGCCCTTGTCGCGTGCTTCTGCTATCTGGCGTACAATCTCGGGGCGTTTGCCTTCCAACTCTTTTAAATCGGCTAACAGTTTATTGTAGCCCTCTTCGGACATAAAACTCATATCGTAATAGTGTTTAGTTGTTTTTAATAAAAATAGTAAAACAAAGGATTCCGACAAGTGTGCCGGAACCCAGTGTTGTTCTTCATTTGTTTGCAAAGATAACTCTTAAAAACTTAAAAGCAAATTAAAAGTGAAAAATTTTGCTTTTGCCGAATCTCTTAACATTTTTTATTGTTGAGGGTTACTCGGCGAGTAGTTCTTCTATGGTTTTTTTGAGGTCTGTTACCTGGTTGTCGCGGTAAACAATCTCGTTGTTGCGGTTTATTATGTAGAACGTGGGCAACTCTCTGAGGTTATAGAGCAGGAGGTTGTTTGAGGCTTGCCCGGCATCGTCGCGCACGCATATCCACGGGAGGTTTTCGGCCGAGTTGTTCCAGAAACTTTCGTTTGTGTCGAAGGATACTTGGTACACCTCGAGCCCTTTGTCGTGGTATTCGTTGTATATCTCGCGAAGCCCTACGTTGCGGCTGCTTATGCCGGCTATGCTATATACGGTAAAGTCGAGTAGCACAACCTTGCCTTTAAGCGAGCTCAGGCTTATGGTGTCGCCGTAGATGTTGGGCAGGGCTATGTCGAAAAGCCCTATCCTTTCTATCTCGTTGCTGTTTATGTTTATGGTGTCGCGTGGGGCGGAGGGCTTTGTTGCGGCCATACCTTTTGTTGCGATGTTGTAAAGATGTATCGCGCGCGTGGCGTGCGGGTGCGCAATGTGCAGGGAGTTTGCCACAGCAGCGAAGCATCGGCTGTCGAAGCGGTTGTTCGAGGGTGAGAATATGGGGTCGCGGTTTACGCGCAAGAAGAGGGCGTAGTATGCGCTTGCTTTTTGTGGTGCGTGGGCGATGTATTGCGAAAAGATATTTTTCTTAAACTCTCCTATGAGGTTATAGATGGTTTCGCGGGTTTCGCCCACGGCGGGTGTGCTGTTTTTAATTAGCAGGTTTACTTGTTGCTGCAACGCCTCCTCGAGCTTTGAGAGTTCTCTTATGCGTAGGCTTTCGGGCGAGCCTGCTATGGTGCAACTGTCGGCAAAGTTCTTGGCGGTGCTCTTTACGGTTACCGTCTCGGTGGAGTCTATGGCGATGGTTATGCGTCGGCCGCCCTCTTTAAGTTGCAGGGCATAAAAGTCGTAGCATTCGGGGCGGGGTTGCTTGAACGAAAAAAGGCCCTTATCGTCGAGTGTCGTAGAGTCTTTCTTTGTTACGCCGTTTATGCCTATGTGGGTGAGATACAGTGTTTTGCCCTTACTGTCCTTGATTTCTCCTTCTATGGTGAAGTGTGGCTCTTTTGTGCAGGCGCACAGCGTGGCAACGATGCTTATTGCTGCTAAAAATTTTGTTATTTTAAGGTTGCTTGTGTTCATAACTCATTAAAAATCTTTTCAATATTTTTGTCTTACGTGAAAAATTTATCTGCAAAGATAGTTAAAATGTGGAAATTTGGTTATCTTTGCGAGAATTTAGAAGTTTTAAAATACACTTTAACGAATAAAAAGATGAATGTTGTAACAAAAAATGTGGCCTTGCCCGATGGTCGCGTAATCACTATCGAGACAGGTAAGCTTGCAAAACAAGCCGACGGATCTGTGATGTTGCGTTTGGGTAACACAATGTTGTTGGCAACCGTGTGTGCAGCAAAAGATGCTGTTCCCGGTACCGATTTTATGCCTTTGCAGGTAGAGTATAAAGAGAAGTATGCTTCGTTTGGTCGTTTCCCCGGTGGTTTCACAAAACGTGAAGGCAAGGCTTCGGATTATGAAATCCTCACTTGTCGCTTGGTTGACCGCGCTTTGCGTCCCCTCTTCCCCGACAACTATCACGCCGAGGTTTTTGTAAACATCGTACTCTTCTCGGCAGACGGCGTTGACATGCCCGACGCGCTTGCAGGTCTTGCAGCATCGGCAGCTCTCGCTGTTTCCGATATACCTTTCGGAGGCCCCATCTCTGAGGTACGTGTAGCTCGCATCAACGGTGAGTTTGTGGTTAACCCCACATTTGCACAGCTCGAGAATGCTGATATGGATATTATGGTTGCCGCAACATACGACAACATAATGATGGTCGAGGGTGAGATGAAAGAGGTTTCAGAGGCCGACCTTTTGGAGGCTATGAAGGTTGCTCACGAGGCTATTAAAGTTCACTGCAAGGCTCAGATGGAGCTTATGGAGGAGGTTGGCAAAACCGTTAAACGCGAGTATTGCCACGAGGTGAACGACGAGGAGTTGCGTGCACAGGTGCGCGAGGCTTGCTATGCAAAAGCTTACGCTGTAGCTGCAAGCGGTAACAACGATAAACACGGCCGTGCTGCTGCTTTCGACGCAATAAAAGATGAGTTTAAAGCTCAGTTTACAGAGGAGGAACTCGAAGAGAAGGGTGCACTCATAGACCGCTACTATCACGATGTAGAGAAAGAGGCTATGCGTCGTTGCATTCTCGACGAGGGCAAGCGTCTCGATGGTCGCAAGACAACAGAGATACGCCCCATCTGGTGCGAGGCTGGTTATCTCCCTGGCCCCCACGGCTCGGCAGTATTTACACGTGGTGAGACACAGTCGCTCACAACTGTTACACTTGGTACAAAACGCGACGAGAAGATTATCGACGATGTTATGAACCAGGGTACAGAGCGTTCCCTCCTTCACTACAACTTCCCTCCCTTCTCAACAGGTGAGGCTCGTCCCCAGCGTGGTGTAGGTCGTCGTGAGATTGGTCACGGTAACCTTGCTTGCCGCGCTCTCAAGAACATGATACCCACTGATTATCCCTACTGCGTACGCGTTGTATCGGATATTCTCGAGTCTAACGGCTCTTCGTCTATGGCTACAGTGTGCGCCGGTACACTTGCGCTTATGGATGCGGGTGTTAAGATTAAGAAACCCGTATCGGGTATCGCTATGGGTCTTATAAAGAACGCAGGTGAGGATAAATATGCTGTGCTCAGCGATATTCTTGGCGATGAGGACCACTTGGGCGATATGGACTTCAAGGTAACAGGTACTGTTGACGGTATCACCGCAACACAGATGGATATTAAGGTTGACGGTCTTTCTTACGAGATTTTGGAGAAGGCTCTTAACCAAGCACGTGAGGGTCGTATGCACATCCTTGGTAAGATTACCGAGTGCATAGCTGAGCCCCGTGCCGAGCTCAAGCCCCACGCTCCCCGCATCGAAACAATGCGTATACCTAAGGAGTTTATCGGTGCTATCATCGGCCCCGGTGGAAAGATTATCCAGGGTATGCAGGAGGAGACAGGCGCTACAATCTCTATCGAGGAGGTTGACGGCGAGGGTATCATCGAGATTGCAGCAACAAACGGTAAGTCTATCAACGATGCTATTGCAAAGATTAGAGCTATCGTAGCTATCCCCGAGGCTGGTGAGGTATACGATGGTACCGTGCGTAGCGTGATGCCTTATGGTGCGTTTGTTGAGTTTATGCCTGGTAAAGATGGTTTGCTCCACATCTCAGAGATTGACTGGAAACGTTTTGAGACTATGGAGGAGACCGGTATTAAAGAGGGCGATGCTTTGCAAGTGAAGCTTGTGGAGATAGATCCCAAGACCGGTAAGTTCAAACTCTCTCGTCGTGCTCTCATTGAGAAACCCGAGGGTTATGAGGAGCGTGAGCGTCGTCCCCGTCGCGAGCCCCGCAAGCCCCAAGCTTGATAAATGAAAAAGTCGCTGAATTTTCAGCGACTTTTTTTGTCTGTGCTTGCGTGTTTTTTTTAGTTTGCTTGCAAAAAAACAGCACAGATATAGAATATAAAAATGATAATTTTATATCTTCGCGGTGTAAAAATAAAAAAGCTATGAGAAAGATAAGAGCTGCCATCGTTGGTTATGGCAATATAGGTAAATATACATTGCAGGCGTTGTGCGCTGCCCCCGACTTTGAGATTGCGGGTGTAGTGCGTCGCTCGGGAGCAGAAAACCTTCCCGCAGAGCTTGCAGAATATAACGTGGTGAAGGATATACGCGAGCTTGGCGATGTGGATGTTGCCATCCTCTCGACCCCCACCCGCAGCGTGGAGAAGTATGCAAAGGATATTCTTGCGCTTGGTATAAATACGGTCGATAGCTTCGATATTCACTCGAAGATTGTGGAGCTCCGTCGTTCGCTTGGCGAGAGTGCGCAAGCCGGTAACGCGGTGTCTATAATATCGGCCGGTTGGGATCCGGGTAGCGACTCTGTGGTGCGAGCTTTGTTGCAGGCTATAGCTCCCAAGGGTATCACTTACACAAACTTTGGCCCTGGTATGAGTATGGGCCACACTGTAGCTGTTAAGGCTATAGAGGGTGTTAAGGCTGCCTTGTCGATGACTATCCCTGTGGGCACAGGCATACATCGCCGTATGGTTTATGTGGAGATTGAAGAGGGTTATGACTTTGCACAAGTTGCAGCTGCTATTAAAGCCGACCCCTACTTTGTGAACGATGAGACACACGTTATGAATGTTCCCTGTGTTGATGACCTCCTGGATATGGGACACGGTGTTAACCTTACTCGCAAGGGTGTTTCGGGCACAACACAAAACCAACTCTTCGAGTTTAATATGAAGATAAATAACCCTGCACTCACAGCGCAGGTGCTTGTTTGTTGCGCGCGTGCAACGATGCGTTTGCAACCCGGTTGCTACACTATGATAGAGGTGCCTATAATAGACCTTCTCTACGGTGAGCGCGAGGATCTTATAGCACACCTTGTGTAACGCCCCTTAGGATTTTAGATATAAAAAACCTCCTTGTAACAAGGAGGTTTTTTTTGTATGTGTGTGCGGTAGGCTGCCAGCCCGTATTTTGTCGCTTGCTTGCTGGCGTGTTGCAAGTTGCGCTTTTTTTATTACTTTTGCAGCCGAATAAAACGAAAATAATTTATGAGTGAAAATAAACGTGCCTCGTTTGGGGGCAAACTAAGTGTGGTGCTTGTTGCTGCGGGCAGCGCTATAGGCCTTGGGGCTATATGGCGTTTCCCCTATATTGCAGGCAAGCACGGTGGCGCGGCCTTTTTGTTGGTTTTTATGTTGAGCGTTATTGCGGTGGGTATACCGGCGATGCTTGCCGAGTTTGCCGTGGGGCGCAGGAGTAGAAAAAACGCGGTAGGGGCCTATCGCGTTTTTTCGAAAAAGTGGAGCTGGCTGGGATACAACGGTGTGCTTGGTGCTTTGCTTATATCGGGTTACTACTATATTGTTGCAGGTTGGTCGCTAGAGTATTTGGTATCCTCGGCAACAAATGTGCTCTATTCTTCGCCTGTGCCGTTTGTCGACCAGTTTGCATCCTTCCAAGAGTCGTGGAGGCCTATGCTTTATGCTGCGATATTTATTCTTCTGACACACCTTATTGTTGCGCGTGGCGTGGAGAAGGGTATAGAGAAGGCTTCGAGAATAATGATGCCGGCGCTCTTTGTGATACTTATAATTATGGCTGTGCGTGTAGCTTTTATGCCCGGTGCTTTAGAGGGTTATCGTTTCTTCCTCTCGCCCGACTTTAAAACAGCGTTTGCACCCGAGACTATTATGATGGCGATAGGGCAGGCTTTCTTCTCCCTGTCGGTGGGTATGGGCTGCATGGTTACTTATGCCTCTTATTTTAAAAAGGATAACAACTTGGTGCAAACCTCCTTTAACGTGGCTTTGCTCACGATACTTGTGTCGTTGCTTGCAGGCCTTGTGATATTTCCTGCGGTGTTTAGTGCGGGGTTGCAGCCTGCCGAGGGGCCGTCGCTCATATTTGTTACCTTGCCCGAAATTTTCAAGGATATGCCCTTTGCGGCACTCTGGTCTGCAGTGTTCTTTATCCTGGTAACCTTGGCTTCGCTTACATCTACAATATCGTTCCACGAAGTTCTCACAGCCTACCTCGCCGAGGAGTTTAAAATATCGCGCAGATGGGCGGCTCGCATCACCTCGTTATCGGCCATACTGCTTAGTGCTCTCACTTTGAGCGTGGTGTTCGATATTGATTTTCTTGGTATAAAGGTGGCGGGCGCAACCCTGATGGATGTGTTCGACTATATTACAGCAAATATCCTTATGCCTCTTGGCGCAATGTTCACCTGCCTCTTTGTGTCGTGGCTTATGCCGCGCTCGTTTGTGCGCGAGGAGTTGAGCAACAAGGGCTCTATAAAGAACTTTGTGGTGCCAGCTATGGTGTTTATGTTGCGCTACATAACACCTCTGCTCATCCTTTATATATTTATAAAGAACTTTGGGCTTGTTTGATAGCTTTTTGGGGCAGGTGTCTTGTAAAAGGCGGGTTTATTCACTGTAATAGACCCGCTTTATTCTTGTAGAAACTGCTGTGAGCACTTCGTAGGGTATGGTGTCGAGCCACGAAGCAACTGTTTCGGCAGTGAGGTTGTTGCCGAAAATTTCCACAATATCGCCCTCTTTGCACTCTATATCGGTAACATCGACCATACATACATCCATACATATGTTGCCTATGTAGGGCGCAGGCTTGCCGTTTACGATGCAGTAGCCGCGTTTGTTGCCGAGCCTGCGGTTAAGCCCGTCGGCATAACCGATGGGCAGGGCTGCTATGCGTGAGGTGCGTGTGAGCTCTCCTTGACGGCTGTAGCCCACGGTCTCTGTTGCGGGTACCTCGTGTATTTGCAGAATTATGGTTTTTAGTGTGGAGATGGGGCGTAGCACGTTGTTGCTTCCTGTGGGCGATATGCCGTAGAGCCCTATACCCAGGCGCACCGCGTCGTACTGCACTTGGGTGAAGCGTTCGGCACCGGCGCTGTTGCATATGTGGCGCAAGATCTTGTGCTTGAAGGCTGCTTGCAGGGTGTTGCCAGCCTCCTCGAAACGCTCTATCTGTGTCTTTGAGAATGTGTCGAAAGTGTCGCTGTCGCTGCCCACAAAGTGCGAAAAAACCGAGCGCGGGGTGAGCTCGTTTTGCTGTTTTAACTCCTCGACAAGGGCTGGTACCTCTTGTGGCAAGAAACCCAAACGGTGCATACCGGAATCTATCTTGATGTGCACGGGGTAGTCGGTGATGCCCTCTCGTGTTGCAGCCTGCACTAGCATGCGCAGCATAGAGAAACTATAGACCTCGGGCTCGAGCTTGTTGTCGAAGAGTGCGCGGAAGGAACTTGGCTCGGGGTTCATAATTATGATACCTGTTGTGATGCCTGCACGACGCAACTCCACGCCTTCGTCTATAACGGCTACGGCAAGGTAGTCTACACGGCAGTCTTGCAGGGTGCGTGCAACCTCCAAAGCTCCTGCTCCGTAGGCCGACGCTTTGACCATACAGATGCTTTTTGTGTCGGGGCGTAGGTTGTTGCGGTAGTAGTTGAGGTTGTCGCGCAGGGCGCTCAAGTTCACCTCTAAGATTGTTTGGTGCACCTTTTTTTCTAGCGCCTCGGTTATCTCCTCGAAGCGGAAGGAACGCGAGCCTTTTATGAGTATAACCTCGTTGCTAAGCCCTGCAAATGTGGCAGATTGCAAGAAACTCTCTGTGGTTGCGAAAAAGTGTGTCTCGCAGGGGAGTTTTTCTAGCGCGAGGCTCTCGCTTGCGATGTCTCTACCTATGCCTATGAACTTTTCGACATTATGTTTTACTATATATTGTGCTACGGTGCGGTAGAGCGCAGCGGGGGCTATGCCTGTTTGCTTTATGTCCGATAGTATGAGCGTTCTCTTAAGGTTGGGGAGGGTGGTGCAACGCCTCTCCATAAAGTCGAGCGCAATATCGAGCGATGCTATGTCGGCGTTGTAGCTATCGTTTATGAGCATACAGCCGTTCTTTCCCTCTTTAACTTCGAGGCGCATAGCTACAGGCTCGAGTTGCGACATACGCGCAGTTATCTCCTCGGCTGTTATTCCAAGGTAGAGTGCCACCGCAAGGCTGTTTATGGAGTTTTCCACCGATGCGTCGTCGAGGAAGGGGATGCGGTAGCTGTGCTCTGTGTCGAGGTATCGGTATTTTATGCTTGTGCCGCAGTTATCTTTTTCTACCGAACTTATGTACAAGGGGTGCTCGGGGTCTTTGCGCGACCAAGCTATCTCGTTTGCCGGTAGCACAGAGCGTGCAACGCAATCGCTTATAACGGTGTCGTCGGCGTTGTATATTATGGTGTCGCAGTTTTTGAATAGTTGCAACTTCTCCATACACTTGTCTTGCAGCGTGTCGAAGTTCTCCTGGTGTGCCCCGCTTATGTTTGTTATAACTCCTATCGTTGGGCGTATGACTGCTTGCAACTTTTCCATCTCTTGTGGCTGTGATATACCAGCCTCGAAGATACCGAGGGTGCTCTCTGTATCGAGCCTCCAAACCGATAGCGGAACACCTATCTGCGAGTTGTAGCTCTTGGGTGAGCGGGTTACCTTGTAGTTGCCTGCTGTTAACTGGCCTAGCCACTCTTTTACTATGGTTTTTCCGTCGCTGCCGGTTATGCCCACTACGGGTATGTCGAACTGCGCACGGTGGTGTGCTGCAAGTTGCTGTAGCGCCTCTATGCTGTTGCTAGTAAAGATGAAGTTTGAGTCGGGGAACTTTTGTGCAACCCCCTTTTCCTCTACAACAAAGTTTCTCACCCCACGGCTGTGTAGCTCGGATATATAGTCGTGCCCGTTGCCGTGCTTGGTTTTTATGGCAAAAAAGAGCGTCTCCTCGGGGAATACCAAAGAGCGGCTGTCGGTGAGCAGATGCGAAATGACCGAGTCTGTTGCTGTGGCAAGAAAGTCGGCTCCCAGTATGCTTGCTATCTGTTTAAAAGTGTATTGCATTGTTCGGTCTCTTTATCAAAGTCAAGATGAGGGTTTTTCTCTCTTATGTTTGCTATCTTTTTCTCAATATCGCCTATAAACTTCTTGTATGCCTTGCTCTCGGCGTCGAAGGGGCGGTGTGCTAGGGCACGCTTAATCTCCTCTATCTCCTCGTTGAGCTTGAGGCTTGCGGGGGCTATGTGGCTTGTTGCAAACTTCTCCCATATATACTCCACGGCGAGAGGCGAGGGGTGTGTCATATCGTCGGCATAAAAGCGGTAGTCGCGCAGCTCGTCGAGCATAATTTCGTATGCAGGGAAGTAGTGTGTGTGCTGCGGGAAAGCTTTTTGCAGCTCTTCTATGGCGAGCAACAGCGTGGCTTTGCTCTTTTGGTTGTCGTGTGCTCCGTCGCGCAGGTGTCTTATGGGGCTTACCGTGAAGATAATTTTTACTTCGGGGCGCAAAGATATGATATCTTTCACAGGCTCGCTCATCTCTCTCACAATCTCCTCAATGCTCAAAAGCCTGCGGTTGAAGGTGCTCGCCGGTAGCTTGTGACAGTTGCTCACAACACGCCCGTCACTTTTTTGCTCGTATGCGTATGCTGTGCCGAAGGTTATAATTACCACATCGGCTTGTTTCATCTGCAGGTGCGCCTGCTGTAGTGTGCTGTTTATTGCGGCGAGAAGTTCTTCTTTTGTTTTGCGCGAAAAGTCGCTGTGGTGCATAGTGCTGTGCCACCTTTCTGCGCTCTCGAACACCTCGCTCGACTCTTCGTCGAACATCTGCCCGCTTAGCACTCTTTTCAGCGCAGTAGCTATAGACAACGGGTTGTAGATTATGCCGAAGGGGTTGCAGCAGATGGAGTATTTATACCCTAGTAATCTCAACCCCATATTTTGTGCAAAACAAGAGCCCAAGAGCAAAATGTTGCTCCTGTGGTCTATGTCGAAAACACTTTTTTTTATTTCGACAGGCGTTGTCAGTTGTATGTTGTGTGGCATCTCTGTTTGCAATTTATTGCAAATTTAATGAAGTTACGCAATTTATGTTATATCTTTGCAAGAGAATTTTCATTATGGTGCAAAGATTGGACCAATTAAAGTATCTCAAAAGTTGTTATTTACCTTTAAAAAGGCTATTATTGCAGTGTATTTGTGATTAGAATATGGAAACAAACCCTAAATATCCTCTTTTGGAAAAAATAAACTCGCCTGCCGACCTGCGTGCGTTGCCCGAAAAACAACTGCCGCAAGTGTGCAAGGAGTTGAGAGATTTTATTATTGAAGCCTGTTCTACTAACCCTGGACACTTTGCGTCGAGCTTGGGCTCTGTGGAGCTCACTGTGGCTCTGCACTATGTGTATGACACTCCCTTGGATAAACTTGTGTGGGATGTGGGGCATCAGGCCTACGGACACAAGATACTTACAGGGCGTCGCGACATCTTCCACACAAACCGCAAGTTGGGCGGCGTGAAACCCTTCCCCTCTCCCGACGAGAGCGAGTACGATGCTTTTATGGCAGGCCACGCTTCAAACTCAATATCGGCAGCGCTTGGTCTTGCTGTGTCGGCCTCTCTGCAGGTAAAAAAGAACGAGCACGTGGTGGCCATCATAGGCGACGGCTCTATGAGCGGTGGCTTGGCCTTCGAGGGCTTGAACAATATGTCGAGCTGCGAGAACAACCTTCTTGTTATACTCAACGACAACAATATGTCTATCGACAAGAGCGTGGGTGGCTTGAGCCAGTTGCTCATAACTATGCACTCGTCGCGTTTCTACAACAAGGTGCGCAACAAGATAGCACGTTGCTTCACCAGCATAGGGTTGCTTAACAAGAAACGCGCAACAGCCCTCACACGCTTCAATAACGGCCTAAAGGCAATGCTTTTCCGTCGTTACAACATATTTGAGGCTATGTCGGCACGATACTTCGGCCCCATCGACGGGCACGATGTGCGAGAGCTTGTGCGTATGCTCAAAATAATAAAGGATATGAAGGGCCCCAAGATGTTGCACATAAACACGGTGAAGGGTAAGGGTTACAAACCCGCCGAAAAGACACCTACTTTGTGGCATCAGCCCGGTTTGTTCGATATTGAAACAGGTGAACGTCTTGCAAAAAGCGGCGACAGCCCCCGTTTCCAAGATGTGTTCGGCGAGACTCTCTTGGAACTTGCCCGCGCCAACGATAAGGTGGTGGGTGTAACCCCTGCTATGCCCACAGGCTGCTCTATGAACTTGCTTATGAATGAGATGCCCACTCGTTTCTTCGATGTAGGTATAGCCGAGGGGCACGCCGTGACCTTCTCGGCAGGCCTTGCAAAGGGTGGCTCTATGCCCTTCTGCAACATATACTCGTCGTTTATGCAACGTGCCTACGACAACCTTATACACGACGCGGCTTTGCAACGTGTTAATATGGTTCTTTGTCTCGACAGAGCAGGTATTGTGGGCGAGGACGGTCCCACACACCACGGAGCCTTCGACCTTGCCTATCTGCGCCCCATCCCCAATATCACAATCTCCTCGCCATACGACGAGTGTGAGTTGCGCCGTCTTATGTACACCGCACAGCAGCCCAATATGGGTACCTTCGTCATACGTTACCCCCGAGGCAAGGGCTCGCTCACAGAGTGGCGTTGTCCGCTCGAAACAGTTGAGGTGGGCAAGGGCCGCGTGATGAAAAACGGAACCGATGTTGCTCTTCTCACCCTTGGCCCCATAGGCAAGCTTGCCGAAAAGGCCATAAAAGAGGCCGAAAAACAGGGCGTGAGCGTGGCGCACTACGATATGCGTTTCCTCAAACCCCTCGACACCGATATTTTGCGCATCGTGGGCGAGAAGTTTAAGTATATTGTTACCTTGGAAGATGGTGTTGTTAAGGGAGGCCTTGGAAGCGCTGTTATGGAGTATATGGCAGCCAATAGTTTCTCTCCCCAAATTACAACCATCGGTATCCCCGATGCGTTTGTAGAGCACGGTACACCCGAGGAACTGTATAAAATATGCAAGATGGATACAAAATCTGTTCTTGACGCTTTATTGAATACTAAATAGGATAGTTATGAGAATAGTCATAGCCGGCGCCGGCGCTGTTGGTACCCACTTGGCAAAGATGCTCTCTGTGGGTAGTGAAAATGTGGTGCTGTTGGACGAGAGCGAGGAGAAACTTGGCAAGATGGAGTCGCTCTTCGACCTTAAGGCTCAAGTGGGCTCTCCCACAAAGATATCGGATCTAAAGCTTGCTGGTGCCGATGATGCCGACCTCTTTGTTGCAGTAACACCCAACGAGAGCGACAACGTAACGGCTTGCATACTTGCGCACTATCTTGGTGCAAAAAAGACTGTAGCGCGCATCGACAACTATGAATATCTGCTGCCCAAGCACAAAAGCTATTTTGCATCGCTTGGTATAGACTCTCTCATCTACCCCGAACAACTTGCCGCCGAGGAGATTGCTACAAGCATAAAGTATAGCTGGATGCGACAGCTTCTTGAGTTTGGCAACGGTGCGCTTGTGATGATAGGTGTTAAGGTGCGTGCCGGCGCGCCCATACTTGGTACTCTTTTCAAAGACCTCCCCGGCGAAACTCCTTACCATATAGTAGCTATACAACGCGGCGAAGAAACCATCATACCCCGCGGACACGACTTTATAGAGCCCGACGATTTAGTCTGCTTTATGACCGTTAAGGAAAAAATTCCCTTTATACGCAGTATATGTGGGAAGTCGGAATATTCCGAGGTGCGCAGCATCATCATAATGGGCGGTAGCCGCATCGCAGTGCGCACAGCGCGTCTCATTCCCGATAATATAAAGGTGAAAATTATTGAAAGCGACATAAAGCGTTGCCACAAACTGCTTGAACTTGTCGACGACAGAGTGATGGTGATAAACGGCGATGCGCGCGACCCCGAGCTGTTGAGCAGCGAGGGTATAGAGCATACCGACGCTTTTGTGGCCTTGAGCGACAACTCCGAAACAAACATACTTGCCTGCTTGTCGGCCAAGCGTGCTGGAGCCTACCGTACCGTAGCCGAAATAGAGAACATCGACTATATATCTATGGCCGAAAATATGGACATTGGCTCGGTTATAAACAAAAAGAAACTTGCAGCAAGCAACATATTCCAAATGATGTTCAACACAGACGTGTCGAGCGTTAAGTGCTTGACCTTTACACAATCGGTAGTAGTGGAGTTTCCCGTGAAAGAGGGAGCCTACATAACTAAAAAGGCGGTTAAAGACTTGTCGTTGCCGGCGGGTGTGAACATAGGTGGTCTTATACGAAACGGTGAGGGTATGCACGTTACAGGTAACACAATGATACAGCCCGACGACCACGTGATAATATTCTGCTTGGAGCACGTTATAAAGAAACTCGAAAAATATTTTAGTTGATGTTTCACCCTAAAATAATATCAAGGATTATAGGCTTTTTGCTTGTGATAGAGGCGGCTTTCTTGTCGAGCAGCCTGCTTGTGTCGCTCTACTACAATGAGAATGTGGTGAAAAGCTACATCTATAGTCTTGCTGCGATGTTGGGCTGTGGTGCCTTGTTTGCCTATATAGGCCGGGGAAAAGAGCGCAATATATCGCGTAAGGACGGCTATGTTGTGGTAACCCTTTGCTGGGTTATTTTCTCGCTTTTTGGTGCTTTACCTTATTATTTAAGTGGTTATATACCGTCGGTGACCGATGCGTTCTTCGAAACAATGTCGGGCTTCTCGACTACGGGCGCAACTATACTAGACGACATAGAGGCCTTGCCTCATAGCTTGCTTTTTTGGCGCGCGATGACTCACTGGGTTGGCGGCTTGGGTATTGTGTTCTTTACCGTTGCGGTGTTTCCCATCTTTGGTCTTGGCGATATAAACCTCTTTGCGGCGGAGTCTGTGGGCCCTATGCGTGCAAAACTACATCCCAGAATTTCTGTTGCAGCACGTTGGATACTCACAGTCTATGTGGGGCTCACCCTCCTGGCTGTTGCGGCTTTTTACTTTTCGGGTATGGGCAAGTACGACGCTGTGTGCCACGCTATGTCGACCGTGGCTACGGGTGGTTTTTCTACAAAGCAGGCAAGTATAGCGGCGTTTAACTCTCCACTTATAGACTATGTGGTTACCCTCTTTATGTTCCTGGGTGGAGTTAATTTTTCACTGTTATACCTCTTTCTTTTTAAGGCTCGTTTTTCCGAACTTTTTCGCGATAGTGAGTTCCGCGTGTATGTGGGAGCTGTAGTTATTTTCACACTTGTGGTGGCTGCAGGGCTCTTCTTCTCAACCCCTATGCAGGGCGAGGAGGCCTTCCGCACCTCTCTGTTCCAGGTGGTATCTATGCAGACAACAACCGGTTTTGCTACATCGAACTATGTTGCGTGGCAACCTATCTTGTGGCTCTTGTTGAGTGCTATGATGTTTGTAGGTGCCTGCTCGGGCTCTACAAGTGGTGCTATGAAGTGCGCGCGTATATCTATCCTTGGCAGGGTAATGTTCAACGAGTTTAAGCGCATAGTGCACCCCAACGCAGTTATCCCCGTGCGTATGAGCGGCAAGATTGTGCCCTCGTCGGTGCAGTCGGCTATCCTGGCCTACACGGTGCTGTATGTGGGTATGGTTATTTTGGGTATATTTGTGAATATGTTCTTTGGGCTCGACTTTCTCGATGCTTACGGTCTTTCGGCATCGTCGGTGAGCAACGTGGGCCCCGCTCTTGGGCACTATGGCCCCATGGACTCTTTTGCATCGTTGCCGTCGGCTGTTAAGTGGTTCTGTTCGTTCCAGATGCTTGTGGGCCGTCTTGAATTTTTCGCTGTACTATTGTTGATGTTGCCCTCTTTCTGGAAACGTAACTAATAGAGAGAGTTATCCTATTGTTTTTAGCAAGTTTTCTATGTCGTTCTGCAGGCGTTTGTAGGGCGGCGCTTCGGTGTATGCTGTGTTCTTCTTAAGCATAAGCGATACATCGCATTGGCTGTGACGGTATGAGGATAGCTCGTTTGTGTATTGTTGCCGGTGATAGGCAAATTTTTCTATCTCCTGCTCGCGCTTGCCACGCAACAAACGGCACAGGGGGGTGAGGATGCGCAGCACCACGCCGTCCATAATGTGGTGCCCCTGTATGTAGAGGTAGCACTCTTCGGGTAGTATGCCCAGCAGGGGTAGCTCCTTTTTTATAGCTTCGTACTTGTCGATGAGGTGTGGGTTGTTTTTCTGCAATAGTGCTATATTGTGGCTCACGCGCTCTTCGAGATGTTTGAGCGAGATGGCAGGGTTTTCGATTTTGAACGATGAGAGCCTCACTATCTCGCAGAAGCGTTGCAAGCTCATACTCTTGAGGTCGTGCATGCGGTAGAGCAGTATGTTCCACACAAAAAGCGGGTAACAGATTTGTGAGTATAGGCGCATAAACTCGGGTATGTCGAGCACGTCGGTGTCGTTGAGCGTGCTTTGCACGCACACCTGTTTGAGGCTCTCGGCATAACACTTGAGGTTTTCTATCGCGTAGGCATAGGTGTGGAGTATGTAAGGGCTCTCTATTAGTTGTTGCGATGTTTTTGTGGCGCCTTGCATCAGATAGTCATAGTCGGCGTCGACGCACGCTATCATATTTTGCCCTATTGCCTCGCCAAGCATATTCATCATCGCCTGTTTCTTGCCTTTTGTGAGCTTGCCACGGGCGGGGAGCATCACCTCGAAGTGAAATTTGTCGTTTTCGTATCGGTTGAAAACCTCGCGCCAGAAGGATATGTCGTCGTAGCTCTCCACATAGGCTACTATGCGGTGCTTGGCCTTTTTGGGACGCAATTTGTTGGCGGCCTCAATGAAGGCGGAGTTTAAATATTTTGTAAGCCTTTTCATACTCCGCGGCTTCGGTGGTGTTTTACTGTGTTATCTCTTCCATCTCTGTTACGGCGTCTACCCAGCCGTCCATAATTATTGCAGGCGAGTGTGTGCAGAGGATTATTTGTGCGTTAGGGTTTAGTGTGCGTATGAGCGTTACAAGCTGTTGTTGCCACTCTATGTGCAAGGAGATTTCGGGCTCGTCCATAAGCATAACGCAGTGGTTGTTCTCTTGCACAAGGGCGGTGAGAAGTATTACAAGCATCTGTTTCTCGCCCGACGAGAGCATATAGGGTGAGATGGTCTCGCCGTACTGCTCGAAGAATATTTCGTTGCTTGTGCGGTTTATCTTTTTTGCTGTGGGGGCAAAAAGCTTGTCTATGAGGTCTTGGAAAATCTTTTTAGGCTTGGTGAGCTCGGCGGCAGCTTGCTGCTCTTCGGGCTTGCCCGATGTCAAGAGCTCTATAATCTTGTTGCCTATGTTTACCTGGTAGTTTAGGTAGCGGCGCTGCAGGTTGTAGAGCTGCCAGTCGAGCTCGGTGTGTATGTCGGCGCCGGGTATCTTGTCGAGCAGGTCGCCACTAAGTATAGGGCGGTCTATACTACTTATGATATCAAATTGTATGCTTGTGGCGTCTTCGGGGTAGAATTTTACATGCACGCCGCTTTCGGGGTTGGTGGTGAGGCGGCCTTCGCGCATAATCTTGAGATGGCGTGCTGAGCGGTTGATGATGGTGCTCTTGCCCATACCGTTGCTGCCACTTAAAATGTTTACATCGGGGCGTAGCTCCCAGTAAATGTGCTTGCGGTTGGCCCACAAAGAGTCAATCTCTATACTCTTGATATATTGTCCCAACTTCTCCATAATGTACCTTTGTTGAAAGCAAAGAGGGGTGTTGCCCGCTTTTTGCAAAAGTTCGTTATCGCAAAAATAGTATAATGTTTTGTTGACGCAAACAACTATGTGTGAATAAATTTAAAATTTATAAAAAATATCATCGGCTCTATTGCATCGTGATAATTTCTGTTTAACTTCGCATCGAAGGCTTCTTAAACACAAATATTATGGTAAAGATTTATTGTGTAAATAGTGGGGAGACGAAGAATTTTCAGTCGGGTACAGCCTTGTTGGATATCTGCAAGGAGTTTAACCTTGGCCTTGCTTACGGTGCTATAGCGGCGAGGGTGAACAACGAGGTCGAGGGGCTTAACTTCCGTGTGTACAATCACAAGGATGTAGAATTTCTCGACATAACTTCGGACGACGGTATGCGCATGTATGTACGCTCGCTCACCTTTGTTATGATGAAGGCTCTCAACGACCTTTTTCCCGGCAGGGTGGTGCGTTTCGAAAACCCTATATCGAAAGGTTATTACTGCCGCATGGATATCGAAATAACAAAGGAGCAGGTGTCGCAGGTGCGTAGCCGCATGCAGGAAATTATTGCCGACGATGTTCCTTTCCACCGTGTCGACTGCCGCACAAGTGAGGCTATAGAGGTCTTTGAAAAACTTGGGCGCGTAGACAGGGTGCGTCTCTTGAAAACATATAAATACCTCTACACGAGTTACTACAAGCTTGGCGACTATGTAGACCACTATTACGAGGGACTTTTGCCAAGCGCCGGGTATATAAAACTCTTTGAGATAGAGAAATTTGCCGAGGGTGTGCTGTTGCGCGTTCCCGACAAAGATTGCCCCACAACGCTCGAGGATAAGGTGCCGCAAGAGAAGTTGCAGGAGCGCTTCGAGGAACGCCTGCGTTGGCACCAAATTATGGGGGTTGAAACTATCGGCGACTTTAATCTTGCGATGGAGACGGGGCACGAGGTGGATCTTGTGAACATAGCCGAGGCGTTGCAGGAGAAACGTTTCTCCTCTATGGCCGACAGCATAAAGGAGCGTGGCGCGAGGGTGGTGCTCATAGCCGGGCCATCTTCATCAGGGAAGACTACATCGAGCAAACGCTTGAGCGTGCATCTGCTAGCTTGCGGCCTGAAACCTGTAGCCGTGTCGCTCGACGACTTCTTTGTAGACCGCGAAAAGAGCCCCCGCAAGCCTAATGGAGACTATGATTTTGAGTCTATATATGCCATAGACCTGCCGTACTTTAACGAGACGCTTGCCAAAATACTATCAGGTGAGGAGGTGGAGCTTCCTTACTATAACTTTGTGACGGGCAGACGCGAGTATCACGGCAACAAAATAAAACTTACCCCGCAGATGGTGCTTGTGGTCGAGGGTACGCACGGGCTTAACCCTATGCTCACTCGTCAGGTGCCCGAGAAGGAAAAATTCCGCATATATGTTTCGGCGCTTACCTCTATGAAGCTCGACTATCACAACTACATCTCAACATCAGACACTCGTCTCTTGCGTCGTATGGTGCGCGATGCAAAATATCGTGGTTTTTCGGCTGTGGAGACGATAAGACGTTGGCCTAGCGTGCGCGAGGGTGAGGAAGAGTGGATTTTCCCCTATCAGGAGAACGCCGACGTTATGTTTAACTCATCGCTTTTCTACGAGCTTGCGGCCTTTAAGGCACAGGCCGAGCCTATGCTTCGTGCCGTGCCGCAAACCTGTAAAGAGTATTCTGTTGCACGTCGGCTTTTGCGTTTTCTGGATTATATTGTACCTTTGCGCGAGAATATACTCCCGCTCACATCCGTAATACGTGAGTTCCTGGGCGGCAGCACCTTTACTTATTGATTTATGGCAAAAAACAGCTTCGCACAAACACAGGTACAGCAACAGATACAAACCCAGACGCTTTCTCCGCGTCAGGTGCTTGTTGCGCGTTTGCTCGAGCTCACCACTATAGAGGTGGAGGAGCGCGTGCGTGGCGAGGTTATGGAAAACCCTGCTCTTGAAGCTGTTGAGCCCGAGTATGTTTCGGGCGATGGAGATATTGTAGGTGCAGGTGAGATGGGCGACGATGCCTACGGCTCGGTCGATGACTACTCTTCGCCCGACGATGTCCCCGAATACAACGGATGGGACTATCGTGGCGCCCCCTCGAGTGCTGTAGATATCCCTGTGGGCGATGCTCAATCTTTTGGCGACACGCTTGTGGAACAGTTGAGCGAGCTTGTCTTGACACCCACGCAAAGAGCCGTGGGCGAGTATCTTATAGGCTCTCTCGACGACGACGGCTTGCTGCACAAACCCCTCTCCGAGATAGAAGACGAGCTCCTGCTCTATGCTTCTATGGATATTTCGGAGCGCGAGATTGAGGAGGTGCTCGGGATGATACAAAATTTTGAGCCTGCGGGTATTGCGGCACGTTCCCTGCAAGAGTGTCTGCTTTTGCAACTTGAGCGTAACGAGGCGTCGCGCGACCTCTCGCTGCACAAACGCATAGTTACAGACTTTTACGACGAATTTACAAAAAAACATTGGGACAGCCTCCCTATAAAGCTTGGTGTGGGCGAGCAAGAGTGCCGCGACGCTATCGCCGATATTGTGCGTCTTAACCCCCGTCCCGGAGCTTCGCTTGTGGAAAGTGTTGGCGTGGCGCACCAGCAAATTGTGCCCGATTTTAACATAGATGTGCAGGGCGAGGAGGTTTCTGTGTCGCTCAACAACTTCTACATCCCCAGCCTGCGTGTGAGCGGTGAGTACGAGAATATGCTTGCCGAACAGAGCCGCAGCGACAACCCCGAACACCGTGCTGCAGCTCAGTTCCTGAAACAAAAGATAGAGTCGGCCAAAGGGTTTATAAGTGCGATAAAGCAACGCGAGGAGACTCTCTTGCACACTATGAACGCTATAGTGGAGCGACAGAAAAAATTCTTTGTAGGTGGTGGCGATGAGGCTCTTCTCACTCCTATGATACTCGAGGATATTGCCAAGAAAACGGGCTACGATATATCGACTGTGTCGCGTGTGAGCAACAGCAAGTATGCGCAGTTGCCGTGGGGTGTATATCCTTTGAAATATTTTTTCAGCGATGGGGTGACTACCCTCGATGGTGGCGAGCGTTCTGTGCGCGAGCTCTATCGCATACTCCAGGAACTTGTCGACACCGAAGATAAGCGTCGCCCCTTCACCGACGAAGAGCTTACGGAGCTTCTGCACGAGCAGGGCTTTGCCCTGGCCCGTCGCACGGTTGCAAAGTATCGCGAGCATCTGCACATACCCGTTGCACGCTTGCGTAAAGAGTGATTTTTGGGGTATATCTTTGTCTTTCTCAAAATTTAGATATAAATTTGCAATAATATGGTTAAGTGGGTGCGTTGTGCCCGTTTAGCAAATAAAAAGCATTGAGAAATATGGCAAAGAAACAGATTTCTATTGAAGAGGTAAAAGAGGATATTCGCTACCTGCGCCTGCTGGCACGCGACTTTCCTACAATATCGAGTGTTACCACCGAGATTATAAACCTTGAGGCGATATTGCAGTTGCCAAAACCCACAGAACACTTTTTGGCCGACCTGCACGGCGAGAACGAGGCTTTTGACCACGTGCTGCGCAACGCATCGGGTAATATCAAGCGCAAGGTTAACGACCTTTTTGGCGACTCTCTCTCCGAGAAAGCCAAGAAGGAACTCTGTACGCTTATATATTATCCCGAAAAGAAACTCAAGCTTGTGAAGCAAGAGTGCGAGAATATGGAGGAGTATTACACCGTGATGCTCAACCGCCTCATAACCGTGTGTCGTAATGTCTCGTCCAAGTATACTCGCTCTAAAGTGCGCCGCAGCCTCCCCGAAGAGTATGCCTACATCATAGAGGAGTTGCTCCACGAGGCCAACGACGACCGTAACAAACAGGCATATTTCTCGGCTATCGTAAATACCATAATACGCACCCGCCGTGCCGACCACTTTATCATAGCTCTCTGCTCGCTCATACAGCGTTTGGCTATTGACCGCCTGCATATTCTTGGCGATATATTCGACCGTGGCCCCGGTGCTCACCTCATTATGGACACCCTTTGCAACTATCACCACCTCGATATAACCTGGGGTAACCACGATGTCCTTTGGATGGGTGCCGCCGCAGGTAACCTCTGCTGTATAGCAAGCGTGTTGCGCCTCTCGTTGCGCGATGCAAACACACGTACCCTCGAGGATGGTTATGCTATAAATATGGTGCCTCTTGCAACCTTCGCTATGGAGCAGTATGCCGACGATCCTTGCGAGATCTATTATCCCCGTGTAGACGAGGAGCGCACCAACCACACCGAAAAAGATATCCGCCTCATTGCGCAGATGCACAAAGCGGTGTCGGTTATCGAGTTTAAGTTGTCGGGTGCTATAGCTATGAAGTATCCCGACTGGGAGATGCAAGACCGCTGTCTTATGGAGCATATAAATAAAGAGCGTGGCACAATAACTATCGAGGGCAAGGAGTATCCTATGCTCGATACCTTGTGGCCTACACTCGACCCCGAAAACCCCTATGCTCTCACACCCGAGGAGGCCGACCTTATGGAGCGTTTGCGTTACTCGTTCACACGCAGCGAGCGCTTGCAAAACCACGTAAACTGCTTGCTTATGCGCGGTGGTATGTATGTGATATATAACTCTAACCTTATGTTCCACGCCTCTGTGCCCTTGAACGAAGATGGTACTATGCGCGAGGTTTCTATAAACGGCGAGGTTGTAAAGGGTAAGGAACTTATGAAAAAGGTGGAGCGCATAGCTCGTTCGGCTTTCGACAACGATGTAAACGCCGAAGAACGCGAGCGTGCAGCCGACTTCTTCTGGTATCTGTGGTGTGGCCCTCAATCACCCCTCTTCGGCAAGTCTAGGATGGCAACCTTTGAGCGCTATCTTCTCACCGACAAAGAGGTGCAGAAGGAGCCTAAAGGCTGGTACTATATTCTGCGCGACAAAGCCGAGGTGTGCGACTATATTCTCGACGAGTTTGGCGTGCAGGGCAATCACCGCCACATAATAAACGGCCACGTCCCCGTGCGTGTGTTCAAGGGCGAAACCCCCATCAAGGCCGACGGCCGTTTGATGGTTATCGATGGCGGTTTCTCTCGTGTTTATCACAACCGCACGGGTATCGCAGGTTACACCCTGGTTTATCACAGCCGTGGTTTTCAGCTTGTTCAGCACGAGCCCTTTACATCTACCGAGGAGGCCGTGCTCAACGGTACCGATATCCACAGCACTACACAGATTGTGGAGATGATGGGTAGTCGCGAGAACGTTGCCGATACCGATATAGGTCGTGGTATTATGCTTAAGATTAGCGACCTGGAGAAGCTGCACACAGCCTATCGCAAGGGTGTTATCAAAGAGCAACGCTTGTGATGATGTGCTCCTTTTAGAGCAAGAAGTTTTGAATGAAATAAAATGAAAAGATATATGAAAGCAATAGTAAGCGTTATAATGGGAAGCACTTCTGACCTTCCTGTAATGAAAAAAGCGACAGATTTTCTAAACGAGATGCAGGTACCCTTCGAGGTTAATGCCCTCTCGGCTCACCGCACTCCCGAGGCTGTTGAGGCCTTCTCTAAAGGGGCTAAAGAGCGCGGTGTTAAAATTATAATAGCAGCTGCAGGTATGGCAGCACACCTTCCCGGTGTTATAGCTGCAAGCACCACGCTCCCCGTTATCGGCGTGCCCATAAACAGCACCCTTGATGGTATGGATGCGTTGCTTGCTATCGTGCAGATGCCTCCCGGTATCCCTGTAGCAACCGTGGGCGTGAACGCTTCGCTCAACGCAGCTATCCTTGCGGTGGAGATGCTCTCGCTTGCCGATAGCGACCTTGCTACACGCCTCGCTGCCTACAAAGAGAACTTGAAAAAGAAGATAGAAAAGGCCAACGAAGAACTTAAAGGGCTTGAATATGAGTATAAAACAAACTAATATAAACCTCTTTAATTATAACCGTCGTGTGACGGTAGAGGTTAATGTGGGTGGTGTGAAGATAGGTTGCGAAAACCCTGTGAGGGTGCAGTCGATGACCAACACCTCTACGATGGACACCGAGGGTAGTGTAGAGCAGGTTTTGCGCATCGTGGGCAAGGGTGGCGAGCTTGTGCGCCTCACCACGCAGGGCAACCGCGAAGCTGTAAACCTTGGTAGTATAAAAGAGCAGTTGCGTGCTCGTGGATGCAATGTACCTCTTGTTGCCGATGTACACTTTAACGCATCGGTTGCCGACACCGCAGCCGAGTATGCCGACAAGGTGCGTGTAAACCCTGGAAACTATGTCGACACGGCGCGTGTCTTCAAACATATCGACTATACCGACGCCGAGTATGCCGAGGAACTTAAACGCTTGCGCGAACGTTTTGTGGCCTTTCTTAATTTGTGTAAGGCAAACGGAAAGGCTATACGCGTGGGTGTAAACCACGGCTCGCTTTCCGACCGCATAATGAGCCGTTACGGCGATACTCCCTCGGGTGTGGTAGAGTCGTGTATGGAGTTTTTGCGTGTCTGCCGCGACGAAAATTTCAACAACGTGGTGGTGTCCATAAAAACAAGCAACACCTCTATGATGGTTACCACAGTGCGTCGCCTTGTAGCTGTTATGGCTGCCGAGGGTATATCTTTCCCTCTTCACTTGGGTGTTACCGAGGCCGGTGACGCCGAGGATGGCCGCATAAAGAGCGCGGTGGGTATAGGAGCTCTGCTTGCCGACGGTATAGGCGACACCGTGCGTGTCTCTCTTGCCGAGGCTCCCGAGAACGAGATACCCGTGGCGAAAGAGCTTGTAGAGTATATATCGAAGCGTGCAGGGCACCTGCCCGTAAACGGTGAGCCTTACGAGGGTTTCTGCTACGAGGAGCCTGTGCGTCGTGCAACAGTTGCTGTGGGTTGTGTGGGTGGCTCTCAAGTACCCGTGGTGGTGGGTGAGGCTGTAACTTCGGCCGATATAACCCCCGATTTTATAGGCTCACAGCTTGCGACCGTGGGCATAGACGAGGCTGCCGACGGCAAGATTATCTCTCTGTGCATACGTTGTTTGTCGCCCGAGAATATAGCAAAACTTAAAACGCTTAAGGATATAATAATTGTGGCAAACAGCGCGCACGCAAACCCTGTGGGAGAGCTTCGTGCTGTGGTGCACAAGTTGGCCTCTGCAGGTGTTGCAGCTCCGGTTATTGTGCGTCGCCGTTATAACGAGCAAACGGTTGAGAGCTTGCGCATAAAAGCAGCAGCCGACCTTGGTGTGCTCTTTATCGATGGCCTTGCCGACGGTGTGTGGATAGAAAACCCCGGCGTAACAGCCGAGGAGGTAAACTCCATCGCTTTTGGTATTTTGCAGGCTACGCGTGCTCGTATAAGCAAGACCGAGTATATCGCTTGTCCCGGTTGTGGCCGCACTATGTACGACCTGCAAGGCACGCTTGCTAAAATAAAAGCAGCAACAGCTCACCTCAAAGGGCTCAAGATAGGCGTTATGGGCTGTATAGTTAACGGCCCGGGCGAGATGGCCGATGCCGACTATGGTTATGTGGGTGCAGCGCGCGGCAAGGTGAGTCTCTATCGTCAAAAAGAGTGCGTAGAAAAGAATATCCCTGAAGAGGAGGCTATAGAGCGTCTCTTGCAACTTATCGACAGTGACCGTAAGTAGAAATTTGTAAGCTATATATTTAGGAAAGAGCAACCTGCAAGGGTTGCTCTTTTTTGTTTTTAAAACAACATCTCCCGAACAAAAGCGTGCACCTCTTTGTTATCTATTATATACATTAAATAATTACCAACATTGTGGATGCTGCAAAATTTAGGAGAGAGCTGTTGGAGGTGCAGTCGGAGTTACAACGCTTCGCATATAAGCTGACGGCAGACAAGGAAGAGGCGAACGACTTATTGCAGGAAACTTCGTTGAAAGCGCTCGATAATATGGATAAATATGTGCCCGACACCAATTTTAAGGGTGGGTTTATACCATAATGCGCAATATATTCATAAATAACTATCGCAAGGTGGTGCGCGACCAAACTTTTGTCGACCACACCGATAATCTTTTTCACGTGAACAGCTCGCAAGAGTTCGATGACTACATAACCGAGAACAACTACGACAGCAAGGAGATTTATCGCGTTGTCAACAGCTTGCCGCGTGAGTATCGCATACCTTTTCTTATGCACATCTCGGGTTTTAAGTATCGCGAGATAGCCGAGAGGCTTGCGCTCCCGCTTGGCACTGTAAAGAGCCGCATCTTCTTTACTCGCCAGCAACTGCAACGCTTGTTGAAGGATTATAGGTGAAAACTTTAGCTAAAAAGCTCATCTTCTCTTCTTAACAAACATAATAGTTTCATAATCTAGTTTTTTCTTTGTATCTTCGCATCCAAGATGCGAAACAGAAAATAAACAATAAAAACATACAAGATTATGGAAAATAAATTTATGATATACAACACGCTCTCGCGCAAGAAAGAGCTGTTCGAGCCGTTGCACGCGCCCAATGTGGGTCTTTATGTGTGCGGCCCCACAGTGTATGGCCCTGCTCATTTGGGCCACGCACGCCCCGCCATTACCTTCGACGTGCTTTTCCGCTATTTGCAGAACTTGGGCTATAAGGTGCGTTATGTGCGCAATATCACCGATGTTGGTCACCTGGAGCACGACGCCGACGAGGGTGAGGACAAGATATCTAAAAAAGCTCGTTTGGAGCAACTTGAGCCTATGGAAGTTGTGCAGCAATATACGCTTCACTATCACAAGGTTATGGAGGCTCTCAACGTGTTACCCCCTAGCATAGAGCCCCACGCGTCGGGTCACATCATAGAGCAGATAGAGCTTGTGAAAGAGATTATCGACAACGGTTATGCATATGAGAGCCAGGGCTCTGTTTACTTCGATGTTGCAAAGTATGACAAGGCTTACAATTACGGTGTTCTATCGGGCCGTAACCTCGACGAGGTGCTCAACACAACTCGCGAGCTCGATGGTCAAAGCGAGAAACGCAATCCTGCCGACTTTGCTTTGTGGAAGTGCGCTCAACCCGAGCACATTATGCGTTGGCCCTCTCCCTGGAGCGACGGTTTTCCCGGCTGGCACTGCGAGTGTACCGCTATGGGCCGTAAATACTTGGGCGAGCAATTTGATATACACGGTGGTGGTATGGACCTTGTCTTCCCCCACCATGAGTGCGAGATTGCGCAAGGTGTGGCAGCTATGGGCAAGCCCGTGGTTAAATATTGGATGCACAACAATATGATAACCATAAACGGTACCAAGATGGGTAAGTCGCTCGGTAACTTCATCACTCTCGATGAGTTCTTTAACGGCTCGCACAACCTGCTTGCACAGCCCTATTCGGCTATGACTATACGTTTCTTCATCCTTCAGGCACACTACCGCAGTACTGTAGACTTCAGCAACGAGGCTTTGCAAGCTGCCGAAAAGGGTATGCAGCGTCTTATGGATGGTTACAAGACTCTTTGTGGCCTTTCTGCTGCAGGCGAGACAACTGTCGACGTTGCAGGTTTGCGTGGCAAGTGCTATGATGCGATGAACGACGATATGAACACTGCACAGGTTATATCGCATCTCTTCGACGCTACACGCGCTATCAACCAGATAGCCGACAAGAAGGCTGCAATTTCTGCGGCCGACCTCGAGGAGCTAAAGGCTACATTCAAGCTATTTATGTTTGACATCCTTGGTCTTAAAGAGGAGGTGGGCTCGGGCAGTGCGCGCGAGGAGGCTTTCGGCAAAGTTGTCGATATGTTGCTCGAGCAGCGTCAGGCAGCAAAAGCCGCGAAAGATTGGGCTACCAGCGACAAAATACGCAACGAACTTGCAGCCCTCGGCTTTGAGATAAAAGATTCTAAGGATGGTGCAACTTGGAAACTGAACAAGTAAAAAGTATGCGCTCTCTGTTTGTGTTCATAACAACCCTGCTCTTTTTTGTGGCTTGCGGCGACGCGCCCAAGAAGAGCGCACCCGTGGTGGAGGCGGCGGTAATAGTCCCCATCTTTAACGCCGACAGCGCATATTCCTTTGTTGCCGAGCAGGTGGCTTTCGGGCCTCGTGTGCCCAACAGCGAGGCGCACCAGGCTTGTGGCGACTACCTCGAAGGCAAGCTTCGTGCTTACGGCGCCGAGGTTATAGCACAAAACGTAACCCTCACGGCCTATAACGGCGACAAGCTACGTGCTCGCAATATTGTGGCGCAGTTTCAGCCACAAAACAGGAAACGCGTGATGTTGTGTGCTCACTGGGACAGCCGTCCGTGGGCCGATAGCGATCCCGACAAAGCAAACCACTACAACCCTATCCTTGGCGCTAACGACGGCGCAAGTGGGGTGGGGGTGTTGCTCGAGATTGCGCGCCACCTCTCTTCTGCGCCCTCAACGGTGGGCGTGGATATTGTGCTCTTCGATGCCGAGGACTACGGTCGCCACGAAAACGAGCCTTACACGGGCGCAGGTATGGACCACTCTTGGGCTCTTGGCTCGCAATATTGGTCGCGCTTCCCCCACAAGGAGAATTATAACGCTCGCTATGGTATTCTGCTCGATATAGTGGGTGCGCCTTCGTCGACCTTCTATCGCGAGGGCGTGTCGGACTATTATGCACAGAGCGTGGTCGACAAAGTGTGGGCACAAGCAGCAAAAGAGGGCTATGGTGAATATTTTATAGATAAAAAAGGAGGCTCGGTTACCGATGACCATCTCTATGTGAATAGTTTCCTGAACCTCCCCTGCATAGATATAATAAACAGCGACCCCGACAGCCCCAACGGTTTTGGAGCATACCATCACACGGTAAAAGACGATATGGGCTGGATAGATGCCGCAACGCTTAAAGCCGTTGGGCAGACTGTGATGGCGGTTGTATATAACGAGAAATAATATGGCTACTATAAACGAGAAACAAGACGAGATAATTGACGAGTTTAGCGGCTTCGACGACTGGCTCGACCGCTACCAACTGCTCATAGACCTTGGTGGTGAGCAACCTCCTCTTGACGAGCAGTACAAGACCGATAATAACCTTATAGAGGGCTGCCAGAGCCGTGTGTGGCTACAGGCCGATTTTGAGGATGGGAAAATCTTTTTCCGTGCCGAAAGTGACGCACTCATAGTTAAAGGTATTGTAGCATTGCTCATAAAGGTATACTCGGGCCACACCCCCGACGAGATACTCTCTTCCGACCTCTATTTTGTTGAGGCTATAGGGCTCAAAGAACATTTGTCGCCCACACGCAGCAACGGTCTTCTTTCTATGATTAAGCAGATGCGCCTCTATGCTCTTGCCTTCAAGGCCAAGGTGGGGTGATAAACTTTAACTCTGCCCCCTTGTCGTCGACCGAGAGAGAAACCTCGGCACCTTCGATGAGGGGGTAGTTTTCTTCGCAGTGCCCCACGGGGAAGCCGAAACAGACGGGCACGCTATACTCCTTCATAATATTGTGTATGAGCTCTTGTGTGGTGCCACCAAAGCCGGTGTGCTCTTTCACACCGTTAAAATGCCCCACAATAACTCCTTTTATCTTTTCTAGTGCGCGCGATAGCTTTAGTTGGAACATAAGTCTTTCCACGCGATAGGGTAGCTCTCCCGTATCTTCTATAAATATAATTTTTCCTTCGGTAAAAACATCGTAACGCGAGCCGGCAAGCCCTGCGAGTACCGACAGGTTACCACCTGCAAGGGTGCCCCGAGTTGTGCCTCGTATGTCGAGAGGGTGTGGGTTTGTTGTGTAGTGAGGTGTTCCCCCGCTCAATATTTTGAATAGCTGCTCTGTAGCAGGGTGGTGGGGGCTTGTGGCTATGTGGCGGCACTGTGGTGCGTGTAACGACTGCACCCCGCTTGCTATGCACGCTGCGTGCAACGCCGAGCAGTCGCTCATGCCTATAATCCATTTGGGGTGGCGGGCTATGACGGGCGATAACTCCTCTATTAGGTGAACGCATCCATACCCACCGTAGCTGCAAAGTATAGCTTTTATATTGCTGTCGGTTAACAGGGCGGCAAAGTCTTTAGCTCGCTCCTCACGCGTACCGCTAAAGTATCCGTGGCGGGTGAGGGTGTGAGGCGCAAACACCACGTTAAAGCCTCGGGCGCGCAGAACTTCGGCCGCTTGCTCCACGATAGCGGGCTCGCGCACTGCCCCGGCGGGAGAGGTTATGGCGATGGTGTCGCCTCTCTTCAGCGGTTTTGGGGTTATCATCTGTTTGGGGTTTTTGTGTTAGTCGCACGCTTGCTGTGTGCTCACAATCTTGTATAGCTTGTCGGCAGGGCGTATCTTCGCGGGTACTTTGAACGAGACGTATACACCTTTTGGTACGGTCTGCACTGCGCCAAGGTCTACACGCGCCTCTTCAAGGTCCAGGTACATAGCACCTGTTGTGGGGCCTGTTACAAGCAGCTTGTCGCCTACGTTAATCTCGCTCGCCTCTATGTAGAACTCTCCCACGCCAAGTTTTGAGAAATATTTTACGCCGCGGCCTACATATACCTTCTTCTCGGTAGCTTGCGAGCCGTAGATGTTGCTCCACTCACCTATCTTTTGTCCAAGGTAGTATCCGTCCCAGAAACCGCGGTTGAACACTGTTGCGAGGCGTGTGTCCCAACCCTCTTTCTTCTCCTCGGTGAGGGTGCCGTCGAGGTAGGCTTCTATGGCCTCGTTGTAGCAACTTGCGACGGTTTGTACATATTCGGGGCCACGTGCACGTCCCTCAATCTTGAATACTCTAACACCGGCATCGGCCATTTTGTCGATGAAACGTATGGTTTTTAGGTCTTTGGGCGACATAATGTATTTATTGTCAACCTCGAGCTCTATGTCGCTCTCGCGGTCTTTGACTATGTAGCCTCGTCGGCACACCTGCATGCACTCGCCACGGTTGGCGCTGCGTCCCAGCTGGTGTAGCGACAGATAACACTTGCCCGATATTGCCATGCAGAGGGCTCCGTGGCAGAACATCTCTATGCGTATGAGCTCGCCCTTGGGGCCACAAATATTCTCGTCGATAATTACTTTATGTATTGCTGCTACCTGCTCCATATTGAGCTCGCGTGCAAGCACCACAACGTCGGCAAATTGTGCGTAGAACTTCAGAGCTTCGCTGTTGCTTATATTGAGCTGGGTAGAAAGGTGTACCTCCATACCCACGCGGTTGCAATACTGCATAACAGCAACATCGGCTGCAATGACAGCCGAAATACCGCTCTCTACCGCTGCATCGACTATGCGGTGCATCATATCTATGTCGTTCTCGTAGATTATGGTGTTTACTGTGAGGTAGCTTTTTATGTTGTGCTTGTCACAAATTTCTGCAATCTCGCGCAGGTCGTTTATGGTGAACGCGCTTGCCGAGTGAGCACGCATATTAAGGTGCTCTATACCAAAATATATAGAGTTTGCACCAGCTTGAATAGCTGCCATAAGGCTCTCGCGCGATCCAGCCGGAGCCATAATCTCAAAATCTTTTCTCTGAAGCATAAGAAGCGGTTTGTGTGAAAGTTCCCTTTTTAAAAAAGTATAGGCTATCTCGAAAGATGGGCTGTTTTTTGCGCCCACTTTGCAAGATAGCCTTTGTTTGTTTTGCTATTAAAATTTGTCTACCAACTTTTGTACCCAAGTCCAGATACCTTTTTTCTCTATGTGCAAGAGGTGGCCAATGCCCTGCAGAACTTTGAGCATCTTTGTTTGTTTTGCTATCTGCGCCTTGGCAAACACGTAGAAAACGAATGTAAAGAGTATGCTCAGGCCTAGTACAACGTATAGTTGGCAGTCTATCGACGCGCCTAGTTTGTACGAAGCAAACCAAGCGAGTAAGACAAAGAAGTTAAGTGACAATATAGATATTGTTGTGCCTATGTGTGAGAAACCCAGCTCTATAAAAAGGTGGTGGAGGTGGGTTTTGTCGGGGCTGAAGGGTGACGAGCCTTTCATTATGCGGGTAGACATAACGCGCAAGGTGTCGAACACCGGCACAGCCAACACAGCAAGCGTGAAGGGTACAAGGCCCAAGCCTTTGTCGGCAAAAGGTGCGCTCAACGATTGAGTCTTGAGTATGTTTATTACAAACATCGACATCATAGTGCCTATAACAAGCGTACCGCCATCGCCGATAAACATCTTGGTGTTGTTACCAAAAACGTTGTGCAGGAAGAACGGTATAATAGCGCCGGCTGCCGATGTTGCAAGAATGGTCATGGGGACGTTTCCCGATAGAAAGAACATTATAGCAAACATAACCGATGCCATAAAACAGAAACCCGACGAGAGACCGTTTACACCATCGATGAGGTTTATGGCGTTTATAATACCCACAGCCGCAAATATTGTTAGCGGGGCCGAGATGTACATGGGGACTTCGTTTATGCCCCACAACCCCCAGAAACTATTTATGCCGTTGTTGTTTACATACATAATAAAGGCCACGATGGCAATCTCTATCATAAAACGGGTGTAGGGCGAGAGGTCGAGAATATCGTCTATAGTACCTACATAAAGCATAACGAGCATAGCCGATATGAGCACAAAGACCGCAGGGCTGAAAAAAGATATCTGCGAGGTGCATATACCTACAACTATACCAAAGAACACAGCCAAACCTCCCATAACAGGTACGGGGCGGCGTTGCAACTTGCGCTCGTCGGGGTTGTCGACAAGGTTTTTGAGTATTGCGATTTTTAAGATTTTAGGGTGTATCCACGATGTTGCTACCATCGCAACAATAAATGGTACCAATAAATGATATGTCTTTTCCATAATTAAATCTTGCTAACCAATAAACGCTCTCTTTGTGCAAATATTGCTTTTGCATTATTCCTATCCGCAAATTTACAACTTTTTATTATAACTTCAAACAAAAAATAAAGTCTTTTAAATGATACGGTTAAACGCTTGGTATTTAATATTTTACCTACGCGTGGTGTGCTTTTCTTTATCGGGTGGTGTGGTGTTTCTCTTTTTTGAGGCTTAATTTAAAGAGAAATTTGCAGTGAATATTATCTTTTTTCCTATCTTCGCAGTGTTTTAGTATTATACTCGCAGTATACTTTTTTGAATATGAATAAATCTAATCACGTTGTTATTATGGCCGGTGGCATAGGTAGCCGCTTTTGGCCTATGAGCACAGTTGACCGTCCCAAGCAGTTTATTGATGTTCTTGGTTGTGGTAAATCGCTTTTGCAGCTCACAGTTGAGCGCTTTGGCGATATTTGTCCTATGGAGAATGTGTGGGTACTCACATCGGAGAAGTATGCTCCGCTTGTAAAGGAGCAGCTGCCGATGATCCCCGAGGAGAATATTTTGCAGGAGCCTTGCCGCCGCAACACAGCGCCTTGCATTGCTTATGCCGCGTGGAAAATAAAGAAAAAAGACCCGCGTGCCAATATGGTTGTTACTCCTAGCGACCACTTCGTTACCGATGTTACAGAGTTTCGCCGCATAATATCTTCTTCTCTTAAGTTTGTGGCCGACTCTGACGCGATACTGACCCTTGGTATAAAGCCCACCCGCCCCGACACAGGCTACGGCTATATTGAGGCAGCCCTTGGTACAGCATCGCTTGCCAACAAGGAGGTTTTCCGTGTTGACTCTTTTAAAGAGAAACCCGACCTCGATACCGCAAAGGCCTATATCGCAAAGAATAATTTTTACTGGAACGCAGGAATTTTCATCTGGAACGTGTCGACTATAGTGAACGCTTTCCGTGTATATCAAGGCCCCATCGCCGAGATATTTGAGTCGCTTGCGCCTTATTACTTTACCCCCGAGGAGCAGGCTATGGTTAACGAGCGCTTCCCCGAGTGCCGCAACATCTCGGTCGACTATGCTATTATGGAGCGTGCCGATGAAATATTTGTCTTCCCCTCAAATTTTGGTTGGAGCGACCTTGGTACCTGGGTGTCGTTGCACAACCAGGTGCAAAAAGACCTGAACGGAAACGTGGGCCTTGGCGCCGGCGAGGCTTCGTTCTGCGACACACGTAACTGTATCGTGAACACCCGCGGGTTAAAGAGCGTGGTTGTGATAGGCGTGGACGACTGTATAATATCGGAGAACGAGGGTAACTTGCTTGTGTGCAAAATGAGCGAGGAGAACAGAATAAAAGAGTATTCCGACAAATAATCTATACAAGGTATGTATAAAAAATAGAGCTCTGCGTGGAGCTCTATTTTTTTATTGCGTTTAAGAAACCTTCGACAGTGATGTTTGCATCGTAAACAAGGCCAAAGAGGTCGAAAAGCAGGTTAGACCGTCCCTTTAATGCAATCTCTACATATGGGAGTATGTTTTCTCCCTCACCCATACAAACCATAGCATAAGCAATCTCGGCGTCGATGTCGGAGGAGTCTTTGGCCAAGTGTCGGGCGTGAAGGAGCACTCTTTTCCCTATTCTATAATGCCCGTGCTTTATTAGGTGCACGCCGAGAGCAAAAAAGACCTCGTCCTGTCCCCAGTCTTTTATCTCCATCACGTTCATCTCTTTGAATGTGAGGTTTTCCTTGTCGCGCAGGCAGTATAGCTCTTCGTCGCCCACAAGCAACTGCTTGATGTTCTCGGGGTGTGTGAACATCGCAAAAGAAATTGTGGTTACGGCCTCCTCCTCGTTCCCTCTTTTCGATAGAATGATGGCTTTGTTTATGCGTGCCACCATAGCCTCTATGCTGTCGTCGTCGCTGTGGCCTATAATCTGCTCGAACACGGCAAGCGCTTCGTCGGCCTTTCCCTCGTGCCACAAACAGAGCGCTTTGTAGAAGGGTGGTATAACAGACGATGTATACTTGTTGTTGAGCGTGGCAAACTGCTTGGCGGCCTTCTTGTAGTCGCGAAGGAAGTAATAACAGTATCCCTGCATCATGCGGGCGTAGTCTATCTCCTCGCCTATCGCAAGCTCATACTCGAAACACTCAAGCGCCTTCCCATATCGGTTAGTCATGTAGTATATGCGGGCGAGTTGTTCCCAGTAAAAAGTTGAGTAGGGGTCGCAGTCGAGCAGTTCGTTGTATATGTCTATGGCGCTGTTTGTGTCTTGTAGCTCGATGAGGCACTCGGCTTTAACCTCGAGGAAGTTCCGGCAACCGGGGGCCTTGGAGAGGGCGTAGTCGGTTATTTGAAGAGCCTCTTGAGCAAAGCCTCCGTCGAGCATAATCTCAAGGGCTTCGCAAGCTATCTCTTTTGTGACCTTCCTTTGGTTTAGAATTTCAATAGCTATCTCTCGTGCCTCTTTGTATCCTTTAAGGGCGATGAGTATTTGTGCGTGCAGCAACTTGCTCTCCTCGTCGGCGGGGAAGCCCTTCTCGCCAAGTATCATAAGTGCTTTTTCGGGCTCGTCCTGCGTGAGGAGTATTTTTACCTCCATCTTAGTGAGTTCGGGTGCGTCGGGGTGCAGGGCTCTTGCCTGTCCGTAAACATCCACGGCTGCGTCTATGGCCTCTTGGAAGAGATAGTAGCAGAGTATGTCGAAAAGGTCATCTATACCGAAGTACAAGCTGGCGTTGTTTGCTCTCGCCTGCTCGTACTTCCGTAGTATGTCGCGGAATTCTTGTGAGTCAAAATAGCTTTTGTTGTCCATCCGCTTTTTGGGGGTTATTTACCTTTTATCTTGCTCCAAGTATCTTTGAGTGATACTGTACGGTTGAAGATAAGTTTTTCGGGTGTTGACGCGGGGTCGATGTTGAAGTAACCGATGCGCTGGAACTGTAGGTAGCTCAAGGGTTTTTGTGTTGCGAGGAATTTTTCTACGTAACACTCTTCGCGTATCTCGAGTGAGTTGGGGTTTATCATCTCTTTCATTGCCTCGAGAGCATCGCAACCCTTTTCCTCTCTTATAGCGGCCATCTCGTCGCGGGGGTTCTCGGCTTTCCACAAGCGGTCGTAGAGGCGCACCTCTGCCTTCACGCAGTGGTTGCGGCTCACCCAATGTATGGTGCTCTTAACCTTGCGGTTAGCCTCTTTCTCGCCGGTTTTTGTTTCGGGGATATACTCGCAGAGTACCTCGGTTACGTTGCCCTGCTCGTCTTTTACGCAGCCTGTGCACAGCACAATGTAGGCGTTTTTGAGGCGTACCTCGCGGCCCTGTGTAAGGCGGAAGTAGTTCTTGGGCGCATCTTCCATAAAGTCGTCGCGCTCTATCCATAGCTCGCGGCTAAACTCTATGATGTGTGTGCCGTCCTCGGGGCGCTCGGGGTTGTTTATAGCGGTGAGCTCTTCAACTTTACCCTCGGGGTAGTTGGTTATGGTGAGCTTCACGGGGTTGATAACGGCCGAAACGCGTGTTGCGCGTGAGTTGAGGTCTTCGCGCACTGCGCTCTCCAACAGAGCAAAGTCGTTGAGGGCGTCATATGTGGTGTAACCAATCTTGTCGACAAAGTTGCGTATAGACTCGGGTGAGTAACCGCGACGGCGGAAACCGCAGAGTGTGGGCATACGGGGGTCGTCCCAACCGTTCACAAGCCCCTCTTTCACTAGGATGAGCAGGTTGCGTTTGCTCATAAGTGTGTAGTTGAGGTTTAGTTTGTTAAACTCATACTGACGAGGACGGTTGTCGTCGAGTTCTTTACCCTCTTTAATCCAGTCGACAAAAAGGTCGTACAAGGGGCGGTGGGGCACAAACTCAAGTGTGCAGAGCGAGTGTGTGACACCCTCGAGGTAGTCGCTCTGTCCGTGTGCAAAGTCGTACATAGGATAGGCCTTCCAAGTGGTGCCTGTACGGTGGTGTGCGCTCTTTACAACGCGGTAGATGATGGGGTCGCGGAAGTGCATGTTCGAGCTTGCCATGTCTATTTTGGCACGCAAAACCATCTTGCCTTCCTCAATCTCGCCGCTGTTCATCTTCTCGAAGAGGGCAAGGCTCTCCTCGGCGGGACGGTTGCGGTAGGGGCTCTCTACGCCGGGTTGTGTGGGTGTGCCTTTTTGTGCTGCAATCTGCTCGGCGCTCTGCTCGTCTATGTAGGCCTTGCCTTCTTTTATGAGGCGTACGGCAAAGTCCCACAACTGCTGGAAGTAGTCCGAAGCGTAGTAGACGTTTGCCCACTCAAAGCCCAACCACTTTATATCTTCCATAATTGCATCTACATACTCCACATCCTCTTTTGTAGGGTTAGTGTCGTCGAAACGAAGGTTGCACACTCCGTTGTATTTTTCGGCCATGCCAAAGTCCATACAGATGGCTTTTGCGTGGCCTATGTGCAGGTAACCGTTGGGCTCGGGCGGGAAACGTGTCTGTACTTTTCCTCCGTTCTTACCCTCGGCAAGGTCGTTTATAATCGCTTGCTCGATAAAACTTACGCTTTTTTTCTCGGTTTTTTCGCTTTCGTTAATCTCGGTCATTTTATATATGTTTTTTATTTTTATTCGTGTGCTTAATACAATTTACAAAAATAGAACAAAAAAAGGAAAATCTACTCATCGAGGGGTGTATAAATTGCGAAAAATACAATAATTGTGTTGGTTGAAAAAAATAGAGGATTTTCGGCCGTTTCTTGAAGTTAAATCACTATCTTCGCACTTTATTACGTAAGTAAATTAAATAACTAAATACTAAAACTATGAAGAGTGACATTGAGATAGCTCACGAAACCGAGCTACAACGTATTGAAAATGTGGCTGCAAAGATGGGTATCGCAGCCGACGACCTCGAACACTATGGTAAGTACATTGCGAAACTTCCCTTGGACCTTATAGGCGAGCAGAAGGGTAAGCTTATCCTTGTTACCGCTATCACTGCTACACGTGCGGGTATCGGCAAGACCACAGTTTCTATCGGTCTTGCGCTTGGTCTTAACAAAATAGGCAAGAAGGCTGTTGTGGCTCTTCGCGAGCCTTCGTTGGGCCCCTGCTTCGGTATGAAGGGTGGTGCTGCCGGCGGCGGTTATGCTCAGGTGTTGCCTATGGAGAAGATTAACCTCCACTTTACAGGAGATTTTCACGCTATCACATCGGCTCACAATATGATATCGGCGTTGCTCGATAACTACCTCTACCAGCACGCAAAAGAGGGCTTTGGTCTTAAGGAAATTCTTTGGCGTCGTGTGCTCGACGTGAACGACCGCTCTTTGCGCTCTATAATCACAGGTGTGGGCCCTGCTACAAATGGTCTTGTAGAGCAGGCGGGCTTCGATATCACCCCCGCTTCGGAGCTTATGGCTATACTTTGCCTTGCTTCCGACGAGAACGACCTTCGTCGTCGCATCGAAAATATCTTGCTTGGTTACACATATGCGGGCGACCCCTTCACAGTTAAGGATCTTGGTATCGCCGGCTCTATTATGGTACTCTTGAAAGATGCTATACAGCCCAACCTTGTGCAGACAACAGAGAACACCCCCGCGGTTGTTCACGGTGGTCCTTTTGCCAACATTGCTCACGGCTGCAACTCGCAACTTGCTACCAAGATGGCGCTTGCTCACAGCGAGTACACCATCACCGAAGCTGGTTTCGGTGCCGACCTTGGAGCCGAGAAATTCTACAATATCCTCTGCCGCAAGAGCGGTCTTCAGCCCGATGCTACAGTGATTGTGGCAACTGCGCAAGGCCTTAAAATGCACGGTGGCGTGGAGCTCGACAAGATAAAAGAGCCCGATATGGAGGGCTTGCGCTGTGGTCTTGCTAACCTCGACCGCCACGTTGCCAACCTTCAGTCTTTTGGCCAGTCTGTTATCGTGGTGTTCAACCGTTTTGCTACCGACACCGACGAGGAGATGGCTCTTCTTCGTGCTCACGTGGAGCAGGAGCTTGGCTTGCCTTTCGTTATAAATAACGCCTTTGCACAGGGTGGTGAGGGTGCTGTGGAGATGGCTCAGATTGTGGTTGACACCATCGCCAACAATCCTTCGAAGAAGCTTGAGTTTACATACAGCGACGAGGATGGCATAGCTACAAAGATTGAGAAGGTTGCCAAAAACATCTACGGCGCAGCGTCGGTTTCTTTTGCAAAGCCTGCTATGGACCGCATAAAACTTGCCGAGAAGTTGGGTATGACCTCTTTCCCTGTCTGCATAGCAAAAACACAGTTCTCTTTTAGTGCTGACGCAAAACAGTATGGTGCAGTTAAGGGCTTCAACTTGCAGATACGCGACGTGGTGCTTAACGCAGGTGCCGAGATGATTGTGGTCATCGCCGGCGACATCATCCGTATGCCCGGTCTTCCCAAAGACCCCCAGGCTAACCATATCGACTACATTAACGGTGAAATTGTAGGTTTGAGCTAATCCCTTATGGCAAAACCCCTGGCAGAACGATTAAGGCCCACCGATTTTGGCGGTTATGTGGGGCAACGACACCTCGTAGGTGAGGGTGCCGTGCTTCGTCGTATGGTCGATTCGGGGCGCATACTATCGTTCATAATGTGGGGCCCGCCGGGAACGGGAAAAACCACCATCGCAAAAATTATTGCTCAAAAACTTAACCGCCCTTTCTACACCCTTAACGCAGTGTCGTCGGGGGTGAAGGAGGTGCGCGAGGTTATAGACAAGGCAAAAAACTCTCCGCTTTTTTCGGGCGGCGGGGGTGCTATACTCTTTATCGACGAGATACACCGCTTTAACAAGTCGCAGCAAGACTCTCTCTTGAGCGCGGTGGAGACAGGTGTTGTAACTCTCATAGGTGCAACAACCGAAAACCCCTCGTTCGAGGTTATACGCCCCTTGCTGTCGCGCTGCCAGCTCTATGTGCTTAAGTCGCTTGAAAAGGAAGATCTCTTGCAGCTCCTGGACCAGGCTATAAACACCGATGAGGCTTTGAAAGCACGTGGCGTGGAGCTACGCGAGACCGACGCCCTTTTGCGATACAGCGGTGGCGACGCCCGCAAGCTACTCAACACGCTTGAACTTGTTGTGGAGGCCGAGCCGCAGTCGCCCGTCGTAGTCACCGACGACAAGGTTGTGCGTTGCTTGCAACAGAGCCCCCTTGCTTACGACAAAGACGGTGAGATGCACTACGACATAATATCGGCCTTTATAAAATCGATACGTGGTAGTGACCCCGACGCGGCGCTTTACTGGCTTGCACGCATGATAGAGGGTGGCGAGACACCCGAATTTATCGCCCGCCGTTTGATAATTTCGGCAGCCGAAGATATAGGCCTCGCCAACCCCAACGCCCTATTGCTTGCCAACGCGGCGTTCGATGCGGTGATGAAGATAGGCTGGCCCGAGGGGCGCATACCCCTAGCCGAAGCTACCGTCTATCTGGCAACCTCGCCCAAGAGTAACTCGGCCTACGCAGGCATAAACAGCGCGCTCGAGAAGGTGCGCGAGACGGGTAACCTGCCCGTGCCTCTGCCCTTGCGCAACGCTCCCACGCAGCTTATGAAGCAGTTGGGCTATGCCGACGGGTATAAATACTCTCACGACTACCCCCACCACTTTGTCAAGCAGCAGTTTTTGCCCGATGAGGGCAAGAATTTCTCCTTCTGGCAACCGCAGGACAACCCTGCCGAGCAGAAGATAAAGGCTTGGATGAACTTCTGTTGGGGCGACGATAGAAAGTTTTCAAAGTAATATATGCAAAGAAGAAACCGAGGGCACGCCCTCGGTTTCTTTTGTAAGAAGATTAAGAAAGCACGGCCATTATGCCGCTAAAAATCATAAGCACGCAGACGATGCGGCGCAAGGTTTCGCGGCTTATCTTCTTAAAGCACCAAGCTCCCAAAAACGAGCCTATGAGTATACCACCTAAACCCACAGCCCACAGCCCAAGAGTGTTGTGTGTGAAAAAGCCTTCGCGTGCGCGGAAAAGAGTATAGAATATGTTGAAAACCACAGAGAGCGCCTGCATAGTAGCCATATATTGCATTTTATCCTTTATAGCACCTATGCAGTAGAGCACCACCGCAGGGCCGGGCATAGCAAACATACCACCCATAATACCGCTTATAGTGCCTATCACGGCACGTGCTGTGTTTGTTTGCATAAACAGCGATATTTTCTTCTCCCAGAAAAGAAAGTAGAGAGCTACAGCAACAAGCACCACCCCCAAACTGCGCTTCATAGTGTCGTTGCCCACCGACGCCATAAATTCTATGGCAAAAAACGCCGCCGCAATGTTGAAGAGTATAATAACAGCCACGCTCTTCCACTTTATCTGTTTCCAGTGACGCAGGGTTATAAAGAGCGCCGTGCTCCCCGCCAACAATCCCGAAAGGGTTATCGACTCGCCGTAAGAGGGTAGTATAAAGGGGAAGAACATCATCACAAATATTCCAAACCCAAAACCGCTTGCCCGTTGTATGAAGCTTGCGGCTATAGCAAGGCTGAATATGAGTGCTGGGGTGGTGAACATAAAGCGTTTGTAATTTATTTTATTCTGAAAACTCTTACCCCGGTGTGGCTCTTTTTCCCTTTTTGGTAAGAGTACAAATCTTTTTTATCCTTTATAACCCTGCCTTCGCTGCTCGATGCGTGCAAGAGGTGCAGTTTCTCCCCCTCCCAAAAAGCAAAGCCCATGTGAACAACATCGAGACCGTCGATATTTGTTGTGATGGCTATTATGTCACCGTTTTCTATGCATAGCTCCTCCTTGGTTTTGCCGAGCATCTCTTTGGATATGTAATATACATCCTTGCCACGGAAGGGTTTTTCGAGAGAGTCTATCGCTTGTGTCAGAGCGGGGTTGTTTTTTAGTTGTTTGTAGTTTGCAGGGTGGCTGCTCATATAGTGCAAGTTTAGCTTTGTCTTGCGGTGTAGCTTGCTTTTTATCTCTGTTGCAATATGCAGCTTTTCACAGTTTTCTATCCACCAGCTTATGTAGTGCAGACGGCTTTTGTAACCGTGGCGCACCCCGTCGAGGTAGCGTATCTTCTGGAGGTTGTGGCACACGGCCTCAAAACTATTCTTGCCCTCTTTTATGCTCAGGCTTATAGCAAGAACAAGCTCCACAAAGGTGGTGCAGTCGAGCTGTGTCGCGCTCAAGAAAAGCGGCTCGCCGCTGTGTGTGTCGAGCGTGCCGGCAACATATTTTTGTCCCACAAACTCTTGGGCTACAGCGAGGGCAAGCTCGCCGGGCGAGGTGTGAGCCCTAGTTGCCTGTTTTTCTGCTATGCGGGTTATGAAAACGCTGTCCTCGGCTGTGTACATAACCTCTTGCGCTTGTGCAAAGGCGGTAAGTATTGAAAATATAATGAAAAAAGCCCTTCTCATCCTTGTGTTAACAATTTATAGCGTAAAAGTAGAGAATATTTCTGTTTAAATAGCTATCTTCGCTATGATAAATAGTTTGCAGATGAAAAAAATATTCATTTATATAGCTCTGCTTTTCTTGCCCTTGGGCTTGCAAGCGCAGTTTATGCGTTCTTTCACCACCACAATACGCTCTATGCAGATGGTGCTTAACGAAGATTGGCGTCTCCCCGCGGTTATGCGTCTGCAGAGCGACGATGTGTTGCGTTTCTCCTTCGACGAGATGTCGCACACCTATCATCGTTACATATATAAAATAACTCACTGCCGTGCCGACTGGGAGCCGACAGAACTTTTCGACATAGATTTCCTCGATGGTTTTAACGAGATGCCCATCGAAGAGTGGGAAAATTCTGTAAACACCACAATGCTTTATACAAACTACACGTTTACAATACCCAACGAAGATGTCTCCCTTAAGCTATCGGGTAACTATATAGTGGAAATTTTCGACGACGAAGACGACGAGCCGGTTGCAGAGTTTCGTTTCTCGGTGCTGGAGCCGCGTGTAGCTTTGAGCGCGTCGGCTACAGGAAACACCGATGTTGATATGAATAAGTCACATCAGCAGCTCTCCTTTACCGTGCATCACCCCAAATATAATATTGCAAACCCGTCGACCGAGATAATACCTGTGGTTTATCAAAACCGTCGTGCCGATAATGCAGTTGTGGGTGTTAAACCCACATACATCACCGGCGACAAGTTGCAATATGTGCATAACAAAAAACTAATATTCGATGCGGGTAACGAGTATCTTCGTTTCGAGCTCACCGACCCTCGTACCCCGGGTATGAACGTTGAGAGAATATCCTATTTCGACCCTTTTTATCACGCCGACCTCTATGCTGACGCCCCCACGGCTGTGCACCGCAATATCCGCGACGAAAACGGGCGCTACTTTATAAACACCCTCGAGGGGTATGGCACAGCTCTTGAAGCCGACTATCTTTTTGTGCATTTTACGCTCGACGTGCCCCATCGTAGTGGCGGTAACTACTATCTTTTGGGAGATTTTTGTTGCAACCGTTTCGACGACACAAACAAGCTGGAGTATGACTACAGGGAAAACACCTACAAGGTTACGAAACTATTAAAGCTTGGCCTTTACAACTACGCCTACGTGTGGTTGCCCGACAGAGCTAAAAAAGCTGAAACCGCACCTGTTCTTGGCGATTTTTTTGAAACAGAGAACGAGTATCTCATACTCATTTATCACCGCGAGTTTGGCTCCCGTTACGACAAGCTTATAGGCTACGGCAGGCTCGACCACAATTTGGAAAAGAATTAAGGTTGCAAATAAAACATCACAAAATATCCGCAAAGTTTTTTCAAACTTTGCGGATATTTTATAGGGCTTGTGTTGCTAGGGGGTTACTCTGCTCCTTGTTGCAACAACCAACCGCCGCTTTGTACTATGTTGCCATAGACGGCTTGTGTGCCCGTGCTGAAGGCCTGTACTGTGCCCGCACCAAGGTTTAGTGTGGTAGCGTTTATAGCTGCGTCGTAGGCCTTTGTGAATATGTTGCCGCCGTTTATGGTTATGTCGTTTGTGGTTATTGCACGTGTCTTGCGGTCGTAATCGGCTGCTACAAAGTTCTGTGCTGTGGCAAGCAGGGTTACGTCGCCACCATTTATGGTAAGGTTACCGTTGCAGTTGAAGCCTTTTGAGCCTGCGCCACGGCTGTCGATAGCTATTGTGCCGCCGTCGATGGTTGTGTTGCCGTCGCTCTTGAAACCTCCGGCAGTGGTGGTGTCGCTACTCAACGCACCGTATGAGAACGCTGTGAGCTTGCCGGCAGTGAAGGTGATGTCGCCTTCGCAGTTAACAATCTTGGAGCCGTTGCCCTTAACTTCGCCTTGCACAATACCGCCGCTCTGCTTGAAGTTACCGCTTGTCTTTACTATGGCTGCTTTCTCGCCTGTGGTGGTAGCTTTTATGTATCCACCTTTGATTATGGCGTCGGGGGTGATGGCGGGGTCGGGTGTTGCGGCCTCGTAAGAGACGTTGATAGCCTCGCCCTCGCTGTTTATGGTTATTTTACCCGCCTCTATGAGTACTGAGCCTTTACCGCAGTCGATGCCATCGCTGTTTGCGTTTATGGTGATGGTGGGGGCTGCGCTTGCAGTGCGGCCTACTCTGAAGATGTCGTTTGTGTGGAAACCATCCTTCAATGCCGATACAATGTTGATGTTTCCGCTGCGCACGCGTATGTAGTCGTCGCTGCAGATGGCGTGGCCGCCCTTTGAGGTTACGTTGAGTGTACCTGTGCCGTTGAAAATTATTTGTCCCTCGCTAAAGAGCGTGCCTTTTTGGTCTTCGGCCTCACCGGTGGCGTCAATTGTGGGTGCGGCATAAACTTCACCGTCGCACAAGGTGTTTGTGCTCGATAGCTTTAGGTATACTGTTTTCCCGCTTTGTATGTTTATCGCAGGGCCGGTGGGGTTTGTTATGTTTAAGTTGGCAAAGTGTAGCTGAAACTTCTTCTCGCTGTAAATTTTTAAAGAGCCGTTGCTGCAGGTACCTGTTACGTTGTACCCCACTTTGCTGCGTGTAGAGTTTATAACAATGTGGGTATTGTTGGTGATGGTGTATGTAACATCGTCCACATCACTGTTGCAGGTTACGCCGCTCTCGGTGAAGCGTATCGTAAAAATTTTTGTTGTTGCAAAGTTTTCTACAAAGTCGCCAGACTCGTCTTCGAGTTCATCGGTTATGATGGTTTCTACAATCTCGTTGTACGATGTGGCATCGCTCTCGTCGAAGGCGATACTCTTTTCGCTGCTGTATGTGAGCAGTGTGCCGTTGTTGCTTGCAGGTGCAATATCGGTGATGTTAGCGGTGGCAAAAGAGTTTGTGGCTCCGTTGCTTTGGGCAATGAATATTGCTCTTTGTGTTGCGTCGAAGGTTATCTCTTCTACCTCGTTAGTAATTACAGGCAGATATGTGCTGTTGCTGTTGTTAACATAGAGGGCTTTTGCTCCTGTTGCCGCAGCGCGTGCAGGCGCCGCTTTGCTACTAAGAATAATTGATATAATCTTTGTAACGTCGGCAACGTCTACCGACCCGTCTTTGTTTACATCGGCTGCGCTGGAGCCTTCGCTGCCAAGAATTATAGATACGACCTTTGTAACGTCGGCAACGTCTACCGCGTTGTCATTGTTTACATCGCCTACGATACTTGTTGTTGCACTGCCAAAATGTATGCGGTTTATCTCGCTCATCGCAGCGGTGATGGTTGTGCCGTCGGTGCAGGCTATGTTTACGTTGTCGGCAACGAAGGTTATGCGGCTCAGATTGTCGAGCGCTACAGCTTGGTTGCTGTTGTTGCTCATCTCAACCACCATCTGTTGTGCGAGGGTGGGCAGTGCAAGCAGGGTAATAAGTATTAAAGAGGCTAGTTTTTTCATAGTTTTATTAGGGTTTTACAGGTCGATGGAGTAGCCCACACCTATGGCGTGGGTGTTGGAAGAGCCCTTCTTGCCACCCTTCTCGAACAGGTAATAAATTTCAAAGGAGTTATCCTTGTTTATTTTGTAGCTCGCACCTATGCGTGAACGCAGTTTTTCGAAACCTCTCCACTTGTCGATGCGGGTATATAGCTCGGTGGAGATAAAGGGGCTTACTTTGCAATCTTTTATATCCCATTTAGCAGAGAGACGTGAGCGCAGAACTGTGTTGTTTTTGTGCTTTTTTGTCTCTTGCTCGCGAACAGGGGCGTTCCAAACGGTCTTGTCGACGAAGTCTTGTGCCTCATCGTCCCACTCGGTACCCACCATACTAAAACGATGTTTGTCCTCGTCGATAATTTCGGCGTGGGTACGGGTATATTGCAAACGCTCGCGCAACGAAATTTTTACACGCCCTATCTTTGTTTCACCGCTTATGGCGATGTAAACTCTGTTGCGCTTGTCCCAGTAGGAGTGCTCGTAGTTGTAGCCGTCCTCTTCGGGCGGGTTATTCTCGTCGTTGAAGTGCGTTTTCTTTTCACTACCGTTGTATCCCAAGATAAATATGTGTCCGGCGGTAGCTTTCCACCAGTTGTTTATCTTGTACTGCAGGTTAAAACCGATAGAGAAACGGTCTATATCATTTAAATAGTCGTTTGTGCGAAACTCTAGTTCGGTACCAACTTTGAACTTGCTGTTAATTTTTTTTGTGGCATCGAAAGATGTCCACAAACCATAGTTGTCCTCGTTGTCGGCCTGTACGCTTCCTAAGGAAGACACGGCAAAAGCAAGCGTTGTGAGCAACGCTGCTTTTATGTTACTGCTTAATCTTGAATTCATCGCTAGGTGCTTTAATTATTGTGTCTACTGAATTTGTTGTGTTGCCGTTTGTGGGGCGGTAGTACATCTTTATTATAGCCGCATCCTTGAGGAAGTCTATACCTCCAACCTCAACCTTTACTATATCGAGCCCTGTACGCTTTTTGAGGTCTTCTATAAGCTCGGCCTCTTTGTCGGGGGTGATGAGGGCTATGTTGTCATACTTTATAATTTTGTAAGACAGGTGCTTTATTACAATGTTGCTCTCGCACACCCATATAGATGCTATGAAAAGCAGGTTGGCAAGAAACATCTCGGAGTATGACAGCTCCTCCATAACAAGGCCGTTTATGGCGCTCATTGCAATTATGATGAAGAGGTAGGTCATCTCGCGTATCGACACCTGCTCGGTGCGGTAACGTATGATGCTGAAGATTGCAAAAAGACCAAGGGCAAAACCGGTCTTCAACTTTATGCCGCCCAGCAAATATATGAGCAGGAAGATGCTTATTGCAATGAGTATAAAGGTGAAAAAAAACTCTCCCTTTTTACATTTTGGGTAGTAGAAACCGCGTACCACGATACCCACAAACAAAAGGTTCATGAAAAAACCCATGAGAAGGTTGCTCATGCCCGAGAGGTTTAATATGGCGTGGCTAGCCCCTTGCACGGTCTCGGCGCCACCGGTAATAAATTCCTCTCCAAGCGCAGCGATGGCGTTAACTGTGGTTGCCCCGCCTGCAATAAGTGATAAAATTAAGTCCATCATAGTTATGTTGTGTTTTTTATTTATGTTCCATTTTGTGTATCATGGTGAGACGCGCTTTAAAGTTGTTGCTCTTTAGCTCCTTGTTGGTGAGCGCGCTGCCTATGCAATATTTACTAAACCCGGAGCGTCGTATCCTCAAGGTGCGTATAATCTCCAGAGCCGGAGAGGGCACGTTGCCGTCGCGTTTAAGTTCTATTATGGCTACGCGCTCAAGTTTGTCGCGACCATCGCTCTTTAGGTGGTGGAAACGCAAGTTAAAGTCTATGGTTAAGCGTTCGGTTTTTGCGAAATTTACCAGGGTTATTCGGTTAAACCAGTTTTCTATTACGGGCGAAACCTCGTCGAGGGTGTACCACGCGTGTTCTGCAAGGAAGGGGACAATTCTCTCGCTCTCGGCTCTCAGGCTTTCGAGCCCCTGTACTATTATGCGTTTCTTCTTGGTGCGGCCGTGGTTGTTTTTGTTTTTTACCTCTAGGAAGGTGTCGTTTGTGTCCATATAGGTGCGCACCCTTATCTTCTCGCGCACCTTGCGCCCACACTGATGCATACGGAACATCTTGTAGTCGGGGGTGTCGAGGTAGGTCGTGTGGTAGCCTGCAAGCCTCTCGCCGTCTTTTTCTTGGATGTAATATTTGCCTTGCACAGCGAGCAGGAAGGCGTTGAGCTGCTCGAGAGTCGCCACAAATTTCGTGTCCGTGCGGTTCATAAGCTTGATGCACGCCATCTCCTCAAGGGTGATGGGTGGCAGTTGTTGCGCTCTGCTTTTTATGCTCTCTATCATACTTTTTATAGTAGGCTCTAAAGGGTTGCCTTGGGCAAAGATATAAGATTTTATAATAAATAATAACAATATTTACATTTTTTTGCCGGCGGGTTCTGTTTTTGGCGCCGGGGGAAGAATATTTCCAAATTGTGGTTGCGAAATATTGTATATCCCGCTCGTTTGTTCGCAAATTTGGTTATTTTTGCGTTTAATAAGTGAACTATTATGGTAAAAGAGATTATAGATAGGTTTTATCCTTGTGACGATGAACTTAAGCGTATCTTTTTGATACACGCTCGCAAGGTTGCCGACCTCTCCCTTGAGATGGCAGCCCGCCACCCCGAACTTGGGTTGGATGTAGAGTTTATAGAGGAGGCAGCCTTGCTGCACGACCTGGGCATATTTATGTGCGACGCCCCACGCATACACTGCCACGGCGACAAGCCATATATTTGCCACGGTTATCTTGGAGCCGAGCTTTTGCGCTCTATGGGGTATCCACGGCACGCGGCTGTGTGCGAAAGACACACCGGTACAGGCCTCACAAAAGAGCTTATAGAACGTGAGGGGTGGCCCTTGCCGTTGAAAGATTTTACCCCGGTTACTTTGGAGGAGCAACTTATATGTTTTGCCGATAAATTTTACTCAAAAACAAAGCACTTGGAGCAGGCTCGCACGCTTGAACAGGTGCGTGAGAGTATGCGTAAAATATCAGATGAGGCGGTCGAAAAAATAGATTTTTGGGCAAAAATCTTTATGTAACAGGCTGCGAAATGAGGTTAATTTTATTGATGTTGCGTTTTTTTTAGCACAAAATAGCATTTACTCTCTTTTATTTTGTATTTTTGTCTCCTGTATGCAGAGTATCATAAAAAATACAATATGCGTTTTTGTCTTGTCGGTGTTGGCCCTTGTGTCGATACCGTTGCAGGGCAAGGTGTGCTTTGCTTTCGATGCGCAACAGCTAGCCTTGTTGCGTGACACGCTTGCAAGCGACACCCTGCAGAGCGACACCGTTAAGGTGAAAAAGAAGAAAAAAGAGAACAAAGACGCGGTGGAGGATCCTGTGTACTACGAAGCGGCCGACTCTATGGTGTGGTCGCGTAGCGGTAACGCCTATCTCTATGGTGAGTGCAAGGTGCAATATCAAAAGATAGAGCTCAACGCCGACGTTATTAAAATGAATATGGACAGCAGCATCGTGAGCGCGACAGGCTCTGTCGACTCAACCGGTGTTTCGCGCGGCTTGCCTGTGTTCAAGGACGGAGGTACTCCCTACGAATCGGACAAAATAAGCTATAACTTCAAGAGCAAGCGCGGTGTTGTAAACAATGTGTTTACCACACAAGGCGATGGTATTATGACCGGTAAACGTGCCAAAAAGGACTCTACCGGTGCTTTTTATGCTCACAAAGGTGCCTACACCACCTGCGATGCCGAGCATCCTCACTTCTACATAGCGCTCACAAGAGCAAAGGTGCGCCCCAAGAAAGATGTTGTCTTTGGTCCGGCCTACCTTGTTGTGGAAGATGTGCCTCTGCCGCTTGCTATACCGTTTGGTTTCTTTCCCTTTACCGACAGCTACTCTTCGGGCTTTATTATGCCCTCTTATGGTGACGACTCGGAGCGAGGTTTCTACTTGCGCGACGGAGGTTACTACTTTGCTATAAGCGACCGTCTCGACCTCAAACTCACAGGTGAGATATTTACAAAGGGCTCTTGGGGCTTGGGTGCTTCGTCGACCTATGCAAAGCGTTACCGTTACTCGGGCAACGTGGCGTTTAACTATCTTGTTACAAAAGAGGGCGAGAAGGGGCTCCCCGACTATGGTGTGGGCAAGAACTTCCGTTTTGTATGGAACCACCGCCAAGATCCTAAAGCCTTCCCCAACAGCAACTTCTCGGCGAGTGTAAACTATGCATCATCGAACTACGAGCGTTCAAACCTCACGAGTATATACAACCCCGTGCTCAACTCACAGACAGTGAGAACATCGAGCGTTAGCTACTCAAAGACCTTCCCCGATATAGGCTTGACTATATCTTCTACAATGAACGTGTCGCAAAACGTTCAAGACTCTATCGTGTCGTTAACCTTGCCGAGCCTCAATGTGTCTTTGAGCAAAAAGTATCCCTTCCGCAAGAAGAAACGTGCGGGCGATGAGCGTTGGTACGAAAAAATTTCACTCTCCTACACGGGACAAATGAGCAACAGCGTTACATCGAAGGAGGATGAGCTCTTTGAAAAGAGCCTTGCAACAGAGTGGCGCAACGGCTTTAAACACAACATACCTATAAGTGCAACTTTCCAGTTGTTCAACTTCATAAACATTACCCCAAGTATAAACTACACCGAGCGCTGGTATCTTAAAAAGGTAAACCGTTCGTGGGATAGCGAGGCCAGAGCAGTTGTTCGCGACACCGTTTCGGGCTTCAACCGCGTGTACGACTATAATATGTCGCTGTCGGCCAACACAACGCTTTATGGTTTCTACGAGCCTGCGGGTTTCTTGAAAAAGAGCCGTGTGCATATGGTGCGTCACGTCTTTAAACCCTCTGTGTCGTTTACTTACTCGCCCGATTTTGGCTCGAGCAAGTATGGTTACTACGAGACCTATACGTATATGGACGACAACGGAGAGATACAAACTGTTGAATATTCTCCCTATGAGGGTAGCCTCTATGGTGTGCCGAGCAAGGGCAAGACCGGTAGCATCTCTTTTGGTGTGAGCAACAACCTCGAGATGAAGTGGCGCACAAAGAACGACTCGCTAAAGAAGGTGAGCATAATCGATGAATTGGGCGCAAACATAAGTTACAACCTTGCGGCAAAGACAAGGCCTTGGAGCAACTTGTCGACACGCTTGCGTTTAAAGCTTACAAAGCACTACACCTTCAGCTTGAATGCTGTGTTTGCCACATATGCCTACGAGTTTAACGAACGTGGTCAGGTTGTTGTGGGCGACAGAACAGAGTGGTCTTATGGCCGTTTTGGTCGCTTCCAGGGTATGAGCCAGAATATCTCGTACACCTTCAACAACAATACTTGGAAAAAAATACTCAGCCTTTTCGACTCTACAGAGGAGGAGGTTACCGGCGATGAAACAGAGGCTGGAGATACAAAAGATACTTCTTCGGAGCCCAAGAAGGTTAAGGGCTCTTTTGCATCGCAAGCAAGAAAAGAATCGAAGAACGCCGACGTGGATGCCGACGGTTATATGCCCTTTAAGATGCCTTGGAGTTTTTCGGTTTCTTATGGTATAGTGATGGCCGAGGACAGAAGCCGCCCTATAGATGTTAAGGATATGCGTTACCCCTATAAATTTACACAGAATATGAACGTTTCGGGTAACATAGGTATCTCCGATAATTGGAAGATAAACTTTACATCGGGATATAATTTCGAGAACAAAGAGCTCACAACCACTACAATGAATATATCGCGCGACCTGCACTGCTTTGAGATGTCTTGCGGTATCGTGTTGAAGCCTTATACCTCGTTCAACTTTAGTTTCCGCGCTACATCGCAGATGCTTGCCGATGCTCTTAAGTGGGAGAAACGCGACAACGGTAGTGCTATCGACTGGTATTGATGTGTGTGTGATAAAAACAATAATAAAAAAAATAGAGCCGATGGCTCTATTTTTTTTATTACCATATTATTTTCTCTTTACCGTGCTCCTCGAGATATTTGTTGGCCTTGCTAAAGTGGTGGTTTCCGAAGAAACCTTGATAGGCAGAAAGGGGTGAGGGGTGTGGCGATGCAAGCACCAAGTGGCGGTTGCGGTCGATAAAGGCACCTTTCTTTTGTGCATAGCTACCCCATAGGATAAAGACTATGTTCTCTCGTCGTGTAGCAAGCTCGCGTATCGCAGCGTCGGTAAATTCCTCCCAACCGCGTTTTTGGTGTGAACCTGCACTTGCTGCGCGCACTGTGAGTGTGGCGTTAAGGAGCAACACGCCTTGGTCGCTCCAGCGTGTGAGGTCGCCGTCGGCAGGGATGGGCGTGCCACAATCTGCCTGTATCTCTTTGAATATGTTTAACAGCGATGGCGGGAAGGCTACCCCTTTATTAACCGAGAAACAGAGCCCGTTGGCTTGCCCTGCGCCGTGGTAGGGGTCTTGCCCTAAGATTACCACCTTCACATTGTCGAAGGGGCAGTGGTCGAAGGCGTTGAAGATGAGCTTGGCCGGCGGGTATATGGGCGATGCCCCCTGGTACTCCTCTTTTACAAAGGAGGTTAGTTTGTGGAAGTAATCTTTCTCAAACTCTGCCGAGAGTACCTCTTTCCAGCTTTTCTCTATTTTAACATCCATCGCAGGCTTAAATCAGAGGGATATTCATTGCGCTACACTGCTTGCGCATCTCGTCGGGCCATATGCTGGCCTGTATCTCGCCTATGTGTGCTTTTTGCAGCAAAAGCATGCAAAGACGCGATTGACCGATACCACCTCCTATGCTCAAAGGCAGAGCGCCTTGCAACATGCGACGGTGGAAGTATAGCTCTTTGCGCTCCTCTTTACCCGAAATTTTGAGCTGGTGCAAGAGCGCTTTTTCGTCGACGCGTATACCCATAGAAGAAAGTTCTACAGCCTTGCCAAGCACGGGCGACCATATCATGAGGTCACCGTTGAGACCCTCGAAGCCCTCTTCGTTGGGGGTGCTGTAGTCGTCGTAGTCGGGCGCGCGGTTGTCGTGGGGCTCTCCATCGCCCAACTTACCACCAATACCTATGATGAACACAGCGCCGTGCTTGCGTGTAATCTCCTCCTCGCGCTCTTTTGAGGTGAGGGTGGGGTAGAGACGGCGCAACTCCTCGGAGTGTATGAAGAATACTTTCTCGGGGAGCAAGGGGGTAATTTGCGGGTAGTACTCGCAAATTGTAAATTCGGTGTGGCGCAGTGCGCTGTAAATATCTTCTACAATATGTTTAAGGAACTCTACGGTGCGTTCCTCGGCAGATATTACTCTTTCCCAGTCCCACTGGTCGACATAGAGCGAGTGCAAGTTGTCGAGCTCCTCGTGGGCTCGTATAGCGTTCATGTCGGTGTATATGCCGTGGCCTTGTGCAATTTGATAATCGGCAAGGGTTACACGTTTCCACTTTGCAAGCGAGTGTACCACCTCGGCAACCGCCCCGTTCATATCTTGTATGGGGAAACTTACCGCGTGCTCATATCCGTTGAGGTCGTCGTTGAGACCTGTGCCCTGCAACACGAAAAGCGGTGCGGTTACGCGGCGCAAACGTAGCGCAGCCGACAGGTTCATTTGGAAAATTTCTTTTATCTGTTTAATCGCTAGCTCTGTCTGCTTAAGGGTGAGCAGCGGTGTATATTCTGCGGGGAGTTTGTAGAGTTTCATCTGCTTGACAAATTGTCGTTATTTTTGGTGATTAAGTGATTTTTTCGTTTTTTAGTAAGCTTTTGTTTTACTTCTTGCAAAGATACGAATAAGCGAGCGAAAACATATCAAGCTTGCTTGAATATTTTTCCCAGCGAGCGAAAGTATCTTCGCTACAAGCAAATATACTAATAAGCGAGCGAAAACATATCAAGCTCGCTTGAATATTTTTCCCAGCGAGCGAAAGTATCTTCGCTACAAGCAAATATACGAATAAATGAGCGAAAACATATCAAGCTTGCTTGAATATTTTTCCCAGCGAGCGAAAGTATCTTCGCTGCAAGCAAATATACGAACAAAATATTAGAAACACGTTTTTTTAAAAATATTTTAGTGCCTCGTAACGCAAAAAAGCAGCGCCCCGTCATCGCGCACAAGAAGCGAGAGAAAAAAAATGCGACAACAATCGCCCCTAAAGCAAGAATAATTCACTAACTTCGCGCCAAAATTGCAGCAGATGGCAAAATACAGCGAAGAACAAAAGATTTACAAGCATATACAGGGAAAATTCTCCAAAGCCACTAAAGAGTATCGCCTCTTTGAAGATGGCGACAAAATCCTTGTAGCCCTCTCGGGAGGTAAAGACTCGCTCACCTTGCTGCAGCTCCTTGCCGAAAGAAGCCGCATACACAAACCCACAATATCCATAATAGCCGGGCACGTATCGATGATAAATATTCCTTACAAAGCAAACAAAGAGTACTTGCAAAAATTCTGCGATGAGCTACAAGTACCCTTCCACCACATAGAGAGCAGCTTTGAAGCCGAAAACAAAGCCAAGCGTTCACCCTGCTTCCTCTGTTCATGGAACAGGCGCAAAGCCCTTTTTGAACTTGCCCAACGTGAGGGATGCAACAAGATAGCCTTGGGGCACAACATGGACGACTTTATCGAAACCCTGCTGATGAACATAACCTTCCAGGGAGCTGTCAGCGCTATGACACCTTCGATGAAGATGGAAAAATTTCCCATAACCATAATACGCCCGTTATGCCTTGTAAACGAGGACAACGTGGAAAAATATGCGCAGATAAAAGCCTTCCCGCCACAGATAAAAAACTGCCCTCACGAAAACAGCAGCAACCGCAAAAAAATGAAAGACCTGCTTGCAACACTCGAGGCTTTAAACCCCGAAGCGCGCTATAATATATGGGGAGCTATGAGCAATATACAAACAGAGCTTTTACCACCGAAGATTAAAAAATAAATAGTAAAAATAACTGACAAATGACAAAGATTATTCTCACCCTAACGCTGCTCATTATATCGAACAGCTTTATGACACTTGCTTGGTATGGCAACCTCAAGTTGCAAGATATGAAAATCATATCGTCGAAAACACCACTCATACTCATAATCCTCATCAGTTGGGGCATTGCTCTGCTGGAGTACACCTTCCTGATACCTGCCAACCGTATAGGCAGCGACATAAACGGCGGCCCCTTCTCACTCGTGCAACTAAAAGTTATACAAGAGGTTATATCCTGCCTTGTCTTCGGTATCATAGTATCCATACTGTTCAAAGGCGAGAGCCTGCAGTGGAACCATCTTGTAGCCGTGTTCTTCTTGGTACTTGCAGTCTATTTTGTTTTCCTAAAATAGCACCACATACAACACTTGATAGAAGCAAAATCGCCCTCAACGGGGCGATTTTTTTATGCCCTAAAACCAGTAAAACCCACTGCCAACTAAAAATAATAAGGAAAAATAAATAATTTTGAGGAAAATTTCTTGTTTGATAAAATTTATTCCCTTATATTTGAAACTGATTTGTGCCGTTATGCAACCCCAAAAGTTGGGTACGCAAAACAGCTACAGCTAACAAGCTAAAAATCAGCGCAAAAGCAAATAACAATTAAAAAACAACTAAATATGAAAAAAGCAATTTCGAAAAGTTTGAAGACTTTGATGCTCCTTTCACTATCATTGTTTGTGGCAGGAACATTTTATGCTTGTCGAGATGAAGTAGATCAAAGTAACCGATTTACATTCACCGGAGAGCTCATCTCCACACACTTGGAGAGCCGTCCCGACACTTACAGCCACTTCGTAGAAATCCTTAAAAAGGCTACAGTGAGCAAAAACACATCGGGTTCGCTTCTCAAAACCCTTTCTACATACGGAGCATACACTTGTTTTGCTCCCACTAACCCGGCGATAGAGGCATTCGTGGCAAACGAGTACGAAACATACCTCAACACCGGTGTAGACAAAGGTATCACATCGCCTTATGTAAGCGACCTTTCTCCCGAAATGTGCTCTATCATTGCAAAAAACCATATAATCGAGGGCGAGTTTGGTACCATCGACTTGAAAGATGGTAGTAACATTCCCCAAGCAACAATGAACTTGCGCTACGTACCTGTTGATTGCGATACAGTAGCCGGTGAAATTGTATACAAACTCGAGGAAGCCGAAGTTGTAGAAGAGGACATCTTCACACACAACGGTATTATACACTCACTCTCGGGCGTTCTTAACCCTTCAAGAGACAAAGCTGACGAGAAGATTAACGAGATTAGCTGCGTTAGCATCTTCCGCGAGGCTTTGAAACAGACCGGTCTCGATGCTCTCATAAACAAGCACGAGATGGATTTGGAGTACGATGGTCTCTTGGACGTTAAGGTTGAGGACAAACTTTCTACCGAGGGATCTGACCAGAGATATCCTACAGAAAAGAAATATGGTTTTACCATACTTATGGAGCCCGACGTTGTTCTTATGGACAAAACCAAGAACAGCGAAGAGATGGTAATCGATAGTTGGGAGAAACTCGCCGAGTTTGCCGAGATATTCTATGGCTCGGAGCCTGGATATGAAAAAGAGTACACCCATCCCAAGAACGCTTTGTTCAAATACGTTGCTTACCATATTATAGACCGCAACTTGATGTTCCAGGACGGCCCCAGAAGCTGGATTATGGAAACAACATACAAAAGAGGTGATGTAGACTTTGCTGCCAACCCCAACGCTTATGGTTTTAGCGCAGCCGTTCACTTCACATATATGAAAAACTGGAGCGACTACTACGAGACCTACCTCCCCTACAGCAACTGGGACTTCACAAGAGAAAGCGAGCTCGACTCTATCAGAGACGGTTTCGTGCCCGAAGGTTGTATGATTAAGGTGTCAAAAGTATACGAGCAACCTACAACTTTCAAGAAGACCGACGTTGTTTTGAACTTCCACAACACAGAGCCCCCTGTAGGCTCAAAAATGGAGCTCCACACAAACATCAGAGTTATCAAACCCGAGGATATTGCAAACGACGAAGAGTTTAAGGATAAAGGTATAAGTGTAACACTCCCCTTCAAACACCCCGAAAACGCCGGTATATACTTCATAGACAAAATTCTTGTTTATGACGAGAAAGACATGACAAACTACGTTATCAACGAGCGCATGCGTTGGGATATCATGTCGTGCTTCCCCGAGCTCACAACAAACCACGTGAGATATACCACTACAGTTCCTGTAACATACATCCCCCTCGGAACAGAATATACAGGTAACAAAAAACAGTTCTGCAAACGTTTGAGAACAAGAGGTAACGACACACAATTCTACTATCTCTACCCGTGGAAAGGTAACCTGCGTGGTTACACCAACTACTTGGGCGACGAGGTGCTCGCAACAGGTGACTTCGATTTTGAATACCGCATACCTCACGTACCTAGCGGTACCTACGAGATACGTATGGGCTTCTCGATGTCAAATGCCCGCGGTGTTATCCAGTTCTATCTCGACGACGAAATCTGCGGTATCCCTGTAGATATGCGTGATGACATTGCAAACAAAAACCGTATCGGCTGGTTTACCGACTACAAAACCGAGCGCAACAATAACAACGAGGAGAAGGAGACATCGTCAAAGCTTTCTGCAAGCGACATACAAGACTCTGAGCGCGCGCTCCGCAACCGTGGTTACATGAAAGCCCCTGCAAACGTATGCGTGTTCCAGGGCAGCAACTGGAGCTACGGAAACGCCGATGCCGCACTGAACACACGTCCTATGCGCGATAGCGACCAGGCTATGCGTCGAATTATCACCACCAACCAGGTTATAACCCCCAAGAAAGAGGGTCACTGGATAAGAGTTAAGAACGTTACTCAAGGTGGAGACAGAACAAGACAGTTTAACCAAGACTACTTGGAGATTGTTCCAAAATCTGTTTACAACAACCCCGGTAAACCCGAAGACAAGTTCTAAAAAATAGACAATTTGCAAAACACTTCCTCAAAAGGGAAGTGTTTTGCAAATATAGCAACCCCTAAACAAACTCACGAGATATGAAAAACGGTTTTATTAAAGTAGCGACAGCGAGTCCGCTAACAAGCGTAGCCGACATCAATTATAATATAGGAGAGATTATATCTACCCTAGACAAGCTCGCTTATGAAAATGCCGAGCTTATACTTTTCCCCGAGCTCTGCATCACATCGTGTAACTGCGGCAGCCTCTTCGCTCAACCGTTCTTCACAGAAAAAGCCGAGGGAGCCCTGGGCAAGTTGCTCGACAAGAGCAAAGAGAGCAACAGCATAATTGTTGTCGGGGCGCCTGTGAGCCACAACAACAAGCTCTACAACTGCGCGGTGGTTATGCACAAGGGCGAGATAAAAGGAGTTAGCACCCAAGAGCACCCCGCAGCAAGTTTTGCCGGCAGCGCTACCTTCCCCTGCGACGCAACCATAACACTTTGCGGGCAAGAGACAAAGATGGGCTGCAACCTCTTGTACAGCACACCGGCTTTCAACTTCGGCATAGAGATAGGCAGCGATGCTTACGCCCCTCTGCCACCAAGCACCGCACAAGCACTTGCCGGCGCCGATATAATAATTAACCCATCGGCTAGCAGCGCAGAGGCCGGAGCGCTCGAAAAAACAAAAATACAAATAGAAGCCCAGAGCCGCAGATGCCTCTGTGGCTACCTATATGCAAACACGGGCTACGGAGAGTCGACAAGCAACGCTGCATACAACGGCTACAACGCCATATACGAGAAAGGAACCCTCCTTGCCGAGAGCACACCCCTGACAAACAAGAGCAGTTACTCCACAAGCGAGATTGATGTAGAAAAGCTACGCAAGCTGCGCAGAAGCAACAAATTCTTTACAGAACAAAACACGCCTGCGGCTACACACCTTATATATATAGCACAAGAGAGCAACAAAGAGGCTACCCTCACACGCACTTTCGACGCAGCACCTTTCATCCCCAAAAGCAATGCCGACGCACGTTACAAAGAGATATTCGCCATACAATCTATAGCTCTTGCAAAGAGAGTCGAGCACACAAGGTCGAAAAGTTGCGTTATAGGCATATCGGGCGGCCTCGACTCAACCCTCGCCCTGCTTGTTACCGTAAACGCCTTCGACATAATAGGCAAGCAACGCAGCGACATAATAGCTGTTACTATGCCAGGGTTTGGCACAAGCGACCGCACCTACAACAACGCCATAACACTTATGAAGGAACTTGGCGTAACTATGCGCGAAATACCCATCAGAGAGGCCTGCATACAGCACTTTAAAGACATTGAGCACAACATCGATAACCACGATGTAACATATGAAAACTCACAAGCCCGCGAGCGCACACAAATACTTATGGACATAGCCAACCAGGCAAGCGGCATAGTTGTGGGTACAGGCGACCTTTCGGAGCTTGCACTTGGCTGGGCGACATATAACGGCGACCATATGAGTATGTATGGCGTGAACGCATCGGTGCCCAAAACACTTATGCAGCACCTTGTGCGCCACGTTGCCCAAAATAGCTCTAGCGAGGAGATACGCACCACCCTGCTCGACATTGTAAACACCCCCATCTCGCCCGAGCTCATACCCGCCGACGAGCAAGGAAACATAAAACAAAAGACCGAGGACCTCGTGGGCCCATACGAGCTACACGACTTTTTCCTCTACAACTTTGTGCGATACGGTTTTTCACCCGCCAAAATAGCTATGATGGCCGAGCGAGCTTTCGAAGGTACACACGACCGAGCAACCATAAAGAAGTGGCTCACAACCTTCTTGCGCCGCTTCTTTACACAGCAATTTAAACGCTCTTGTATGCCCGATGGCCCCAAGGTAGGCAACTGCAACCTAAGCCAACAAGATGCGTGGCGCATGACCGCCGACACAAGCCCTGCCCTTTGGCTCAAAGAGTGCGAAGAGCTATAAAACCTAAAGCCTCCTGTAAACAGGAGGCTTTTTTATGCCCTGTATTTTGTTTTCGCAGACAAAATGACAGCACGAAGCGACAAAATGACACAAAAACCAAGATGGCTCGAAATTTGTTTCCCTACAAGTGAAAAACGGCACAAAGCCACAGAAAAAAAATCATTAACCATTTAAACAGTTTCTTCGAGATGAACTTCAACAAATTTACCATCAAAGCCCAAGAGGCTATTCAAGAGGCTGTAAACAGAGTACAGTCACTTGGTCAACAAGCAATTGAGCCCGCACACATAATGGGCGGTATACTCAAGAGTAGCGAGCAGATAAGCAGTTTCTTGCTTCAAAAGGCAGGCATAAACCCGCAGGGAATAAAAAGCGAGATAGAAAAACTAGAGCAGAGCTATCCAAAAGTACAAGGAGGCGAGCCCTACCTTGGCCGACAGAGCAATGAAGTACTCCAAAAAGCCGAAGATATTGCCAAAAAATTAGGCGACGAATACATATCGATAGAGCCTATAATACTCGCGCTCATAAGCACCAATAACCCCGTCGCGCAGCTACTTAAGCAACAAGGCGCAAGTGCCAAGGAGATGGAAAAGGCCATAATGGAGCTACGCAAGGGCGAAAGCGTAAAGTCGCAATCGGCCGAAGAGAGCTACCAAGCGCTGAGCAAATATGCGATAAACCTTAACGAGGCTGCAAAAAGCGGTAAGCTCGACCCCGTCATAGGTCGCGACGAAGAGATACGCCGCATACTGCAAATATTGAGCCGCCGCACAAAAAACAACCCCATACTCATAGGCGAGCCTGGTACAGGAAAAACCGCTATCGTCGAGGGGCTGGCACACCGCATAATACGCGGCGACGTGCCCGACAACCTGCGCGAAAAAGAGATATATTCACTCGATATGGGAGCACTTGTGGCCGGTGCAAAATACAAAGGTGAGTTTGAAGAGCGCCTAAAAGCAGTTATAAACGAGGTAACTAAAGCCGAAGGAAAAATTATACTCTTTATCGACGAGATACACACCCTTGTAGGCGCAGGCAAGAGCGAGGGCGCCATGGATGCTGCAAACATACTAAAGCCCGCCCTAGCACGTGGCGAGCTACGTTCGATAGGTGCCACCACCCTCGACGAGTATCAAAAATATTTCGAGAAGGACAAAGCCCTAGAGCGCCGTTTCCAAAGCGTTATGGTAAACGAGCCCGACAAGATGAGCACAATATCCATACTACGCGGTCTTAAAGAGCGCTACGAGAGCCACCACAAAGTACGCATACAAGACGACGCCCTTATAGCAGCTGTAACCCTTAGCGACCGCTACATAACCGAGCGTTTCCTCCCCGACAAAGCCATAGACCTTGTCGACGAAGCCGCGGCAAAGCTGCGCATGGAGCGCGACTCGCTCCCCGAGGAACTAGACGAAATTTCGCGCCACATAAAACAGCTCGAGATTGAGCGCGAGGCCATAAAACGCGAAAAAGATGAAACCAAACTTGCCCAACTAAAGGCCGAGATTGCAACGCTAAAAGAGCAAGAGATGGACAAGCGAGCCAAGTGGCAACAAGAAAAAGAGCTTGCCGACAGAATACAGACAGCCAAACAAGAGATTGAGCAACTGAAATTTGAAGCCGACAAAGCCGAGCGCGAGGGCGACTACGGCAAGGTGGCCGAGATACGCTACGGAAGGATTAAAACCCTAAACGACGAGATAAACGAGGTGCAAAAGAAGCTGCAACAAGCGCAGCAAAACAGCGCTATGATAAAAGAAGAAGTCACCGCCGAAGATATAGCCGATGTTGTTGCACGCTGGACAGGCATACCTGTGAGCAAGATGCTACAGAGCGAGCGCGACAAACTCTTAAACCTCGAAGAGGAGCTGCACAAGCGTGTTGTGGGGCAAGACGAAGCCATCACCGCGGTGAGCGACGCTGTGCGCCGCAGCCGTGCTGGGTTGCAAGACCCCAAGCGCCCCATCGGCTCGTTCATATTCCTTGGCACCACAGGTGTAGGAAAAACCGAGCTTGCAAAAGCCCTCGCCGCCTATCTTTTTAACGACGAAACAATGATGACACGCATCGATATGAGCGAATATCAGGAGAAATTCTCTGTGTCGCGTCTCATAGGTGCGCCTCCGGGATATATAGGCTACGAGGAAGGCGGGCAGCTAACCGAAGCCGTGCGACGCAAGCCCTACTCTGTCGTTCTCTTCGACGAGATTGAGAAAGCCCACCCCGACGTCTTCAACATACTACTGCAGGTGCTCGACGACGGGCGCCTCACCGACAACAAAGGCCGTTGTGTAAACTTCAAAAACACAATAATAATAATGACCAGCAACCTCGGTAGCAGCTACATACAGGAGCAATTTGAAAAGATAAACGACAAAAACCGAGAGCAAATTATTGAGGAGACCAAGGAGAGCATAATGAGCATGCTGAAAAAAAGCATACGCCCCGAGTTTTTAAATCGCATAGACGAAACAATAATGTTCACCCCGCTCAACGAACGCGAGATTGAGCAAATTGTAGAGTTGCAGATAGCGGGTATTAAAAAGACTATGAGCGAGAACGATGTTATGCTCGAGGTGAGTGCAAACGCAATAAAAGAGATTGCAAAAGCCGGCTTCGACCCGGAATTTGGCGCGCGCCCCATAAAAAGAGCAATACAACGTCACCTGCTCAACGACCTCTCGAAGCAGCTGCTTGCCGGCCTTGTAGACAAGAGCAAACCCATAAAGGTAGATGCCAACGAGGCGGGCTTAATTTTCAGCAACAAATAACAGAGAATTTGGTGGCGAGCAGAAAAACAACAAACAAAAGCAGCGAAAAGAGCAATAAGTTTATTGCGGTCCTCCCTAAAAGAGGATTTATAGCTGCACCACGGCTCGCCACAAGTTTGCGCCACACAAGAGTGTGCAAGCAAAGATAAACAACAGGGACTAACACGGCGTAAACGGGCAAACGCAACCACACAGGCAGCATAACAAACATAGCCACAAAGCCCGACAACAAATACACGCGCCCCATAACCCTGCCACCAAAGATGACGACAGTTGTGTGCTTACCCACGCTTCTGTCGTCTTCTTCATCGCGGTAGTTGTTAACTATAAGCACATTTGCAGCAAGCAAGCCCACCGCAAGCGACACCGGGAAAGAGAGCGCAAGCGCATCGAAGCTACCACATTGCAAATAACAAGTGAGGTTAACCGGAACAATACCAAAAAACAGCACCACAGCAATATCGCCCAAGCCGTGATGCGACAAGGGGTAAGGGCCTGCACTATAAGCAAGAGCAAAAAGCACAATTACACACCCCACAGGCAAGAGCCACCAACCACCTATAGGGAGCATAGCGCACCCCACAAGCGCAGCAGCCACAAGCATCAAAAAAGTTGCCCGTTTCATATCTCGCGGAGCAATATCGCCCTCTGTAACACCGCGTCTGAAGCCTTCGCGCCCCCTCTTGTCCACCACGTTCACAAAATCGTAATACTCGTTGCCAAAGTTCGAGGCGACCTGTGCAAAAAGGGCAAACAACAAGCAAAGCACAGCTGCAACAACACTGAAACAACCGTGCCACACAGCGCAGCCTATACCCGCAACAACACCTGCCAAGCTAACAGGCAAAGTACGGAGACGCATAGCTTCGATCCACGGTTTTATCATAAGATTTATTTTCTACAAATATACATACGGCACACACCGAAAGTCAACGCACGATGCAGCACATCGGCAAAACCAGCTTCGCGCAACATAGCGCAAAACTTGTCGGGTGCGGGAAAGTGAAGCACCGATGCAGGGAGGTAACTATAGGCACCACGGTTACCCGAAACACAACCACCTATAGCAGGCAATATTTTAAGGAAGTATAATTTGTAGCACCAGCGTATAAAGCGGTTAGACGGCAGCGACAGCTCAAGAATAACAAGCTTACCACCAGGCTTTAAAACACGACACATCTCCTCGAGTCCCTTTGAAAGATGCTCAAAGTTACGCACGCCAAAACCCACAGAAACCCTGTCGAAGGTGTTGTCGCTATACTTCAGAGCCTCGCAGTCGCCACGCTCAAGAAGGGCTTCAACACCTGCAGCGGCCACCTTCTTGCGCCCCACACTCATCATACCCTCCGAGAGATCTATCCCTGTGATGCTGCTACCTTTTGCAGCTTTTTGCGCAATCTCTATAGTAAAATCACCTGTACCACAAGCAACATCCAGCACAGAAAGAGGCTCTTTGCAGTCCACAATCTCGCGCACAGCCTTTTTGCGCCATCCCTTATCTATGTTTAGAGAGAGTATGTGATTTAGTTTATCGTAGTCGGGTGCAATATTATCGAACAACTGTTCTATTTTTTCCTTCTTTGCCATAAAAAAAAATATTTATTTCATACAACGGCGCAACACATATACATATATCAGCAGTATCACATTCATCATCAAGGCATATATTATAGCCGGCACAGCCATCTCACCACTATTGAATATAAAAGGAGAAGAGGCCACAGCTATAGCCTGTGCAGCGTTCTGCATACCAACCTCGATAACAATTGTGCGACGTGCTCCACTACCCACACCGCTCACACGCGACAAGAGCGAGCTACACAGCATAGCCGCACAAATGAGCAAAGAGCAAGCAACGCCCAAAGTGCCAAAATTATCGGCTATCTCTTGCGGATATTGCAAGAAGAAAAGCATCGCCAGCAGCATTAACGACGGGAAGGCAACCTTGCCAAGCACCCTGCTTGTTGCAGCAGCCTTTGCCGGGAAAAAGTAACGGAACAAAAAGCCTAGCGACAAGGGCAAGAAGAGGAGCACTAAATTCTGCACCAACAACTTACCTACAGGGAGTTCCACCACAAGACCTGTGCTGCACGACAAAAAATCGGCAGTAAAGTCCATTATCACAGGTAGGGTAAAAAGGGTTATCACACTGCTCAATGCTGTGAGGCACACCGAGAGAACAACATCGCCCTTTAACAGCAGAGTGAAGATATTTGAAGAACTACCACCGGGACAACAAGCAATGAGCACCAAACCCATAAAATATGTAGAAGGCAAGTTCATAGCCCACGCCAAAGCAAAAGCTATTAGAGGCAAGAACACCACCTGCCCAACAAGCCCCACAAATACCGCGCGAGGGTTATTAACTATACCCACGAAAGAGCTACGTTTCAACTCTGTTCCGAGCAAAAACATCAGCACAGCAAGCAGAGGTATCACTATCAAGACTGGATTCATAAAAAAATATTATCTGCAAACAAAACAAGATTGCTGCGGCCACAAAGCCGTCCCTTTGTTATTACAAAAAATAGGGTGCATCATCGACACGCCCTATTTTCATATTCTCAATCAAAAAAAGAGTACAAATTACTTTTTCAGTTTCATACCAAGCATCATGCCGTCGTAGTTCTCCAACAACGATGCCATAGTTTGCAACGTAGCGGTGCTTGCAGCCGAAGATGCGGTGTTACCACCAAGCAAAGAGCCCAAGTTACCCGAATTTGACGAAACCAACGATGTTGCCTTCTTTATGAGAGTGAGCAACTTGTCGGCATCAAAAACAAGCTCAAGATTCGAGAGGTCGTAAGTAACGTGTCCCTTCATTGAAACATAACCATAGAAGTTCATATCAATGGTCTTCTCCTCGGAATTCAAGGTGTATGTACCTGTCAAAGAACGGCCCTTAACTGTGAAAACACAGCTGTCGCCACCGAGGAAAGAGAAAGTGCACGCACCAGGTGCAACACCCACCTTTGCAAGATAGCCATCGAGCTTTGTTTCAATAGTACCCGCAGCAGCGCTACCACCTATGTTGGCAAGAGCATTCTCGCTCTCGAGCACACAAGAGACACCTTCGTAGTTCCACACGCCCTTTATTGTGGATGTAGAAACAGGCATACTGCTACCTATGAGGTCGCCAAGAACGTTCTTAAGCGCGTCGGTGGCTGTAGATTTCAAGTCGGTTGTTGTGGTCGTAGTTGTTGTGGTCGAAGCCTGGCTCGATGAGCCTGTCAACGACTGAAAAAGACTACCCAAATTCCACTGTGCCGATGCACTCATAGCCACCGCACACACAGCAACAAGAATAAATATACGTTTCATATTACTCAGCAACACCCTCCTCGGCAGGCTCCTCAAAATCAACGATATCGTTGGCAACCAAGATGTTGTACCAAGAATACATCTTCTTTATGTGAGTGAGGTATACACGCTCACGGTCATAATCGGGCATAACAGACTCGAAATACTCAACAAGTTCCTCGGGAGTTGCCATCTTCAAATCCATAGGGAGCAAACCCTTCTCCTTGTCATAAATTCTCTTGAACACCTCGCGCAAAGGCACCTCCTCGGTGTCGGTGTAAATTGCGATGTCGTCAAGCATTACCACCTTGTCGCTGTTGTGCACAGGCATACGTTTCTTTGTAGCATCAACCACCTCAACAACAAACATATTACGACCACTAGAGAGCAGACGATAAAGACCGGGCTTACCCGAAATTGTTAAAACTCTTTCAAACATATTATTTACTTTTTCTTAAATTTATCAATATTTTTCCTTTATGGTGCGAAGTTATAAATTCGCCCGATATAAACAAAACAAAATATGTTAACGAACGTTGCCGGCGCGTAGTTCCTCTAGAATATCGACCAAGAGGGGCAACACGGGGGTTGAGCCGTCGTTACACAAAGAATAGTCGGACAAGAGGAGTAATTCGTCGGCCTTCATCTGGTTTTGCAAGCGACTAAGCACCTGCGAGCGTGTCAAACCGCTACGGCTCATCACTCTCTCTATCATTGTCTCCTCGCCTGCATAGACAACAAGCACTTTGTCCACGCTGTCTATCATGCCCGACTCATATAATATGGCACTCTCCACTGCCACAACATCACTCTTTGCCTGCGCTACCCAAGAGAGAAAATCCTCCTTAACACGCGGGTGCACGAGGGAATTTATACGGGCTACATTCTGGCTATCGGTAAAAACGCGCGCCGCAAGCCACGGCCTGTTTAGCGAGCCGTCGGCGTTGTAACACTCCTCGCCGAAAGCGTGTTTTAGCGAACGCACAAGCACCGCATCGCTCTGCATAAGAGCCTTTGCACGGCTGTCGCAGTCGTAAACCGGCACGCCCATAATGCTCAAAGCACGGGAAACGACAGATTTTCCACTGCCCATATTACCTGTTATGGCCAATTTAACTACCTCGCTCATTGTTTTTCAATTATATAACCAACCTCGGCAGGGACCACCACTACATCGGTTGCGTAGGAGGGAGCACGCAAAAGCTTAACCTTAGCATTGGTACTTTCCGAGTCGAAGACATCGAGATAACTAACACCTACCTCAAAATCCTCTGCCGATATTTTATTATAGTTGTCCATACTCACGTTCAACATAACCTGAACGTCCGAAGGGAAGGTGCGCAGTTTGTAGGTGTCGGGGAAATCAACACCCATAATAGGCAACTTAAAACTCTTTTGCGCATAGGGGTAAACAGGTACTGTAACCACGACCTCCGAAGGGGTGCAACGATTTACCGCCTCGGGGACATCCAAGGGCACTGTAAAGACGAGTGTGTCGCGCAACTCATCGCGCACTGTAGGCACTGTAGAGATGCTCTTTATGCTGTCTACCACGCGCAACGGTGCAAAAACCCACACAGAATCGGGCGACAACACAACATCGCCCAACGCATACTGACGCGCGGGGCTAAACTCACCCTTAAGCGACACGGGAAACTTAACCGCACTCGCCTCGGTGTAGTATACAAGAGTATCGGGGGAGTATGAGAGAATTCTTGTAGACGACTGCAAATACTTTTTAGCACGTTTTCGCAACATCGTCACGGGCAGCGATAAGCGCCCTTTTTTGTTTATAAGTTCTGAATAATCGACCGTGAGAGGTATAAAAGAGCCCAGTTTATAATTCATCAGCGTTGTGCCATAATCGCGCACACGCATCACCACCTCATCTTCATTCGAAGAAAAAGTAACATTTTCGGGCACATCTTTAATAACCACATCAAACTTAATATCGGTCTCGTATTCTTTATTAAGGGTTAACATTAACCAAAGACAACACGAGACCAATAAAAAGAAGAGGAAAAGCAATAATTCACGCCCCGACAGGGATTTTATGCTTTTATTTTTCAAAGCCTTATGGAATATTTACTTACTGCTGTTGCGAAGCTGCGGGGTTAGCGTAGATGGTAGATTTGTCGACACGGATATTAACGTTGTGAGCAACCTCAAGAACAACGATATTGTCGTTAATCTCCTTAATTTTGCCATATATACCACCACTTGTAACAACCTCTTGGCCGGGTTGCAAACCTTTGCGGAAGTTATCAATCTCCTTTTGACGTTTGCGCTGGGGGCGTATCATCATAAAGTAAACTATTGCAATCATTGCAATAATCATAAAGTATTGATTACCAAAAATCATCTGCACCCAACTACCCGATGCTGCTGCTTGTAATAAAATCATAATTATTATCTTTAGAATTTAATTTTGTAACTATTTATTTGTCTATTTTTCCCTCGTTACGGAGTTTCTTGGTTATAGAATCCAAAAGACCGTTGACAAAAGAGCCGCTCTTTGCTGTGCTATAGTGCTTTGCAATCTCCACATACTCGTTGAGAGTAACGCTCAAGGGTATATCGCCAAATGTAAACACCTCGGCAAGGGCTACCTGCATTATAACCACATCCATAAATGCGAAACGCGACATATCCCAGTTCTTAGAATTTTCGCCCATCAAAGCACGGTAGGCGTCGGCGTTTATTATCGCTGCACGGAAGAGCTTGCGTGCAAAACCCATATCGTCGGTATCCTTATACTCGGGCAAGAGCTCCTGGTCGGCACCTGCACTCTCTTCGAAACGTTTTATGGTCTTGAGCACAAAGGTATCTACAATATTCTTGTCATCGTTCCAATAGAGGCTCTGCTCCTCGAGCAACGCATCGAGCTGCTCGTTTTCAAAGATAAAGGCTTTGTAGAGCTTGCGCCACAGCTCGCGATCCTCCTCGTAAGAAGATGTTTCGCTAGCCATATACTCCTTATATATATCGCTTTCTTCAATTTGGTCGAGCAACTGACGCAAAAGATCGGAGTTTTCAACCCAATTAACCTTGCTCTTCTCGGCAAATTTACACAACTGTGTATTAGCCTGCAGCTGAGCAACAAAGCGGTTGTTTACAAACTTCATATTGGGGTTTATGTCGCTATCTGTGGGGCGCAGCTTCATGCTTTTGAAAGAAATTCTGTCGGCTGCATAGTGTGTTATACCAATGATGAGCAACAAAAGATAGTTATAGAGGTCGTAGGCCTTTGAGAGGCTGAAAAACACCTCATCCTCGGCGGCTTTAAGACTCTTGCCGCTGTTCTGATAAAAGGCGTAAACTATCTGTACAATTTTAAGACGAATGAGAACTCTGTTAATCATAAAAATATTGTCTGATTGTGTGCAAAGGTCGCATTTTCCAGCGACACAAGCAAGTAAAAAACCTTTTTTCTTTAAGCCACGATGCAATATTATCGGTTACGCTTTAAAAACAAACGTTTTGTAATAGTGTTCGGCATCTCGTTCTCGTAATGCGACACATAGAGCAATGTTTTTCCGCTACGCTGCGAGAAGGCCTCAATAACAGCCTTTGCCATGCGGCGGTTATATGTGTCGAGCCCGTGCAGAGGCTCGTCGAGAATAAGTAGCGAGGGGTCTTTTACAAAAGCGCGCGCAAGCAACACAAGACGCTGCTCACCGCTCGATATTTTAAGGAACGACTTATCGCGCAAGCCCAAAATACCAAAAGTTTCCAGCCACCACTCACACGCAGCAAGTTCACTTTCCGGGGTGTTCACATAAAGCCCTATACTGTCGTGCAAACCCGACGCAACAATATCAATAACAGGGAGGTTGCGCAGATAAGAGCGGTGCATTTCGGGGCTCACATAACCTATATTCTTTTTTATCTCCCAAATACTCTCACCCGTGCCACGTTTACGGCCAAAAAGAGCAATATCGCAAGCATAAGATTGCAGATTATCGGCACACACAAGACTCAAGAGGGTTGATTTTCCTGCACCGTTCTCTCCCGAAAGAGCCCACACATCGCCCTCCTCCACAAGCCAGTCAAGTTCGTTAAGTATCACACGCTCGTCATACTTCACCGACACCTTGTTAAGTTTCACAACCTCACGATGTTCCTCGCCAACAAAAGCACCGCCCTTGCAAGGCAAAGAAAGAACACGTTGTTGCGCCTTTTTTATTGCGGCAACATCGTACACAATATCGAGGTGCGACATATACTCGTCGCGCGACACCTTTGCGCCCACCACCATATTCTCTACAGTAACAACCGAGTTAATAAACTCGGGCACATCGTCGAGCATAGAGAGCACAAGCACTATCTGCAGCCCCTTTTTCGATGAAAGAGAGGCCAGCACGCTACACAAGAGAGCCCTTGTTGCAACATCGAGCCCTATAAAGGGGTTATCAATTATGAGCAGACGGGGAGAGGTGAGCAACGCTTCGGCAAGCTGAAATTTGCGAAGTTCACCGCTACTGAGCAACACTATGCGTTTGTCGAGCAAGTGTTCTATGGCAAACATCTGCAAAACCTCGTGCAAGAAAGCCTCGTCGTCTACCTTGCCCAAGAGCTCGCGCACTGTGGGGATAGCCTCGTCTTGGTCGTGCGCGTTCCATCGTAGTTGGTAGCAATAATTGGCATCGGCCGATCCGTATGTGTCGCGAAAAGTTATATACTTCACATTTTCGTATATTCTGTTCGACGATGAGGGAGAAAAATCGTACTCTATAGTACCCTCACGCAAGGGATAACGACCAAGCAACACATCGACAAGCAAACTTTTGCCCGCACCGTTTGGCCCCACTATGGCAACGTGCTCTCCCTTTAAAATATTGAGCGAAACAGGCGAAGCGAAACAAGCGACAGCATCGCGAGGCACACCACCCTGCAACTTTATCATATATTGTGTATCCATAAATTCTTAAAATCTCAAAAGCGGGCACAAAATTACAAAAAAAGCACGAAAAAATAAAACGAAAGAACAACCACAAAAGCCACTTTGACAAGCAAGAAGTTATATTTTCTATAAAAAAAGCACAAAACCCACAAGAAAAAAGGCCAAAATATTGTTTTTTCACTTTTTTTTCATCACATTTGTCACAAACGACGAATATGCGCCGCGTTGCAGCCAAACATAAAAGCTCCTTTGCTTATTTTGCCCACACCACACGCATATTCACTTAAAAATCAAATTAAAACACAAATAACCACGATGGAAGAGTACAAGAAGAGCGGAGCAAACGAAAACGAAAAAGAGATTGTATATTCACAAGCTGTTAAAGCCGGCAAAAGAATATACTACATCGATGTGAAGAAAAACAGAAAAGAGGAGATGTACCTCTCTATTACCGAAAGCAAGAAAATAGTTTCGGGCGAGGGCGACAACACATCGGTTTCGTTTGAGAAACACAAAATTTTCCTCTATCGCGAAGACTTTGAGAAGTTCTTTAACAGCCTCAAAGAGGCTATCGAGTTTGTCACAGCCGAGCAGGGCGAGTACCAGCCCCGCACCACCGATGTGCCCGAAAAAGAGGCTGAGCCCGAAAAACTCGACATAGACATAGATTTCTAAGCACCGGTAATTAAAAACTGAAACACTTGTTTATTTAAAAAATAAAGCGTACCTTTGTGCCCGCTTTAGAGACATCGTGTGATGGCGAATTAAGCAAATTAACTAAAATCTTAATTTAGAGTAACACATTTAAGTTTATGAAATCAATCAGCATCAGCGGTTCAGCTAGAACCGAGGTAGGCAAAAAAGCTACCAACGCATTGCGCAAAGAGGGTAAAGTACCCTGCTGCATCTACGGAGTACAGAAAAACGAGAACGGTGAGCCCGTGACAAAAACCTTCAGCGTAACAGTAGAGGGTCTTCGCAAGCTCGTTTACACACGCGACATCCACGTTGTAGACCTCACAATCGACGGTACAACAACAAAGGCAATCTTGAAAGACATCCAGTTCCACCCTGTAAAGGATACTATCCTCCACGTAGACTTCTACGAGATTACAGACGAGAAGCCCATCGTTATGGCTGTTCCCGTTAAATTGCAAGGTTTGGCCGATGGTGTACGTGCCGGTGGTAAGTTGGTACAGTTGCAGCGCTACCTCAAGGTTAAGGCTATCTACACAGCTATCCCCGAGTTCCTCACTGTAGACGTAACTCCCCTTGCACTTGGCAAGTCTATCAAAGTTTGCGAGCTTTCTTACGAGGGCTTGGAGCTTGTAACTGCAAAAGAGGCTCTTGTATGCGCTGTTAAGACAACACGTGCTTCACAAGCAGCAGCAGCCGCAGCAGCGAAATAATTTAACCTATAGAAGATGAAATATCTCATTGTAGGCTTGGGCAACATCGGAAGTGAATACGAAGGAACCCGCCACAATATAGGATTTACAGTATTGGATGCCTTTGCTAAGGCATCCAATACTTCTTTTTCCGACAAGCGTTACGGCTTTGTCGCCGAGACATCGTGCCGCGGACGCAAGCTCATACTGCTCAAGCCGTCGACCTATATGAACTTAAGCGGTAACGCAGTGCGTTACTGGATGCAAGCCGAGAAGGTACCCCTTGAGAACGTCCTTATAATTGTAGACGACCTTGCACTCCCCGTAGGAGCCTTACGCCTGAAAGGACAAGGCAGCGACGGCGGGCACAATGGTCTAAAACACATTGCAGCCACACTTGGCACCACCGCATACGCACGCCTGCGTTTCGGCATAGGAAACGATTTTGGCAAGGGACACCAAGTAAACTTTGTACTCGGAGCCTTCAACAGCGAGGAGCAGAAAAAAATCGACGAGCAGCTCGAAACAACTAACGAGATTATAAAAAGTTTCTGCTTTGCAGGGCTAGCACGCACCATGAACCAATTTAACAAAAAAGGAGCGGGCAAAGAATGAGCGAGCAAGCACGCATAGATAAATGGTTGTGGGCCGTGCGCATCTACAAAACACGCAGCATAGCCGCCGAGGCCTGTAAAAAAGGACACGTAAGCATAGGCGAGCGCAGCGTAAAGCCCGCACACAGCGTGCGCGTAGGCGATGTTGTCAAGGTTAAAAAAGCACCCATCACCTACTCTTTTCGCGTGCTCAAGGCTGCCGAAAACCGTGTCGGCGCAAAGCTTGTTCCTGAGCTTATGGAGAACATCACCCCAAAAGAGCAATACGAAATTTTGGAGATGAGCAAAATAAGCGGTTTCACCGACAGAATGCGTGGCACCGGGCGCCCCACAAAGAAAGAGCGTCGCGAGATAGACCGCTTCTCGGAAGAGGTTTTCGACATCGACATAGAGGAGTTCGACTTTGACGAGCTATAAAATAACAAAAACGCAGCACTTAGTGCTGCGTTTTTGTTTATATACACGAAAGATTTGCTACTTGTTGTATACCTTTGAGAGGAAGCGTTCGCGGTCTACTATAAAGCGCGTGTGAGTGCCTTTACCTATAAGCCCCTCGTCGTCGCTTGCCTCGACCTCGAAAAGAAGTTTACGCCCTTCTGCCCCGACCAAAACAGCTGTTGCAGACACCTTGGCACCTATACCCGAGGGCTTTATGTGAGAAGTAGAAATCTCCGAGCCCACCGTGGTAGAGCCTTCGGGAAGCACGTCGGCCACAGCGTTCATCGCCGCATTCTCCATAAGAGTAACCATCGACGGCGTTGCAAAAACATCCATACCACCCGAACCAACCATAGAAGCACAATTAGCCTTCTCCACAACAACACTACTTGTGTATTTTAATCCTTCTTTAAGCATAATATTTTATCTTTTAATATTTTTCACCTGCGCCGCAATATTCACAATTGTCATAACAGCTTTCTCCATAACCTCTAGCGAAACAAACTCGTAACGGCTGTGAAAATTTATGCCACCCGCAAAGAGGTTAGGACAAGGCAAGCCCATAAAAGAGAGCTGAGCGCCGTCGGTACCGCCACGTATAGGTTTCACAATGGGCGCAACGCCTGCAGCCTCCATAGCCGACTTTGCAAGCTCTATTATATACATTTTCGGCTCAACCTGCTCACGCATATTGCGATACTGCTCTTTCAGCTCCACTGCAACCGTGCCCGCGCCGTAGCGCGCGTTCATCTCCTCGGCCACCGACGACATAAAAGCCATGCGGCGCTCAAAAATTTCGCGGTTATGGTCGCGTATTATGTATGTAACCTCCGATGAGTCTACCCCGCCGTTTATACCCATCAAATGATAGAAACCCTCGTACCCCTCGGTACACTCGGGCGACTCGGCTGCAGGCACAGCATCTACTATCGCTGCCGCCACACGTAAGGAGTTGAGCATCTTGTCTTTAGCATAACCAGGGTGAACGTTGCGCCCTTGAATAGAGAAAACCGCAGAGCCTGCGTTGAAATTTTCAAACTCAATCTCACCCTCGGCGCTACCATCGACCGTGTAGGCCCAGTCACAACCAAAAAGCGGAACATTAAAATTGTGCGCGCCACGCCCTATCTCCTCGTCTGGGTTAAAAGCTATGCGTATCTTGCCGTGCTCAATTTCGGGGTGAGCCTGCAAGTAAGCTATAGCCGAAACAATCTCCGCTACACCAGCTTTGTCATCTGCTCCAAGCAGAGTGTGTCCGTCGGTAACCACAAGAGAGTGCCCCACATAGTCGAGCACCTCGGGGAAGTCCTTTGTTGTAAGCACAATACCCTCTTTCTCGTCAAGTACAATATCGCCACCTTTGTAATCCACCACACGCGGAGAGACATTCTTCCCGCTCATATCGGGGCTTGTATCGACGTGGGCAATAAAGCCCACAACAGGCAGCTCTTTATCGCTGTTCGACGGGAGGGTTGCATAGAGATAGCCCTTTTCGTCGAGCACCACCTCTTCGAGGCCCATAGACTCAAGTTCCCCCTTCAAGAAATGCACAAACTCCATCTGCCCGATAGTTGTGGGCACTGTTGTAGCGCTGTCGCACGACTCTGTGTCTATAGCTACATACGCCAAAAAGCGTTGTAACATTTTTTCCTTTATCTCGCTCATAAATCTCTTTTAAAATTTTGTTTTTGTAAAAATAGTCAATTGAGGAGAGAGACACAACTTTTACAGGCAAGAATTTAACTCTGGCAACGCAAATCCATAGAAAAAAGAAAAGAAAGGGCTCACTAGCAAATTCTAAAAAAAGGGGGGGATGTAAAAGTTCGGTTAATTTATATCCTTAATATTCTCCCTCTCTTCAAAGCCGATATACTCTTTGCTTAATTGCACGGCAAGAGTTTGTGTAATCTTGCTTTAAAATTCTCGGTGGCCCGAGAGCCTTTCTCTCAATATACTTGTTCTTTCCCCTTCTTTTCGTGAGACGAAAAGGAAGCAAAAGGCGCAGCACGCGAGTAAGATTAGTCGCTCCCTCCTCCTACTCGTGAATTGCCCGTAAAGGGCAATATAACTCGTTCGTCGGTCACTTGCCGCGTGTCTCTTTCTCACATTTACAGGGTGCTGCGCAACTCGTTCAGTTATCCGCGCTACGCACGTATAACTACACACTCACACAATGCTCGCACTTTTCCCTGTAAAT
>JAZKYU010000063.1:0-15989 GCA_045612305.1 Bacteroidaceae bacterium
CAATCAACAAAAAAAGAACAAAAAAATCATCGGTTGTGCCCTGGGGCACAACCGATGATAAATAAAGTTTATATCGCTTGCTAAAGAAACTTATCGTGCAATAAATTTCTCACCATTCTTAATGTAGATACCACCCTTAACAGTGTTAAGCACTCTGCGGCCCTGCAAGTCATAAATAGCAGCATCGTCATCGGCAGCATCACCCCAAATACCCTCAATGTCGGTGGTGCCGCCCCAGTCGAAGCGGAAGCTGTAAGAAGCAGAACCCTGCAAAGCAGGCTGTGTAAAGTAGGCCTTGTTGGCCTCGCTGGTAACACTGCCACTATTGCTTGTAACCCAGTAGAAAGCCTCCTTACCATTATTCTTCAACAAGAAGTAAACATTCTCGGCAGCCGAGTCGATCTCTTTCCTCATAATGTTACCCTTGAACAAGTTATCGCTGTCGAGAGCATCAACATCCTCGTCGGCAAGTTCAAAGTTCAAGTTAAGAACAGCAGTGGGAGCATCGTCCACGCGATAGAGCAACACAGCAGTGTTCTTGGGAATAACGGTGGTTTCTATCTTGGTAAGCACAATCACCTTCTTGTTGGTTTCATTATCCTTCTCAATGCTTTCGGTTGTAGCATAGTAGGCCTCAACATCATCAGGGATAGTTACCGCATAGGGCAGATACATAGTAGACCACTTGTAATTCTTCTTTATCTTTGTTGCAAAGCCCACTGTAGCATCCTCAACAAGTTCAAACGACCAGTCGGTAGCCTCGCTCTTCTCTGTTGCCGAGCCAAAGGCATTGCCCTCGATTGCAAGGTAGCCCTCGCCCTCCTTCTTCAACGAGAAAGTAGCATCGGCAGTGCCCCCTACTATGGCATACTCTTGAGGCTCCTCGCTTGTAACCTTCCAGCCAAAGGTAGCTGTTCCAAGCGCGCTCACAAACTTGTAGCCACCGTTCTCGCCCTCGAGGCACACCCACAAAGCACTGTTGTCGGTGGGCAGTTCGTTGGCAAGAGCAAGGCTCACGTTTCTGTTCACAATGTACTTGGTAACCTCGTCCACCACATTCTTTATGCGATAGACACTACCGGCAGCAAGCTCGATAACTTCACATATAACATCGCCCTGTTTCTCGTCAAGCTGCAACCAGCAGGTGTTGGCGGGAATAGTAGTTTCGGCTGTGCAATAGTTAAACACAGGATTGCCTTCTCCGTCGGTAGCAAGTGTGTAATAGTGAGCACCCTCGGCAGGGGTTATCGCTTGCTGCCAATAAGTACCATTGAGCACAGAGCCATCGGTAGCACCCTTGACACCATCGTTGCTCAATGTTATTGCAAATTCGTAGCTACCGGCAGCAGCCTTAATAATCACAGGAGTGCCCGCGGCAAGAACATCGCCAGCTGTGGCCACCTCGCTCAGTGTATATACATATTTGCTACCCTTCTGTGCTATGTTGCTTGCAGTAACATCGTATGCAGTAACACCCTGGGGCAACACCACGTTGAACGCAAGGTCGAGTGTGGCAACGCCGCTTTCGGGAACGGTAACGGTGTAGTTAAACTGGCTCAAGTCGGTAACCTCGTTGATGGTCCAGGTTGAGGCGTTATCCTTTTCAGCACCCCATTTAACGATTGCTGCGTTATATTCTTGTGCGTGCATAGGGTCTTCGTTACCAATCTTCAAAGTAACCTGCCCGTCGGCAATGCTGTTTATTTTCACAACCTGTGCATCTGCTGCAGCGCCCATATGTGTGCCGTCAAAAGCTTTCACATAGAGACCTGTGTGCAAGTTCTTCATCTTATACTCGCCCTGGTTGGCTGTAGCCTCAAATTGGAAGGCTGCAAGCGTCTTTGGCTCAATGTCAGCGTATTGGTTGTACGATAAATGTGTGTGGTCGTAGCTACCTGTTCCCCAGCCTGCCGTGCTGTTAAAGGGTTTTTCACCTGTACGCAGATACCTACCGGCGCAATAGCCGTTTGTTGCTGTTGAAACAATCACATAAACCTTTCCGGGGTCGGCAACGTTGTAGCTCATATTCTCTTTTGCCTCGCGCAAAGCTGTGTATGCAGCATAGCACTCTGCAACGTCGCTTGTGTTGCCCGCAGTTACAAGTGTAGCCGCAGTTTCGTAGGCGGTGCGGTACTCGGCAACACCGGTGTACAAGCCCACGCTTTCGCCACTATGAATGTTGGCAGCATCGGGCAATGCAGCTTTAACATCGCTCAACTGGTAGTAACGGGGGTTGTTGTTCTCAAATGTTGCCTCAAAGAACTTAAAGAGTGAGCCTTCATCGCTGTCATTGCTATTACTATAGAAACCGGTATTCAAGTTACGGTTACCAAAGTCGCTCATATAGTTGGATTGCTCACCTTTGGTTATTTTTATGTTGTAATAACCGTCGGCCTGCTCCACCAACGTCCACTCATAAACATAACCCTCGGTGCCAGGCTCCACAGCTTTAATTTTGTCTTCTCCGTTGTCTATGTTGCTTGCACCAAGCACTTTACCATAACCGTTGTAGGGGTGGATGGTGAAGCCGTTTGCGCTAGCCATAAAGTAGAATGCATAATATGAAGCGTTAGCAGTGCTCTCGCGAACGAGTTTCACCTGCTTGCCATCCTCGAGGAATTTCAAGAAAGCATCATCGCCACGCTTGAAGTTGATGTTGTAGAGCACGGGGTTCTCCTCGTCGGTAGTGAGGTCGAAGGGATACGGATTAACAAACTCAAAGCACCAGTCGGTAGACCAAGTTGCGTTTTGTGTCTTTCCGTTTGAGCTTGCATGGTTAAATGCAACAGTAGCATTGCCTTCATTGTTGTTAAACATCTCGTTAGTGAGTGCAAGGTTCACATCGCTGCCATTGCCAAGGCTTACAGCTCCAAGTTCAACACCGCTTCCTATAACAAAAGCCTGCGCATTTTCGGTAGCAACCACATTTTCAAAGCCAAGAGCTTTGGTGGGGTCGCTCACACTCACAAACTTATATTTATCTCCGTCCTTAACACAAGTCCACAAAATAGTCTTGTCGTCATCGGCAGCCGAAATGGGGAAAGTCTTGTTCACGTCGATGTAGTGTACCCTGTGAGCCTCGTTTGAAGCCTTGGTAATAATGTTCTTTATGCGGTACACAGCACCAGCCTCGGGCATAATCATCTGCACGGTAGCCTCGGCTTCACGCATAGCTTGGTATGCAGCGTAGCACTCTGCAGCGCTGGCAGTGTTGCCGGCATCAATCAACGGCTGTGCCACGGTTGCGTATTTCTCGCTAAACGTTGTAACATCGTAGTAACCGGGGGTTGTGCCACCCTTGGCAATTATTGCACTTGCATCGTAGTCTTTCAACTGGTAGTAACGGGGGTTGTTGTTATCGAAGGTTGCTTCCTCGAACTTAAAGAGGCCACCGTTGTCATTAACACTATTCCAGAAGCCCATCTTGTTGGCTGTACCGCCATGGTTACTAAAATAGTTAGTTTCATCGTGTACCTGTATGTTGTAGTAACCTTCGTTTGCTTCGTTTACAACAATCTTCCACTCGTAGAAACTCTTTGTGCCACTCTCTACAGCCCACACTTTAGCAGCACCATCGCCTGTGTTGTCGGCACCGAGCACCTTGCCATCGCCGTTGTAGGGGTGAATGGTAACACCGTTTGTGCTACGCATAAAGTACCAAGCCTGGTAGCTGCTATTGGTAGCCCTGTTTTCAACGGCAACCATCTTAGAGGGCTCGTCGTAGTGCAACACTTTGCTACCATCGTCGGCACGCTTAACTATAATTTTATAGAGCACGGGGTTCTCCTCGTCGGTAGTGAAGGTGAAGGGGAAATTACCATTAACCAAAGCATCCAACTCGTCGTATGCTGTTTGCAATGCCGCGGTTGCAGCCTCTATCGTCTGTTGGTCGAGAGAGGTGTTATACACAATCTTGGCATCGAGCAACACATCGTAACGCTCTGCAGCATACTCGTTTGTGAGCTCAGGGTCGAAGCCCTCGTTCACCTGGGCTGTAGTGGTTAGCTTGAACAGGTCGAACTTCGCCATATGGAAGTATGGGCGATCACCACCATTCGTTTTCTGATAGTTATCGTGTGTTTTAACCACAAAACGCAAGTAGGGATATGCTGTAGCCGATTTTATTTCACCCGACTCCCAAGTAGCACCTACAGAGTTAGGCAAGTCGGTTACCGAGGCTATATCCACCCAGGTTGTTCCATCGGCACTAGCTTTAACCTCTATAGTCTTGGGACGGTCGTTTTGACCACCGTCACGTTGCTGACCGGCTATCTTAAAGCGAGTCAACCCCGTTGCCGAGCCAAAGTTCACCTGCAAGTAATCCCACTCGCTCGATATTGTGCTCCAGTTAGAGTGCAGATATGTAGCTGCGTCCTCGTCGAGCAAAGCAGCTACGCCACCTGCACCATCATTTCCCGAAGTATGCGGGTTGTTACAGAAGATATAATAGGGCTCGCCCTCAGTGGTTGTCATACCAATCTCGGTTGCTACTGCAGAGTTGAATGTTCCTACCTGCGCTGTGAGAGCCTCCATACGCTCTATGAGTGTAGCAAGTTCCTCTTTAGCGGCAGCAACCTCGGCACTTTCAGCCACAAGGGTAAAGGTGAGAACCGTAGCATCGCTCAAAGTGATGGTAGCAGTTGAAGAGGCAGAAACTGCGTCCTCGGGGATAATATCGCTCTTTATAGGCACATTCTTAATATCGGTTGCACCATCGCCTATGAAGTCGCCTGTGATGGTAGCTGTCGCGCCTGCAAGCTCACCAAAGTACTTGCTCAAGTCTACTGTGCCACCTGCTTTTGCCGAAACTGTGCAGTTTGCAGTGAGGTCGGTTGTGAAGCAACGATAAGCATAGTAGTAAGTGTCGTCGCTCTTCTTCACAGGGATTATATACTTGCCAAGCACCTCTGTTGCTATTGCCACGGTGTTGCCCTCGGGCTCGCGTGTGTAGCTATCGGTGTGTCCATGCTCACCTGCCTGCAACGCTGTTGAGCTCACAGCAGTCTGGCCCACGTAATGCTCTTTTCCGTGTGCCCAGTTCCACTCAAAGTAGCCATATTCGGTATCGGTGCAATTGTTATTGAAATAGTACTCCCAACGTTTGTAGTACAAATCCTTCATCAAGCCTTGCCAAGAACGGTAAGAGTAGTCGTTGAGGTTGGTGTTGGGCGAAGACCAAGTAGACACAATTGTGCGGGCATTGTTATACTCATACCAGTCGGCGGTTGCTGCTCCGGCACCCACAACCTCGGCAGCAGCTGCGCGTGCCTCTTGTGTCCACTTACCCAAGCGGAAGTTAAGGTTAGTACCCTTGAAGCGGTCAACATCCAAAATAAGGTTCAAGAAAGCATCGCGACGGGCTATGTATGTAGCATCGTTTATGCCTTTTGCATCTCTGACACCAAGTAGCAAGTAGTAGGCATAGTCGGCAAGCACGGCGCCACCAAACTCCACAATATCATATTTGTAGTTACTCTCGAAGGGCGAGCCATCGCCTTCGGCAAAACCAAGAGCATCGCTCTGTGCAAGCAACTTATATGTTGCATCGACAAGCATCTGCTGGCGGGCTTTGGTGTATGTGCTCATCGCATTAGTCAATGTTTTACCCCAAGAACTTGCCTGGTTGGCATTGAGGTTGGGGCGAGCAGCCCACACATCCTCCACAGGGCCTTGAATGCCGTCGGCACCATAGTTAAGAGGGCCTTGACGCAAAAGTTCCCAAGCCTCTTGTGCCACGGCGTTGTCGGCACCATAGCGAGCAATTGCATAATTCTTAACCCACTCGGCCACGCTGGGCTTGCTGCCCATCCAGGGGAGTTGGTATATGAGGTCATAGGCCACAGGTGTCTGCTCGATAGCCTCGGGTGCAGTACCTATACCTTTTATTGAAGCATATTTTGCTTTAAACTTAAAGTAGTTGTCGGTTACGTTGTTCAAGCGACCCATCAAGCCCGAGCGACCACCAAAGTTGGGGATAGCGCAGAACACTGCATCCTGGGGAGCGTAACCGCTGTAGCCATCAAATGCGGGGCTACCATCGGAGAAGAGGTCGAGCACAATGAGACGGCCTGCGGGCACAGCTGTGAGCGAGTATTTTTGTGTAGCACTCCACTGCCACTGCTGAATAACCCACTGCGAGCCTGGCTTTGCAGCCTCCATAGCAGCATAGAGAGCCTCATAGTCTTCCATAGTACCGGCACCACCACCCTCGTGGAAGGGGTCCATAGAGTAATACTGGCTCTCGCCCATAACCGCGTGCAAGCAGGCGTAGTAGTCGGCTGCAATCTCGGCATATTTTTCCTGGCCTATGCTCACATTCAAAAGCAACGGACGCACAAAGTCGCCGGCCCAGTTGCCACCATTACCTCTTGTTGCGTAGCCCGATTTTGAAGCAAAGTTTGTGGGCACCATACCGCTCCAGCCCGGGATAACAGGCTGCATACCAAGCTCGCGCTGGCGGTCGGTAATTTGCTTTGCAAGTTTCTTTTGGCGAGCATACCAAGCATCGTCCTGCACACCACCGGCACCATCCCAAGTGCCACCACTCTTTGTTCCGGCAGCTGTTCCACCCCAGCCTTCGAGGTTGTTCATTGCCCACCAAGCGATGAATGCGGGGCCGGCAACAAAAGCCTTGGCTGCAGTATCGTCATAACCATATTTACGGTTACCATTTGCATCCTCCATAGTGAGGAACGTGCGCCACACCTCTTCGAGACCAACAAGCTGCAAAGGCATATTTATACCGTGCAAAGCCATCCAGTCAATCTCTTGCTGCCAGCGTTTCCAAGTCCACGATGTCATTGAGTAACCAAAGGTACAGGTGTTCAAGTAGTAACGATACACGGCATCGCAAGTGCGTGTCTCTGTGGTTGTGGGCGGGGTGATGCCCGAAAGGTCGGCATACGCAGCACCCGACACGGTTTTCTCGTTCAACGAGTTCCAAGCGATGTTTATCTTTGCATAATTTTGCAAGTACCAACCAATACCGGTTGTAATTGCGCTTATAGTTGTACCCTTAATGAGCACCTTGCCCTCCTCGGCACCAATAACAAAAACCTCTTGGCGTGAGTTTATTGAGGGGTCGAGCACAAACTTAAATTTAGCATCGGTACCCTCGCCACCTACGCGGTTTATGAGAGCCACCACAGAGGCAGGGTTCTCGGTAACAGGAGCCTCGGTGTAACGAAGAGTAACTGTCTCCTTCTCTTTATCAATAACCACGCTCCAAGTGTAGCCGGCAATCTCTGTAGCCTCGAACAAGTTGCTGTCGGGGGTGCCATAAATTTCGCCACCATCAACGATAGAGTTACCATCGTAGGTGATTGTAGCCTCTTTACCACCGGGTGCCTCCACATTAAATGTGTAAATAATATTTCCATATAGTATCACAGGAATATCATAAACCATTCTATTAGCATCGGCTGTAGCGGTTTCTTTTATATCCCAAGAACTATCCAGACGCAGACGTATGCGCGTGAACAAGCTTGTGGCATCACCAACAGGAAGAGTAAATCTCACTGTAGAGAGGTCGTTGCTATTGCTACCCTGGGTACCGGTTGTGCCCAAGTGTGTCTCGTAAGTTCCGTCGCCATCGTTATCGAGCCACAAGTTGGCTGCAAGAATTTGGCTAGTCTGGTTTTTGGGGAAAGTGAGGTTAAATGTGTGCTCTCCACCACGCTCAAGAGCAACTGCTGTTGCAGGAGCAGCAACATACATATCGGCAGTACTTTGCGGCTCTGCCATACCCGAAAGCACAGTAACACCGTTAAGAGTTAAAGAAGAGAGGTACTGTCCATAAGATTTTATTGTACTTATTTGATCGGTGAACGAGCCCGGAACAGAAGCATCGTAAATATTAGCGTTCTCTATGAGCCATTTGTTGCAACTTGTACCCACGTTGGCAAAAACGCCTGTTCCTGCATTAGTATCTGTATCGTTGCCAAGGTTTTGTGCCGAAGCTGAAAGTTTCGATATTGAAACATAGCCATCGCCATCGGCCTCAGACACAAGCCAAGAGTAAGGCTCTGCGTCTATTGCCACACTCCAGTAATCATTACCACCGGCTAGGGGTTTGTGTGAAAGATACTGCGCAGGCGAAACACCCTGTTGCATTATTACATAAGAGCCTGCCGAAGGCACTATATTAAGCTTTGTAGCTTCGGCCTGAAAGGTTGCTTGTGTGGGCAACGAAGCGTGCTTTGTAAAGTTCAAGTATGTGCCTGTTGATGTTTTCAACTTGCTATAGATGTGAGTATCTACAGGAGCAAGCATAAGTTGCAAACGATAATCAAGATTATCACTCTCGCCACAATAAATGGGCTGACCTGCCGCTTTAGTTTCGGACTGGATATATTTACCGTCAAGACGCGCTATGGTTATGTAACCATCGGCCTCTAGAATAGTCCACTGATATTCAGTCGTACCAATCTCGGCATTCCAAGAACGACTTCCCTGGCAAACATATTTGCCATTAATGTTCTTAATTTTCCACTTGTCGGCAACATCACCCTCCTCAAAGTAAACGATACAAGGCTCTTCGTTAAAGCTGATGTTGTTCGTACTCTGGCCTGGTTCAGAAACTCCCAAAGTTTGAATATCGATGTATAACCCCGTTGTTTTTTCTTTCAGGGTATACATAATGCCCTCCTTGGGAACAATCTGCGCCCAACTTGCTGTTATACTCAGCAACGCAAGCACTAATGTTAAAAAGATGTTCTTTTTCATATTATTTTTAGTTATAAATTATTTTACAATTTATTACTTTTTTTGTTTTGGGGGCTGTTCCCTCCCCTGCGGGGCTCCCCTCTCGCTGGAGAGGGAGAGCTTTTACTGCGGGGGGGTGAGCTCTTTTTTTTATTGCATATTTCCCCAAATGTCGTTCCAGCTGCCGCCTTGGTGTTCTTTGGTGGCTTGGTCTTCGTCGTCACCAAAACCACCGTCCTCGGGCGATGTTGTTTGCATCACTACATCTACATCGAGTTTCACAAACTCGGTTGTGGGGGTGTTATATATTTTCTTTTTCATAGTCGCACTATATATATATTTATTAACAAGGATTATATTACTTTACTATCATCTTCTTTCCGTTCACAACGTAGATGCCGGGAGAGGTTATCTCGCCTATCTTGCGGCCTTGCAGGTCGTATATTGTATCTGCTGCACCGTTGTTTTCAACAACATCCTCTATCTCGTCGATGTCGGTGGTACCACCCCAAGTGTCGTAGCGCAATGAGAAGGCTATGTTTTGTGCGGGGGTGTAGTCGTAGGGAAGTACCCAGTAGGCCTTGTTGGGGCTGCACTGTATGTAACCATCCTCGAGGTCTTGTGTGCTGGGGTTGGCTTTAACACCGTTTGCGTTACGGTTTTCCCAAATGCGGTAGAGACGGGGAACCTCCTGGCTCTTCTGCAACATATAGATGTGGTTGTCGGGGTGGCTACCCTCTCCCTCGCGGTAGTCGGCACAGCGCACAAATGTGTTGTAGAGGGCTCCAAAGAGCACGCCGTCGAGCTTGTCGGGGGTTGACTCGCTGGCAGCTGTGCTGCTGTAGTTGAATTTGAATGTAGCTATTGCCGGGAGCCCCTCAAAGTCGTGGGGGTCGCTCGAAATACCCACAACCTTCAACATCACGGGGGTGTTGGCGGGGATAATGCCATCTTTGTAGGCTGTCATCGACATATAGTGTGCGTCGCCTATGGGGCCGTGCTGACGGGGCCAGAAGGCCTGGATGCCTGCGGGTATCTTAGCGTCGAAACCAAGCATCAATGTGCTGTGGCCGTGAGTAGCTACTTCAACGGGGAAGAACACTGCTTCTTCGGGGTTTTTAATCTCCTCTATAATCCAGCGGGTGTTCTCGGTGCCGGCGTTTGTGAGCTTGGTTGCGCCCTCTATGCTTGCACCGTCGATAGTGTGGTAACCACCAGAATTTCTAGCCTCATCGAGGCCATCGCTACCTACATAGCAGTTGAGTGTGTATGTGCCGGGGGCAACATTTTCCATAGTGTAGGTATTATTTCTGTGATAGCTACCAGCGTAACCAAAGTGATAGTCGCTGTAGACAACTTCACTGTCTTTCACAAGGGTAACACCAAGCATATTAAGACGCTTGCTACCATTAACGTATCTGTATGTAACGGTTACATTGCCCTCTTTGGGAACTACCACGGTAACACTATTGCAGTGCACGCGCTGGCTGTTTTGATTAGGACGTTCCTCTTTCCACACCGCGATAGAGTTATCAATCTCTGCGGGATATGTAGCGAGAGCATCGCCCCAGAAACTACTACCATCGGTGTAGTTAAGGCTGTTTATAGCCATATACTTGTCGCCCGCTTTAATGAACGAGGTGCAGTCACCATTGGCATCGAGGGTTACAGCGGCTGCTGTGGCCGATAGCAGAGTTTCGCTGCTACCAAGTGTGCCCACAGCCAAGCGTGTGTGTATGTTAGTCAAGGTCAAGCCGTTGTATGAGAGGAAACCATCTGCCCCCTCGGTGCCGTCGAACATCCACACAGCGCGGGTGTCGATGCTACCATCGGCACGTGTAGAGGGGCCGTTGTAGAGCTCGGTTGTTGAGTAACCGTTCTTGGCTGCTGCAACGTGTGCAAGCAAGGCGTTAGAGGTCTCCTCGTCGGCCAAGGGGCGTATGGTGTAGAGGCGGCCACGCTTGGGTGCCTTGAGGTCGGCGGGCCAGTTGCCGGTGTAGTTTACTATAGCATCGTACACGGCGTTGAAGGCAGCCTCCTCCACAGCACCACCATCCTTCTGTGCTGTTATTATTTTTTGTTTCTCCTTTATAAGCTTGAGCAGAGCGGCAAACTCCTTATCATATATAACACAACCGCTGAGGTTATATTTGTCAAGCAACTCCTCGATGTGGGCATCGAAGTCGGTCACAGGCACAAACTGCCAGGTTGAGTTGTCTTGTGTACCACGGTCGTTGCCCACGGTGTAAGCATCGGCCACTTTGGTCCAGCCTTGCTCCACGTCGTTGGGGCTGTCGAGAACAATTGCAAGACCGGGGTTTGTTGTGTTGGACGAGGGGAGAATGTACCACACGTCCTTGTCGGTTGAGCGGTCCATCCAAGTCATAGCCTCTACCTCGCTAATCTTCAAGCTCTTAACTGTAGCACCCTTGGCTGGCAGGGCCGATGTGAGTGCTGTGATGGGCAAGAGGTTGATACCTGTTTTTGACACGGTTTTCTTATCGCCCTTTGCGTTGTAGACATCGATGGTTGTGCGGCCTTGTGCCTGTGTAATAACTATTTTAATAGTGGTAAAGGCGTCTTGTGTGTGGTCGAAACGGTATTCGTCGTGGTTGACGTTAAGTTTCACCACAACATCGAAGTTGTCTTTGAAGAAGACCTGGAAGGCTCCGGTGTAGTCGTCTTTTGTGGGGTCGGCGTGCGACGACACAAGACAAGAACCATATCCGTTATATTGCTCAAGACCATCGAGCTCGTACACAAGTTCCAAGCACCAGTTGTCGTCCTTTGTGAGGGCCTGAGCCGAGTCGACCTTCAAAATGTAGCTTTTACCATTGCCTGCATCCCCAAGCTGGGGCACCACATCGAGTTTCACGGTGTTTTGGCTGACAATTGTCTTCTTCACAGCGTCGAAGTTGTGGATGTGTGCCTTCAGGTACTCGTCGACGATGAGTGTGTTACCGGGAAAGTCTTTATATTCGGGGTTTCTGCTTGCATAGGTATTCTTGGTACCCGAGATGTAGAAGAGGTTGCTCAGTGAGCCTGCTGCTTCTGTGAGGTTCATAGCATCGACATCGGTGGTGTAGGCAGCATAGCGCTGTGTGGCAACGTTTTTCACATAGTACCAACGGGGGTGCTCGAAGTTGCTTGCGGCGTCCATCTTATCCTCGTCGGTGAGCTCGGGTAGCTTCACAAGAGCATACTCTATCTCGTGCTCCACCATATGGATGTTCTGGGCAAACTGCAGGAGCTTTGCTGTAGGGTTGTTGCCGGCAAGTGCTGCATTGCTGGTATAGGTGCCATCCCAGAACTGTTCGGCACGCGTGCTGAACTGCTCTACAATATAGAGGTAATCGGTTATCTTATCCACGTCGTAACCCATCTTGGCAGCAACAGCCTGGCGAGCTTCGAGCTTTTCGGTGAGCTCGGCAGCCACCTCAACTATAAAGTTGTATAGGATGTCTCGAGCGTCTTCGGCATCGACCTCTTCAAACTCCCACGCTGTGCCATCGTCGTTGGCATCTCCATAGAGTTGTATCTCGTCGCCATTGTCGTGGTTGCTGCACCACGACTTAACCGACTGGTCATTCTTGTTGCCTTTCAACGCCGCCTGGGCTATGTTGTAACCAACATAAGACGATGTTTTGTGGGGCTGCACAAACCAGGGGTTGCCCGACTCGTTCCAGTTAACTTCGTTGGCACACTTCATAACAGTTGTGGCGTTGTTTATCATCACGCTGTAGTACTCGTCAACCTCGGTTTTTGTGGTGCTGGTGAAGAAGAAGAGCGATGTTGCATCCAACACATCTAAAGCCTCGTCGCCTGTAACGGGCACCAACTGCATATTGCTACCACGCGTGTTGAACTTGGCATAGTAGTTGTTTTTAGAATCCATGTTTATGGGACCATCTTCCTCGTCGCCACCAATCTCAATATCGAGGCCTGTAGCAGCTGCACGACGGGGGCGAGCCTGCTGTCTAGACTCCCAAGGACGCAAATTCTTTATAAAATAGAACTTGGGCTCCTGATTGGTGTCGAGCGGGTCGGTTGTTTTTTCAAAGGGAGGCTCGATGGTGAAGCAGATGTTGAGCACATCATTGTTTGTCATAGCATCGTAGTTAAAATTAACTACATTGCCCTCGTCTGTTGCCACAGCCTTTGTGGTGAAAACAGAGTCGGTGCCTATTTTCACACCGGCAAAGTAGTGCAAGTCCTGGCACAAGAGCTCCAAGGTGGGCAGGTCCTCACCCTTCTTGAACATATACGAGAAAGGCAAGGGTTGCTCCTCGGGGGTGCCGTCGCCGTCTACGTCGAACATAAGGCGGGTGTTGCGCTGTACTATATTGCTGGCTGTGAAGGTTATCTTCTTCTCGTTATCGCCATCGACGGGCACGGGTATGAAGAGGAAGTCGGTACAAAGACCTTTGGGTACCTCTGTGGCTTCGGTTTCGGGGTTGTTGTCGCCGTCTACATAAGCGGGGGCAACGGTTTGGTCTTGCGGGCTGGTAACGTTACCCATCCAGTAAGCGCCATCGTTGGCCACGGCAAGGTATTGGTTGTTGCCGTTTTTCAAGGGCACACCAAAGTGCATTGTTTCCGATGTGTTTACGCTCCACTCGTAGCGTTCGTCGGTTACAACACCGTTGCCAAGATAGAGTGAGGGGTAGGCCACACTGCGGAACACATATTTGCCTGTGGGGGTGAGCTCGCAATACCACTCGAGTGCCTTCTTGTCTTCTGCGCTGCTGCTGTGGTAGGTACCTGCTGCCTCGCGACCAAGTTGCTCTCCGTTGTCATCGGCGGCCTTAACCTCTATGTTTGAGCGTTTTTGGTTAGCAACATCGTAGGTATCGGCATTGATGCGGTATTTGCTACCGGGCACAGGCACACCCGAAAGGAGCTTCGCCTGGGGAAACTCCGAGTTGTACTGGGCTATCACCTGTGAATATTTCAGAGCGGTTGCTTTGGTGTATATTACACTCTCGGCACTTGTAACTGCTTTTATGTATTTAATAGCCTGAGCCACCTCTTCTTCTTCGTAGCCACAGCCGGGGAGGATATAAGCCTCGGAGAACGACATAGGAGCGTTAGTTGTGTTCGAGATGCGCACATATTGATAGCTACCGCCAAGCTCTATTTTTTCGGAAGCAAAGAAGTAATCGTTCTCCAAGCCTGTGGCAAAGGGGTTGCCTGTGACGGCTGTCCACGAAGCCTTGTCGTTAGACACCTCTACGTTTATCGCTGTGGCTATGTTGGTAGCATCGGCATTTTGTTGCAGGTAGAGGTAGATGGCTGTTGATGTTGTGCCAAGGTTGAATGTGTAGCTGTCGCCAGCCTCCACGGTGATGTGGGTGGCGAGGTCACCATCCAACAAGTTGGCTACTACACCCTCTTTGGGAGTTGCTGTTGTGGTAATATTTTCGGGCAACTGCACATAACCATAAATATCCTGTGCCGAGAGGATGTCGCCACGGCTGTAGATGTGGAGGTCTTGCAAGTAGCTGTTGCCTGCGTCGGTTGTTCTTTGCTCGTGTGCCACGTAGAACGCATAGGGGTGACCATCGCTCCAAGTAGCAAAAGTGTGTGTATTACCATTCCAGTATTTTGTAACCTCTTTGTCGTTCTCCAAAACCTTGCCTTGCACAAGGAACGAAGTATTGCCATCGGGGTCACCCACGCCATACTTAACGCCTTCGGCTTTCACACCTGACTTGCCCGCAGTTGCTTTGCCCCAAGGGGTGATAGTGAGCTGTGCTGCATCGGCGCTACTGTTGGTGGTGTGGCCAAGAACATCGACATAAGTGCCTGTTGATATCGATTTAATGGCATAGTATGCCACTTGAGCAGTATCGGTTGTGATAGCACCGTTACTGTCGTAAGCCTCCAGGGTGTAAACGAAGCTTTCGTTATACACAAACATATCGCGCTCCTTGCTCTTGTCGTGCTCAAAAGCATTGCCATCGTTGCGCAAGAAACCTGTGCGGTCTTCACCGTTGTGCCCTACAATAGCGGTGTTGTAAATCATAAACTTGGTACCAGGCACCAGCATCTCCTCAAGGGTGATGCGGTTTTTGGAACTTTTGTAGGAGCCAGGCATATAGTACTTGTCGGCCCACACGGTTGTTGTTCCCAAGCAGAAGAGGAACAACAAACAGAGATAAAGATTTTTTGTTCTCATTTTAAGGTTATTTATTTTTTTCATTTGTTTTCACAACACGTTGCCTCGCGCTCACGCGAGCGCATACGAGGCATTAAACCATTTATTTCGGCAAAGATAGTGAAAATATGCGATATATTATTTATTTTTCACAAAAAAGCTCCTTTTTATGCTAATTTTTCTAAGAACAAGGGGGTTTTCGGGGGTAAAAAGCCTCTTTTCAGGGAGCGAAAAAGACAGAGCATCACCCGCACTACCACGCCTTTTTGGGGAGCAAAAAAACGCAACTTTTCAGCCCAAAAAACCTCAAAAAAACAGGCAAAAAAGTGGTAAAAAAACCAGGTGAATTTTGCAACAGGTTGCCCCCAAAAAAAAAGCAAAAAAGTGGCAAAAAAAACGGGCGAAACACCACCCTGGAAGCGGGGGCAAGCTACCTAAAAAAGAGTTTTTTTTACAACAAATTGCCACAAAAAAGCAAGTAAAAGCAATTAAAATCGCCGGTGCGCATTAAAGCTTTTAAAATTACCCTCATCAGCGCAGCCCAGAGGTGCGCATTAAAGCTTTTAAAAAAACAAGTGTCAAAGTTTTTTTGGAAAAAGTGAGAACAACCCACAAGCAACCGAGATGCATAAATATATCTTTCCTCTCGCCGCCTCGGTGTTATTTTCGGCTATTCTATCTATCAACTTATGTTTTTATAGCCCTTTTGGCGCCCAAAAGGGCAGAAAAGGCGCAGCACGCGAGTAAAAATTGTCGTCACGCTCTCTTGTTCGTGAATCGCCCACAGGTGGGCGATATAACTCATCCGAGCGCTCCTTGCCGTGAGAGCCTATGGCTTGTTTGCAGGGTGCTGCGAAACTCACTACGCACGGCTATATAAAGATAATTTATACCCGTGCTGCGTTCAAACAATCTCGCACAATGGCCTGCAAACTGCGCCGCCTCTCACTCAATTTTTAACGGTGCTGCAGGATTTGAAAATTACCCTATCGACGCTGTTCATTGGTGCGCATTAAAGCTTTTAGAAAAACAAGTGTCAAAGTTTTTGGGGAAAAGCGAGGACCTAGCGAGGTATGCCGCTATATTTTCTACAAAGCGCAATACCGAGCGCTTCCGGAGCCCCAAAAAC
>JAZKYU010000064.1:0-49665 GCA_045612305.1 Bacteroidaceae bacterium
GCGCGTAGCGCGGGTTGCGAACAGCAAGCATTGTCAATGCGTCTTTGGCAGCATCATCTAATCGTGACCCGCACTATGTGCGACTTATCACTGATGATGCTACCGATTTTGCAAGCAAAATTCGCTTATATCCTAAACTGCGACGGCCTTTAATTGTGTTACTTACGGTGCCGGTTTTCTTTTAAAAATAACCATTGCTGGAGTAATCCTAAAAAATGCAGCACCGTTAAGATTTGAGCGTGTATCCGAGCATTTACAGGAAAAAGTGCGAGCATTGTGTGAGTGTGTAGTTATACGTGCATAGCGCGGATAACTGAACGAGTTGCGCAGCAACCTGTAAATGTGAGAAAGAGACACGCGGCAAGTGACCGACGAACGAGTTATATTGCCCTTACAGGGCAATTCACGAGCAGGAGGAGGGAGCGACTAATCTTACTCGCGTGCTGCGCCTTTTGCTTCCTTTTCGTCTCACGAAAAGAAGGAGAAAAGAACAAGTATATTGAGAGAATATCTCACGGGCTACCGAGGATTTTAAAGCAAGATTATACAATCAGGGCGTTCTCTTGCTGTGCGATTAAGTAAAGAGTATGTCGCGTTTTGAAGAGGAGATAGATATCAAGGAATAAATTAACATAACTTTTGCATATCTCCCTAGACTTTGCAGGTGAGCCGTATACCCTCACACAGGCAAACAGTAAGCAGCACAGCTAAAAACACCACACCTCGCCAACACACAACGCACACAGAGTAAAAACTTCGTTTTTAAACCTGCACAAATTACGCAAAAACCTTGCAGAGTCTCCCCGTTTTTTGTATTTTTGTTGAGTTATTCAAGTAAGTTAACACAAATATGAGCGAAGAAATCAAACAGACTTATTCGGCTGACAGCATTCAGGTCCTCGAAGGCTTGGAGGCAGTGCGCAAACGCCCCGCGATGTACATTGGTGACATAAGCGAAAAGGGCTTGCACCACCTGGTTTACGAGGTGGTTGACAACTCCATCGACGAGGCTATGGCCGGATATTGTACACACATAAACGTTACCATCAACCCCGGAAACTCAATCACAGTTCAAGATAACGGTCGCGGTATCCCCGTAGACTGGCACGAGAAGGAAAACCGCTCGGCACTTGAGGTTGTTATGACCGTGTTGCACGCCGGAGGTAAATTTAACAAAGACTCTTACAAAGTTTCGGGCGGTTTGCACGGTGTGGGTGTCTCTTGCGTAAACGCCCTGTCGACACACATGAAGACTGAGGTTTTCCGCGATGGCAAACACTACGAGCAAAACTACTCTTGCGGTAAGCCCCTCGACCAAGTGAGATGCATCGGCGAGTCTGACTTGCGCGGTACACGCCAAACTTTCCAGCCCGACGACAGCATCTTTGTTGCTACAGAGTATAAATACGAAATTTTGGCAACCCGTTTGCGCGAGCTCGCCTTCTTGAACGCCGGCATCACCATCACACTTACCGACATGCGTGAGGCTGACGAGAACGGCGAGTACAAAACTGAAACCTTCCACTCTACCGAGGGCTTGAAGGAGTTTGTTCGCTACATCGACGCATCGCGCACACCCCTCATCGGCGACGTTATCTACCTCAACACCGAGAAACAAGGTATCCCCATCGAGGTTGCCATCATATACAACAACGGCTACAGCGAGAACGTACACTCGTATGTCAACAACATCAACACCATAGAGGGTGGTACACACCTTGCAGGTTTCCGCCGCGCCCTCACCCGAACACTCAAAAAATATGCCGACGACACAAAAGCTCTCGAGAAGGCAAAGGTTGAGATATCGGGCGAAGACTTCCGCGAAGGCCTCACAGCCATCGTGTCGGTTAAGGTTGCAGAGCCCCAGTTTGAGGGACAGACCAAAACCAAGCTCGGTAACAACGAGGTTACAGGTGCGGTAGACCAAGCTGTGGGCGAGGCTCTCACATACTACCTCGAGGAGCACCCTAAAGAGGCCAAGATGGTTGTCGACAAGGTGATTATTGCAGCTACTGCACGTATCGCGGCACGCAAGGCACGCGAGAGCGTACAGCGCAAGAGCCCTATGGGCGGTTGCGGTATGCCCGGTAAACTTGCCGACTGCTCCGACAAAGACCCCGCAAAATGCGAGCTCTTCCTCGTGGAGGGTGACTCTGCGGGAGGCTCTGCAAAACAAGGTCGCAAGAACAGTTTCCAAGCCATACTTCCCCTACGCGGTAAAATCCTCAACGTGGAGAAAGTTATGTGGCACAAAGCCTTCGAAAGCGACGAGATAAACAACATCATACAGGCTATCGGCGTACGCTTCGGCCTCGACCCCGAGGACAGCAAAAAGGCTAACATAGAAAAGCTACGCTACCACAAGATTATTATGATGGCCGATGCCGACGTGGACGGCGCACACATCGGAACACTTATTATGACACTCTTCTACCGCTATATGCCCGAGGTTATTGAGGGCGGCTTCCTTTACAAGGCCATGCCTCCCCTCTATCAGTGCTCAAAAGGCAACGTAAAAGAGTATTGCTACGACGACGATGCGCTGAAAGCCTTTATCGACAAATATGCCAAGGGCAACGAGAAAGACGTGAAGATACAGCGTTACAAAGGTCTTGGTGAGATGAACCCCGAACAGCTTTGGGACACAACTATGAACCCCGAGACACGCACACTGAAGCAGGTAACCATACGCGACGCACAAGAAGCCGACCACATCTTCTCTATGTTGATGGGCGACGATGTAGGCCCCCGTCGCGACTTTATCGAGAAGAACGCAAGATACGCCGATATCGACGCATAAAAGAGCGCGTTTCCACAACAAATAACAATGGCGACCTTTTGGTCGCCATTGTTATTTGTATATACCAACTACACCTTAAGAAAAATATTCTTGCGGCAGAGTCGGCTCTGCTCGTAGAAAAACTATTCATAGAAGCGGTTTATATCCATAATCTTCTTGTTAAGTTCAACCGCATTATATTTGTACCCCTCAATAGGGTTAACAAGGCTGTCGTAAACCTCTATGTAGCCCGAGTGTTTCTTCTCCAAAACACGCATATCACTATCCATCACAAAAGCATAGTTTCCGTAGTCGCCCACATAGTGCCAGTCTCGGTTGCAAGGGTCGGTCATCAGCTGCCCCACACCTAAATCGGTAACAGGGTTTTCCACGCCAAGATACTCTTTTAAAAGAGTTGTTGCAACATCGTAGTGTGTAGTGCGGTGCTTGTAAACCTCTACAGCTTTCTCGGCATCGAAAAGCATAAAGGGCACGCGCACTTGCACAGGAGAGAAGTTGCTACCGTGACCCCAAAAATTCTTTTTGTTTTCGTTAAACTCCTGGCCGTGGTCGCCGGTCATAACAATAACCGTGTTGCGCAACATATCGCGCTCCTCAAGAGCTGTAAGCACACGCCCCACTAAAGAGTCTATCTGGAAAAGAGAGTTACGATAGAGGTTCCAGAAGGGCATAGGGTCTATGCTGTTGTTAAGTGCAAGATAGTCGGGGAAAGCCCAAGCGGGAGTAAATGTTGTGTTTTTCTCGGCGGGGAGCTCACAACCGTGGGCAAGGTCGTAGAAAAGGAGGGAGAAGAAAGGCTCGTTACGCTCCTTGTCTATGTAGTCAATAAATTCATCTGTTATCTCGCAGTCGCGCTCGTAGCAAGTGCTTCCTTTCGACTCTATGCGCAAGTTAGGCACCTTAGAGAACATCATACGGCCAAAAGGAGGGTGCACCAAAGTGGCACTTGCAAAAACTTTAACATCGTAGCCTGTGTCGAGCAACTGGTTGACCAAGATAGGCTGTGTACCCGACACATCGAGGTCGTCTTTGTAACTTGCCGGCAAACTGAAGAACATACCTATCATACTACCCGTGGTACCGTTTCCACTACTTAAATGATCTTCGAACTTTGAGCAACCCTGCGCAAAGTTCCACATATTGGGCGCAACCTCGGGTGTCCAAGCGTTTTTATTCCAAGAATCTATAACTATGAGCACAATATTCTTTTGCACAGAGTCGGTGCGTGTAACGATGGGATTTAGCGGATAATTTACACCAGAGCCCTCGCCTCCACCTAAATTCACGGTCATAGTCTCTTTCGATATAACACCCAGGCGCAACATCAAGCGGTTTGCTGTCAAGGGGGCGTTGTAAGGTATCACAGCTGCACTGCGTATAACTCCCGCGGTCTTCACCACAGCCGAGTAAGCGTGGTAGAGGTGAGAAAAAAGGAGGCAGGACAACATTACCGACACCACAGGGAGCACCGCTGCATAACCTGTTCTCTTAAATATTGCGCGGCACAACAACCACACTCCACTCATAGCAAGCACAAGCAACAACACAGCTACAGCAACCTTTATGTAGAGCACGGTGTCAAACTGGAAAACATCGCCCGCCGCGCCACCAAAAAGCATATCGAGCACAAAACCATTTATGTGGAAGCGATAGAGCTTGTATACCATCCCGTTTGCTATAAAAAAGACAATGAGGAGAGTAGACAGAAATATGAACACCGGAGCATAAGCAGGTTGTTTCTTGCCCATAAACAAGAACGGCACAGAGAGCACAAAAGGAGCAAGCGCAAGCAGAGCCGCGTGCGACAAAGCACCCGGCACAAAGTAGAGCCAGCCACTAAAATTAAGAGTCTGCGACAAAGGTGTTCCCCAAATATAACTCAAAAAGACTACAGCCAGAATAACTGTAACACTAGCATAATAGATAAAGCCCACTTTTAACGTGGATATTTTCCCTTTTCCTTTCATATTTTTACAAAATCATATCAGCAAAAATACAAAAAAGAGGGAGAGTAAAAAACAAATGTCTGTTTTTTATAGCAAGCCTTATCAAACTTTTAAAGGACGGCCCACCCGCACAAGAGCTACAGGCGAGAAACCCTCAGGCACCACGCTCGAGAAGGGAGAAAGATCGGCTCCGGCAGCAAATACAGCACACAGCCCCATCTCGGCAGCCTGCAAAGCCATCACCTGCACCACCCTGCCAAGGAGAACAAAGTCCAACCCCTCGGCTGGAGCACACACAAGCACACAAGCACTGTCGGCAGCAGGCAAGGAAAGTTCTGCAAGCAAAGAGCGGGTAAATAATTTAAAAGAAAAAACCGAAGATGTTTTTGTGGCTGCAAGCGCTATGCGACACAGTTGGTCTTCGCGCACAACATAGTCGTCGAAAGAGGGCTCAGAAACACATTTGTCGAGCAACGAGAGAAGGTTACTCTTTCCCTTTGCACCGTCGCCCCCACACGCCTTTGCCCTGTAGAGCTCCATCTTTTTTTCCAAATAATTGTCGGCCATAAAAACTTATTAAAACAAAAAAGCACCGCGTTGCGGTGCTTCGAGGTACCTGGCGGATTCGAACCGCCGTACATGGTTTTGCAGACCACTGACTAAGCCACTCATCCAAGGTACCGATAACAACGGGCTTACGCCACATTTGCAGCGGCAAAGGTATAACTTTTTTCATAAACGACAAATAAAGAAGGAGCTTTTTTGCTATCAAACAGCAGCTTTTTATGTAAAAAAGATAAAAATATAAAGTTTATACCCTATCTTCGCACTAAATAAAGGCAGTATGATACACAAAGTTGCAAAATTTATAGAGCAAAAAGGGTTACTGAGCGAGGGAGAAAAAGTGCTTGTAACCGTTAGCGGTGGAGCCGACTCCATCGCCCTGCTGCTGGTTTTGCAAAAACTAGGGTACAACTGCTGCGCTGTGCACTGCAACTTCCACCTACGCGGCGAGGAGAGCGTGCGCGACGAAAACTTTGTGCGAGAGTTGTGCGAGAAAAGGGGCATAGAGCTCTTTGTAACGCACTTCGACACAAAAAAATATGCCGAAGAGAAACAAATATCCATCGAGATGGCAGCTCGCGAACAGCGATACAAAGCCTTCGAAGAGTTGCGCAAAAAAACAGGCTCAACAGCTATCGCTGTGGCACACCACCGCGACGACAGCGCCGAAACTATGCTCTTAAACCTCGTGCGTGGCACAGGTATAAGGGGGCTACACGGCATACAAGCCAAGAACGGGTGCATCGTGCGCCCGCTGCTATGCGTGGGGCGCGAGGAGATACTCGAGTACCTTAAGTGGCGTGGCGAGAGCTATGTAACCGACAGCACAAACCTTGCAACAGACTTTACACGCAATAAAATACGCCTGCAAATACTCCCGCTACTGCAGGAGATAAACCCTTCAATAGCCGAGACCCTATCACAAACAGCCGAGCGCTTGGAGCAGGCCGAAAAAGTATATACAAAAACCATCGAGGAAGGTATCGCAAGAGTAAAAAAAGGCAACACCATAGACATAGCCCTATTGCAGAACGAGCCCTCGCCACAAGCCTTGCTACACGAGATTTTAAGGCCTCTTGGCTTTAACTCGCAGCAGACAAACAGCATAGCCTCATCGCTAAACGGCGAGAGCGGGCGCACCTTCGAAAGCAAGCAACACCTGGTGATAAAAGACCGTACAACCCTCATCATAACCACAAAAGGGGAGCACATCGACACCCTGCTACCCGAAAACGGGAGCCTTGCAACACCCTACGGCACAATCTTTTGCGAAACAAGGGCCTTCGACGGCACCATAGAAAAGGTGAAAGAGGTTGCCACAATAGACTGCGACAAGATAGAGCTACCCTTGACCCTGCGCAACATCCACGCAGGCGACCGTTTCTCGCCTTTTGGAATGCGTGGCAGCAAGCTTGTAAGCAACTACCTCACCGACTGCAAAAAAAGCCTCGTCGACAAGCAACAGCAACTTGTGGTGACAGATGCAACAGGTACCATCGTGTGGCTTGTGGGCGAGAGAGGGTCGGCAAAGTGCGCAGCCGACGAGAAAACAAAAAAAATCCTCCGCATCGAATGGCGGAGGATGTAAAAGTGTGTTTCTTTACTCGCTCAAGTGACGCTGACGAACAGCCTCGTACAGAATTACTCCCGTTGCAACCGACACGTTAAGCGACTCAATGTTTCCGAACTGAGGTATCGATACCCAGTCGTCGCACAACGCAAGATGCTCCTTGGGTATACCGGTATCCTCGGCACCCATCACCACACACACCGGCTCTGTATAGTTTGCTTGGGTGTAGTTTATCTCGCCCTTCTCTGTTGCACACACCACGCGCACACCCGACGCCTTGAGAAACTTAAGTGTCTCGGTGATGTTTTTCTCGCGACACACAGGCAAAGTGTGCAAAGCACCGGCCGATGTTTTAACAGCGTCGGCGTTAACAGTAACACTGTTGTGAGCGGGGATTATAATTGCGTCAACACCGGCACAATCACAGGTGCGGGCTATAGAGCCGAAGTTACGCACATCGGTTATACCATCGAGCAACACAAGGAAGGGAGCCTTGCCCTCCTCGTAGAGGGTAGGCACAAGCGTGTCGACACGAGCATACTCCACAGCCGATATAAAAGCAATAACACCCTGATGGTTTTTGCGTGTTATGCGGTTAAGTTTCTCAACAGGGACACGCACCACAGGTATTGTGCGCCCTTTGAGAGCACCAAAAAGCTCGCGCGAAAGCTCGCTCTGAATATCGCGTTTCACTAGAATTTTATCAACCTCTTTACCGGCCTCAATAGCCTCAAGCACGGCGCGCACGCCGAATATCATCTCATTTGTGTTAACCATAACCTTTATTTTTGCGACAACAAAAGAGCTGCGTTGTCGAGAGCAGCCTCGGTAAGCACCTCTCCGCTCATCATCTGCGCAATCTCGCGCACGCGCTCCTCTTGCCCTAGTTTAACAATATGTGTTAGTGTTCCTTTTTCACTCTCCTCTTTATATACTTTGTAATGGGTTGCTCCCAAAGCTGCCACCTGCGGCAGGTGAGTTATGCTCAGAACCTGACGGTTTTTACCGCCCATCTGCTTCATCAGGCGCCCCATACGCTCGGCAAGAACGCCCGAAATTCCGGTGTCAATCTCGTCGAATATAAGCGTTGGTTGGTCGAGATTTGTTGCTATCAACGATTTAAGAGCAAGCATCACACGAGCCATCTCACCACCCGATGCAACATCGGCTAGGGGTTGTGGCGCGCTTATACTGTTGGCCGAGAAGAGGAACGTAACCCCGTCGCCTCCCATCGGTGAGAAGGCTGCGAGAGGCTTTATATCCACCTCGAAACGTATCATCGGCATACCCAGGTTGACCAAAATATCGGCAATACTTGCCTGCAACACCTCGGCCGAAGCACGACGACTCTCGGTAAGTTGCACCGAGCACGAAGCAAGTTCCTCACGCAAGGCTGCACAACGCTTTTCGGCCTGTTGCAGCTCCCAATCACCGTTATCTATGTGCTCGAGCTTCTCGAGATAAGTTGCACGCAACTCTATAAGCTCGCCCACCGAAGCCACACGATGTTTCTTCTGCAGGTCGTATATAAGCGCCAAACGACGGTCGACAAACTCCAGACGATCGGGGGCAAACTGTACCCTGTCGGCACGCCTACGCAACTCCTCAACGCAATCTTTAAGCTCTATAAAGTTACTCTCTAAACGGCTCGACAGCTCACCTGCTGCGGGATAATGAGCTGCGATGCGCGACAAAGCTGACGCACCCTCACGCAAAGCCTGCAACAAATTACCGGCCTCGCCACCATCTATCGCCGTGTAAGCACCATAAAGCGCCGCCTGAATATCCTCGGCGTGCGACAACTCCTCTTGCTCCTGCTCAAGCTCTTCAAGCTCCCCTTCGCGCAAAGTTGCTCGGTCGAGCTCTTCAAACTGAAAGCGCAACCACTCTTCGTCGCGACGGCTTTTTTCTATCTCCTCGCGCAACCCCGCGACCTCCTTCTCGGCGGCCGTGTATGCCGCAAAACGCTCCTTGTACTCAGCAAGGAGGCTGGCGTTGTGCGCCAGAATATCGAGCACGTTAAGCTGGAAATTTTTGTTTCCAAGCAACAGATTTTGGTGCTGAGAGTGAATATCTATAAGACGCGTACCAAGCTCTTTCAACACCGACACCGACACCGGTGTGTCGTTAATAAAGGCTCTACTACGCCCTGCCGATGTGAGCTCACGACGCACTATGCAGTCCTCGGCACAGTACTCAAGGTCGTTCTCGTCGAAAAAACCTTCCAACGAAAAACCCGACACATCGAAGCACCCCTCTATCACGCAACGGTCGGCACCATCGCGTATAGATTTAACATCGGAACGCTGCCCCAGCATCATCGCAACAGCACCCAAGAAGACCGACTTTCCCGCACCGGTTTCTCCTGTAATAACAGAAAAACCCGATGAAAAATCCATCTCGAGGCTCTCTACCAGAGCAAAGTTCTTTATTATTATTGACTTAAGCATCTATAATTGTTCTTCGGGTTGCGACAAAGCCTTCTCCCAAGAGGCAGAAAGCGAAGGGTCTATGTCGATTATAACTCTCTTCACAGCCTCCCTCTCCTTCAAAGGAGCCGCAGAATATATGTTCAAAAGTTCGTCGTTCTTGTACTCGGCAAACAGACGAGGATAATAAGCCATAGAACGGGCTTTGTAGGCCTCTTTCAACATCTGCACACTTTCCGACACAGCTTTGCGCCCGTCGGGCACAGCCTTGTACATAACGTCGAGCCCCAAGCGATGATATTTATACATAAGCTTGCGCATAGGCTCCAAGGCTCCGTTCAAGTAGTCGTTTATTATGGTACAGCGGTTGTTGTCGTTGCTCATTGCACGCCAGCCCTTGTCGCCCAGAAACTGCGCATTGTTGGCTATGTTTTGCGCCTTGTTAAGCCACTCACTGCCACCAAGCTCGCCCATAGAATCCATGTCGAAACCTATTATCAAGTAGGCATAAAAGGCTAGAACAGCGGTGAGGTTGTTGTCGAGGTTGTCCTCGTTAAAGTCTATGCGGTCGTAGGGCTGATAGGTGAAAGCTATAGACTTATCCTCGTACTTGAAGATGGTTGTGGTGTATGTAGAGCCATACACAGGGCGTGTGCCCTGCACCATAAGCGAGCAGTCGAAAGTTCCGTCGGGTGAGTATTTTTCCACCACAAAAGAGAAACTGCAATCTATGCGCTCATACTCCTCATATGTGTTGTTTGTCCACTTTCTGTCGTTTAGAAACTGCCCTATGCCCTCCTCGAGCACCTTAAAAACCTCGGTGTTTGCACCCTGCACCTTTGCGTGGTTAAGGGTTACCTTTGCGTTTAGCTCCTCGCCCATAGCCATAGATTTTACAGGCAAGAGCAGAAACAGCAGGGCAAGCAAAAATTTAGAGAGGTGCGATACTATGTCGCGCGCAACATCGCGTTTGCTCTTCAAGGGATACTCCGTAGCACCCTCGGCATCTATTATAGTAACCTTGTTTGTGTCGTGCACAAAACCGGCACCCTCGTCGGTGAGTGAGTTAAGAACTATAAAATCGAGATTCTTTTTTGCAAGTTTTTCGCGGGCATTGAGCTCCCCATCGTTTGTTTCGAGAGCAAAGCCCACAAGGCGTTGCCCGCTCTTTTTCTCCTTGCCAAGAGCCGCTGCAATATCTTTGTTAGGCTCAAGCTCTATGGTCATAGCCTCGCCCTTGCGCTTTAGTTTTTTATCGGCACAAACCGCGGGACGATAATCGGCTACAGCAGCCGAAAGTATAGCCGCGTCGCAAGAGGGGAAAGCTTCCACAGCGGCCTTGTACATCTCCTCGGCCGACTCCACGTTTACGCGCTTGATAGATGCGTGAGGCGTGGGGAGCGACACGGGGCCCGCCACAAGAGTAACATCGGCACCACGCTCGGCACACTCCGACGCAAGCGCAAAACCCATTTTACCCGAAGAGTAATTACCAATAAAGCGCACAGGGTCTATTTTTTCATAGGTAGGCCCAGCTGTTATAAGTATTTTACGGCCTTTTAGTGTGCAAGTGCTAAAAAAAAAATCCTTCAAGGCCTTTACTATATTCTCGGGCTCCTCCATACGACCTTTACCGCAAAGGTGACTTGCAAGCTCGCCTGCCGCAGGCTCTATGATGCGGACACCATAGCTGCTAAGAGTGCGCAAATTCTGCTGTGTAGAGGGGTGGGCAAACATATCCAAGTCCATAGCAGGAGCTATGAACACAGGCGCCTTCATAGACAAATATGTGGTAACAAGCAAGTTGTCGGCCACACCCGACGCCATCTTGCCAAGTGTCGAAGCTGTTGCGGGAGCAATTACCATAGCGTCGGCCCACAAGCCAAGCTCCACGTGGCTGTGCCACTCACCGCTGTTGTTATTGAAAAAGTCGCACAACACAGCACGGCCCGAAAGAGTAGACAGCGTGAGCGGTGTTATAAACTCCTTGGCAGAGGGTGTCATAACCACCTGCACCTCGGCACCTTCCTTTATCAATAGACGAACAAGTATTGCCGCCTTGTAAGCAGCAATACTTCCCGTAATTCCCAAAACTATTTTTTTTCCTTTGAGCATCTCCTACTTATTAAATTCTCGTAGTTTTATACGTGTCAGCACCTGTTTTGTATTCAGCGGAAACTCTCCGTTCATCATCCAGCCATAGTAACCAGGGTCGCGACGCAAAACTGCTGCAACGCTCTCGCCCTTGTACTTGCCGAAGTTAAACACCTCGCACCCAGCTTCGTCGTACACAAAACGGCCTGCAAAATCCACATTACGAGTAAACGAAGACTCTTTTGCAAGGGCTGCAACATCGTTCTCCATATCGTCATAGTGGTCGAGCTGCGCTTTCAGCACCTCGTATGTGGCACGTGTGTCGGCAAGAGCGCTGTGGGCGTTGTCAAACTCTGTACCGCAGTAAAATTTATGTGCTGCCGACAGTGTGCGTGGCTCGCGTTTGTGATAGAGCACCTGCACATCTATAGCGTGGTGGCGTGTGAGGTCTATGTCGACCTGCGCGCGCAAAAACTCCTCGGCAAGCAGAGGGAGGTCGAAGCGGTTCGAGTTAAAACCGGCAAGGTCGCACCCCTCGAGGTCGGCTGCAATCTCCTTTGCAACATCCTTGAAACGGGGGCAGTCCTTCACATCGTCGTCGTATATACCGTGCACCGCCGAAGCCCCTTCGGGTATATGCATACCGGGGTTTATACGCTTAGAATACTCCTTCTCGCTACCGTCGGGGAAAACTTTTATATAACATATCTCCACTATTCTATCCTTCGACACATCGACACCGGTTGTCTCGAGGTCGAAGAATACAAGCGGATTTTTAAGATTTAATTTCATCGTTCGTTATTCTGTAAGCATCATAGGCATCAACAACATCAGGAGCTCCTGTTTCTCATCTTGCTCGGCAGGAACAATAACACCTGCACGTGAGGGGTCGGCAAGCTCTATAACCACGTCCTGACCAGGAAGGTTATTGAGGATGTCGATGAGAAACGATGCGCGGAAACCTATGTTCATAGATGTTCCCTCGTAGCTGCAAGCTATGCTCTCCTCGGCCGATGTCGAGAAATCTGTATCCTGAGCCGAAATAACAACCTTGTTGTTCTCCAAGTGAAGCTTTATAAGACTCGCCTGAGAAGAGAAGATTGCAACACGACGCAACGCGCTGATGAAAGCCGCACGGTCAACAGTGAGCTTGTGAGGGTTATTCTGGGGTATCACAGAGTTGTAGTTGGGGTAACGGCCGTCGTAAAGACGAGAAACAAGCTTGTACTCACCCAAAGTGAAGATTACAAAACGACCATCAAACTCAACACCTATCTCCTCCTGCTCGTCCTTGCCAAGAATATTCTTCAACAAGTTGGCGGGTTTCTTGGGAAGGATAAACGCCGACTTTTCGGCACCTGTTACAGAGTAGTCGCGGAAACGCACCAACTTGTGGCCGTCAGAAGCAACGATAGTGAGGCTCTCGGGAGTAAAATCGAAGTAAACACCACTCATCATACGACGTACATCGTCGTCGGCTGCCGACGCAAACAAAGAGCGCGAGATACCATCGGACAACACCGACGCTGCTGCAGAAATTTTAACAGCGTTCTCACCAAGAACAGCAGGTGCGGGGTACTCGTTGCCATCGTGAGCAACAAGGCTGTACTTACCGTTCAAGTAATATATTGTAACCTCAAGAGTATCTTTGTTCACCTCAAAACGCACAGGCTGCTCCGATATCTCCTTCAAAGAGTCGATAAGAATTTTCGCCGATATTGCAAAAGTAAAGTCCTCGGAACACTCCACAACATCGAAAGATGTGTTGAAGGTGTTATCGGGGTCCGACGCAGTGAGCGTAAGAGTGTTACCCTGCAACTCAAACAAGATACAATCCAAAATATAAATCGGATTTTTAGAGTTTAAAACTCTGCTTATTGCCTGTAAACGAGACGAAAGCAAAGAACTTGATACTGTAAAATTCATAATATCTATAATTTAATTTATTAACAATATTCTCTCGCGCGCCTGCACGCGATGTATAGCTACAAAGATAAAACTAAATATAATATTGCTTGCAAAATATGAGAAAAAAAAATTGCTTTTCGAGAGGAAAAGAGCTATTTTCGCAACGTATTTGAAAAGCATTATGGAAATAACAGGAAAAATTATTGCAGTACTGCCCGAGAGAGGTGGTATATCTAAAACAGGAAACGAGTGGAAAACACAAGAATATGTTATTGAGACACACGAGCAGTTCCCCAAGAAAGTTTGTTTCAACGTATTTGGTGCCGACAAAATAGCACAGTTCAACATACAGGCAGGCGACGAGCTCACCGTATCGTTCGACATCAACGCACGCGAGTATAACGGTCGCTGGTACAACGACATACGCGCTTGGCGTGTAGAGCGTGGTGCAGCCCCCGCAAATATGCCCTCGGACATACCCGCTATTGACGCCCCCAAAGCTAAAATAGAGGACTTCGGCACAGACAACAACCCCGACGACCTTCCCTTCTAAAAGATATTCAAAAGAATATAACATTAAACAAAAGAGATCGCCCGCTTCAACAGCGGGCTATCTCTTTTAATAGGGTTTTTATTTTAAGAGTTCATACTCATAAGAAACTCCCCGTTATCCTTTGTTTTTTCCAGGCGATCCTTCACAAACTCCATAGCCTCCATAGGTGTCATATCGGCAAGATACTTGCGAAGTATCCACATACGGTCGAGAGTCTGCTTGTCGAGCAAGAGGTCGTCGCGACGGGTGCTCGAAGCAATAATGTTAACCGCAGGGAAGATGCGCTTGTTGCTCAATGTGCGGTCGAGCTGAAGCTCCATATTACCCGTACCCTTAAACTCCTCAAAAATAACCTCGTCCATCTTAGAGCCGGTGTCTATGAGGGCTGTAGCTATTATAGTGAGCGAGCCGCCGTTCTCTATGTTACGCGCAGCACCAAAGAAGCGCTTGGGCTTGTGGAGAGCGTTTGCATCGACACCACCCGACAACACCTTGCCCGATGCCGGAGAAACCGTGTTGTAGGCACGTGCAAGACGTGTTATAGAGTCGAGGAAAATTACAACATCGTGGCCACACTCGACCATACGTTTTGCACGCTCCAGCACAATACCCGCAATCTTCACGTGGCGCTCGGCAGGCTCGTCAAATGTAGATGCAATAACCTCGGCGTTAACGCTACGCGCCATGTCGGTAACCTCCTCGGGGCGCTCATCTATGAGCAACATAATCATGTAAGCCTCGGGGTGGTTAGCAGCGATAGCATTTGCTATGTCCTTGAGCAACATAGTCTTACCGGTTTTGGGCTGTGCCACGATAAGAGCACGCTGTCCCTTACCGATGGGCGAGAAGAGGTCGACCACGCGAGCCGACATATTATCGTAGCTACCAGCACAGAGGGTAAACTTCTCTTCGGGGAAAAGAGGCACTAGGTTGTCGAACGAAACACGGTCGCGCACAAGCTCGGGCGCAAGGCCGTTTATCTTGTTAACCTTAACAAGGGGGAAATATTTTTCTCCGGCGCTTGCAGGGCGTATTATACCCTCAACAACATCGCCCGTCTTCAGGCCATAGAGCTTAATTTGCGACTGCGACACATAAACATCGTCGGGCGAAGAGAGGTAGTTATAGTCCGACGAACGCAAGAAACCATAGTTGTCGGGCATAGTCTCTAGAACGCCCTCTACGCGCAACACATCGGCAAAATCGTACTGTTGCTGCTGGGGCTGTTGTTGCTGCTCCTGACGGGGTTTATCGCTCTTCTGCTGACGATTTTTTTTATCTCCTTTTTGCTGCTGTTCCTGGTTGTTCTTTTCAAACTTTTCTACAAGCTCGGCAGGCAACTCACCACCCTCAACAGGCAGCTCCTCTATAGCTACAAAAGCCTCACCGGCCTCCTCCGAGGGCACATTTGCAGGCTCCACTGCAGGCTTCTCCTCAACAACTTGCGCAGGCTCTTGTTTTTTTGCCTTGCGGCCACGTTTTTTGGGTGCTGCAGGCTCGGCGGCTTGTGTCTCGGCAACAGGGTTTTCTACCTCCACGGCGGGAGTTTTTTCAGTTTGTGCCTCAGCTGCGGGTGCGCTTTCTTGCTTTTTCGCCTTGCGGCCACGTTTTTTGGGCGCTGCGGGCTCTGCGACTTGCGCCTCGATAACAGGGTTTTCTACCTCCACAACAGGCACAACAACCTCGGCCTTCACGGGTTGCAGCTCTTGAGGTTTGTTCTTTTTAGGCTCGTTGGTGTCGAGTTTCACAGCCTTGTCGCCTGTTGCTGTATACACCTTGTTTGTGGCATCGGCCTGTATTCTGTTGCGGCGGTGCTCACGGCGGTGCATTCTTGTCTCCTCTCTAACCACGGCCGGAGCGCCCGACTGACTATTCTGCAGCGCCTGACCATCGAGAATACGATAAATTATAGAATCGCGGTCTAAAGATTTTACACCCTTGATACCTAACTCCTGAGCAATAGACTGCAACTCAGCAATCTCTTTGCTTCTTAATTGTTCTATATGATACATAAGTTGTACAGATGGGCATAACCCGAACAAGAGGGTTTATGCCATTATAAGAAAAATAAGATTTTGATTCTTTTATTTGTTGACTGGAAGGCGCTCTAAAAGACTGCGCCTCACTTTTAATAATGCAAATATAAGCATTTTGTTCAAAAGCAGCACATTATTTTTAAAAATTCTTCAATTTTGTGCCGTGCCACGCACCTCACAGCAGCTTGTGACAAAACAAAATCCCCTCCACCTTGCAGAAACAGACTACAAGGTGGAGGGAATATTATTTTACTTCTCTATAAAGTAAAAGATTACTCCTCTGCACTAACGGGTGAAAGCGCAGCGTTCTTTATGTCGGCAGGAACTTCATCAACACGCACAAACTCCTGAACCTCACGATTTTCATCGTCGCTTATAAGCACCAGCTTATTGGCATAAAGAGTTACAATGTAGTCGTTATTCCAAGGGCCACTATCGTGGTCGTACTTACCTTTGATTACATCGCCTTTGTAATAATCGCTATTATCGAGCGAGTATACACCGGTTTTCAAGCTAGGGTACATGCTGAACCACTGATACAAATTAAACTTACAATCTCTGCGTATAAGCTCAATATACACCACGGGCACCTGCTCCTCGCTTCCGTTCCAACTTTGCAACTTCCACACACCAGAGATATTATTCGTGGTTACAGGGAGTGGTTTTTCCTCGAAAAAAGTATTTTCATCGTCGGAACAAGCCTGAAAAGGAAGAACAAACAAAAAGAGCAACAAAAATTTTAAAACACTCTTCATCTCTATATATTTTTTCATTATTATTCAATTATAGCCTTTATCGTGCGCGAAGAGGGGTTGCCCTCTACACCGCTAACCACGACAAAAAATTTCGACGCTCCGGCCGCTTTTTGCAACGCATCGGGAGTTATGGATATTACCATATCGCCCTCCTCGCCGGGCTGCAACACCTGCGGCTCTGTTGCAAACGTTGCATAACCGGGTAAAAACTCCGAATAGAGTTTCAGGGGCTTTGTGCCCACGTTTGCACAAGGTATTCTGGAAACTAAGCGGCCGTTCTTAAAAACCACCTGCTTGCGTTTAAATCTTAAATCGCCAGCAACATAGGGCAGGTGGCTCCACTCTTCGTCGTCGACAACGTTGCCAAGAAGCGTCAGCTTAGCAACAGGCCTGCGACCTGTTAAAGAGGTGTAGACAAAAGCTCCGGTATCAACCGTACCCTCACGCCCTTTAGGGTTGTATTTTATCACAATCTCCGAGCTTGCTCCCGCCAATATTGGGGTTTGGGGGAACTCGGCAGCTGTACAACCACAATGTGTTGTAACATCGGTTATTGTAACAGCAGTGTCGCTCACATTTGTAAAGGTGAACACAACAACCCTTGCTGTGTCGCTCTCGTGCAAAGTACCCATATTCTCCTTTATCTTGTCGAACTGCAATACTTTGCCTTTGTGCAACGAAGGCCTGAGAAGAGAGTCCACAGCAGCTCGTGTAGGGCGCGCTTTAACCACCTGTGCCACCACCGTAGCGGGACACACGCAGAAAAGCAACACCGCGAGCATATATTGCATAAAAAGCACTCTCTTTACCATAGTTCCCTATATATATTACATCCAGCCGTTGTTGTTTGCGTTGTTACGCACGGTAACAGTTACAACGTGCTCCGCGCCATCAACAAACACTTTAAGCGTTGTAACACCCACAGCCACACCTGTTATGGTGATGTTTGTACCATCGATAACAGCTGTTGCTATGCTCTCGTTAGCAATCTCACAGCTATATGTTTTGTTCTCGCCATCGATAAAAAACTTGGCAAGGTCTATTGTTTGCGCTTTGTCGCTGTTTCCCTTTGCAGGAGCAAGATAGAAGTTAGGCAACTTCATATCGTGGCCGGCACCCTCAATAGCGTTGAGCAATGCAGCTGCGTTTATGAGTTTACCCATCTTACCCTTGTACTTACCCAAGTCTACAGAAACAAGGTTTGAAGTTAAGGTGTGGTTTTTGTAGTACTTCTTCACACCTGTGAGATAAGGATCTATATCGCCCGATGTCTCCTTTACAAGGCTCACAAACTCGGCAGCTGTAAAGTGACGGCGCAACTGTGCCGCATAAGACAAGCCAAGAGCTACAACACCCGAAACGTGTGGGCAAGCCATAGATGTACCCTCGAAGAAGGCATAAGAGCCTATACCCTCCTCAACGATGGTCGAATAAATCATACCACCGTTATCGTATCGGCTACGACTCTCTGCATAGTAGTCGCCATCGCCACCAGGAGCAGCTATGTCGTTACCAGGGCCATAGTTTGTATATGACGCAGGAGTATAATCGGCTGCAAGCGAGGTAACAGATATACATTTTGAATAAGCACCGGGGAAAGAGGCTGCAGCTGCATACTCGTTACCCGAAGCATACACAACTACACCACCATCGATAACACCGTTGGGCGAGCCTGCGTTGGCTATAAAGTAGTCGAGAGCCTCCTTTTCGAGGGGATAGAGCTCGCTCCACTCTTTCTCCGTTGCGGGGCCGGGGTAGTAGTCTATGGGGTTAACTTCCGATGAAAGATATCCCCAGCTACACTGCAACACCACAGCACCGTTGTCGGCAGCATATTTAATAGCACGAGCCTCGTTTACAAGAGAACACTGATACTGACTGTCGAAGAGCTGGCAAGACATAATGCGCACACCGGGCTTGCCTGCAGCAGCATCACCACCAGCGATACCGCAACCACCCTTGCCGTTGTTGTTAACAGCAGCTATGGTTCCTGCAACGTGTGTACCGTGGCCTGTGCTGTATGAGTCTGTTACCACAATCTCAGAGCGGTCTGTAGCAAAGTTATAACCATATCTGTCGCCACAGTAACCGTTACCGTCGGCATCTTTTTCCGACATGTAAACCTCGCGCTCATTAACCCACATATTATCTTTCAAGTCCTCGTGGTCGAACATAACACCCTCGTCGAGCACAGCTACAATAATAGAGGGATCGCCTGTACATTTTTCCCAAGCCTCGTCGCAACCAACATCGCAACCTGCAATTATTTTATCGGTTTCAACCTCCTCAAAGTCGAAAGTACCGCGGTTTATGGCAATACCTGTCAAGTCGCCCTCGTTGCTCTCGGCACCCTCCTCCTTGAAGTTGTAAAGAACACCACGGTTTACATAGCTCCAGTGCAAGGGGAAAGCAGGGTCGTTAAATTTGTAACCATCGTTTGCGTTGCTCACAGCAGCCTCAAGGGTGTTCACAATCTCCGATGTAAGCTCGGCCGATCTGCGTGCATTAGCACGATAAATCTTGCGGTTAACCTGCACCTTAGAAACCTCGCCAAGACGCGACACGCGCTCTATCGCAGTTTTCACATCCACGTTCTTGTCGAACACCACGTGATACCACAAGTGCATCTGTGCCTCGCGAGCACGCTCCTCGGTGTTTTTGTCAACAGGGAAGACACGCTCAAACTTGTAGGCGTTGAGTATGTCGAGCACCTCGTCGGTCGAGGGGATACCAGAACGGGTCTTCAACCCACCCTGTGCACGTGTTGCAGGCAGGTTGTCTAGAATTTCGGTCATCTCGGGAGAGAATTTAACCAAAAGCTCGCCTTCTATCGCACCCTCGGTAAGTTGGGTATCTGAAATATCGGCACCAGGTGCTTTGCCACCGTCTACAATATCGCTATCGCTACACGACACCAAGAACAAGGCGCACAAAAGCAACGTATATATAAATGTCTTTTTCATACCGTTTTATATGATTGTTTACAATTTATAAACTTATTCTTCAATCTCTTCCTTGTAACCATACTTGTCCCAGAGCAAGGGGAAGGCCGTGTAGAAATAACCATCCTCGCTAAACTCTGTGGGAGCGTTGCTGAAGCCCACGCTCTCGCCCTGCGAGTTTTTGCCAAGTTCCTGTTGGCTGAATACCAATAACTCGGGCACCCACAATATGAGGTTGGGGTGGTAGAGCATCCATTGAGGCAACTCACCGGTAAAGAAGTTGAGGTTTATTGCCAACATCTTCATATTGGGCAATATTTTAGGCATATTATTGTCGACCAACCACTTCAAGGTATCGCCGCGAGCAGCAACATCCTCCTGGTCGTATGAGTAGGCTACAACGCCCTCCTCGCCCACTGTAAAGTCGGGCAACTGGCCCTCTATGTAACAGTTCTGCAAACGGAGCTCCTCGAGATTTTCCCACAAGAAAAGACGACGCAAAGCGTTATCGCCCGAAACAGTACTTGTGAAGTTAAGACCGATACCATCTTTGTATTTATCCTGGTCTTTTTGAGTGAGGTCTTTAACAGATGCGTAACGACGGTTACCCACCATACGCAACACTTTAAGTTTGGTGAAGATCTCCTCCGAAAGCACCTCGGGAATTTCGGTAAAGTTATTCGCGCTCAAGTCGAGTTCCTCGAGTGTGTCGCCAAGCTTCACAAACTCTGCGGGAAGCGAAACAATACCACAAGAGAAGAGTGTAAGGCCCTTCAAATACTCAAGTTCGCAAATCTCGGGACCGAGGTCTATAGACAAGAGGTGAGTATTGCTGTTCGACCACAAAGTAAACGACTCAAGATACTTCAAGTGTTTAATCTGCTCGGGAATACTCTCGTCGCTTTTGAAGTACGATATTGTGAGTGAACGCACACGGCCTACAGCTTCGGGGTGAGGCAGGTCTTCGTCGTTAGTTTCCCACAAGGTAACACCCTCCCAGTTGCTTATGCGCTCACTTGTATCCCAAACCTCAACGAGAGTGTTTAAAAGGTTGGCCATAGTGAGTATAGCGATAGAGTCGCCCGAGCGGTTGTCCTCAATCTTTACAGCAGCCTTCTGGCGCACAACAAATGTTGCAGGCTCGCAACCCTCCTCGTTCTCCGAGGGCTTTAGTGTAACCTCGGCTATGCGCTCCTCGGGTGTAGCGTTAATCTTCCACTCAAAACGCAATTTTACTGTTCTGGGGCGAGCGCTCTCTGTCGAAGAAACCTCGTCGCTCTCTACCGAGAGCCAAGCATCCTCGGGATCGCAAGGTGTAGCAAAGGAAATTTCGGGTTTAAAACCTACGTTGGTCACAATCTTTGTTTCGAAGAAACGCTTGTCCGATTTTTCCAACGACTCAATCTCAATCTCGTTCTCTTTGGGCACGATAGCCTTTTCAAAGCCCATCTGCTCCACTGTGATAACTTTCACATCGTTGCCCGATGATATGCGGATATCGGCTGTGCGCACCCCGTTAACAAGCGAAGAGTCGGTAGAAACCTCGCACACAGCATAGCCACGACCTGTTGCAGGCGAAACAGTCAACCACGGAGCTGTGGTCGATATACTCCACGCGCCAGGAGCATTAACCGTAATATTACTTTTAGCACCGGTAGCGGGGAGAACAACCTCCTCCAAACCTTCTACCGACAAGGATGCAACAGAAGCCGCATCGTCACTGTCGTTGCAAGCTCCAAGAACAAAAACGCTTGCAAGCAACCCTAATGTTATTTTAAATATCTTTTTCATCTTCCGGTAATATTACTTTAAATTAGTTTTCCAAATCGAGGATATCGCAACCGCGTATGTCTTGTGTCTTGTCGTGTACAAGCATCGGTATGCCATAATAATACCTCAAAGAATATATGTAATCGCAAATAGGCGACACGTTAATTGTGATGTTGGGGTTGTCGGCAATTTCAAGATAGAACAAGCCACACTGGCTTATAGTCTCGTCTTCAATCTTTCTCAAATCGTTACCGCCCATAAGGAGATATCTCAAGCCAAGGTGCTGGAATATGTTTTGAGGCCACTCGCGCATACAGCGGTTACCCTTCTCGTCGCTCTGGTAGCGTATGAAGTAACGCGACAAACCCGCAACAGAAAGAGGCTCGTAGGGGAAGTGGTCGAAGCGGTTATAGCTCAAATCGACAGCAGTCAAGTAGGGTAAATTTTCGGCCGAAAAATCTACGGGCAAGTCCTCGAGTTTATTGTTACTCAAGTCGATAGCCTCGAGCCAACGTGTCTCCTTGCCCTCGAAAGAGCCCTCGGGTATCTCCTTCATACCGTTAGCCGAAAGGATGAGGTATGTCATAGGAGAGTTTTTCTTTATAAGTATCGAGGGGAAGGTCTCCAGGCGGTTGCCTGCGAGATTCACCTGGTTAACGTTCAAGCCCTTGAAGTCGTCGCCGTTCTCAAACTCGCTTATCTTGTTGTTAGAGAAGTCGATAGAGGGGCAGATATTTACCAAACGCGAGTTGAACATATCGGGGAACACGGTAAGTTCGTTATTGCTTATTGAGAAGTTCTCTATCTGCTCAAAACCGCAGAAGTAGCCATCGATGGTGGGCACCTCTTTAATTTTGTTGTAGTCGAGGTAAACCTTTGCAAGGTTAATCTTCTTGCCAAAAGCGTGCAACTTCTCTATCTTGTTGTTGGTGAGGTCGAGCAAGCCAAGTTTCTTCATCTTCACCAACTCCTCGTGCTCGGGGAACTCCTTGAGGTTGTTGTAACCCATATACATACCCTGGATTTTCTCTCCACAGTTACCATTGATGAGGTCTTTCCAGTTTTGCAACAAGGTCTCACCGGAGATACCCTTCATACAAGCGATGTTAAGCATCTGCAACTCGGGTAGTTTAGAGAGCATCTCCATAGGGAGAGAGGTCATCTGGTCGCAGTTGTATATCTCAATATCAGTGAGATCGGTAAAGTTTTCCCAGCTCCAGCTATCCTCCTCATCGGCAAAAACATTGCCTTCGTCTATATCATCAACAAAGAAGTTTTCCGATGTGATGGGAGAGTTGGCTATATAGAACTGTTGCAACTTGGTACAACGCATCAAGGCCTTTGAGATACCGGTAATTTGGTTGGTTTTGTCGCCAAACATAATGTGTTTAAGCTCCACAGCCTTCAAAGGTTTTACGTCTTCGCCCTTCTTTATATCCATCTCTATGGTCTTTTGCCACTCTTTAGACAAAGCCAAGCGGAAATCTTTCTCCAAATATCTCCTCTCGTAGTCGCCGCGCACAATATTCTTCTGCTCTATGGTCATCTCGGGGAATATGTGGCCGCCAAGCTCCTCGGAGTGGCTGCTGAGATAAAGGATAACCAACTCCTCGAGCTGACCTATAGCCGAAGGAACAACACCTCTTGCACCGAAGCCCTCGAGCGAGATGGTTGCTACACGGCCGTCGGCGTGCAACTGCACACCTGGTTGCTCGCCCCAAAGGTCGATATCCTTGTTGAAGTTCCAGTTACAGCCCTTGGGCTCTACAATACCGTAGTACTTCCAGTTGGGGCCGTCGAGAGCGGTCCATATCTCTTTAAGAGCAATATAGTCCTTGATGTAAGGCTCGGTACCTTTTACATCGTAGGGAACCTCTACATCCTTAGATATCTCGTTGTCTTTAATCTCAAAAGTCTTCGATGTTGTGTTTGCTACGTTGCCAAGCAATGTAGTAGCCGCCTTGTTAGAGTAGGCGTTGAAACCAAGCACCTTGTATGTGCCGGCGGGGAGCCACACAACAGTATCAGACGAGAGATAAGATGTTTGGCTGTTAGCACCGGGTGTACCATCGTTGTTAAAGTCTTCTTTGTACTTAACAACAACGCTGTCGATAGTTATCTTCTCGAGTGTAAACACATTCTGCAAGTTGATATCAATTGCAGCGATAGCGCTCAAGGGGAAGCTGCTGTCGCTCTCGGTTGCACGGGTTGCTGTTATGTTCTTCACAACCTTAAATGTAGCCTTACCACGGGGAGCAACATCTACCGAAAGATCCTGCACCACAAGACCACCAGCAATAACCTCAAACTCCACATCGAACAAGTCGGTTGCAATAAGTTCCTTGTCGAGCTTGTCGTACACCATAAAACCAAGCACTTTGTATGCGCCTACAAGCATCTTCAGCTTGTCGCTACGCAAACCATACTCGGCGTTTTCGGCGTTGTAAGAGTTTAATATCAATGTTTGCGATATTGTCTGACCATTCTGCTGCAACACAACTTTCACTTTGTGAGCATCGGACAATTTGTTAAGTTGCCCGCCGGCGCGTGTTGCCGACGAAGCAGCTTTGTACAACTTAAACTGAACGTATCCATAGAGATCGTTCTGCGGTTGTGTCGCATCGTCGTCGGAACAACCGGCAAAGCCCATCGCCATAAAGGCGAACAAAAGGGGCAATATGTATAAATTTATCTTTTTCATCTCTTCTATTTATATTCAGAATCAGTTATTAACAGGTCTAATTATAAGCGCCTTTTTGTTTTCGTTATTATGGTGCAAACGCAAAATAATAGGATCGACAAACTTAGAGGCAACAGGAACAGTCAAACTTATAACATAGTAACCCTCCTCGTTCACCTCGCGAGAATACTTCCATGTGCGAGAAGAAACAGCCTTGCCTGTCTTGCTGTCGTAGAAGTTGAAACCATCAACCTTGTCGGCAGGAGTATAGAGAGTATTTATGAGGTATGTAACTTGGTTCTCTGCAGTGAAGGTATATACATCGCTCACAGAAAGCTCGCTGCTTACCCAGTCGTAGTAGTCACCTGCAGGCTCCTCGATGCACTCAACAGCTGCACCATCGGTTGTGGTGATTATAAATCCATCGATAGCATAAATATCTCTCTGCTCAACCTCCACAACCACATACTTCTCATTCTCGTCGACAAATGTGATAGCATCGGTTGCAGCCTCGAGAGAAGCTATAAAGTTATCGTATACGCCTGTGGGCACAGCAAATATGTAACCCTTGCGTGAACGGCTTTCAGCCGAGGGAACAAAACTGCTGGCTTTTACCTCAATAGCAGCTTTGTCGGTTTCGCTCTTCTCTGCTGTCAACCAGCCTTCGGCCTGGTATTCGATATTATCGTTAGCATCAACCTCGGCAAACACTATAGCGTAGTCGTAGTTGAAGCACTTTACAGCAAAGGGCAACGAGTTGTTCACCGTTGTTTCTGTCGACTCGCCGTCCATAGAGCTGCTCTCGCTCTCGAGGAGGAAGGCCTTGCCATCGAGAGAAACTTTCCAACCCCAGGGTGAGTAACTGCCCGATATTGTGATATCCTCGGGCGACATACCTGTGTACTTAACTGGTATTACCTGCGACATAGTGTTGTCGGCGTTTGCAATAACCATCTCGCCTTCAAGAGCATAGGGGGTGTAGTCTTCTTTCACCTTCAAAATGTAACGACCTTCGTAGATTTCGGGCTCTTGTATCCACTCGGGATAAGACTTTATACCGAAAGCATAGTTTGTGTTGATGGTAATTGTCATAGAAGCCGAGCCATCTATCTCTATCTCATCTTCTATTTGGTTACCCTCCTCGTCGAAGATGCCGCTTTCGTACATCTTTGCAGGACGAGATATTGAAGAGAGTTTATACTCTGCATCGTTATAGTAACAGCAGATGTTTGCGTCGGAAGGCTCAAATGTGCGAGCCTGGTTGGTTATCTTCACATAAACTTTGTTGGTACCTTCGACACCTACAAGGTCGTTGTAGTAAATTCCGTCCTCGGTGTCAGAAAACAACAGCCATATTTTGTCCGACGACAAGCGCCACGCTGCCGACGAGGTAAACTCCATAGGGATAATTACACAATCCTCGGTGTCGAGGAGGCTCAAGTCGTACTCCTCAAGCTCTACCAGCTTAAAGTTGGGAGTTGCAGGAGTATCTGCCGATAGGGGATATTCGTCGTGGCTTGAGCACGATGTAAGCGCACCCACAACCAACAACATCGCCACAATAAACATATATTTTATTCTTTCCATATTCATAAAACCATCTGTTTGTTACTCTCCTATCAAATTCTCTCTAGCTGTTCTACTTGTGTACATGCCCTCACTATAGAGCTTTGCAGCCTCATCGGCACTTATCCACTCAACAGCATTTATGAAGGTACCCACAACGTTGTAACCGCTCAAGCTAGGCATATACAGCGTCATATACTGCCAAATAAATGTTTCGCAGCTGCTGTAGTACGATATGTACATTGTGGGCTGATAAATATTTATTATACCATCCTCGCCGTACTTGGTACCGAAGGCCAGGTCGGTGGGGCCAAACTTTTGCTCCTTGAACTTGATGAGGGGATTCAAAATGTCGTTTGTGGTAAACTTAATCTTCACATCGTAACCGTCGTAGAAATAATCTTTAATAACGATGGTGTTCTCCTCGGTGGGGTCTACTTCGGAGTATGTAAGACGGCCTTCGTAGTTTGTATAGTTCTGCAAGAAGGTTGACACTATTGAACAGTAACCGGTAAAGGCGTTTATGTCGAACTTGCAAGCCTTCTGCAAGAACACATTAGCCTCGGTGCCGTAGTTGCTCCAGGGCGCACCGTCGGTGCCTGTAAGGCGAAGGGCAAAGCCCAAAGAGTCGGAAACCTCGATGTTTTTGTGGTAACCGCGCACCTCTACGTTACCTACCATCTGGCCGGCGGGGATAACCACGGTATTGCTCTTCAACGAATAGTGGTAACCCTCTACAGCGTTGCTCAAACTGTCGACAATCTCCACAGCAAACACACGGGCATAGTCGCACGCTTTTGTTGCAACAACGGGAATTTCGAAGAAAGTCTCGTTATCTTGTATGGGCAACTGATACAAAGTATCGGAGAACATAGTGTAGTTGCCTCCTTCGTATGTTATATATTCAGCATCGGTGTCGCAAGAAGATACAGCCACCAACAATGCAGAAAGCAAACAAATATTTTTTAATATCTTTTTCATATCTGGCCCTCCTTTTTATTTGTTACTTTTATTAGGTTGTATGTTCGACCCGGGGGCGTCGAGCTCGTGCTGAGGTATGGGCCACACAAACAAGGGGTTGTTGGCGTCTACCTTAAGACTGCTGCCGTGAGCAAGAGACTGCTCTTGGGGCTTACGCTCAAAGCCTTTCTCCCAACGTTTGAGGTCTTGCAAACGGAAACCCTCCATATAGAGTTCCTTCACGCGCTCCTCTTCTACAATTTCCATAGCGTTGCTCTCGTTCATAGAGATACCGCCACCGTAGCTCGACGAGTAGCGTTTAGTGCGCAATGCTACAATATCTTTTGCAGCCTTGCTGTAGTCGGGGGTCTCTTTGCGACAGTAAGCCTCGGCACGGATAAGGTACTGCTCCGAGAGGCGGAATACCTTGGGCATACTTGTGTGGAGCAACTGTGCCGACTCGTACAACTCTGAGTTACCAAAGTACTTGTAGAGCAAAGGCCAAGTGAGACCGTGCGAGTGGCCGGTGGTTACTTGAGCAAAGAAGCAGTCGTAACGCAGGTCGCTGGAATCGTAAAGTTCAAGCACCCATTGAGCGGGAACATAGTCGGGCTTGTAAGACGAGTAGTCATAGTTCCAGAATATTGTTCCAAGGCGACCACCGTAGTTTGTCGGTGTGTAATAAACCTTCCATATAATCTCGGTCGACTTGTCGGTCTCCCACATATATTGATAGTAGCTTATACCCGACATATACTCCGAACTTGCACTCGAGAGCTCGTAGTACTTGCTGTTGATAATCTTAGAAGAGTACTTGATGGCGTCGTCCCACTTGCGCATATAGAGCGACACGCGAGAGAGAAGAGCATATACGGTGTACTCGTTAAAATAGGGCGATGAATTGTAGAGATAACCATCGACGCTTTGGTCGTAGTCCTCGTCAAGAGCAAGATACTTTGCAGCCAGGTCGAGATCCTTCAACACAAACTGGTACGAGTCGTAGAGCGAAGCGCGTGTGATGTCCTTCTCGCCATAGTAAGAGTCGGTAAGAACTACACCCAACTGCTGTTTTGCATCCTCGTCCGACTTGTAGTCGACACAGAAGAGTTTAATGAGCTCCGAGTAAGCAAGAGCACGAGCAAAGTATGCCTCGCCACGCAATCTCTCGAGATAGTCGAGTTCCGAATCGTCTATGAGCGTACTCTCGAGCTTTTTAGCCTCATCGAGGAAATAGTTACAGTTACCAATAACCTCGTACAAAGAGCCGTAAACAGCCTCAATCTCCGTGCTTGTTGCAAGAATATCCCAACGCCATATATCGCCATAAACGTTAGAATAACCGTTGATGGCATAAACAAGGTCGGTCTGCAGGTCGGGCAACAAAGTAAGGTAGCCACTATAGAGCGCAGACCCCATAAGCGAAGAGTATATACCAACCACCGCCTCGTCGGCCTGGTCGATATTTGTTATCGCTTGGTCGGCAGCTACAGCATCCTCGGGGAACTTATCCAAGCAAGATGTTGTGCTAAATGCTGCCAACATTAGTATTATGAATATTTTTATGTTTCTCATCTTCTCCTATCTTAATTTTAGAACGAAATTTCAACACCGCAAGTGTACTGACGCGACATCGGATATTGTGCAGCATAGATGTTGCTCGACGACTCTGGGTCGACACCGCTAAACTTGGTTATTGTGAATAAATTCTGCGCTTGAACATATGCACGCACTCTGTTCAACACCTTTGTCTTCTTGAGCAAAGACGAAGGCAATTCGTAGCTCAACATCAAGTTCTTCAAACGCAAGAACGAAGCATCCTCTATGAAACGAGAGTCCATTTGAGGAGTTACGCCATAACGAGGTATGTCGGCTATATCACCGGGTTTCTTCCAACGGTTGTAGAGCAGGCGTTTAGACTGGTTGTAAACCGAGTACAAGCCGTTGCTCTCCTCGAAGAAACGGTCGTTGTTGAACATCCAGCGGTCGGCCACCCAGCTGAAGTTAGCCGAGAGCGACAAGCCCTTGTAGCTAATTGTGGTGCCGAAACCACCTTGCCAGGGAGCAATGTAGTTCTTGCCAAGCATCACCTTGTCGCTTTCGCGATACTCGTTGGTGATGTTACCATCCTTGTCATACCACAAAGCGTCACCGTTTGCAGGGTTTACACCTGCATATCTATTGAGGAAGAACTCACCTACGGGGTGACCAACAACCAACTTAGTTGCTGTTGTACCCACGGTATACTCTTGAACACCGTTGTAGAGCTCTGTAATTTCGTTTTTGTTGTACGAAGCGTTTGCGCTCACGTTCCACACAAAATCCTCGGTGCGGATAATGTCGGCGTTAACCGAAATTTCAACACCCTTGTTCACCATCGCACCCACATTGTCCCAACGTGTACCAAAACCATTGTTCACGTAAGACTGGGGAACAAGCATAAGCATGTTTGTTGTGTTCTTGTAGTAGAACTCTGCGTCGATGTTAATGCGGTGGAAGAAACCAAGGTGGAAAGCAAGATTTGATGTCCACAGTTTCTCCCAGCTCAAATCCTCGTTACCCTGCGATGCAGGAGCAATACCGGGAGAGTCGTCGTAGTTATGACCGCTGTTAACAAGCGCCAAGTGGTCGTAATCGGGGATAGAAGAGTTACCCGATGTACCTGTGCTCATCGCAATCTGTGCGTTAGACAACCACTTAACATCCTGCAAGAATTTCTCTTTCTTCACGTTCCACATAAAACCAACCGACCAGAAGGTTGCCCAGCGACCGTTCTTACCAAAACGCGACGAAGCGTCGGTACGCAACGAGAAGTCGGTGTAGTAACGGTCGTTGTAGTTATGCTCGGCACGGCCAAAGAATGAGAGGAAAGAGTGGCTCGATGAGCTGTTCGACCAAGAAGACGCACGTGTTCCCGAGGCAAGCTGAGTGAAAGCATCGTTGCTCTGTCCGCGGGTAACCACCTGGAAGCCCTCGGAGCGGTAGTCAACGCCCTCTTGTCCAACCATCAAGTTGAAGTTGTGCTTCTTCTTAATATCGAACAAGTAGTTAACCGTGTTGGTTATTGTAAGGTTGGCTGCTGTGCTCGATGCACGGCCTGCTGTACCTTGTTTGTTGTTTCCCACAAAGCTGGGGTAAGACTTCATATCAGTTGTTGAGTGTGTAAAGTCGACACCAAACTGCGAACGTATGGTAAGGTTCTTTATAGGTGTGAGCTCGGCATAAAGCACGCTTATAGCCTTGTACTTTTTGTGGTGCATAGGGTTGTTCTCCATCCACTCGAGGGGGTTGTAACCCGAGCCCTTCCAGCTACCGTCCTTCGACGATGCCACCTTGCCGTTTGAGTAAGGATCCCAATAGGGCAACATAAAGCGGCTTGCCGATATAGGTGTGTAGAGTGCATACTCGCCATCGTCGGCCTGCTGCACCTCCTCGTAGGCCAACATAGAGTTGGTACCCACCTTCAACCAGTCGCTTGTTTTAACATCTACGTTAGCACGCATATTGTAACGGGCAAACTCCGAGCCGTGGGCTATACCCTCTTGGTCGAAGAAGCTTGCCGACACAAAATAGTTCATCTTGTCGGTAGCGTGGTTTAGCGAGAGGTCGTAGCTCTGCAAACCTGCCTTGTCCTTGAACACTACATCCATCCAGTTAACATCTACCTGCGAGAGGCGAGCGTAGTCCTGGCCCTCGTCTATGCCTATCTCCTTCTCAAAGAGTATACGCTCGGCGGTGTTCATAAGGTTCCAGTTACCGTGAGCAAGGTCGGAGTAACCAAGCTGTGAGCGGAAGGTTACGTTCACTCTGTCGGTGCTTGTACCACGCTTTGTGGTGATAACAACCACACCGTTTGCCGCGCGCGCACCATATATAGAGGTAGACGAAGCATCCTTGAGGATGTTTATCGACTCAATATCGCTGGGGCTTATCGCGTTAAAGTCGGAACTTGTGATGGGCACACCATCGAGAATGAACAAAGGCGCTGTTCCCGATGTGATAGAGTTTGTACCACGTATCTGGAAAGTTGCGGCCTTGCTAGGCTCTCCCGAATTTGAGATAACCGTCATACCGGGTGTGAGTCCCTGCAACGCTTGGTCGAAACCGGCTGTAGGCACGTTTTCTATCTTCTCGGCCTTAACTGTAGATACCGAGCCTGCGATTGTTCCCTTTTTACGCACACCGTAGGCAACGACAACAACTTCGTCGATAGCCTGCACCTCGTAAGAGAGAACAACGTCCAATTTTTTAGTCTTGGCATCGACATAAAATTCCTGTGTTTCGTGCCCCACATAAGTGAAGACCAACACAGCCTCTTTCGCATCACTGATCTCGATTGTGTAATTACCATCAAAATCGGTAACAACACCGTTTGTCGTGCCCTTTTGCATAACTCCCGCTTGCAACAACGGAGAGCCATCCTCGCTTGTTGTCACAGTACCCGACACAACGAAGCGTTGTGCAAAGGCCCCCTGCAAAAACATCAAGCTGAAAAGCAGCGACAAAAGAATTCCTCTTTTTCTCATCTTGTGTGTTATAATGTTTAAAATTACTATTTCCTAGACACAAAGAAACCCACAACACTTCTCCCATCCTTTTTTAAAAAGATCAGAAGATATGCTGTGTCTTTTTTGAATATCTATGCAAACAATATTCATTTATTCTCATAAGGCGGTGCAAATTTATAAAAAAGTTATCTAAGGAGTGTTGTTTTTTCAAAAAAAAGACAAAAAAGATGTAATTTTAACATAATGCCTGCGCATTTCTATGCAAAAATGTTAAAAATCGGCTCTTTTTTACAAAAAAGCGTGGTGTGCTAGGCGGCACACCACGCTTAATATTCCTGTAGCAGAGAAAAAAGAGCTACTTTAAAGCCTCGCCCACTATAGCATCGAGCTCGGCAGGCGAAAGATCGCGGGCTATAATAACTCCCTTATTGTTGAAGAGTATGTTTGCAGGCAAAGCGTCCACGCCATACTCGGCGGCAACCTCTCCGCTACCGCCCGACGGGTTGCACAGCTGCACTCCACCAAGCCCCATAGAGGCTACAGCCTTTCGCCAGTCTTCGCTGCTAGAGTCGAGCGACACACCCACAAGTGCAAAATCTTTTTTACCATACTTTTTCTCGAGCTTGTTAAACGCGGGCAACTCTACACGACAAGAAGCACACCAGCTTGCCCAAAATTGTAGCAAAGTGTAACGACTACCCTCGAGCACCGATGAAAAAAGCACCTTTTCACCGCCTGTATTAGACAGCTCAAAATTAAGATACTGCTTGCCCACAGCTGTCGTGGAACGCTGACGATTACACTTTGCACGCAAAGATATATAGTTACGCACAAGGTTGTAACGTGCATCTCTCAAGAACTCCGGCACAAGCTGCAACAAAGGCTCCACGCGCTCGGCATCTATAAAAGAGTAGGAACGAGTGAGGATAAACATACCCAAGTTGTTGCCGATGTTACGCTCTATGGCAAGAAAAGCATACTCGGCAAGGGCGTCGCGCGAGTTGTTGCGCACAACCACCAAGCTGTCGTACACAGCCTTGCCCATGGGCATAGTTTTCAAAAAGTTGGGCGAGGTAACCTCTTCCAGGGCTTGCAGATGCTCATTAGCCTCCATAAAACGTTGCAGAATAGTGTTCCCATCGGTGCCGCCACGTTTCAAGGTAGAGCCAAACTCCACATCCACAACACCAGGCTCAAGCACCACAGGGCCGCCCACCGCCTTGTCGGGAACAAACAACATGCGCACCGTGCGGTTGCAACGCGCCCCAGTAAATTCAAACTTTCCGTTACTTATCACCGCAGAATCTACCACGGTATACTGCTCGTCGGGTTGAGCCATATATATGACCGTGCCCTCCTTGGCCGAGGGGAAAGAGCCTCTTATTTTATAGCCGCCGCTCTCGCAGGCTGCAAGCAGCACAAGAGCCGATAGGGCAAAAACAATCTTTTTCATAAGCACGCTATCAACCTTTTAACGAAGAATTTATATCGTCGATGTACAAGAGCAGCTCATCGCGCCCCATAGCACTCTCCGACGAGGTTACAAACACAGGGGGTAACTCCTCCCACTGCCCGAGAAGTGTTTTCTTGTAGGCCTCAACGTTTGCAACAAGAGCTGTTTTTGTGAGTTTGTCGGCCTTTGTGAAAACTATAGCAAAAGGCACACCGTTCTCGCCCAACCACTCGAAAAACTCAAGGTCTATCTTCTGTGGAGCGTGACGGCTATCGATGAGCACAAAAAGACAGGTCATCTGCTCGCGGTCCAGCACATAGGACGATATTATGTGCTCGAGCTGCTCGTTTTGCGCTTTGCTGCGCTTTGCGTAACCATACCCGGGAAGGTCGACCAAATACCACTCATCGTTCACAATAAAGTGGTTTATGAGCAAAGTTTTTCCCGGCATAGCCGATGTCATCGCCAGCTTATTGTGGCGGGTGAGCATATTTATGAGGCTCGACTTACCCACGTTGGAGCGCCCTATAAAAGCATACTCGGGGCGGCCGTCGGTAGGGCACTTTTTCACATCGCTGTTGCTTATCACAAAGCGTGCCGATTTTATAACAGGACTCTTTTTCATCGTTAAAAAATTTTACATCGGCGAAGATAAACAAAAAACAGCAACAAGAGAAAAAAGCAACCTGTAAAAACCACCTATCTTGCCCAAACAGTAGCGATAGAAATGGAAAAAACTTGCAGATGGCAACCATTTTTACTTTTAGATCACCCTCTGCAAGTTTTTATTTTAGTAATGTTTTTTTAATTACCCACCTCGTAACAAAGCCTCAACAGCCCCACCATGGCACTCTCCCCGTCGGTGCGTATAAAGTGTACAGCAGGTTGCACACTAAACCCTGCACCTATGGGGCAATTAAACGTAGCCTCCACGTCGGTCTCGTGCCCGTCGATGCAATATACGCGGTTTACCGCCACACCTAGTTGCCCGCCGTTCTTTGTTATATTCTCCACCACAAGACCGCCGGCCCAAAATCCTTTACAGGGAGCCTCGTCGGTAAAATGTTTGGCACCTTGTGCTATAAGGCTCAAACGAGAGTAACCCACGCGGCACAAAGGTTGTTCCACACTACCCCACATACCAAACTCACTGTGCCCGCGCTCGCCTTTTGTAGTGAGGGCATAACCCACGGTGTAGCTCGAGGGAGCAAACTCCTCGCCCCCAAAAGAGTACATCGCGCTACCTATATTGAAAAGCCCGTCGCGCCCGGGACGAAAACGGAACTGCTCATCCAACCTATCCGAGGGAGCACCGTTATAGAGCGTCTCACGCAAAGTCCAACCACCCTTGTTAAACTCGAGATGCACGGCAAGAGCCGCCTCGGGATACACTGCAATATTCTGGTTTTCGGTGCAGGTGGGCACGCCACCATAGGCCGAGCCTGTGAAGAGCCCCGCAAGGTCTGTATTGAAAAAATCCTCGTCGGCCGCCTTTAAACCAACAAACGCCGTGAGGGTTTCATCGAAAAACTTTTGCGACAAACCGGCGTGAAAAAGTCTCAAACCACGGTTATCGGCATCGATGTTAGAAAAACCCATACGGTCTTCGGCCACAGGCGAGCCTGTGCCATAAGTAGAGAGCACGGCAGCGTCGAAGAGCGCACCCTTCCACAGCTTCACACTAAAATCGGCGTTGATGAGGTTCATCCAACGGGTACCCCCATCCTTCATATTCCACTGCCCCTCACTTATCACACCTGCGTTCCAAGAAAATCTGCTCTCCTGCGCCTGCGAAGATAGCACTGCAAGCAGCGCAACAAACAAAATAACTATCTTTTTCATACGTAGTAAATTTTTTATGTTATCAATCAAAATAATAATGCAATGCGATACACAGCCCACGCAACAAAGTAGGCAAGCAGGGTTGTATAGACCGCCGTGAAGATAGCATACTTCCAGCGACCGCTCTCGCCCTTTATCGCCGCGATGGTTGCCAAGCAGGGGAAGTAGAGCAAGGCAAACACCATATATCCCAAGGCTGCGGCAGCCGTCATACCCGAGGCTCCGATGGCCTGTTGCAACAAAGTTTCATCCTCAGCGCTATCCTCGGGCAGGTCGTACAACACGCCCAAAGTGCTCACCATAAGCTCTTTGGCTCCCAAGCCGGCAAGAATACCCACGCCCATACGCCAGTCGTAACCAAGAGGAGAGATAACAGGCTCCATAGTGTGCCCTATCTGCCCAAGATAAGACTGTTCCTGCTGTTGTGCCGTGGTAAGCTCCTCGCCCGAGCTATTCAAGGGGAAGTAACCGAGAGCCCACACGATGATGCTCGCAAGGAGTATGATACCTCCCATCTTGCGAAGATACTGACGCCCCTTCTCCCAAGTGTGACGCATAACGCTACGCAGCACAGGCATACGATAAGGGGGCATCTCCATAATAAAGTGGCTCTCCTCCTTGCGACGGAACACCCCGTTGAGAAGCATAGCCGAGAGGATGGCGATAACCACGCCGCCAAAATAGAGTCCCATCATAACCCACGCCGCATATTGAGGGAAGAAAGCCCCCGCAAGCACCGTGTACACCGGCAAGCGAGCCGAACACGACATAAACGGTAAGGTCATCATAGTTATAAGGCGGCTCTTGCGGCTCTCTATGGTGCGGGTGGCCATCACGGCAGGCACGCTGCAACCAAAGCCCATTATGATGGGGATAAACGATTTACCGTGCAAGCCCACGCGACGAAGCAGAGGGTCGGCAAGCATAGCCGCACGAGCCAGATAGCCCGTATCCTCCAAGATAGAGATAAAGAAGTACAATATGAGGATGTTGGGCAGAAAGACGATAACACCGCCTACGCCGCCCACAACACCGTCGATGAGAAGGTCTTTGAACCACCCGTCGGCGAGGCTGTTGCTCAAAATATCCGACACCCACGCAACGCCTGCGTCCATCCACTCCATAGGATAGGCACCAACCTCAAATGTCACATAGAATATAAAATACATCAAGGCAAAGAAGGCTATATAACCAAATGCCGAAGAGGCCACAAAACGGTCTATGCGCGAGGTTATGTGCGAGGTGCGCCCCTCACGCAACGTGTAAGCATCTTCGAGCACACGATGCACGGCGGTGTGTTGGTTTTTAACGGCTGCGTCGGCAAAAGCCAAGGAAGCCACACTCTTCTCTTTATCCGCAGCACAAGCGATAGCCGTGCGAAGCACATCGTTGACACCCTTGCCCTTGCAGGCCACGGTGGGCACAAGAGGCATACCAAGACGTTTCTGCAACATCTCGATGTTAATCTCGCTGCCGTTGCTCTCAAACTCATCGAAGATATTAAGCGCGCCCACAACAGGAACGCCGAAGCGCTGTAACTGCAAGGTGAGTAACAGGTTACGTTCGAGATTATTTACATCCAATACGTTTATTATCACATCGGCCTCGCCCTTGCTCAACTCGTTGGCCACGAAAGCCTCCTCGGGGCTGAAAGCGTGCAGAGAATATGTACCCGGCATATCTATTATGCGCAGTTTCTTGCCCTCGAAGAGAGTGCGCCCCACAACGTTGGACACAGTAACGCCAGCATAGTTACCCGTGCGCTCGTGCCCGCCCGACGCATAATTAAACAAAGCAGTCTTGCCGCAGTTGGGGTTGCCCACGAGGATTACGGTTATCTCGTCCTTCTCGGGCGCATCCACCACCTTGCCGCCGCCACAGCCACAGCCCGGACAACCGGCACAAGCCCTCTTGTCACAAGTTTCGGCACGCTGAACACCACGATTCACATTCTGCTCCACAAGGGGAACAAACGTCTCCGCAGCCACCTTGACGGCCGCAGCCTCGCTGCTCTCAACGGTTATAAACTCCGCCTCGGAGTGACGCAGGGCAACGCTCTGCCCCAACATAGAAAAAACAATCGTCGACGAGCAGGGCGAGGCATACTGCATCGCAACCTCCTGCCCGGGGATAAATCCCATCTCCTCCAAACGAAGACGGAAGGCCGTGGACCCCCCTACAACAGAGATAAAACCACGCTCACCCTTCTTTAAATCGGAAAGTTTCATAATTATATATGTTTGTTTTATTATATATTTCTCAAATTCTTTTTTCCGCTTGCAAAATTCGTACAAATCAAAAACTGGTACAATCGCAATATTTTGTTATTTTTTACTAAAAACATAATTGATTTTAACAATAAAGGAAATAGATTGCTATATTCGTAACACCATAAAAAAGAATACACGCGATGAAGAAAAAACTGATAACCGCCCTGCTGCCGGTACTGCCCTTCCTGTGCTTCGGGCAAGGGCTTAAAAAAGGAACACAAGAGGATGTTGAGAAATATTTCCACGAGAGCCTCTGCGAAACCGCCACCTCGTTCACCAACAAACAAAAAATAAAAATAAAAGATATAGAGAGCACGAGAGCCGAGGTGTGGGCCTGCTGGCGCAACGCAGTGGAGAGCACAAACGAGGAGAAGCTGCCCCAAGCCTCCACGGGCGATGCGCGCGACACTCTTTTTTGGCACATACCCACGCACCCCGAGCCCGGTGCCAAAATGCCCTTTCACTACATAAACAAAGGAGAAAAACCCGCCGAGGGTTACCCCTTGTTCCTCTACCTGCACGGCTCGGGAGGCAAAGCGCAAGAGTGGAACACAGGCTACCACCTGTGCCGTTCTTTTAACGACGCACCGGCCGCATACTTCATACCCCAGATACCAAGCGAAAACCTTTACCGATGGGCTGTGCAACCACAGCAACACGCGTGGGAGAAGTTGCTGCGCCTCGCCCTTGCAGCCGACGACATAAACCCCAACCGCATATACTTTTTTGGTATCTCCGAGGGTGGTTACGGCAGCCAACGCCTTGCATCCTTCTATGCCGACTATCTTGCCGGTGCAGGCCCTATGGCCGGGGGAGAGCCCTTGCAAAACGCACCCGCCGAAAACCTTGCCAACATAGCTTTTTCCCTGCGCACAGGCGAGAGAGACTACGGTTTTGGGCGCAACTATCTCACACACATCACCGCTAAAACCCTCGACAGCCTGCAAGGCACACACCCTGCACACTACAAACACAACATAGCGCTCATACCCAAGCGCGGACACGGCATAGACTACAGCCACACAACCCCGTGGCTCGCACAGTTTACCCGCACACCACACCCCCGATACTTTTATTGGGAAGACTACGATATGTATGGCCGCCACAGAAAAGGGTTTTACAACTTGCGAGTAAACACCACATCGCGAAACAACGACAAGGAACGCACCTGCTACGAGATGCGCATCGAGGGGAACAACATCTTCCTTAACGTTAAAAACGTAACCTACACCACAAGAGAGAGCCTTGGCGGCATACCTATGACGTTCGACAAAACCTATACAAAGGCCCAAAAAGGCAACATCACAATATTCTTGAGCGAAGAACTTTTCAACTTCGAAAGACCTATAATTGTCGTTTTGAACGGGAAAATTGTGCACAACAAAGAGGTGAAACCCACGCTGCAAAGTATGGCAGAAAGCTGCGCGCTCTTCTACGACCCCGAGAGAGTGTTCCCCGCATCGGTAGACATCGCTATTGAGTGAAACAGCACATTAAAGAGGTTTATTCACAAAAAATTGTTATCTTCGCACCCACCAAAAAGAGGAACACCATTTATGAATCAAGAATATCCCTCGGCACTGCTCGAGAAGGCCGTAAACGAATTTAGCAAACTCCCAGGCATAGGGCGCAAAACAGCCACACGCCTTGTGTTGCATATGTTGCGACGCAAAGAAGAAGAGGTAGAAGCCTTTTCGGGTGCTATTTTGCAGCTAAAGCGCGAAGCAAAATATTGCAAAGAGTGCCACAGTATATCGGACACCGATATATGCCCCATATGCTCCAACCCCTTGCGCGACCACAGTGTTATATGCGTGGTGGAGAACATACAAGATGTTATGGCCGTAGAAAACACTATGCAGTATCGCGGAGTATACCACGTTCTGGGTGGAGTAATCTCCCCTATGGACGGTGTGTCGCCAAGCGACCTGCACATAGAGAGCCTCATAGAACGAGTTGCAGCGGGAGAGGTTAAAGAGGTAATCTTGGCACTAAGTTCCACAATGGAGGGCGACACCACAAACTTCTACATATACCGCAAGCTGGCGCAACACGATATAAAACTATCGGTTATAGCCCGCGGTATATCGGTGGGCGACGAACTTGAGTATGCCGACGAGGTAACCCTTGGACGCTCCATAATAAACCGTACACCCTTCACGGGAAAAACCATATAAACTATGCAGAAGAGAGAAGCAATAAAAAAGATACGCATCACATTCTGGGTGCAGATGGCCATAACAGCAGCCATTGTGGCAATATTTGAAACCGGCCTTTTGCAGAAAAACTGCATCGACCTAACACCCACCACACGCTACATAGCCGACGTTGCCGGCATAATGCTTACCATAGCACTTATACCGCTTGCCATAAAAGGCTTCGGTGCCCAGATGCAGAAAGCCGCCACAAAGGCCCCTACACAATTTATAGAATATTACCACAGCAAGAGCAACGCACGCTTGAGTATACTCTTTTTTGTAACCGTAGGCAACCTGGCGCTACACTACGGCACAGGAAACAACAGCGCCCTCTACTGCGCCCTGTTCGGGATAGTTGCAACCATCTATTGCTACCCCACAGAGAACGCGCTCAACAACTACACACAAGAAGAGAATAATTAAATGAAATTATCCGTAATAATAGTAAGCTACAACGTCAAGCACTACCTCGAGCAGTGCTTACGCTCGGTGTTCAAGGCCGCAAGCGCAAGCACCCCGCTTGAGGTGTTTGTTGTCGACAACGCAAGCCACGACAACTCCCCGGCACACATAGAGCAAAAATTTCCGCAGGCACAGTACCCCAACCTTCACATTATAAAGAACGCGCGCAACGTGGGCTTTGGCAAGGCCAACAACCAAGCGATAGCAAAAGCCACAGGAGAGTATATACTCTTCCTAAACCCCGACACCATACTCACCGAAGATACCCTACGCGATGCCATAGAACACGCCGACAAGCACCCCTCTATGGGCGGCTTGGGCACAATGATGCTCTATGCCGACGGAAAGTTTGCCAACGAGTCGCGACGCGGCCTCCCCACCCCCTGGACAGCTCTCTGCAAAATGAGCGGCCTGTGCGCACTAATGCCCAAAAGCAAAATCTTCGGTCAGTACTATATGGGTTACCTAAGCAAGGAGACACCCGCCGAGATTGAGATTATATCGGGAGCCTTCTTCCTCGCCCGCAGGAGCGCACTCGACAAAACCGGCTTTTTCGACGAAAAATTCTTTATGTACGGCGAGGACATTGACCTCTCCTACCGCCTGCTGCAAAAGGGGTATAAAAACCACTACATACCATCGCCCATCATACACTACAAGGGAGAAAGCACGCAGAAAAGCACCTTCCGCTACGTGCACATATTCTACACCGCAATGCTCATCTTCTTCAAGAAGCACTACGGCAAGTATGGCCTGCTGCTGAGCCTTCCCATAAACATCGCAATAATCTTCAAAGCGTTAATAGCCGTCGTTGCACAATATGTGCACAGAGCAAAAACCTTTATGTTGCCATCAAAGGATGGGCAAAACTACAGCTATGTATACATAGGCCGCAACAGCGAAAAAGCAAAACAGGTAGCCGAAAGGTGGTGCCTCGACGTTACATACATCGATGGCGACGAAACAACCCCCACCCCGCCCATCGACAAGCGGGCAGCTGTTATAATATACGACACCGACAGCTTCGGCTACAAGCACATTATAGAAGCTGCGAAACGCTCAAACCACAAGGCGAGCATCGCCACATTCTACCCCGAAAGCAGCACCATAATCACAGAAAAAGAAATATTTACCCTGCTCGAAAATGAATAATACCAAAAAAGTTACACTGCGAGCACTGGAGCCCGAAGACCTCGACCTCCTCTATACCATAGAGAACGACACCGCAACCTGGGATATATGCTCGTCAAAGGTAAACTATTCAAAATATGCAATAAGAAACTACCTTGCACAGCAACCACAAGAGATTGAGGTAGCCGGGGAGGTGCGCCTTGTTATCACAGACCGAGAAACAACACAACCCATAGGGCTCATAGACCTCACAGGCTACTCGGCCACCAACCGCAGCGCCGAGGTGGGTATAGCTCTGCTGGCTAGCGAAAGAGGCAAAGGCTGGGGCAAAGCCGCAATAAAAGAGATAGAGCTTTATGCAAAAAACCACCTAAACCTGCGCATGCTCTACGCACACACCCTCGCCGACAACACCTCGGTAGCAAAAAACCTCTTCCTAAACTGCAATTATATACCCGTCGCCACCCTCCCAGAGTGGCACTACAGCAACGGAAAATATGTCGATTTGACTGTTTTCAAAAAAAATATGTAAAAAAATTGCCAAAAAGTTTGCAGATTAAAAAATAATGCATACCTTTGCACTCGCTTTGAGACACAAACAAAGCAGATATTTGAAATTCTGGTGCGTTAGTTCAGTTGGTTAGAATACATGCCTGTCACGCATGGGGTCACGGGTTCGAGTCCCGTACGCACCGCAAAAAGCCTTTCAGTTATGCTGAGAGGCTTTTTTGTTACCTAGACATCTCTTTTTATAAGTACTGCATCTATAAAATCTAGAAAATACAAATTGTTATGTTAAGAAAATTACAACAAGGAAGAGCTGTTCTTATGGGATTTGCCATATTATGGATTATTGCATTTCACTACAATCTTCTCAACGGCACACCAGCCCGTGTATTTTTCGGTAACGGCTTCTTGGGAGTTGAAATCTTTATAATATTAAGCGCTTTTGGACTTTGTTTTTCACTTTCAAAAGATGATAACTATAAAAGATTTATTCAAAAGAGAATTTTAAGAATTTTCCCAACGTGGTGGATTTTAATATCCGTTCTATTGATTATAAGTATTATCTATGGCAAAGAACACCCGCAAACATTGTTTCAATACATATGTTATTATAGCGGACTAGGGTGGTGGTTTTTCAGCCACGAGACACCTCACGTATATTGGAGCGAGTGGTATGTACCCACAATTTTGGTATTCTATTTGGTCATGCCATATATTTATAAGTTAAGCAACAAAACACTTTTTATAAACTTCATACTGTTTCTCATGGGGGGGGCAATACTTACACACTATGAAATAGCAAGCAGCCTCGCCATTACATATGTAAGAATACCGGCTTTAATATACGGAGTACTTTTGTACCGATGGTACAAGATGGAACAAGAAGGTGGTATAACAAAACCGCATAAACTATTCTTGTATACATCGTTAACAGTTGGCATTATTGGTATCTTGTTAATTTCCACAGGCGTAATAGACTATGACCTGGAATTTATAAAGTGGAGTTTTATGCTATCTACACCTCTATTCTCCTACTTAATAGTTGTTTTATTCGAAAAAATTAAATTAACTAAAACGTTTACATTTATAGGCGGGCTTACTTTAGAGTTGTATTTATTGCATATACGCAACACACCTTTGTTGATAGTAATGAAGGTTATACCCAACAAAACGATAGCTGTATGCGTTACTATGGTTCTATTGGTAATTGTTGCCTATTATACACAAAAAGTAATCTCGTTGGCCACCAAATATATAAACAACAAGTTTGCATAATTGCAAAACACTGCGGTGCTCTACCGCCAACAATGCACTAACCGACACCCCAAAAAAATATATAAAAAGAATTTTGGGAGATATTGATTAAAAGCCATAACTTTGTAAGAAAAAACCTATGTCAGCACAGCACAGCACAGCACAGCACAGCACAGCACAGCACAGCACAGCACAGCACAGCACAAATAGAATAGAGTACCTCGACGCTTTACGAGGTTTCACAATGATATTGGTGATACTAAACCACGTGGCCGCCTTCGATTTTGGTGTTGACGTTTTTCACGCAGGAAACTTTCACTTTTATCTACAAAAATTCCGTATGCCACTGTTTTTCTTTGTGAGCGGGTTTCTTGTATACAAGAGTAATTTTGTGTGGAATTTGGCAAACATAAAAAGTTTTCTATCGAAAAAGATTGTTGTACAAATTATATCACCCTTAATATTTTTGCTGTGTTATATCTTTTACAAAGATTACGATGTTGTTGAGACCCTGACACACGCATCTAAACGTGGCTACTGGTTTACCTTTGCGCTTTTCAACTATTTTATAGTATATATAGCGGTTAAAGCCCTTTTAGGCCTCAAAAAGGTGAAAGAGGGCTATGCGCTGACTACGCTATTGCTCATAGGTGCCGTGCTCTATATTTTACCTATGAAAAACATACTGCTAAATTGCGGTATACCCGTTGCGGTGCTCAACTTGTGCAGCGTGGAGTATATGTTCTACTTCATCTTCTTTGTGCTCGGAGCGTGCGTGAAAAGATACTTCAAGCAGTTTGAGAGCCTCATAGACAACTATTTTTTGCTAACTATAGCCATTGTGGTCTATTTTGTGGTAAACATTGTTTTCGACTACACTAACGAGCGATATTTGGTGGCTATGGGCACTAAATTCATCCTCGCTATCTGCGGTATAGTAATTACATTTGGTTTCTTCAGGAAAAACGAGAGTTTCTTTGCAAGCGAGAACAAGGTGGCAAAAACATTAAAGTTCATAGGCAAAAGAACGCTCGACATATACCTGCTGCACTACTTCTTTTTGTCGCACAACTTGCCAAATATTTTCCCCTTCTTCACAGAACACAACTTGCCACTGTTCGAGTTTACGGCCTCACTCTTTGTTACAGCTATAGTTATAAGCGCTTGTCTTTTTATAAGCTCTGTATTGAGAACAAGCAACACCCTTGCACACTTTTTATTTGGCGCAAAAAGCAATAAAAAGGCGTGAGGCAAGCGTTTGGCTTAAGAAGCATACACAGCGTTACTTTCATTTTAAAACAGTCACCTGCGAGCCGCAATATTTGCAAACAAGGCGTGGAGCCTCAAAGACCTCAACACAAAAGGAGCAAAGCACACCGCAACGAGGGCACACATAGACACCTCGCGGGGTTACTATACAGGAAAAAGGGCTCAACGGCAAAGGGGTACCACATTTTGTGCACACAGCAGGCTTCTTCATTATAGAAAGGATGGCAAAAGAGGGTTACTTGTATAAAAAGATTTTTACAGCCCTTTTGTTCTCGGCCTGCGTTTTTTTTACTATAAAACTCTTTTTGCACCCTAAAAACATTTGAAAAACACAAACAAAGGCGACCGTGTGGCCGCCTTTGTTTTATAAAAAGTTCTCTCTAATCTTAGTCTTTCAACTTAGCTTTGATGAACTCACGGTTCAAACGAGCGATGTTGCTGATAGAGATACATTTGGGGCACTCTGCCTCGCAAGCACGTGTATTGGTACAGTTACCAAAACCAAGCTCGTCCATCTTTGCAACCATAGATTTTGCACGCTTTGCAGCCTCGGCCTTACCCTGGGGAAGGAGAGCAAACTGGCTCACCTTAGCCGAAACAAAGAGCATAGCAGAGCCGTTCTTACAAGCTGCCACGCAAGCACCACAACCGATGCAGGCTGCTGCATCCATAGCCTCCTCGGCAACATCTTTGCCGATGGGTATAGCGTTAGCATCGGGCATACCGCCTGTGTTGATTGATACATAACCACCAGCCTGCTGTATCTTGTCGAAGGCTGTACGGTCTACCATAAGGTCGCGTATCACGGGGAAGGCAGCCGAACGCCAGGGCTCTACAGTGATGGTGTCGCCATCTTTGAAACGACGCATGTAGAGCTGGCAGGTTGTTGCACCTGTTGCAGGGCCGTGGGGGTGACCGTTAACATACAAAGAGCACATACCGCAAATACCCTCGCGGCAGTCGTGGTCGAACACGATGGGCTCCTCGCCTTTGTTTACCAAAGTTTCGTTAAGTATGTCGAGCATCTCGAGGAACGAAGTATCACCGGGGATATCCTTCATTTGGTATGTTGCAAAAGCACCCTTCTCTTTAGGACCTCTCTGACGCCATACTTTCAATGTAAAACTGATATTTTTATCCATTGTTTTAAAAATTTTTCAGGTTAGTTTTTGTAGTTACGCTGCTGTACTTTGATGTACTGGTAGTTAAGATCCTCTTTAATGAGCTCGGGCTCTTGTCCCTCACCGGCAAACTTCCAGCAAGCTACGTATGAGAAGTTCTCGTCATCGCGTTTAGCCTCGCCCTCCTCGGTCTGGTGCTCCTCGCGGAAGTGACCACCGCAAGACTCCTCACGATTGAGTGCGTCGTAGGCCATAAGCTTACCAATCTCAATGAAGTCGAGCAAACGGAGAGCCTTCTCGAGCTCTACGTTGAGAGTGTCGGCCGAGCCGGGGATAAAGAGCTCGCTCCAGAAGAGTTTCTCAACCTCGTCGAGTTTCTTCAACGCTGTTTTCAAAGACTCCTCGGTACGTGCCATACCTACATAGTCCCACATAACGTGGCCAAGCTCCTTGTGGATAGAGTCTACGCTACGTTTACCCTTGATAGCCATAAGTTTTGCAATCTTGTCGTTAACAGCTTTCTCGGCAGCGATAAACTCGGGAGCATCGGTGCTGAAACGGGGTACCTGAATCTGGTCTGACAGATAGTTCTGTATAGTATAAGGAAGAACGAAGTATCCGTCGGCCAAACCTTGCATAAGAGCCGAAGCACCAAGACGGTTTGCACCGTGGTCTGAGAAGTTTGCCTCACCGATAGCGAAGAGACCGGGAACAGATGTCTGCAACTCATAGTCAACCCAAATACCACCCATTGTGTAGTGGATAGCGGGGAATATCATCATAGGCTCTTTGTAGGGGTTGGTGTCTGCAATCTCCTCGTACATATCGAAGAGGTTACCATAACGCTGACGCACTACATCCTCGCCCAAACGCTGGATAGCGTACTTAAAGTCGAGGAACACTGCAAGACCTGTGTTGTTAACACCGAAACCTGCGTCGCAACGCTCTTTAGCTGCGCGTGATGCAACGTCGCGGGGCACGAGGTTACCGAAGGCGGGGTAACGACGCTCCAAGTAGAAGTCGCGATCCTCGTCAGGAATATCGTTGGGGTGTTTTGTACCAGCCTGCAAAGCCTTTGCATCCTCGAGTTTCTTGGGCACCCAGATGCGGCCGTCGTTACGCAAAGACTCTGACATAAGTGTCAACTTAGACTGTTTGTCGCCGTGAACGGGGATACAGGTGGGGTGAATCTGCGCGTAGCAGGGGTTGGCAAAGTAAGCACCCTTGCGGTAGCACTGCAAAGCAGCCGAGCCGTTGCTACCCATAGCGTTTGTAGAAAGGAAGTATGTATTACCATAGCCACCGGTACCTATAACCACAGCGTGAGCAGCGAAACGCTCAACCTTACCTGTTACAAGGTTGCGGGCGATGATACCACGTGCACGGCCGTCGATGATAACGAGGTCGAGCATCTCGTAACGTGTAAACACCTTAACGGTACCCTGGCTCACCTGGTAGTTAAGAGCCGAGTAAGCACCAAGGAGAAGCTGCTGACCGGTCTGGCCGCGGGCATAGAATGTACGCGATACCTGAGCACCACCGAAAGAACGGTTTGAAAGAAGGCCACCATACTCACGAGCAAAGGGAACACACTGTGCAACACACTGGTCGATGATAGCACCCGAAACCTCGGCCAAGCGATAAACGTTAGCCTCGCGAGCACGGTAGTCACCACCCTTGATTGTGTCGTAGAAAAGACGGTAAACCGAGTCACCATCGTTCTGATAGTTCTTTGCAGCGTTTATACCACCCTGTGCAGCGATAGAGTGAGCACGGCGGGGAGAATCCTGAATACAGAAGTTAAGCACGTTGAAACCCATCGCACCGAGTGAAGCCGCAGCCGAAGCACCGGCAAGACCTGTACCCACAACGATGATATCCAACTTGCGCTTGTTGGCAGGGTTCACCAATTTCTGATGCGCCTTATAGTTAGTCCATTTTTCTGCCAAGGGGCCTTCGGGGATTTTAGAATCCACTTTTATTGAACTTATTTTAGCCATAATTATTTAGTTTTTATAAATTTCAGAATAAGGATTTATTAGCAACCTGCACAAGGACAAGCAGCATAAGCAACAACCACAGCCAAGAAACCGAGGATAATTACAGAAACAATAACGTTGCCTATTACTCTCCAGCGGTTAAACCAAATTTGGTTAGCCCAGCCAAGTGTCTGCAAAGCGCTCCAGAAACCGTGTGTGAGGTGGAACCACAAAGCTGCCAACCAAATAACATAGAGGGCAACATACACAGGACAAGCAAATGTCTCTTTGATGTAGTGAACACCGTCGGCTGCAAGCGAAGCGTCTACGTTAGCACCAAGCATATGCAAAACCTCAACAAGCTGCATGTTAGCCCAGAAGTTGAAGAGGTGCAAAGCCATACCCAACACAACAATCACACCAAGCACAAACATATTCTGCGAAGCCCACTCAACGTTTTTAGGCTTAACGGTGTAGGCATAACCCTGACCACCACGAGCCTTTTTGTTCTGCCAAGTGAGGATGATTGCGTACACAAAGTGCACAACCACAAGAGCAGCCAAGCCGGCAGTAGCGATGAGCGCATACCAGTTAGCTCCCAAGAACTCACAAATCATGTTGTACCCCTCGGCGCTAAAAATAGCAACCAAGTTCATTGTCATGTGGAAAAGAAGGAAGAGCACAAGAGCAATACCCGAGATACTCATGATTACCTTTTTTCCAACCGAAGAATTAAATAACCACATAATAAATTGATATTAAATTATATAATAAATAAATTGTTAATTTCGCAAATAACTTTTAATGCACACTAGGCACTACAAAAGACAAAAATAAACCTTTTTTATTAAAAACAACGATTTTTTCATAAATAATTACCTCTTTATATTTATAGAAGGGCGCGCAAGTGAGCCAATACAAGAAACTCCCCGTGGCGTTTTCACGCTACGGGGAGCACTATAGGTTAGGGGGGGGTACCAGCTTGCTTTGCTTATCGCCACCCGCGGGTGGCAAAACGCGCCGATAACAAAAACACGTTTTTTGCTACTCACAAACAGGGCGCACCGGGTGACCGTGATAGCGGTTGCGTCTGCCCGAGTAGGATTCGATACTGTCGAAGTACAAGTAGGAAGCGTTGTTGCTGTCGCCACTACTCAACGTAGACAACCAATAGAGACCGTAAGTCCCCTGAAAGCTGACTTCCGAGCCGCTGCGGAAGCCGGCTGCGGGCAGGAAGATGCTGTTGCCACTAGGGCCGGTTACGCGCCAACCGTTAACGCCATTAAGGGTAGTCCACTCCCAGGTACAGTTGTTGCGCAGCTCATCTTGTTCAGCCAAGGTGGGCATACGCCACATTTTACCCCACTCAACGGTAGCAACATCGTCACAGGGCTCAAGAGTGGTTTTGTTATCTACGGTGCCGTAATAGCTGTTTGTGCAATATTTGGTCAATGTGTTCTCGATACCGTCGCAATATTTATAGGTACTCCAAGAGTAGTCGCCTTTCTCCTCGGTTTCGCCCCAAGCATAGTAGCCGCCATACCCTTCGGGGACTTTGGCACCCACGTTGCAGCTTGCCCACTTAACCGAGAGGCCGAGGTCCACTGCACGGCTGTCGAAGGCAGGTTGCGAGGGAGTAACTACAGGCTCGTCATCGTCATCGCCTTCTTCGTCGCCGTGGAGAATTATATTTATAATCTCGGTTATGTCGGCAACATCCACAGTGCCATCTTCGTTTACATCGCCACGCAGGGTTTGTGCACCGGCAGCAAGGCTGCACACAAAGAGAGAGAATAATAGTAAATACTTTTTCATAGGTATATTGTTTTTTAATTGATTAATATATGCAAAACTCGTGACACACGGGGGTGACAACAGCGCCGCGCGCTGCTGCAAAAACGTTTTTTAAAAAACTGGAGATTTTAACGTAAGGCGTTGCCTTGCGTTCCTTCTTTATAGAGACAATGTGTGTGTGTGTGTGTGTGTGTGTGTGTGTGTGTGTTTATACAAAATTCCCACATACCCAAATCGCAGGGGTGTTTTTTTGCACATAATGCGGTTATTTAACTCCTTGGCACACATATTATTTATTTTCTTTCATTCACACACTGCAAAGAAAGGTATTTTAATGCTTTTTTGCAAGGGAAGGGGTGTTCTTTTGTAGAAAAAAAGATATTAAGGGCCACGATAGCGCTACTAGCGAAACGAGGTGGCAGAGAAACATTTCTTTCACCACCTCGGTGTTGTTCTGCGGTTTTTCTTTCTATTTAGTGAATATTCTATTGCCCTTTTGGCGCCCAAAAGGGCAGAAAAGGCGCAGCACGCGAGTAAAATCAGTCGTTCGTTTCTCGGCTCGTGAATTGCCTTACGGCAATATAACTCGTTCGGCACTCTCTTGCCGCTTTTGCCTTTCTCGCATTTGCAGGGCGTTGCGAAACTCGTTCAGTTATCCGCGCTATGCACGTATAACTACACACTCAAACAATGCTCGCACTTTTTCCTGTAAATGCTCGGATACACGCTGTAATCTTAACGGTGCTGCAGAGTTTGGAAATTACCCCCATCGACGCTGTTCATTGGTGCGCATTAAAGTATTGCTATAGTAATTCGTCGCCAAAGGCGAAAGGGCAGCGTGGCGAGGCACAGAGAGCAAGTCGAGCAATGCGCGGAAAAGACGGGAAGATGTTTGAGCGCAGCGAGTCCTTCCCGCCCCAAGCACTTGCGACAAACGGCGAGCGGCAAGGCACGACGTGACTGAAGAATGTCGCTTGCGACTTGTGAACAAAACGAGTGCCGACTGGCGAGTACGACTGCCCAAGTTTTTGGGTACTTTTTTCAAAAAGTACTATAATAAACTCACTTTAAAGCAAGAATAGCTCGCGGGCCACCGAGAAGCATAAATGTAAGTTTTTCTTCCACCACCCCGGTGCTGTTCTGCGGCTGTTCTTTCTATTTAGTGAATATTTTATTGCCCTTTTGGCGCCCAAAAGGGCGGAAAAGGCGCAGCACGCGAGTAAAATCAGTCGTTCGTTTCTCGGCTCGTGAATTGCCCTGTGAGGGCAATATAACTCGTTTGTCGGCCACTTGCCGCGTGTCTCTTT
>JAZKYU010000065.1:0-31227 GCA_045612305.1 Bacteroidaceae bacterium
AAGCGAGGAACGAACGAGGGATGTTTCAACTCTTTGAAACAGCGTGAGCAGAGGCGCGAGCGACTGTTACGCCCCGCGTGCCGGGCGTTTGGTTCTTTGCGCGACAAAGAACATATAAGATTTTACTTCGATTGAGAGAAAAACCGCCCAACAACACCGAGAATTTGGGTTAAGGGCTTTTTACTCCTCACAACTTTTGCTGGTGAGCCATGTTTTCTGTGCAAGGCAAAAAATAATCCTCAAAGTACTCTTTGAGGATTATTTTTTTTTGATTATGTTGTATTACTTTTTGCTACGGAGCAGCTCTTTGTTCAAGATGAAAACTTGCCCAAGCACGCCCACGGATATATCTTTTTTGTTACCACCGTAGCTCATCTTGCCCATATTGAATATGTAGTAATCTTCAATATCTATGATGGCGTCTACGGCGCCTTTAAGAACGTTTGTAACAGCTGTTTTGTCGTTTTTAATGCCTGCTTTCTTGCTCATAACCTTTGTTATGGCTTTTGCGATGGTGTTGCTGTGTTTCTCTTTATCGGGGCGGGTGATTGCGCATGTGCCGGCAAGCAATAATAGCGCAAGGAGGGTGAAAAGTGTTTTCTTCATAGTAAATTTTATATATACATATTATAGTTTCTTTCGTAACCAATGGTGGTCTCTTCGCTGTGCCCGGGGTAGACTGTGGTGTCGTCGGGGAGGGTGAAGAGTCGCTCTTTTATGCAGCGGATGAGGGTGCTGTGGTCGCTGTCTGGGAAGTCGGTACGTCCTATGCTGTCCCTGAAGAGTGCGTCGCCAGTAAACACAACTTTGTGCTGTGGTATGTGGTATGCAAGGCTGCCACGTGAGTGCCCCGGAACGGCTATAACTTCCACCTTCTGGTTGCCGAAGCAAACCTCGTCGCCGTGGTTAAGTATGCGTGTGGGGCGGGATATTTTTTCGCTGTAACGTAGTCCGAAGCGTGCCACGCGTGTTGCAATATCTTCGGCCCAAGGCCAGTCGCCGTCGTTGGCTTCGTACCCTATACCAAAGGTCTTTTCCACAAAGGGGTTGCCAAATATGTGGTCGAAGTGCAGGTGGGTGTTTAAGTAGTGCTTTATGGTGAGTCCGTTGTCGGCAACGAAGTTCTTCAGCTCCTCTTGCTCGGCGGGGAACAGAGCGCCGCAGTCTATGAGAAGGGCCTCTTTTGTTTCGTCCCACAAGAGGTAGCAATTAACCTGTACGGGGTTTTGTATGAACTTTTTTATCTCCATATAATTTGTTATCCTATGGGAACGTATACAATTTTTTTGTCTTTGAAGTACTCTTCTTTGAACAAGGTGCTTACCTCGGTGGTTTCTACAAAGTTTTTAAAGGGTTGCACCTCGCCCTCAATGTTGCCACCTTTGAGGCAAATAACTCCGTTGGGCAGCGCGTTGAGTTGCTCCTTGGCTATGTTCTTGCGGCAAATTTTTATGAGCTCGGGCAACTGCATAACAGCGCGGCTCACAACAAAGTTGTATTTTTCTTTAATCTCTTGCACGCGGCTGTGTGTGCCCACAACGTTTGTAAGTCCTATAGCCGAGGCTATCTCTGTGGCTACGCGCACCTTTTTGCCTATGCTGTCGACGAGGTGAAAACTTGCCTCGGGGAACATAATTGCAAGGGGTATGCCGGGGAAACCGCCGCCGCAACCAAAGTCTAGAATTTTTGTGCCGGGGCGAAACTGCAGCACCTTGGCTATGGCCAGCGAGTGCAGAACGTGGTGCAGATAGAGGTTTTCTATGTCTTTGCGCGAGATTACGTTAATCTTGTTGTTCCAGTCGAAGTACAGGTCGTACAACGCCGCAAACTGCTCTTTTTGTTTCTCGGTGAGCGAGGGGAAATATTTAAGTATCTCTTCCATTTATTTTAAAATATCTTTCAGTTCGTCGTATGTGAAACCTATGCAGCTTTTGCCCAAGGCATAGGGGGCTATCTCGTAGTTGTTGTATATGAAAAAAAGGCTGTCGGGTGCAAGTACAAAGTTGTTTGTTACATACATATCGCTCATAGTGAGGAAACCTATCCCTTGTAGCTCCTCGAGCGTGGAGAGACCATGCTGCTGTGCAAGGCGTGTGGTGAGCTTTGTTGTCAGCAGGCTGTCGCTGTTCTCTTTTAGTATGTCTTGCAGAGCAATCTCCTTGCCACTTGTTGTGTCGAAGTTTATAGTGCTTATTATCTCTAAGGGGTGTGCTCCTCCGTTGTATGTGTCGCAGCTTATGGTGTAGCAGATAGTGTGCCCGGGCCCTTGCGACACCTTGCTGGCGAGCTGATAGTAGGCGTAGAAATAGGGTGCTGTGGGCTCGGCACCTTTTTCGTTTATGTAGTCGCTGCGCAGCTCGTAATAATCTTTTTTTGCGGTGCTTACCAACGAGTCTACAGACTCTTGCAGTGTTAAGCCCTCAAACCCGAAGGCTGTGTAGGCTATGCTGTTGCTCATATTTTCAACAACTTCTTTGTTGTCGCTTGCAGGAACGAGCAACTTAATTTTTATTTGCAAGTTGGGTGCCTCTTTGCCGTTTGCGAGGAGGGGAAAGCTCTTGTCTAGCTTCAAGGTGTCGAAGACTATGCAGCTCTCGGTGCCATGCTCCGGGTTGCTTGTTTCTTTGCTCTTCTGATTGCAGCAGACGAGGGCGAAGGCTAGTATCGCAAGAGATAGTATGGTTAATTTTTTCATTCTAGTAACGTTTTTGCGCCTTGTTTCGACGAGCGAAGATAAGAAATTTGTCTTTAAACACCTAATAAAGATATTTCGTTTTTTTGTTGTTTGTAAAAATATAACTCAAAAGTTGATTTTTGCCCTTTCCGTAGCTATCTTCGCATAGATAAAATAATTTAAAGGGCGTTTCTATGAGTATGCTTTATTTGTTGGTGTTTGTTCTTTTGCTGTTGCTTGCAACTGCGGCTTTTCTTTATGTGCGCAAGATGCGCGGCTGTGTGTCGCTCGAAAAAGAGTGCGTGGCGCTCGATGTGCAGTTACAGACTATGCGTGAAAGGGTTGAAAGAGCCGAAGCGAAAGCTGCAGAGCTGCAACAGATGCGCGAGGAACACTATGCGCAGGTGGCGGGGCTCGAGAGCGAAAACCGTGCGCTGGGCGAGAGGCTCGATGCACAGAAAGAACAGTTTAAGACAGCCCTAGAGCAGATGCGCCTGGAGTTTAAAACGATGGCTGCAGAGGCTCTCGAAAAAAACAGTGAGCAGTTTGGCAAGCAGTCGCAAGAGCGTCTTGCAACTATTTTGCAGCCTTTTAATATAGACCTAAAATCGTTTCGCGAGGAGGTAGAAAAGTACTATAGCGAGGAGAACAAACAACGCTTCTCGCTAGAGCAAAATATAAACACTCTTATAGAGGCCAACAACCGCATAAGCCGCGATGCGGTTAACCTCACCAACGCTATAGCCGGCACTAGCAATAATAAATTCCAGGGTGACTGGGGTGAAACTATCCTTGAGCAGATACTCGAAAACTCGGGGCTTGTCGAGGGGGAGCAGTGGGAGCGTCAGGCTACTTTGCGCGACGACTGCGGCAACATACTCCAGAACAACGAAACACAGCAGAGTATGAAGCCTGATATTATTGTTCACTTTCCAGGCAAACGAGATATTATTATAGACTCCAAGGTGTCGTTGAAGGCCTATATGAACTACTTGTCGGCCGAGGATGATGCTGCACGTAGCCTTGCGCTTAAAGAGCACCTCTTGAGCATACGCCGCCATATAGATGGGCTTGCTACAAAGTCCTATGCAAAGTATAATGTAAATTCTCTCGACTATGTGATGCTCTTTGTGCCCAACGAGCCCTCTTACTTCCTGGCTATGGAGGCCGATAACTCTTTGTGGAACTATGCCTACAAGCGTGGTATAGTGCTTATATCGGCATCAAATCTTATATCGACGCTTTTTGTGGTAAACTCTTTGTGGACACGCGAGCGCCAGCAACGCGATGTGCAGAAGATTGTGGACACGGCAAACGCGGTGTATGAGAAGGTGGTGCTTTTTACCGAAAATTTCTCGAAGATGGAGACGGCTCTCGAAAAAGCTCAAGAGGCCTATCGTGAGGCCTACAAACAGCTTGCTACAGGCAAGGGCAACATAACCCGCAGGCTAAACGAGATAAAGGAACAGGGACTCATAGTGAGCAATAAAAAGATCCCCGACCGCTACCTTCCCGAGGAGTAATAAGAAGCCGCCTTTGCGAGGCGGCTTTTTATGTGCTTGCAAAATTATAGTATCTTCTTCACAAGCCCCCACATGCGGTAGGGCATATATCGGAAGGGGAGGTCGAGCAGTGTGGTTGTTGTTACCACCGCACGCTGGTGCGAGAAGGCCTCGAAGCTGCGACGGCCGTGGTAGCACCCCATACCCGAGTTTCCTACACCGCCGAAGGGTATACTCTCGTTGGCTATGTGCATAATTGTGTCGTTTATGCAGGCACCGCCCGACGAAGTGAGGTGCAGCACCTCTTTTCCTTTTTCGACCTTGCCAAAATAGTACAAGGCAAGCGGTTTTTCTCTTGAACGTATGAAACGCACAGCCTCGCTTGTGTTTTCAAAGGTTATCATAGGTAGCACGGGGCCGAAAATTTCCTCTTGCATAACTCTTGCAGTGAGGGCGACGTTGGCGAGTAGTGTGGGCTCTATGTAGCGCTCGGCTGCGTTGGTTTTTCCACCAAAGAGTATACGCCCTTCTTTTAGGTAGCTGCTAACGCGCTCAAAGGCTTTGTCGTTTACAAGGCGCACAAAGTGTGGGCTTTTTTCAATATCCTCGCCGTGGAGTTTCTTTATCTCTTGTGCAAAGGCTTGTACAAATTTCTCTTTTTTAGAGCTGTGTATGAGCAGATAGTCGGGGGCTATGCAGGTTTGTCCGGCATTCAGGGTTTTCCCCCACGCTATGCGTCGTGCTGCTATCTTTGTGTCGGCCTCTTTGTCCACGATGCAGGGGCTTTTGCCGCCAAGTTCCAGAATTACGGGTGTGAGGTTTTTTGCAGCCTCTTGCATAACTTTTTTGCCAAGCGCGGGGCTGCCGGTGAAGAATATTATGTCGTACTTCTCCTGTAGCAGGGCGGTGTTTACATCGCGGTTACCCTGTACTACGGCTATGTATCTCTCCTCGAAGGTGCTTTTTATCATAGCCTCGAGCACCGATGAGACGTTAGGCACGTAGGGCGAGGGCTTTAGTAGGGCGGTGCAACCGGCCGATATTGCGCCGACAAGCGGGTTTAAGAGTAACTGCACGGGATAGTTCCACGGCGACATAATGAGAGCGTTGCCGAGCGGCTCGTGTATTGTGCGGCTGCGCGAGGGTGTCATTTTTAAAGGGGTGCTTGCCGTGCGGCTTTTCATCCAGCTTTTTAGGTGGGAAAGGTGGTTTTTTACCTCGCCTCCAACAATGCTTATCTCTGTTATGTAGGCCTCTTGAGGCGATTTGTGGAGGTCGTTCCACAGTGCATCGCAGAGCGGTTTTTCCCACTCTTTAAGGGCTTTTTGCAGTTTCTGCAGTTGCTCGCGTCGGAACTTATACTCGAGCGTCGCACCGCTTGCAAAATATTCGCGTTGTGCGGCAACGATGCTTTTGATTTTTTCTGTAGAGGTGTTTGTTATGCTCATCGTGTTACTCTTATTTACGGCCTTTAAAGTTGTCCATAGCGTGGAAAATACCCACAACCTCGCCAAAGATATAATCGAAAATTGAGGTGGGCAATAGGGCCTGGCAGCTACGTATAAAATGATAGCTGAAGGGGATACCCTTGAAGTTCCTGTTTTTCTCTATGGCGTTTATGATTTTGCGGGCGGTGGGCTCTGGCTTAAGGATGGGGAATATGCGAGATTTTACACCGTCGAACATACCTGTATTTATAAAATAAGGTGTTATGGTGCTGAAGCGCACCTTGCTCTTCATTTGCTTGAGCTCTATGCGCACAGAGTCGCTCCAGCCTATCATAGCCCATTTGCTCGCGGCATAGACCGACATCTTGGGGTTTGATATCATACCTGCAGCCGAGGCTATATTGCACACGTGGCCTTTGTCGCGTTTCAGCATCGCTGGCAAAAATTGTTGTGCAATAACCATAGGTGCTGTGGCGTTTATGTTCATTGTGCGTTCTATGTCGCTTATGCTTTGCTTGTCGAAGGTGTCGTTGTTGGCCACTATGCCGGCACAGTTTATGAGTATGTCCACGGGGCCGCACTCTTTCTCGGTGAGTTGTGCGGTTTGCTCCACCTGCTTGCTGTTCGACACGTCGAGATTGTAGCCCTCGACACGTCCCAAGTGCTTAAATTCGGCCTTTACAGCCTCTATGCTTTTTTTGTTTATATCCCAAATAACAAGGCAACGTGCGCCACGCTCGAGCGCAAGTCGGCCCATAATTTTTCCTATACCCGATGCGCCCCCGGTTATGAGCACGCAACAATCTTTAATTTTTGTCATATAATAACTTTTTGTTCTTTTTGCGCTGCAAAAGTAGTGCTTTATGAAAAAAGGAATGTGCAGCTTTTTTGCACATTTTAGTCTTTTTTGTGCAAAAAATCTTAAAAACACACTTTGTGAATAATGTTTGTACTTTTTGCACACCTGTAAATAGCATAAAAAGTTGCCTAAACACTCTTTAATAACGTTTTTTGCATCAATTTGCTTAAAAAAACTTTTGTTTTTTGAAAATTTATATTGTAGTTTTGCGCTCAGCTAAAATGTTAAACAAAAAAGGCCTAAATGGGGTGAATAAAACTTATGACAAAATACTGGAACAAAGAGGTGGAATGTATGGGGCGCGAAGAGATGCGTCGCCTGCAAAGTGAGAGGCTTGTGAAGATGGTCAAGCACGTTTATGAAGACTCGACCTATTATCGCAAGCGTATGGATGAGTGTGGCGTTAAGCCCGAGGATATACGCAGCATCGACGATATATCGAAATTGCCGTTTACCACGAAACAAGATTTGCGTGACAACTATCCTTTTAACCTCTTTTGCGTTCCTATGGAGGAGATTGTGCGTCTGCACGCATCGTCGGGAACAACTGGCAAGCCTATAGTGGCAGGTTACACCCGCGAGGACTTGCAGATGTGGAGCGAGGTTACAGCACGTTCGCTCGTGGCTGCAGGCGTGTCGAGCAAAGATATTATGCAGGTTTCTTATGGTTACGGTCTCTTTACCGGAGGTCTTGGTGCGCACGACGGTGGAACGCTCATAGGTGCATCGATTGTGCCCACAAGTAGCGGTAACACCGAAAAACAGATAACCCTGATGCACGACTTTGGTAGTACTGTGCTAGCTTGTACGCCCTCGTATGCTCTTTATCTTGCCGAGGTTATAGCAAAAAGCGGGCTCGATATAAATGACTTTAAGTTGCGCGTGGGAGTGTTTGGTGCCGAGCCTTGGACCGACAGCATGCGCAAGGAAATTGAGGAAAAGTTGCATATTAAGGCATACGATATATATGGTCTCACCGAGATGTGTGGCCCCGGTGTGGGCTGCGAGTGTGAGCACCAGTGTGGTACACACTTGTGGGAGGATCACTTCTATCCCGAAATTATAGACCCCGTAACTCTGGAGCCTCTGCCTCCCGGCGAGAAGGGTGAGCTTGTGTTTACCAACCTTACAAAGTGGGGTATGCCTATGATACGTTACCGCACACGCGACCTCACCTCGCTCATCTACGAGAAGTGTGAGTGTGGCCGTACAGCAGTACGTATGAACAAGATTCTTGGTCGCAGCGACGATATGCTCATTATTCGTGGTGTTAACGTTTTCCCCTCAACTGTGGAGTCTATTATTTTGGAGTTCCCCGAGTGCGAGCCCTACTACTTTATAGAGGTAGACCGCGTGAACAACGTCGATACCTTCGATATTCTTGTCGAGGTGCATCCCGAGTATTACACCGACAAGGTGAACGAGCTTGTCGATCTTAAGAAGCGCATCACAGCACGTTGCCAGAGTGTTATAGGTATTAAGCCCAATGTTAAGATTGTGGAGCCTAACACCATAGAACGCAGTATGGGCAAAGCTAAGCATGCTATCGACCGCCGTAAATTTGAGTAATAACGTTTAAAGGTATAAAGTTATGTTTATAGAACAATTATCAGTATTCTTGGAGAATCGTCTCGGCCGTTTTACACAGATAGCAAAGCTCTTCGGCGAGAATAATATAAATATGAAGGCCTTTACCGTTTCGGAAAACGCGGAGTTTGGTGTGTTGCACATTATTGTGTCGGACCCTGTGAAGGCTTGCGAAGTGTTGCGTGCCAACAGCTTTGCAGCGTCTATAAATAAGGTGGTGTGCTTGCAGACCCCCGATGTGCCCGGTGAGTTGGGCAAGGCGCTAGAGATAATAAGCAACGCGGGCGTGTCGGTTGAGTATATGTATGCCTATGCGCAGGATACCGTGGCTAACGTTTTCATACGCCCCGATAACCTCGATGCTTGCGCTGCTGCACTCAAAGCTGCCGGTTACCCTGATGTTACCCTTGATGCTTTAAATAGCAAGTAAAAAGGATAAAAAAACAAGACAAGAAAAGCGTGCCTGTTCGAGGCACGCTTTTCTTCTTTTTTTACTTGCCTAGCAAGTGGTGCCGTAAGGCATGCCCACGATGCGTTCTACAGGGAAGTTCCCCTCTAAAAGACCGCTTATGATGGTGTCGCGCGACCCTGCTGTCTGAAAAGGATACAAACCAAAGTGTGGCATTATGGCGGCAAAGTGTTCCATAATCTCCGACTGTATGCTCTCGTACGAACTCCAGTCGGTGGTGCTTGTGAAACAGTAAAATTGTATGGGGAGGCCGGCTTCGGTGGGTGCGAGGGTGCGCACCATAATGAGCAAGTCTTTGCGCACGAGGGGGTGGTGTCGCAGGTACATATCGGCGTAGGCGCGGAAGAGCCCCATATTTGTCTCTATCGTGCCGTTTGTGAGCCCTTCGGGGTTGCTGGTGTTTGCTCTTTTTCCTTCGCGTTCTTGTGCTGTTTTTCTTGCAATAAAGTCGTCGAGTTGCTTGTTTATCCCTTGCAGGCTTTGCAGAAATCCGGGGCTGCAGGGGGTTATGTTGTCTAGCTTCACGCTGTAGCCTCGAGCTATGCGTCGCCCACCGCTTTCTGTCATCCCTCGCCAATTGGTGAAGCTGTTGTTTATGAGAGAGTAAGGTGGTATAGTTGCTATGGTGTTGTCAAAGTTTTGTACCTTTACAATGGTGAGCGATATGTCTATAACCGTGCCGTTTATGTTGGTGCCCGTGACCTCTATCCAGTCTCCCAAGCGCACCATGTCGTTCTCGAGAAGGAGAAAACCTCCAACAAAGCCCATTATGCTGTCTTTTGTTATGAGCATAAGCACCGCGGCAAAGGCTCCCAAACCACCTATGAGGTAGAGGGGTGATTTGTTTGTGAGTATTGATATTATAATTATGGCAGCTATTATGTAGAGAATAACTTTTGTTATCTGTATAAATCCTTTTATGGGGCGGTCGTGGTACTTGCTGTTGCTGAAGGCCGACTCGCCTACTGTGTTGAGCAGGGCGTTTATGGAGGCTGCAAGCGATATTATAAAGTATATCCACGCAGCGTGCTCGGTGTAGCGCAGGGTTGTGGGGTTGTTTGGGATTATAACGGGTAGCAGGGTGTTTAATATTATGGGTGGTATTAGATGGGCTTGTTTGCGCAGAACTTTATATTTGAGTAGTTTGGAGAGGAAGGGGTACTCTTTGTGCTTGAGCAGGCGCTTGGCGGCAAACAGCGCTGTGTGGTATATAATTCCGGCAACAATAAAGGAGGCGAGCACTACTATTATGATGGAGAAAAAGGTGTCCCACCCATCAAGCCTCTTGGGAGAAAATCCCCAGTGCGACAACAAACCTTTAATCAACATCACGGGTATCTCTGTTATCTTCTCGTTCATAGAGTTTTTTCTGTATAAACAAAAAAAGCCCTTTTTGTGTTGCAAATATTGTTTGTTGTGTTTTTTTAGTTTTTTTAACTTTTGCAGAAGAACAAACGCCTGTTTTGTGGTGTTCTATTATTGCAAGTCGCTTGAAGCGGGTGTGTGGATATGTGAATAACCGCCTCTCGCGCTTATGCGCAAGCATAACAGACGATTTATTGCATAGTAGTTTTGTCGTGTTTTATTTTGTGTTTGTGTTATTGTTGCCCCCTGATGTGAATCACGGGGCAACTGTTTTAACAAAAAACCGCGGCTGTAAGTTTTACGGCCGCGGTTTTTTGTCTTTTATTCGCATTTGTTGCACCAACAGAACATTTCGGGGAAGGTAGCTTTTATATCTTCGAGTTTTTGTTCCTCTTTGAAAATTCCGAAGAACGACGAGCCCGAGCCCGACATAGAGGCGTAGACGGCGCCCATCTGGTAGAGCTTCTCTTTTATCTTTTCGCACGAGGGGTGCTTGGCAAAAACGCTCTTTTCAAAGTCGTTTTTCATAACTCCTTTCCACTCTTCGGCGGGGAGGGTAGCTATGTGGGTGAGGGGTGTTTCTGCTGCGGCGGGCACCACAAGCGAGTAGGCCTCTTTGGTTGATATGTGAATGTCGGGTTTAACAAGCACCAAGTGGTAGCCGGCAAGGCTGCAGGGGGTGGGGGTAAGTATGTTTCCTATACCTGTAGCGTATGTAGGGGTGTTTTTTATGAAAAAAGCACAGTCGGCACCGAGGCGTGCTGCGTAGGCCTCGAGCTCCTCGTAGGTGAGGGTAAGTGAGCCCATCTCGTTGAGCATCTTTAGTGCAAACGCAGCGTCGGCCGAGCCGCCGCCCAAGCCTGCACCTGTGGGTATGTGCTTGTAGAGCGAAATGTCTACTTTGGGTAGCTTGTGGTCGGCTGCAAGTATTTTGTATGCCTTTACCACAAGGTTGTCGTTGTCGTCGCCGTCGAAGTGTGCGTTGAACATTTTGAAGGTGTAGTCGGGCGCATCGTCGTCGGTTGCGGGGGTTATCTCCAGAATATCCTGCAAGGGAATGGGGTAGAAGATGGTTTCCAGGTTGTGATAGCCGTCGGGGCGACGCTCCACAACGTCGAGCCCGAGGTTTATTTTTGCATTAGGGAAGGTTATCATGTCTTTATCTTTTTTCTTTCTGCGAAAGTACAACAATTATTCTTATTTGAGCTCTGTGTGTGCCTGTTTTTTAAGTAGGGGGCGCTTTTTGCTGCAGAGGGCGAGCCTTTTTGCTTGATGGTTGATAAAATAGGTGTAAATTGTTGAAAATAGGGAAAAGGTTTTTTTGCATAGGCCGATTAAAGAGAGTATCTTCGCAGTCTATTTTGGAAATATGATGGAAAATACAAACACACCGAAGAGAAATACCCGCAGTCGCAAAGATGCAACCCCTGTGTTGAGCGAGTATGGGCACGTGCAGCCGCAGGCTCTTGAGTTGGAAGAGGCGGTGCTTGGCGCGTTGATGATAGACAGCGATGCGATAGGTCGTTTGGGCGATATTCTAAAGCCTGAATCTTTTTATGACAAGCGCAACCAACTGCTCTTTAGGGCAATACAGGAGATGGACCTCAACGACCGCCCCATAGACATACTCACCGTGACAGAGTATCTGCGTAGCCGCGGAATTTTGGAGGATGTGGGTGGCCCTGTTTACATAGCGCAGCTCACAAGCCGCATAGTTTCGTCGGTGAACATAGAGTACCACGCAAACATAATCGCGCAAAAGAAACTTGCGCGCGACCTTATAAAGTTTACCAGCAAGACACAGGTGCAGGCCTTCGATGAGACGCAAGACATTGAGGAGCTTATGCAACAGGCCGAAAGTGAGCTTTTCGAAATTTCGCGTCACAATATGAAGAACGACTTCACCCCTGTGAGCGGAGTTTTGAAGGATGCCTATGCTGCCATACAAAAGGCTGCTGAAAACACAAGCGGCTTGAGTGGTTTGAGTACCGGTTTTACCGACCTTGACAAGATGACGTCGGGCTGGCAGAATACCGACCTTATAATCCTTGCAGCCCGTCCTGCGATGGGAAAAACAGCCTTTGCACTCTCGCTTGTGCGTAATATGGCAGTGGACCAAGGTATACCTGTGGGTATGTTCTCGCTCGAGATGGGTAACGTGCAGCTTGTAAACCGTCTCATCTGTAATGTGTGTCAAATTACGGGTGACAAGATTAAGAGCGGCCGCCTCGAAAAATATGAGTGGGGGCAGCTCGACCGCAAGATTGTGGCTCTTGAAAACGCACCTATTTATGTGGACGATACCCCGCAGTTGTCGGTTTTTGAGTTGCGTACAAAAGCGCGTCGTATGGTGCGCGAGCACGGTGTGAAGATGATATTTATCGACTACTTGCAGCTTATGACAGCCAACGTGGGCAAGGGTAGTCGTCAAGAGGAGATTAGTACCATCTCGCGTTCGCTCAAAGGTCTTGCCAAGGAGCTTAACATCCCGGTGATGGCGCTCAGTCAGCTTAACCGTAACCTTGAGGGCCGTGAGGGCGTCGAGGGTAAACGCCCGCAGCTCAGCGACCTTCGTGAGTCGGGAGCCATAGAGCAGGATGCCGATATTGTACTCTTTGTTAACCGTCCCGAGTACTTCCATATATACAAGGACGGCGATTTTGACTGGCGTGACAAGGCCGAGATTATTATCGCAAAGCATCGTAACGGTGCCACGGGCGATGTGCGCCTCACCTTCCGCAAGGAGTATGCACGCTTTATGAATATGAACGACGAGTCTCTTGGCAACCTCATACCTTCCGATGTACCCGTGATGCGTCCTTCAAAGATGAATGCAAATATGAGTGCCGAGCCTGTTCCCGGCGAGGTACCCGACTATATGCAAGACTCGCCTGGTGTGCCTGTCGATTTTATAGGCGGAGGAAATCCGGGCGATGTACCTTTCTAAAGTGGAATATTTTTACTATCTTCGCACAATTAAATTAAAGAAAAGAAAAAATGAGCAAAATTATATTGACAGGTGACCGCCCCACAGGTCGTTTGCATTTGGGGCACTATGTGGGCTCTTTGCGCCGTCGCGTGGAGCTGCAAAACTCGGGCGTTTATGACAAAATATTTATTATGATAGCCGACGCGCAGGCTCTCACCGATAATGCCGATAACCCCGAGAAGGTGCGTCAGAATATAATAGAGGTGGCTCTCGACTATCTGTCGGTGGGTATAGACCCTGCAAAGAGTACAATATTTATACAGTCACAGGTAGCAGAACTCTGCGAGCTTGCTTTCTACTATATGAATCTCGTTACCGTGTCACGCTTGCAGCGTAACCCCACGGTGAAGACCGAGATACAAATGCGTAACTTTGAGACAAGTATCCCTGTGGGTTTCTTTACATACCCCATCAGTCAGGCGTCGGACATAACAGCTTTCCGTGCAACAACCGTGCCTGCGGGTGAGGACCAGCAGCCTATGATAGAGCAGGCGCGCGAGATTGCTCGCCGCTTTAACGGAATTTATGGCGACACACTTGTGGAGCCCGAAATTTTGTTGCCCGACAACGCTGCTTGCTTGCGTTTGCCCGGTACCGACGGCAAGGCCAAGATGAGTAAGTCGCTTGGCAACTGTATCTACCTTTCCGACACCGCCGAGGAACTTCGTCAGCGAGTTATGGGTATGTATACCGACCCCGACCACTTGCGCGTGCAAGACCCTGGCAAGGTCGAGGGTAACACCGTGTTTACTTATCTCGACGCCTTCTGCAAGCCCGAGCACTTTGAAAAATATCTTCCCGAGTATCCCTCGCTCGACGAGCTTAAAGCGCACTATCGTCGCGGTGGTTTAGGCGATGTTAAAGTTAAGAAATTCCTCATCGCAATACTTGAGGAGGAACTTGCGCCCATACGTGCTCGCCGCAAAGAGTGGGAACAGAAGATACACGAGGTGTACGCGCTCTTGGAGGAGGGTTGCAACGTGGCACGCGCAACAGCTGCCGACACCCTTGCCGACGTGCGTCGTGCGATGAAAATCAACTACTTTGAGGATAAAGAACTTATCGAGGAGCAGGCTCGTCGCTTCCGCGGAGAGTAACCTTGAACACATATAAGCATAAAACGAGGAGGGCAACCTCCTCGTTTTATGCTTATATGTGTTAATAAACTTCCTAAACTATTTCTTTTATTCATAAAAAAAGTGTAATTTCGCAGTCGCTTGCGCGACTGCAAGAGAAAACCGGAATAAATACAGAAAATTATGAATATATCTTACAATTGGCTTAAAGAGTATGTCGCTTGCGACCTTGCTCCCGAAGAAGTTTCTGCAGCGCTCACATCCATAGGCTTGGAGACCGATGGCGTGGAAGAGGTACAAACGATTAAAGGCGGTCTCGAGGGGCTTGTGATAGGTGAGGTGCTCACCTGTGTCGACCACCCCGATAGCGACCACTTGCACATAACAACAGTTAATCTTGGCGATGGTAACCCCACACAGATAGTTTGTGGTGCGCCCAATGTGGCTGCCGGCCAAAAAGTGGTTGTTGCGACCATAGGTACAAAGCTCTACGATGGCGATGAATGCTTTACAATTAAAAAAGGCAAAATACGCGGTGTTGAGTCTTTCGGTATGATATGTGCCGAGGACGAGATAGGCGTGGGCACAAACCACGACGGTATCATCGTGCTCCCTGCCGACGCGGTACCCGGTACACCCGCTAAAGAGTATTACAACATAAAGAGCGACTACTTGATAGGCGTTGATATAACTCCCAACCGTGCCGACGCTTGCTCGCACTATGGTGTGGCACGCGACCTCTATGCCTACCTCACACAAAACAAGGGCGCAAGCTCTATCACACGTCCCTCTTGCGATGCGTTTAAGGTAGACGACAACTCTCTGCCCATAGATATCGTGGTTGAGAACGCCGAGGCTTGTATGCGTTACGCGGGTGTGAGCATAAAAGGTGTAACCGTGAAGGAGAGCCCCGAGTGGTTGAAAAACAAACTTCAGATAATAGGTCTGCGCCCCATAAACAACATCGTGGATATAACAAACTACATACTCCACGCATACGGCCAGCCTATGCACTGCTTCGATGCCGACAAGATTAAAGGCGGCAAGGTGGTGGTGCGCACCTTCCCCGAAGGTACTCCCTTTGTTACTCTCGATGGCGTGGAGCGCAAGCTTTCGGAGCGCGACCTTATGATATGCAACGCCGAGGAGCCTATGTGTATCGCGGGTGTTTTTGGTGGTCTTGAGTCGGGCACAACCGAGGAGACTAAAAACGTGTTCCTCGAGAGCGCATACTTCCATCCCACCTGGATAAGAAAAACAGCACGTCGCCACGCTTTGCAGACAGATGCTTCGTTCCGTTACGAGCGTGGTACCGACCCCAACAATGTAATTTACGCTCTTAAACAGGCTGCTATGCTCATAAAAGAGCTTGCCGGCGGAACAATATCTATGGAGATAAAAGATGTGTACCCCGCACCTGTTGAGGACTTTAAGGTGGAGCTTGAGTATAGTTATGTAAATAACCTCATAGGTGCTTCGCTCTCGCCCGAAACTATAAAGAGCATCGTAACATCGCTTGAGATGAAGATTACTGCCGAGACCGAAAACGGCATAACTCTTATGGTGCCCCCTTACCGTGTCGATGTTCAGCGCCCCTGCGACGTGGTTGAAGATATATTGCGCATTTACGGCTACAACAACATAGCTATAGATACAACGCTTCACTCTTCGATAATTACAAAGGGCGCCGAGGATAAATCGCACAAGCTACAGAACCTTGTTTCGGAGCAGTTGGTGGGTTGTGGTTTCAACGAGATTATGAATAACTCGCTCACCGCCGCCGCTTACTACGATGGCCTTGAGAGCTACAAGAGCGACAACCTTGTGCGCTTGATGAATCCCTTGAGTAACGACCTCAACGTTCTTCGTCAGACACTCTTGTTTGGTGGTCTCGAGAGCTTGCAGCGCAACATAAGCCGCAAGTACAGCGACTTGAGCTTCTTTGAGTTTGGTAACAGCTACCGCTTCGATGCCGACAAACGCACCGAGGAGAAAATATTGAGCCCTTACAGCGAGAGCTACCACCTGTGCTTGTGGCAGACAGGTAACAACGTGGCTTCTTCGTGGATGGAGCAGGGCCGTGCTATCACAGTGTACGACCTTAAAGCACAGGTTGAGCACATATTCGACCGCCTTGGCTTTAAACCTGCGATGCGTGTGCTTTCAACATTTAGCGACGATGTTTTTGCGGCAGGCTTGCAGGTGCAGGCTGCAAACAACAAGAAGGTTGTGGCGCAGCTTGGTATCTTGCGCAAGAAGATAACAAAACGTTTCGATATAGATAGCGAGGTTTTGTATGCCGATATTAACTGGACCGAACTTATGAAGGCTGTGAAGAATGCCAAGATAGGCTATGCCGAGATAAGCAAGTATCCCGCAGTGAAACGCGACCTTGCGTTGCTTCTCGATAAGTCGGTAACCTTTGCGCAGATAGAGCAAGTTGCACGCGAGACCGAGAAGAAGCTTTTGAAAGCTGTAACTCTCTTCGACGTTTACGAAGGCAAAAACCTTGAGGAGGGCAAGAAGAGCTACGCTGTGAGCTTTATACTGCAGGACGACAACCAGACTCTCAACGATAAGGTGATAGACAAAACTATGGCGCGCTTGATGGAGAACTTCCAGAAACGTCTTGGTGCTATACAGCGATAAAACAGAAATAAATAATAACCTAAAATAAAAAGATATACTATGGGAAGAGCTTTTGAATATCGTAAAGCTGCGAAACTTAAAAGATGGGGTAACATGGCGCGTACATTTACCCGTGTGGGCAAACAGATTGCAATTGCTGTTAAGGCAGGTGGTCCCGACCCCGATACAAACTCACATCTTCGTGCTATCATCGCCAACGCAAAGCGCGAGAATATGCCCAAGGACAACATTGAGCGTGCTATAAAGAACGCTCTTGGTAAGGACCAGAAAGATTACAAGGAGGTTACATACGAGGGATACGGCCCTTACGGTATAGCAATCTTTGTTGATGCTGCAACCGACAACACAACCCGTACCGTGGCAAACGTACGTTCTGTTTTCAATAAATTTGGCGGAACACTTGGTACATCGGGTAGCCTCGACTTTATGTTTACACACAAATGTGTGTTTACCTTCTCTAAAAAAGATGGTCTTGATATGGACGACCTGATACTCGAGCTCATCGACTACGGTGTGGAGGACGAGTTTGACGAGGAGGAGAACGAGGTAACAATCTACGGCGACCCCAAATCTTTTGGAGCTATACAGAAGTTCCTCGAGGAGAAGGGTTACGAGATTACAGGTAGCGAGTTTACACGTATCCCCAACGACCAGAAAGAGGTTACAGAAGAGCAACGTGCTACAATTGACAAGATTGTGGAGCGCCTCGAGGAGGACGATGACGTGCAGAACGTCTACACAAATATGATGCCTCAAGAGTAATATTCCTTGATGGTAAAAAAAGTTCACAGAGCAACCTCTGTGAACTTTTTTTTATGGCACAAACCCAGGAGGTCCTTGTGGGCGGCTGACAGGCGGCCTTGGAACTATAGGTGCCCCAAACGCTGGCGGGCGCATAACGGGTGGGGGAGGTCCTGCTGGTGGCCTGGCTATAAACGGTGGTCTGAAGGTGGGCCCGGGTGTCAAGGGTGGTGTTATGCGCACGGCTGTGGGCGGTGCAAACCACGCGTAGGTGTTGTCGCTGTTGCTGCTTCAGTAGCCGGGGGTTCCTTCGAACACCCCGGCCGTGTTATAAGGATAAATTGTTCCCTGCATAGTTATGTTTCTCCCGTTGAAGTTGGGGCTCACATAAGCTGTTGCGTTATTGCTGTTTGCATCGAGCGTAACGTGCACGGTTGCCGATATATAAGGCCCTTGTATGCCGTAGCTGTAATATACGTTACCATCTTTGTCGCTACTTATCTCGGCCCCGGTGATGCCGCCCTCGAGGGTTACGCCACCTAGCCCGTTGGGGGAGTATATGTTGCTGTTGTCGAATGCTGTCTGCACTATGCCTTTATCCCTGTTTATGGAGACAAAGTTTATGTTAGGTGTCACATACTCGGTGTAGCCGTTGTTGAACGTGATGCTTTGGGCTTCTAGGGCCCACGAGCCGCTTTGCAACGCTTGCACAGCCTGAACAAAGTTTATGGAGTCTTCCCTTGCTTCTTCGGCCTTGCGTTCTGCTTTCTTTTTCAACCTTTCGGCTTTCCAGGCTGCTTGACGCTCTTTTCTCGTCATCTTTTTGTTCTCTTGCGCTGTGGTTGTTGCGTTCCACCCGAGGGTGAGTATTACAAAAAGGAATAGTAACTTTTTCATAACTCTTAAATTTAAAAATTCAACAATAGAACAAATTATATTTTGTGTGAGCCGATGAAAAAGGTATAATAAAGCATAAAACTATGCTTTTTCGGTGCGTTGCCGCGCTCCTTGCATCGCAAAAATTGTTGCATAAAAAGCTGAAAAAGTATATAAATTGCATTTTTTCTTGTTTAAGATATTTTGTTTATATAAATTTGCTTATCTTTATGAAAAATCTGTGTGAAGGGGTGAAAAAGATAACTTTTACATATCTCTTTTTGCTTTTGCTGTTTGCATCGTGTGGGCAAGGTGGCAAGGAGCAAGGTGTGCAGGCCGGTGGCGCAGTTGCGCACGTAAACGCTACTTTGCAGTCTGTAGCTATAGATACGATGGATGTTGCAAACCCCTTTATTATCTACGACAAGGCAAGTAACCTTTATTATATGACAGGTGATGGCGGGCAAATGTGGCGCAGCACCGATATGTCGGTGTGGGAGGGCCCCTTTGATGTGCTTTCTCATTCGGGCGATGCGTGGATGGGCAAGGCTCCTCTTGTGACCGCCCCCGAGATACACCTGTATAACAAGCGTTATTACTATATGGCAACCTTTTCGCGCCCCGACATTAGAATATCGAGCCTTGATGGTGAGGGCGTGAGCCGCACCTCGTGCGAAATTTTTGTAAGCGATAATGTTGCCGGCCCCTACAAGCACGTAACATCGGGAGGCTCCTTGCTCAACCCGGCAGAACTTTCGTTGCACCCTACGTTTTGCACCGATTACAATAATGTGGGTTATATGATATACACCCACGGCTTTGAGCAGAACGGCAACGCCACGGTGCAGATTGTTCGCCTTGGCGACAACTTCGACTATAGAGTGGGCGAGCCTTTTGTAATGTTCCGCGCATCGCAAAATAGTTGGTCGACCGACAGCCAAGGCTTGGCTTCGCGTTTTATGGAGGCTCCTTTCTATTTTGAGACTCTTGGTGGCAGGCTTGGGGTTTTGTTTACAGCTGTAGAGGGTGGTGAGAAGGTTATAGGCGTTGCTTATACTCAGGACGATGCTGTAGGGCTTAACGGTCCGTGGCACATAGAGCCCAAGCCCTTGCTTACAGGTGGCGTGAGCGGTGCGACGCTTTTTACCGACTACGATGGCCGTCAGCTTATGCTCTATAGCAAGGATACTCTTGTAAATGGAAAAAATAAAAGCTTGCCACGCCTTATGAGGGTGGATACACAGTTTGACAAACTAATACTTAAAGAACACTATAAATTTTAAGAATTATGCGTTTAATTATTGAACCTAACTATCAGCAACTTTCTTGCTGGGCTGCATCTTATGTAGCAAAGAAAATCAACGAGTTTAAACCTACAGAGGAGAAACCTTTTGTTCTTGGTTTGCCCACAGGTGGAACTCCCCTTGGTACTTACAGAGAACTCATTAACCTTTACAACAAGGGCCTTGTAAGCTTCAAGAACGTGGTTACATTTAACATGGACGAGTATGTAGGTCTTCCCGAGGAGCACCCCGAGAGCTACCACTCTTTTATGTGGAACAACTTCTTCAGCCACGTTGATGTTAAGAAGGAGAACGTGAACATCCTTAACGGTAACGCTGAAAACCTCGTTGCAGAGTGCGCTCGTTACGAGGAGAAAATTAAGTCTTACGGTGGTATCGACCTCTTCCTTGGTGGTATCGGCCCCGATGGTCACATCGCGTTCAACGAGCCCGGCTCTTCTCTTGCATCACGCACACGTATCAAGACTTTGACCACAGACACCATCATCGCAAACTCTCGTTTCTTTGATAACGACATCAACAAGGTGCCCAAGACTGCAGTAACAGTGGGTGTTGGTACCGTTATGGATGCAAAAGAGGTGCTTATCCTCGTTAACGGCCACAACAAGGCTCAGGCTCTCTATCACGCTGTTGAGGGTAACATCACACAGATGTGGACTATCAGCGTGTTGCAGATGCACCCCCGCGGCATAATCGTTTGCGACGATGCTGCTACAGCTGAGCTCAAAGTGGGTACAGTTAATTACTTTAAGGATATTGAGCGCGAGAACCTCGATCCCGCATCAAACCTCAAATAATTATCTCCCGCTAGATAATAAAGCATACCCTTGCCAAGAATTCTTGGCAAGGGTAACTTTTTAATAGATGGCCTATATATTGTAAAAGTCGAGCATAAGGTACTTGCAGTCGCTTTTTTCGCGATACCCGGCGTTGTGGAGTTTTGCGTGGCGCAACGGCAGGGGCAGGCGGTCGATAAAACTTTTTCCAAAGGCTTTGCCCCAGGCTTGTGACCAGTAATGTTCGCGGTGGTTTATGCCTTTGCGAGCTTTGTGCGGGTACTCCTTGCTGCCCTCTATCCACGCCGATAGCATAACAAAATGTGGCGCACAGTAGTAATCCTTTATATCTTTGACAAGTTTCCTGAAGAGCTCTTTTTCTTGCCCACAGAAGAAGTTCTTGTCTAAATAGAGCTGAAAATATATGGGCGCTCCTTTCCTTGCTGCAGCGCGCATAATACCCAACGCCTCGAAAAGAGTCTCTTTGTATATGCACAGGCCGTGGGAAAAGTGCCACTTACCGCAATAACGTGTTATTTGCAGGTTAAAGAGTTTGACTCCCTCTTTCAGCTGCTCAGCAATACTTTTTTCCTGGCAACGGCTCGTGGGGTTTAATATAAATGCGAATGGTCTTTGCCACCATACAAGTGGCCCGGCTGTGCCGCTGTTGTGTGTTCCTAGTATCATTTTAGTCTTTTTATAAGTGATGTTGTAAGTTCTATCCACTCTTCTTGGTAGGGTGCTATGGTCTCTTTTGTAGGGTTAAGCTCTTTTATCTTTTTTATAAGTTGTGAGTACCCTAACACTAAAGGGATGGTTTTTATATACTCCTTGTCGTGCTGCTCGAAGAAGGTTATTAAATCCTCGGCACATAGCGCGCGAAAGAGCGCGTACTTGAAGGCCGAAGCCTTGTGTGTGAGGCTGTTATGCTGCATGCGGTAGTTATAGCCTACGTTGTCTACGTATGCAACTTTGTTGGCAAAATATAGTTGTGGTATTATTGTGGGGGTGTCCTCTATGAATCGTCTTTGGCAGTAGGGGACCTTCTCGTGCAGCCTGCGGTGTATGAGTTTGTTGTTCATAAAAACAACCTTTTCGCCCCAGAAACGTGTAACTTTTTCCGCGCCTTCGGTTATGCAGTTGCCGTAGGAGGTTGCTTCCCACACTCCGTCGTTGTGAACAACTTTTATCCCACCGCTCACAATCTCGGCACCGCTCTCTATGGCCTTCTTGTAGAGTGCTTCTATAAAATCGGGCTCTATCCAGTCGTCGCCGTCGAGCAGCAGTATGTACTCGCCCACAGAGGCTTCTATACCTCTCTGGCGCGATGCACCTGCCCCCTCGTTGCTCTTGTTTTTTATAATGCGCACTCGCTTGTCGCTCTGCGCTATACGGGATATTATATCGGCGGTGCTGTCGGTAGAGCAGTCTTCCACAACTACGCACTCAAGCTCTTTGTGTGTTTGTTGTAGACAACTTTTTATAGCCTTCTCAATGTAAGGCTCCACGTTGTATGCTGTTATTACGACGCTTAACATAGGGGTTGGGTAAATTGTACGCCAAGAGTTGCAAGGAAGTCCTTGAACTTTGCAAGGTCTATGATGAAACCGCTGTTGTTTATCGCTATGCCGCAATCTATGTCGTCGGCTTCGGCTACTTGTGCTGTGCCGAGGCTAACCTGGAGGCACCCCTTTTCTTCGTCGCACGCAAGGCCTGTACCAAGGTTTATACACACCTTGCCGTCTTTGTCAAGGGTTATGCCTTCGCCTGTGTTTATGCCCACTACGCCGTTTTCTGCAAAAAGTCCTGTGCCTAGCTGGGGCACAATGTTGTAGTCGCTCTTGTTTACTCTGATTTTGTTAATATCTGCCATAATCTTTTTGTTTTGTTTACACCTCAAAGGTATGGCTGTTTCTTGCTTGTGAGGTTGCCAAAATAACACTCTTGCAGATATTTGTGCTAAAACAGCAAACTTCTCTTTGCGCCGGTTTTTGCTCCTATATTAAATAATGTGTAAGAGCCGAAAAATAAAAACCCTAAAATTTGATTTTATCCATAATTTCGATAAATTTGTAACCATAGACCTTCTCTATGAATAACCGATGATTTACGTCGTAATACCCATAGAAAAACCCCGCCCGTTGCCTTTCTACTTGGCAGCGGAGGAGTATGTTGCACGTTTTCTCCCCGCAGGCGACTATTTCTTTATGTGGCAGGTGGAGCCTACGGTTATTTTTGGTCGCAACCAACTAATTGAGGGTGAGGTTAACGTGGAATATTGCCGCTCTCAAGGTATAGGCTTTTATCGACGAAAAAGCGGTGGCGGCTGTGTCTATGCCGACCTCGATAATATTATGCTCTCGTACATAACCCCCACGAGCAACGTTAATTTTACATTTAACCGCTATATGCTTATGGTGGAGCACGCTCTTCGTCTCTTGGGCGTGGATGCGCGCACAAGCGGTCGCAACGATATACTTGTTGCTGGTCGTAAGGTGTCGGGAAACGCCTTCTACCACCTCCCCAATAGAAGCATCGTTCACGGTACAATGCTCTTCGACACCGATATAGAGAAGATGTTGCAAGCGATAACACCCTCTGCCGAAAAATTGCAGAGCAAGGGGGTGAGCTCGGTGCGTCAGCACATAACAACTCTTTGTGAATATCTCAAAATTTCGCTCGAGGAGTTTAAACAACACCTGCGCACAACGCTTTGCAACGAGGAGATAACCCTCACACCTGCCGACGTGGAGAAGATAGAGGAGATAGCGCGAGAGTATACAACCCCAGAGTTTATATATGGCAACAACCCTGCCTGCACAGCGGTGGTGCGCACCCGCATAGAGGGGGTGGGGGAGTTTGAAGCTCGCATAGAGGTTAAAAATTCTATTATAAAAAAGGTAAACCTTATGGGCGACTTTTTTGTAACGGGTGACATAGATGCTGCTATGCTCAACAAATTGCGTGGTGTGGAGTATACCCCCGAGGCTGTATATAGCGCCCTTGCCAACGCCGATGTCGAAGGCTGCGTGCATAATCTTAAAAAAGAACAACTTATAAAAATATTATTCAACTAACCTATGGAAAATAAAAAAACCTGTCTTTACGACAAACACGTTGCGCTTGGCGCGTTGATAAGCCCGTTTGGTGGTTTCGATATGCCCATACAGTATAGCAATATAGTCGAAGAGCACAACGCGGTGCGTGGCGCTTGCGGTATATTCGATGTCTCTCATATGGGCGAAGTTCTTGTCACCGGTGCCGATAGCGAGAAGTTTGTAAACTATATATTTACAAACGATGTAACCGATGCTCCCGATGGGAAAATATACTACGGTATGATGTGTCACCCCACAGGTGGCGTGGTCGACGACCTGCTTGTCTACAAGATGGGCAATAAACGCTATTTTCTTGTGATAAACGCATCGAACATAGAGAAGGATGTTGCGTGGATTATGCAACACGCTGCCGCTTTCGATGTTACGGTTGAGCACCAAAGCGACTATTATGGCGAGGTGGCCGTGCAAGGCCCTAAAACCGAGGCTATAATAGAGAATGTACTCGGCTTGCAGTGCAGCGATATGGTGTTCTACACCTGCAAGGAGGTTGAATATAACGGAGAAACAATAATAATAAGCCGCACAGGTTACACGGGCGAAGATGGTTTTGAGCTCTATGGCTCGCACGCCTTTACCAACGAGGTGTGGGATAAATTACTCGCAAGCGGCGAGGTAGTGCCTTGTGGTCTTGGATGCCGCGACACGTTGCGCTTCGAGGTGGGCTTGCCTCTCTATGGTGACGAGCTGTCTGACGAGATAACACCTCTGGAGGCAGGGCTCGGCATCTTTGTAAAGCTCGACAAGGAGAACTTTATAGGCAAGGAGGCGCTTGCTGCGCAAAAAGCCGAAGGTCTAAAACGCAAGATTGTGGGTATAGAGCTATACGACAAGGCTATACCCCGCCACGGCTACGATGTAGAGGTCGACGGTGAGGTTGTGGGCACGGTGACCACGGGTTATAACTCTATCTCCACAGGCAAGAGCGTTTGTATGGCTCTTGTCGATATTGCACACTCGGCACTCGACACCGAGGTAGCCGTACGCATACGCAAAAAGGTGTTTGCGGGCAAGGTTACGAAAAAACGTTTCTATGACAAAAATTACAAGAAATAACTTATAACAACCTAAAAAAAGAAAAATTATGAGCACAATTTTGGAAGGACTCTTCTATGCAGAGTCACACGAGTATGTAAAAGTAGAGGGAGAGTATGGCTATGTTGGTATCACCGATTATGCACAGCACGAGCTTGGCAACGTTGTATATGTCGATATGCCCGACGAAGGCGACGAAGTTACAGCCGGTGAGGACTTTGGTGCTGTGGAGAGTGTTAAGGCTGCCAGCGACCTCATCTCGCCTGTAAGCGGTGAGGTTGTCGAGGTTAACAGCGCTCTTGCCGACAGCCCCGAGCTTGTAAACAGCGACCCCTATGGCAACTGGATAATTAAGGTTAAACTTTCCGATCCTTCGGAGGTAGAAAACCTTATGGATGCAGCTGCTTATAAATCACATATTAACGAGTAAAAAACAATGAAATATTTTCCCCATACAAAGGAGGATATTGAACAGATGCTTGCCGTGGCTGGCTTAAAGTCTATAGACGACCTTTTTGCCGAAATACCCGAGCAACTGATGTTCAATAGAGAATTTGCGTTTCCCGAGGCTATGTCCGAGGTAGAGATACGCAAGTTCTTCGAAATGCTGGGCGAGCGTAACGGCAAGCTTGTTTGCTTTGCCGGCGCAGGCGTCGAGGATCACTACTCGCCGTCGGTTATCAACGCCATACTTCAGCGTGGAGAGTTTCTCACGGCCTACACCCCTTATCAGCCCGAAATTTCGCAGGGTACTCTGCAGTATATCTTCGAGTATCAGTCGATGATAACCGAGCTCACCGGTATGGACGTGACAAACGCCTCTATGTACGACGGCACCACAGCCACAGCCGAGGCTATGATGATGACCATCGCTGCAGCTAAAAAACGCAACAAGGTGCTGCTCTCGGCAACGCTAAACCCCAAGGTGAAACGTGTTGTGGAGACCTATGCAAAATACCAAGGTGTGGAGGTTGTTACCATCGCCGAAAAGGATGGTGTAACCGACCTTGCCGACCTTGAAACAAAACTTGCAGGCGACGATGTGGCAGGTGTTATACTTGCGCAGCCCAACTTCTACGGTGTTGTGGAAGACTACACAGGTGTAGCCGATATGTGCCACGCCCGCAAGGCTCTTATGGTGATGAACGCAAACCCCTCGTCGCTTGCCGTGTTAAAGACACCGGCAGAGTGGGGTGCCGACATCGCTTGTGGCGACGGGCAAACATTGGGCATACCTATGACCTATGGTGGCCCCTATGTGGGATACCTTGCAACCACCAACGCGCTTGTGCGCAAGCTGCCGGGGCGCATAGTGGGAGCAACCACCGATGTCGACGGCCGCCGAGCCTTTGTGCTCACCCTGCAGGCACGCGAGCAGCACATACGCCGCGAGAAAGCCAACAGCAACATCTGCTCCAACCAGTCGTTGATGGCTCTCTATGTCACCATCTACCTCTCGCTCCTGGGGCACAAGGGTCTCAAAGAGGTTAACTGCGCATCCTATGGCGGTGCCCACTACCTTGCCCGGCAACTTGTGGCAACAGGCAAGTGTGCTATGGCTTTCGACCGCCCCTTTATGAACGAGTTTGCGGTGAAAACAGCCCTTCCTGCCGAGCGCATACAAGAGGCTCTGCTTTCACAAGGTATTTTGGGTGGTGTGAAGATTGCCGACGATATGTTGCTCATCTGTGTTACCGAGCAGCGCACAAAGGCCGAGATGGACAAGTTTGTGGAAATTGTAAAAAACATCTAACAGAAGGGAGGAGAGTAATATGATACGTAATTACGATAAACTTATATTTGAGCTCTCGAAAGAGGGCCGCGAAGGTTTTTCCCTTCCCAAGAACGAGTTTAAAGAGCAATATTGCCCTTGCGAGCTTCCTGCCAACCTAAAACGCGAAACAACACCCCTGCTCCCACAGGTGACGGAGTTCGATGTGGTGCGTCACTACACAAACTTGTCAAACAAGAACTTTGGTGTCGATACAGGTTTCTACCCCTTGGGCAGTTGCACTATGAAGTACAACCCTCGCATAAACGAGGAGATAAGCTCGTTGCCTGCCTTTAACCTGCACCCGGCAACACCGGTAGAGCAGGCACAAGGAGCTCTCGAGGTATATTACAACCTTGCAGCCTCGCTTGCCGAGATAAGCGGCCTTTCGGCCTTCACGCTTAACCCTTATGCGGGTGCCCACGGCGAGCTCACCGGCCTTATGATTATGCGCTCCTACCACGAGCAGCGTGGCGACTACAAGCGTACAAAGGTTATTGTGCCCGACAGCGCCCACGGCACAAACCCCGCCAGCGCGGCGGTGTGTGGGCTACAGATTGTGGAGGTAAAATCCACAGCTCGTGGCACGGTAGATGTTGAAGACTTGAAACCTCTGCTCGACGACACCGTGGCCGGCATAATGATGACCAACCCCAACACGCTGGGAATTTTCGAGACCGAGATACCCGAAATTTCGCGCCTTGTGCACGAGGCTGGCGGCCTTCTCTACTACGATGGTGCCAACCTCAACGCTGTGCTAGGCAAGTGTCGCCCGGGAGATATGGGCTTCGATATTATGCACATAAATTTGCACAAAACTTTCTCCACCCCTCACGGTGGCGGAGGCCCCGGCGACGGTCCTGTGGGTGTGCGTGCAGGCCTAGAACACCTATTGCCCAACCCGCAGGTGAAGAAAGACAGCGATGGTCGTTTTTATCTGTCGTGCGACGAAAAATCGTCGGGTAATGTGTCTGGCTTTCTTGGCAACTTCGGCGTGCTGTTACGTGCCTACACCTATATACTCACCCTTGGTCGCGAGAACGTGAAGATGGTGGGCCCGCTTGCCGTGCTCAACGCCAACTATGTTAAAGAGTCGCTTAAAGAGGAGTATTACCTGCCCATCGAGGGTGTGTGCAAGCACGAATTTGTGTTCGATGGCCTTGCCGACAAGTCGACCGGTGTAACCACCCTTGACATAGCCAAGCGCCTGCTCGATTATGGCTACCACGCACCCACAATCTACTTCCCCTTGCTCTTCCACCAGAGTATAATGATTGAGCCCACTGAAACCGAAAGCAAGGAGACGCTCGACGAGTTTATAGCCGTTATGAAGAAGGTGGCTCGCGAGGCCATAGAAAACCCCGATGTGGTGAAGAACGCACCCCATTCAACCCCCGTGCGCCGTCTCGACGAAACAACGGCGGCGCGCTCGCCCAAAACAACTTACAAGCAGTTGATGGCCGAGTAAAAGATGGTGGTGTTTATTTAATTTCTTCCGTGGCTGCAGCATAACGATGCAGCCACGGTTGTTTTTAGCTGCCGTTTTGATGCGCAGCGAAAAGATGTGCTGATTATATTGGCTACAATAAACTTTTTAAATAACAAATTCCCCCATTGAGGATAAAGATTTTTCTTAAATGGAGCGTGAGTTGCTTAAAAATGTGTATCTTCGCAGTGTCGGTGAGGAGAAATTCACCGACGCAAGAAAGCATTTTGTTTTAAGTCCCAACCTATAAATTTCGCCAAAATTTTATCAGAGGACGAAGACTATCAATGCTCATTCTGTGTATATACCGCTTATGTGTGTTCCACGCATAGGCTATGTGTATATTCCACGGCGTGGGAATATTGTTTCTTCATAGTTCATTCTGATAAGGCGTTTGGCGATGCCCATAGGTTGATGGACGTAAGGCGACAAGTCTCACGTCTTTTTTTTGTTGTATTGTGTGGTTGCTATTTTCGCGTGAGGTAGGTTACCTTTTAATTATAACACGCTGTAATTCAATTGCTAACTAAATATTTGTATTATGAGAAAAAATTGTATTATCACAATGCTCTTATGGCTATGCTTTATAAGTACAAAAGTTGTAGCATCTACATTGAGTATTGGAGGCTCTGCCACACAAACAAAAACACCTATTAATTTTTATTACACCGACACCTACCAAGGTTGTCAAATGATTTACACTGCTGACGAACTTGGCGATTTTTATGGAGGTGCAGAGATTACTGCAATATCTTTCTATTATGAAAATGTATCAACATCAGCCTCTGTGCCACAAATCAATTTCAGTGTTAAGATGGGAACAACAACCTCGTCTTATTTTGCTTCGAATAACAATATGCTTTCAACGAGTGGTCTTGTGGAGGTTGCAAATACAAATATTGGTGGTTGGGCAAAAAAAAGTAGTGGATGGGTTACAATAAGATTAAGTAAACCTTTTAAATACACTGGAGGTAATTTGCTCATAGATATTAGAAACACAGAAAAGGGTAATTATTTAAACGAGGTTTATTTTGCATCATCATCAGCCGGAAATTATAAAACTTTGAGCTGGACATCAGCATCGTCGGCAACTGTAAATAGTATATCATCCGGTTCAAGGACAAGTACGCGTCCCAATATACAATTTACCTACTCTCTTTACTCTGAATTGACAGGTGAAAGTGGTATTACATACATCTATTGCCCAGAGCCGGGACAATTCTATCAACTATACAGGACTGCAGGGTCTCCTTCTAAAATAAAAGTCGCAGGCTTTCTCAATGGTAAGGACTTCCTGGATTTATCTACATACGAATATTATGAAGATAGTGAAGAATTCGACTGTTGCCTTCAACATATTAATTATTTAGACCTTTCCGATGTTACAATAGAAGCGTGGGATTGCAATCTTAATTATAATAATTATCCACAAAAAGATTATTCTACAGAAAAAAATAAATTATCATTCAATTTTAAAAAGTTTTACATAACCACACTTGTGTTGCCTGATAATTGTGAATATTTCTATACCGAAGGTGTTGAAGTTGAAGATAGTTTCTACTACAAAGTCATCCATAACATTTACACAAGGAATAGAACACCTTTTGGTATGACATATAATTATCAATATGGAATTCTCCACGTTCCTTCGGGTACTAAAAAAGCGTGGGAAGAACAGCTTGCTAATGGTATTAATAATGGAAATTCGGGCAATGATATGAATAATTGTATCGTGGTAGACACACCTGTAAAAACACTTGATAATAGTTTTTATTTAACATCTACAGAAATTGCAAATGTGGATATTCTTGTTGTTAATTGTTCGTTAGATGCACCAGATTTTAAAGTGTTAAATAGTATGCCACAATTAAACAAATTGACAATAAACGGTAGTATTTCGCGCTATACGGGAAGCGATGGACCTTTGAACGAATATACTATATATCCTGCTAATGAAATTCCTCAAAACGCGTTTAAAGATAATAAAGTGTTGCACACAATAGAACTAGGGTGTTGCAATAATATTGGCAATTGTGCTTTTCAAAATGCAACAAACTTGCGAAGTTTTACTAAAAAGTTACCATACAATGACCATACAAACATCGTTGGGGATTATGCTTTTGACGGTTGTGTAAAATTAAATAGTGTTGAAACTCCTGGAAGTTATTGGGATGAAGAGTTTGGTTTTACTTCAATTGGAGACTTTGCCTTCCGTAATACGCGTGTTTCAAGCATAGATATATCATCACGCTGTACGCGTTATGACGATGAGGGGGATGTGATTTTTGATGATTATTATGTTCCCTTTACGCATATAGGTAAAAACCCTTTCTTTGGCGTCTACAGCACGCACGGCATTAAAAGTGTCTATAATTTTAACGCAGGTGCGGATGGTGAAAAATGTAATCTTGGCCCTTTCTCTTTGGATGAGGATTGTAATAATTGGAGTAATGCAAGGCACCCCGGAACTTACTTGTTAATTAAAGATAATACTTTATATGCATCGGCATTCACTCCTAGTTGGTATTCTAATTATAATAATAATAAATATGTTATGAGCGATATATATCACGTTGCCGACTATGGTATTTCCGATGTGTATATTGAAGAAATATCAATAAGCAGTAACCTTAAAACTATTGGGGATGCTTTTCTCTATAAATGTAGCAATTTAAAAAGTATTAAAGGAAGTAGTAGTGCTTTTGTGGCAAAAGACTCTGTTTTGTATAACAAAGCGATGGATTGCTTGATAAAATTTCCTGCCAGCCACGCATCTACAGAGTTTCATATACCAACATCGGTTACATATATAGAAAAGTGGGCTTTTGAGGGCTTAAAGAATCTAAAGGATTTGTACATATATAACAATGAACCGATAAACATTGGAGAAAACGTTTTTGAAAATGTTGATTTTGAGAATTTTGTATTGCACGTTCCTCGTGGTGCAAAAGAGGCCTATAAAGCCAACGAAAGATGGGGTGAAATTACCAACATAGTGGAGATGGAGCCCGAAGATGTTGTCGGCGATGTAAACGGCGACGGAGCTGTGGATGTAGCCGATATTACTTGCGTGGTAACTATGATACTCGACGAGAATCGTATAACCGATGCTGGTGATGTAAACGGCGACGGGGAAGTAGACGTAGCCGACATTACACGTGTTGTGGCTATAATCCTTGGCACAAACAATGCACCTACCCGTGCCACAGCGGTAGTGGAAGAGTAGAATGTGAAATTTTAGATATAAGGCTATTCATGAACAAAAGGGCGTGACTGTAATTTGGCCAAGTGGGTGTGAGATGTTGTAAATGGGGCTCGATGAAAACCTGCTTGCTGTAAATAATTATGAGCGACTAATGTTTTAGTCGCTCATAATTATATGTGTGAAAGAGAGTTAGGCGTTTTCGCTGTTGTTGCTCTTTTTCTTGTTGTGGCGGCGGTAGCGGCGGAGGTTTTGTTGTTTGTCTTTCTTTTCGCCCGTGCCATCGGCTGCGGGGGTGGTGG